>NZ_JAUSFI010000048.1 GCF_030651495.1 Undibacterium sp.
GGCAAAAATCCCCTAAAAAGAGGGGAACTTTCGTCTGATAACGTAAAAAATCTCGCCTTTTAAAAAAAATCAGCCGAAATCGCAAAGATATTTTTTTGCTGTTCATTATTTCTTCAATTTCTTAGGTTTTTAGAAGTTCCCGTTTTTCATACCAGCGATAAAAACCTCGCTTGGCCAGTTGCACCATGCACAGGTAAATCACCACCATCCCCGCCAGGATCAGGTAGAACTTGGCCGGTGGCGGGGTGAAGCCGAAATAACTGCCCAGCGGCGTAAACGGCAACAGCGCGCCGATGGCGGCGATGGCGATCGAGGTGGCCGCCAGTATGGGATGCGGGCGGCTCTTGAACGGGTTGCCACGGGTGCGGATGATGAAGATCACCAGCACCTGGGTGCACAGCGATTCGACGAACCAGCCGGTCTGGAACAATTTTTCATCGGCCTGCAAGACCTTCAGCATGACGTAGAAAGTAAGGAAGTCGAACAGCGAGCTGATCGGCCCGATCACCAGCATGAAATTGCGGATGAAACTCATATCCAGCACGCGCGGCAGGCGCAGCTCTTCCGGGTCGACCTGATCGAGCGGGATCGGCACTTCAGAAAAATCGTAGAGAAAGTTATTCAGCAAAATCTGCGTCGGCAGCATCGGCAAGAAAGGCAGAAACAGCGCCGCCCCGGCCATACTGAACATATTGCCGAAGTTAGAACTGGTGCCCATCATGATGTACTTCATGATGTTGCCAAAGGTGCGGCGGCCTTCGAGTACACCGTCATGCAGCACATGCAGATCGTGATCGAGCAAGATCATGTCGGCGGCTTCTTTGGCGACGTCGACGGCCGAATCGACCGACAGGCCGACATCGGCCGAATGCAGCGAAGGCGCGTCGTTGACGCCATCGCCCAGATAACCGACCACATGGCCACGCGCTTTCAGGGCCAGGATGACGCGGTTCTTTTGCGCCGGATTGACGCGGCAAAACAGATTGGTATTCTCAACGCGGATGCGTAGCGCCGAGTCATCCATCTGCTCGATTTCTTTGCCAGTGAGTACGCCGATGACTTCAAGCTTGAGTTGGACGCACACATGCTGGGTCACCAGTTCGCTGTCGCCGGTGACGATCTTGACCGTGATGCCGCTGTCCTTAAGTGCCGCCAGAGCGGTGCCTGCACTCTCTTTGGGCGGATCAAGAAAGGCGGCAAAACCGGCGAACACCAGCGCCGTTTCGTCGCCGACGACGGCATGCGGATGATCTAAAGGAACATCGCGCCAGGCAATGCCCAATACCCGGAAACCTTCTTTTTCCAGCGCCACATGGACCTCATGTATTTTCGCCAGGGCATCTTTATCTAGCAGCAGCGGAGCCGCATTCGCCTGCGCTTCGGAATGCGTACACAGGCCGATAATCTCTTCGGGCGCCCCCTTTACCACGAGCATGCGTTTAACGCCTTGGTCCAGCAGCACGGAGACGCGCCGCCTTTCAAAGTCGAACGGGACTTCGTCGATTTTCTTCCAGCTGCTGACGTCGATGTTTTCGTGATTGAGGATGGCTTCATCCAGCGGACTTTTCAGACCGGTTTCGAAGTAGCTGTTCAGGTAAGCCAGTTCCAGTACCCGCTCGCTAGGCTGGCCTTGCGGATCGACATGTTGCTCCAGCTTGATTTTTGCTTCGGTCAGGGTGCCGGTTTTGTCGGTACACAGCACATCCATCGATCCCAGGTTTTGGATCGAGGCCAGACGTTTTACGATCACTTTTTTCTTCGCCATCAGCATGGCACCGCGCGACAAAGTCACCGACACGACCATCGGCAATAACTCTGGCGTCAGGCCGACGGCCAGCGCCACGGCAAACATAAAAGATTCCAGCCAGGGTTTGTGCATCAATGCGTTAACGAATAGCACAAACAACACCAGCAAAATGGTCAGGCGCATGATCAGCATGCCGAAGCGGTGCGTGCCAATTTCAAATGAACTGGGCGGTGCTAAGTGGGTAAGCGTATCGGCGATGGCGCCGATGGCGGTGCCGACTCCCGTGTTGACAATACGGATTCTGGCGCTGCCACTGATGACGGTGGTGCCCATGAAGACGGCATTGGACGCTTCCTGGATATCGCTGGCGCTGGCGGCCAGCTCACCGGGATGTTTTTCTACCGGATAGGGTTCGCCGGTCAATAAGGCTTGCTTGACGAAAAAATCGCGCGCTTCCAATACCCGTCCGTCGGCCGGGATCATGTCGCCCGCCGATAGCAGCACCAAGTCACCCGGCACCACTTCGGTCACCGCTATGGGTACTTGTTTGCCATCGCGGATCACCAGGGCGCGCACCGAAACCGACTGGCGCAAGCTGGCAGCGGCCTTGCCGGCACGATGCTCCTGGACAAAATCGAGCGTGACGCTGAACAGCACCATCACCGTGATGATCAGAAAATTGGTCATTTCGCCGGTGAGGGCAGAAATGACACTGGCACCGAGCAGCAGGATGATTAAAGGGTTCTTGAAACGAATGAGAAACTGCAACCATAAGGCCTGCTCCTGATGATCACGGAACAGGTTCGGGCCAAATTTGGCCAGCCGCGCACGCGCTTCTTCGGCAGATAAGCCCGCCGCATCGGTCGCCAGTGCTGCGTTGGGTTCGGTCAGCGGTTGCAGCCACCAGGATTGACTCTCTTGACTTTCAGGAGCGCTCGGCATCAGATGACCTTATGGAAATGGGAGGTGTTTTACCGTAATCACGGATTTTAAATCAGCACGGCTGGCCATTGCTAGCCCACAGGCATCAAATTGGCCAGAATAGGCGAATTGTAGTTGCGCTACCGTTCGCTAGCGCACAGTGTAAATATGCCAAAAGCTTATGCTTAAGTGTGTTATGTTCGCCGTCCTCAATCCCATTTACGAAGGACTTTTTTTATGTCGAACTTTGTAAATACTATCCATGCGGCTATTAATTCAGCTGTTAATTCAGCTGTTAATTCAGCCAATAATGCCGCTATAAGTGTATTGCTCATTTTGCTGTGTGCCATCACCGGTGCCAGTGCCAGTGCCAGTTCGCTCGCCATCGAATCGTCAGCTTACTCTGCCAAGAGCGGTGTCGCGTTCCTTTGCGCAGCCAAACAAAGTGCAAAATTGCGCCGTGATATGGCGATGTATTTGCGTGAACTTGACATCGACAGGCATCTGGTCGTCATGACAGAGCAGGCGGATGGCGCGCTGATTTATACCCTGGCGACGCCCGAGAACGACACCGATACATTGAGTTTTCATGAACGTGAGCAATACCGTCTCATAGACGACACGCTGCGTTTGCCGCTTAAGGGGGGTAAAACCCGCACGGTCAGTACGGTATCCAAGAAAGAAATTCTTTTGGCGCTGCTGCAACATGGCCGGCTGACGAACTTCAGTGGCGAGGCCTGCACACTGGATGCGCTGCGTGATCATGTTGCTGTGCGTCAGAATATCGTCGCCTGGACTGGCGTGTTGCAGTGGGGCTGGCCCGATGGCGATGCCGCTTACTGGAATACCAAATTCTGGGATAAGGGTACGCCGCTGGCCAGCGTGAGCGTCGATCAGGCGCTGCTCGACGCCTTCCAGAATCAAGAAAAGTACAGCATAGGTTGCTACACCGCCAGCAAACTCAGCTATGCCCATGGTGTGCTTGATTACTATGGGCGGGTGAAAAAAAGCCCGTCCAAGGCGGCCTTGGTGCGCACACGCCTGATGCATGATAAGGACCCGCTGGTGGGAATAGAGCCGGCCGCGATGTGGAACTTCGAGCAAGACTTCGACAAGGCGACGCGTGATATCCCGGGGAAGATTTTAGGTATCCGGCGTGGCGTTGCCGCGGATAATTTCGTTCCCGGTGATTGGATTTATTTACTCAATACGGATAAAGCAACGGCCAAAAAAATTGGCTACGAAGGCTCGAATGCGGTGTACCTGGGGCGCGGCAAGTTTGACGATTATTACAACGATCATCAACATTCCTACTCCTACACAGAAAAGCTGGAAGAAGTCTACCAATGGCGCAACGGCGTGTTCAGCCGTACTCGTGATGCAGATAAGGCCAAGCCGATTGACAGTAAAGACATTGCGCGCCTGAGTAAAACACCGGCGCACGGCGGTATGTTACTGGACTTGCGTGTGGCACCGTATTTGGTCGGGTATGAGGATATGCCTGAATTACCCGCGCCCTGAACCACCGCCGGCAACTGCAGCAATGCGCCAGCCGCATTGGCAACGCCTCAACCTTACTTATCTGCCCGAGCGTGCTTGCCATTCGCTGCGGGTCATTTCATCGGTTGCCGTATCCATCTGGTGAAAAACTGTTTCAAGCAAGTCCATTCGCTCAGTCGAACTAATGCGTAGCGGCACCAGATGATGCAGCTACGGATCAGTTCCAATAACATAGCGCCGAATTAAAAAACAAAAAGGTGGCAAGCCCACCACGCATATCCCATGCGGCTTCCAGAGGCATTCTGCCTGGAAACCCGCACCGGTGTTGCGTGGTGGGCTTGCCACCTTTTTTAAATTGCCTGATTATTGACGCGGGTCACCGTTGCGGTTGACCGCAATCGTTGGCCCCGGAGCGGAACTCATTTGCACCCGATGTACGACACCGCGATAGTTGTAAGTCACATCCCAGTATTCAGGCGTGTTGTTCGGTATCGTTTCGCAACGCTGGACATCGCGTGCATAGCTGCCGCCAGTATTATTATTGTTGTTGTTGCCAGCGTTAGAACCGATTGCCGCACCGGCAACCGCACCGCCTGCCGTGGCTAAATCACGTCCTGTGCCGCCGCCAACCTGATGGCCCAGTACGCCGCCGATCAGGGCGCCGGCAATGGCACCGCCAACGTTGTTATTGTTGTTGCGGTTAGGCTCAGCAACTTGCTGACGCTCTACCCAGCAACGCTGCTCGGATTGTCCGACTACGGCGCGCACCGAAGTGACTTGCGCCTGATATACGGGCTCGTTCGGGCGGCGACGGTATTCGTAAGTTGGCTCTGGCAAGGGGGCGGGTGCCTCGTTGTCATAGCGGTCGCGCCGGTTAACCTGGCGCACCGAAGAAATACGGTCGTTCATGCCCATGCCACTGAGTGACTCATAACTGCCGCGGCGCAGCACCATGCAATTGCCGCGAAATCTGACGTCATCACAGACTTCCCACTGGCCGCGGTCAACCACGACCGATGAGGCGCGGTCATTGAATCCCACACGTGAAAAATCGCGCACCGGCTGGTTGGTTGTATAAGCCCGCCCGCGCCAGCCATCGTGTTCGTACAGCGTGATTTGTGCCATCGCTTGCGACGTCAGGGTTAAAGTGGTGAGTGCTAACGCAATCTTGATTGATTTGTTCATCGTATTCTCCAGTGTGGAATTTTTACTTTTATATGAGTGACGGCATGGTCGAGGTGTTTAACCAGGTAAGTTGCCGGCTGATAATGGGCTGACTATGCAATATATTTTGCGATCGCTCTGTGCGGTCGGACACATAACGCAAGGGAATGCTTGCCGTATGCTTGGCGTGCACCTAAACGCTGTGCAACTGACTTACTAGTCTTGATACGGTGTGCCTTGCCCGCTGTTGCGATAGAATCGCGCACAATACCGAACTGCCTTGCGCCATATCGACTAATTTTTAACTAATCGTGGAGAATGAAATGAACACCGATGACACTAAGGACACCAAAAATTGCCCGGCATGCGGAGAAACCATCAAGCTGGTAGCGGCCAAATGTCGCTACTGCAATACCGATCTCACGACCTTCAAGAGCAGCCAAGAGACGGAGATTGAAAAACCTTTATATACAGGTCATCCGGCGGTCATCTACAGTGCATGGCAATGGATCGCCGTAGTGCTGACGCTAGGTATCGCCTACCTTTATTATTGGGTAAAAAGTCTTGGGTTGACGTATAAGATCACGACCCAGCGCATCAAGCTGGAAAAAGGCATTCTGTCAAAAACCATCGATAGTGTTGAGCTATTCACGATTGAACATTTTGATCTGCACAAGCCATTCGGCATGCGGCTGGCCGGGCATGGCATGCTGCGCTTGCGCTCATCGGATGCCGATTATCAGACGGTGTCGCTCTATGGCATCAAAGACATAGAAGCCCTGGCCGATACCCTGCGCGAATGCTCCTTGCGCGAGAGAACCAGGCGCCGCATCACGTCTATCATTCAGCCATAAGCAATCTAATCGTGCCACCAAGACACATGGATAGCGCATCTTGGTACGCGATGTTCTGCCTCATATCCATTCATTAACGACGTTGAAAGGGCACCATGTCCGAGTCAATACACTACTATGAGCCGCGTGACGGTCACCGCCTGCCGCATGACCCGTTTAATGCCATCATCGGGCCGCGCCCGATCGGCTGGATCTCATCCCAGAATGCCGCAGGCATGCTCAATCTGGCACCGTACAGTTTTTTTAACGCCTTTAACTACACGCCGCCGATCATTGGTTTTGCCAGCATCGGTTACAAAGACACACTGCGCAACATTGAAGAGACCGGCGAGTTCGCCTGGAATCTGGTGACCAGGCCATTGGCCGAAGCGATGAACCAGACCTGTGCCAATGTCGCGCCCGAAGTCAGTGAATTTGCGCTGGCCGGCCTGACACCGCTGGCGTCGCGCCTGATCAAGGTGCCGAGGGTCGCCGAGAGCCAGGTCTCGTTTGAATGCCGCTGTACGCAGATCATCCAGTTGCAGGGCCTCAGCGGCGAAAAAGTAGCCACCTGGCTGGTACTCGGTGAAGTGGTGGCGGTGCATATCGCCAAGACCATGCTGAAAGACGGGATCTATGACACCGCGTCTGCCGGCCATGTCTTGCGCGGCGGCGGTGCGGCCGATTATTTTGCTATCGAACCGGAACAACTGTTCCGCATGCATCGTCCTGCTTGAAAATGAAGCGGATATTTTGTCTTGAAAAAAGGGGAGGGTGCTATGACGCTGTATGTCTCTGATCTGGACGGTACTTTGCTCGATCGCGACGGCCGGCTCTCTGAGCGTAGCCGCGCAGGGCTGACTACGCTGTTGCAGCAAGGCTTGCTGTTTACCGTCGCCAGTGCGCGCCATGTCTCGTCTATCCGCAGCATACTGGGCGACCTGCCTTTGCGCTTGCCGGTGATTTCGGGTAACGGCGCGTATCTGGGCCAGATAGACAGCGAGCGGCATGAGCTGGTGCATGCGATGGAACCGGCCCTGGCGCAGTCGCTGTTTGCCTTGATACGCCGGCATGATTTGATGCCGTTTTTTGCTACCCACAGCGCCAGCGGCGATCAATTGTTTTACCACTCGGCGCAAAACATCGGGCAGCAGAACTTTATCAACGAGCGCCAGCGCAACGCCGATCCGCGCCTGCGCCACGCCGCCCGCCCGCAAGATAAATTGGTCGACCCGGTCGTCACCTTTGTGATCATCGCGCGCGAAGGCCCGTTGCAGGTATTGCAGGCCGAGATCGAGGCGCTGTGCGGCGGCACGGTCGAGACCCATCTGGCTGACGATCTGTATGCGCCAGGCTGGCCCTGGCTGACCGTGCATGACCAACGCGCCAGCAAGGATCAGGCGATCAAGACCTTGGCCGAACGCTATGGCCTGGCCGAGCGCGAGATTGTGGTGTTTGGCGACCATGTCAACGACGTCAGCATGCTACGCGCCGCGCACCGCGGTATCGCGATGGAAAACGCGATCGCGTCAGTCAAGCAAGTGGCCCATAGCGTGATTGGCCCGCACTACGAAGACAGCGTGCTGCGTTTTATCGAAACGGACTGGCGCCGCTAGCAAGCCCGGCGTGCGAATTGATAATAATCAACAAGTCATCGAAGTTTTTGCAAGATAGCGCCTGGCTATGCGCTGCTTCGCCAGCGATGTGCCCCAAAGAGGCGGCAGGATGCGATAATCCGATCTGGTTTGATTAATGGCATGGATATCCTCTTGCGTACTTTTTTCACATGTTGCTCTATGCTATTGAGCTTGTCGGCAGTGCCGGCCTGGGCTAATGTTGATTCATTGCAACTCGATGAGCTGACCAGTACCGAAGTCCGGAGTAAATTAACTGCTGGCAACACCACCATACTGCTACCCATCGGCGCCACCGAACAAAGCGGCCCTTACCTTGCACTGGGTAAACATAATGTGCGGGTGCACCTGTTAGCTGAACAGATCGCGCAAAAATTAGGCAATACCCTGGTCGCACCGGTACTGGCCTACGTGCCGGACGGGGCGGTTAATCCTCCCACATCGCACATGCGCTTTGCCGGCACGATCTCGATTCCCGATGCTACTTTTGAGGCTATTCTGGAAGGTGCTGCCCGCAGTTTTAAGCAGCATGGTTTTTGCCATGTGGTGTTGCTGGGGGATCATGGCGGATATGCAAAAAATCTCGATAAAGTCGCGCAAAAGCTCAATCGTGAATGGGCCAGGGAGTCCAGTTGCCGGGTGATAGCGCTGCAAGAATATTACCGCCTGAGTTCAGCCGGTTTTGCCGCACTATTAAAAAAACGTGGCTTTAGCGATGCCGAAATCGGCATCCATGCGGGCCTGGCCGATACCGCCTTAAGTATGGCGCTGGATAAAAACCTGGTGCGCAGCGATGCCATGGCACGTCAGGCAAAACCCGGTGTCGCCGATGGCGTAACGGGCGATCCGCGCCGCGCCAGTGCAGAGTTAGGCCAATTGGGCGTGCAGCTGATCGTCGACGGTACGGTCAGCGCAATACGTGCAGAAGTGCGTGCTGCTAAATAAATAAATAAATAAATAATTAATTAAATAATTAAATAATTAAATACTTAAATAAGTAAGTAATTAAAGAAACAAATAGATAGACATTAAAAAATATTGTGAGAAAGAGTGTCATGAAAAAAATCAGCCTGTTTGGTGTCACCTTGCTGGCAACGGCCTCCATTTTTGCCGTTCCCCCAGCGAATACGCCGCTAGCGGCCAAAGGCATCGCAACGGTGGCCGGCATGCCGCCCGTCATTAATCCGCTCAATCTCTACAGCGAGACCGCAGAAAACAAGCTCAGCCCCGCGCTGAGCGGCGATCTGGAGCGCGTGTATGTACCGAATTTGCGCTCGAATGATGTCAGCGTGATCGACCCGGCCAGCATGAAAGTCGTGGATAAATTTAAGGTCGGCTATGCGCCGCAGCATATCGTGCCATCGTGGGATTTGCGCACGCTGTGGGTGGCGAATAACGCCGAGCGGCGCAAAGACGGTAGCCTCACGCCTATCGACCCACGCACCGGCAAGCCGGGCAAGTCGGTTCCGGTGGATGATCCCTACAATCTGTATTTTTCACCGGATGGAAAATCTGCGATTGTGGTGGCCGAAGCGTTGCACCGGCTCGATTTCCGTGATCCGCACACCATGCAAATGCAATATGCGATTGATGTGCCTAAGTGCGGCGGCATCAACCATGCCGATTTTTCCATCGACGGCCGCTATGCCTTATTCACCTGTGAATTTGAAGGCAGTGTCGCCAAGATCGATCTGGTCAATCGCAGCGTCGTGGGCTATCTGAAACTGAGTATGCCTAGCACCCGTTTTAAGCAAGTGCCGACTATCGGCCCGATCAATCCGACTGACACTGAAATTTGCAGCTCGACCAAAGGCATGCCGCAAGACATCCGCATTTCACCCGACGGCAAGCGTTTCTATATCGCCGATATGGAAGCCGATGGTGTCCATGTGGTCGATGGCGAATCCTTTAAAAAAATCGGCTTCATCGCCACCGGCGTGGCCGCACACGGCATCTACCCAAGTCGCGACGGCAAACAGTTTTACGTCTCCAACCGCGGTTCGCATAAAATCCACGGCGGGCGGCATGGTAAAGGCAGTGTCACCGTGATCGATATCGCCAGCGAGAAAATCGTCGCGCAATGGCCGATACCAGGCGGCGGCAGCCCGGACATGGGCAATGTCAGCGCCAACGGCAAATCGCTCTGGCTATCCGGCCGCTTTGACGACGTGGTGTATCACATCGCCACCGACAGCGGCAAGGTGAGCGAAATCAAGGTCGGCCAGGAACCGCACGGCTTAACGGTCTGGCCGCAACCGGGACGCTACTCATTAGGGCATACCGGCAATTTGCGCTAATGTTTGCCACCGGGCAGAAAAATTTGCATAGCTAAGCAGAGTCCAGACGTAAAAAAGCCAGATCAGGCAAAACTTGATCTGGCTTTTTTATTTACTGCACTTACTTCATGCAACAATTAGTTCTTGAAGCGCGCCTCGGCGATGCGGTCGGCTACCACGCTGGTCGGCAAGCCTTCGCTATCGGCGCGGGCAAATATCTCTGCCAGCGTCTCGCCGATGCGGCGTACGTGGGCGTCCATGCCGTCTTCCGGCGTGTTCATGTACTCGTAGCAGACCTTGATGATGCCACCGGCATTGATGACGAAATCCGGTGCGTACAAAATGCCTTTTTGGCGGCAAACTTCACCCATGTCAGCGGTAGCTAACTGGTTGTTGGCGGCACCGGCGACGATCTTCGCTTTCAGGCGTGACAGCGTATCCGGGTTCAAGGTGGCACCCAAGGCGCAGGGTGCATAGATGTCGGCTTGCACGTCGTAGATATCGTTGATGCCGACCACTTCAGCGTTCAATTCTTCCTGAGCGTGCTTGAGTGATGCCTGGTCGATATCGGCAACGATCAGCTTGGCACCGGCGGCGTGCAATTGGCGTGCGTAGTCGTAACCGACGTGGCCGAGACCTTGCAATGCGACGACCAGGCCTTCCATGCTGTCGCGTTTCAGGTGATGCTTGACGGCCGCCTGCGCGCCGACGAAGCAGCCGAGTGCGGTAAATGGCGATGGATCGCCACGGTCACCCAGACCGGCAACATATTTGGTTTTGCCGGCGACATACGCCATGTCAGACGGGCTGGTGCCGACGTCTTCTGCCGTGATGTAACGCCCGGCCAGGCGCTCCAGCGCTTCGCCCAAGGCTTCAAACAGGGCAGGGGTCTTGTCGGTTTTTGGATTGCCGATGATCACGCTCTTGCCGCCGCCGATAGGCAGGCCGGCAACGGCGTTCTTGTAGGTCATGCCGCGCGACAGGCGTAAGGCATCACGCAGCGCTTCGGCTTCCGTCGCATAGTTCCACATGCGGCAACCGCCCATGGCAGGGCCGAGTTTGGTGTTGTGGATGGCGATGATGGCTTTGAGGCCAGATTTGGCTTCTGAGGCGAACACCACTTGTTCGTGGTTGTCGAAATTGATTTCGTTAAATACAAAGGCGGTCATGCTTATGGCTCCGCGCGGTGAGATCTCGCTTGGCCTGATAAGGCTGGGCGATCGTGACCCGCAATAAAAGTTAAAAAGAGTAAGGGGTAAAACGGTAAAACAGGTGAAACGGTGAGACTCCGTTTGCCGGCGGGTTGGTGCTGACAAACATGGGGCGCAGTGATTGTGTCAATGCGGGAGGAAGTATACGGGATAGGGTGGCTAAACTCAACCGTGGCGGGGATGGGCTATGTGTTGATGGGCGTTGGACTAAGATTGGCTTTTGAAATTTTTACCGTTCCGTTAAGTGGCGAAACCATGTTCATTGAAATAGATTTTAATTTTGTTAAATTCGTTGGTAGAATGCAAATAAATAGCAGTGACGCTTTTCACGATTTTGATGTACTGCTTGAATATAGAGTACATCATCGGAAAGCTAAACTGCAAAAGGGTTTTTGAGAGTTTTCTCTTGAAATGTTATACGACACTCGTCCGATTCGCCCGTCACAATGACGGTCATATCTAGTTGGACGTCAATGGAGCCGCACTGTGTCAATGGAACTCGATAACTTGATCGCATCACTTTCGGGTGACTTGGAGCCCCTCTGCGACCTCGCGTCGCGTCTCAGAGATGGTGGGATTGCGATCACAGATGATGGAGTAGCGCTTTCGCATCGGCCGCACGTCGCGCCGCAGGCGTATGCGATGAGACTTTACGTTCCTCTTTCCGCTGCCACTGCTACTCGTTACCAAGAAATTCACGGCGTCCGGCTGTCGCCTCACTACCTGCGCATTCTTGAGAAACTAAACGGCGCGCACGTCTTCGAGTTTTCGCTCTTTGGTATTCCGCCCTCGATGGCAAATGACCCACCGTTGCTGAATCGCTCGGCGTCTCAACCATACGATGTCGGTACGGCAAACCAGTACTGGAAGCTTGAGTACTCCGTGCCCCGTGAATGGTTCCATTTTGGCGGAGGCCCCTACTCGTTTGATGAAAACATCGGATACTTCCTTGATGAGGACGGCACGATCCACTGTGCGCGAAAGAACGGGGAGAAATTGCGTTCCTGGAACTCATTCCGAAACTTCCTTTCCGATGAAGTCGGCCGGGCCGAAGCGAAATATCCAGAGCACGAAGCATTCATGGCGGAGGCTATCCGCAAGTACAGCCCGAAGCCATGGTGGAAGAGATGGCTTACGCGATGACGCCCAACTCGTCACTCAACCCGGACATACAGCCCGCGTAGGTGCGATTAGCGTAGCGTAATCGCACGCATGTTTAGCGGCCCAATAATTTATCTGATACCAGCCACCTCATGTCCAACTATCGGCGCGCTTTTGTCCCTGGCGGAACATGGTTTTTTACCGTTAATTTACTCCAGAGACGCCACAATGATCTGCTGGTACGTGAGATCGGTTTATTGAGACAAGTGGTGAGGCGTGTACGCGACCGTTACCCGTTTCATATTGATGCCTGGGTGGTGTTACCTGAACATTTGCATTGTGTCCTGACTTTGCCTGTCGGCGACAGCGATTTTAGCCTACGCTGGCGTTTAATTAAAAGTGGCTTTTCCCGCGCCATACCCAAAACCGAAGTACTGTCTGTTGTTCGGCAAAGAGCGGGTGAACGCGGTATTTGGCAGCGCCATTATTGGGAACATCTGATTCGCGATGAGATGGATTTTCAACGGCACATTGATTATGTGCATGTGAATCCTTTAAAACATGGCTTGGTAAAACGCGTAGGTGACTGGCCATATTCGACTTTCCATCGCGCCGTTAATGCCGGCATTTATACGATGGATTGGTGTGGTGGCGTTAAAGAGGAGGCCGGTGGTCCACCGGTGAATGACATGCGTGCGATTACGCTGCGCTAATCGCACCTACGCAAACTGATACAGCACGGTAGGGTGGGCACGTTCTTGTGCTCACGCGGGATTGCTTAATTTTATAGGGAACAAAAATGACAAATCATGCCGTCGAAACGTCGCCACAAGTTTACGCCCGCATAGGCGGCGTGCTGTATCTGATCATCATTGTCTTCGGCCTGTTTGCCGAGGGTTTTGTCAACAACGCGCTGATTGTGTCGGGCGACCCGGCCGCCACCGCGCATAACATCATGGCGCATCCTTTGCTGTGGCGCGTCAGCGTTGCGGGCAATATGCTGGTGCCGCTATTGGCGGTCGGCTTGCTGTTGGTCGAATATGTGTTGCTCAGGTCGGTCAGCAAGCATCTTGTTTTGCTGGCGGTGTTTTTTAATCTGGTATCGCTGGCGGTAGAGGCGGTCAGCAAGCTATATCTGCTCGATATGCTGGCGCTGTTGGGCGATGCCGCATACCTGAAGGTGTTTAGCGCAGCGCAGCTACAGACGCTGGCTTACCTGGCGCTGAAGTCGCACGACGTTGCCTGGAATTCTGCCCTGATATTTTTTGGCTGCACCTGTCTGGTGAACGGCTACCTGATTTTTAGATCGGGTTATTTGCCGAAGGCGATCGGTGTAATGATGCAGATTGCCGGCCTGAGCTACCTGATCGCTTGCATTGCGGCGCTGTTTGCGCCCGCGCTGGCCAATCTGATCCTGCCCGCGATTTTGCTGCCGTCCCTGATAGGCGAATCTTCACTTTGCCTTTGGCTGCTGCTGAAGGGCGTGAACCTGACTAAGTGGAATGAGCGCTTAGATGTAGCCAGGTAGCCAAGTAGATGGGCAGGTTTTTGCGGCCACGCGGGATTGCCGTTGATGGTCGATTTACCTAAGAAATTTTCATCAGAATTTGCGTCATAACGGATGGCCGCGATGATGCTTGGCCCCATCCTCATTGACTATTCACTAAGATGCGAACGCCTTCGTTCATTGACAAAAAACATGCCCAACTATAGAGTCAATTGATAACCGAGGAATGTAATGAAATTTAATACGAAGATTATCAGTTTTGCCGCAATACCAGCGGTACTTTTTGTTGTTGGTTTAATGAGTAGCATAGGGGCCTTGGTGAATACCAGGGACGAATTTGAAAAGTATATCAAGTCTGAGCAAGCGGTCGAGCGCGGTTTGTCTGAGATGTATGCACAAGGCCTGCAGTTGGGGCAAGCGTTGCGCAATGTCGTTCTGGACCCATCGAACCAAAAGGCCTTTGATAACATTAAAGCGGCTCAGGTGGCCTACGATAAAGCTTTTTCTTCCACTCAAGCGATTTCAAAAGGAAGAGCGTTCGAGTCAGGCATCGCGAAGTTACCTGGCCTAAGAGAGATTCACGCTAAAGCACAGGATAAAGTATTGGCTCTGGTAGCAGAAAAGGGGGACGCTATTTCCGTTCTGAATAAAGAAGAAACGCCTGCATGGCGCGAACTCAGGGCAGAAATTCTGAAGCAGCGAGAAGCAGCGGTCAAGGCATCTCAAGTGGCACAGCAGCAGGTGGATGCGAGGGCTGATTTGGCGACCAAAGTTTCCATCAGCATTGCATTGTTGGCGGTCATCGTGGCCATCGGGCTAAACCTGCTGATGCAATCGACGATTCGCAAAGAGCTTGGCGGTGACCCTGCCGATGCTCGGGAGGCGCTTTCGCAGGTGTCACAAGGTAACCTTGCCTCCCGCATTGAAAACCTGGGGGACGCCAATAGCCTGATGGGCGTCATGCTGCAAATGCAGAGTTCTTTGCAAAAGCTGGTGCAGGGTGTTCGGGTGTCGGCAAATGGCATCGCTACTGCCACCAGCGAGATTGCTGCGGGCAGTCAGGATCTGAGCGACCGCACCGAGCAGCAGGCTAGCGCATTAGAAGAAACGGCCGCATCCATGGAAGAGCTGGATTCGACCGTCAAGAAAAATGCCGACAGCACTAGGCAAGCGGCCCAAATGGCGATGAATGCATCGTCTGTTGCCGTGCTGGGTGGCGAAGTGGTCGGACAGGTTGTTGAAACCATGAAGGACATTAACGAATCCTCACGTCGGATTTCCGACATCATCAGCGTCATAGACGGTATTTCTTTTCAGACGAATATTTTGGCGCTGAACGCGGCAGTCGAAGCCGCTCGTGCGGGAGACCAGGGCCGTGGTTTTGCCGTGGTAGCCTCAGAGGTGCGTAGTTTGGCCGGACGTTCGGCGGAGGCCGCGAAGGAAATCAAGGTACTGATCAATGCTAGCGTGGAACGGGTCGAGCAGGGTGTCATGCTGGTCGATAAAGCGGGCACGACAATGAGCGAAGTGGTGAACTCGATACGGCAGGTAACCGATCTTATGGGGGAGATCAATGCGTCTAGCGCAGAGCAGTCTATGGGGGTATCCCAAGTGGGCGAGGCGGTCATACTGATGGACCAGACCACCCAGCAAAACGCAGCGCTGGTCGAAGAAATGGCCGCCGCTGCCGCTAGCCTCAACAATCAGTCAAATGACATGGTGCAAACTGTTGCGGTGTTTCACTTGCCAAGTGACTTGAGCAACCCGCAGCCTCAAAGGGTGGGACGTGCGCAGGCAAGACTTTCTGGCATGCGGGTCCTTTAGTATCCAAGTCTGGGCGCGGTAGGGGGAGGTAACTTCCGTCCCTGCCGCGCGCTCCTAAATATTGCAATTTAATTAACATCGCCAGCGCGCATATCCCATGCGCCTCTCCAAGGCATCAACCTGCAAACCCGCATGGGATATGCGTGAGCGGGGAGGTGCCTGGTCAAATTATTACAGCTGTTCTCGATAGCTGCCGGGGCTGATGCCAAACCAGCCCTTGAAGGCGTGGTTGAAGGCGCTTTGCTCCTGGTAGCCTAGCAAGAAGGCGATGTCGGCCAGATTCAGCTGGCGCTGGCGCAGGTAGTCTTTGGCCAGTTCGTGACGGGTGTGGTCTAGCACTTGCTGGAAACTGCTGCCCGCTTCGCTGAGTTTTCTTTGCAGGGTGCGCTGGGTCAGGCTGAGGTCTTGCGCAATGAAGGCCAGCTTGGCCCGGTCTTGCGTCAGGTTGGCGATGATGGTGGCGCGTACCTGGGCGACGATGCCGCCGTCGAGCTGGGCGCGGCGCTTTTCTTGCAGCAAGTGCTCGGCATGTTGCTGCAATACCGGATACATGCCGACATCGGCATTCGGCACCGGCCAACTGAGTAGCGCGGCGTCGAAGCTGGCGCTGTTGAGCGCTGCATCAAATACGGTGGCGTCGCCGAATATGCGCAAGTGTTCGCTGCAATCATCGGGCGCCGCATGGGTGAATGAGATCGGTACCGGCGGCAGGGGTGCGCCGGCCAGCCAGTTGCCAAACACGCGAATGCCGGCAAATACGCTTTCGGCCAGATGCCGGCTGGCGTTGGGGAAGTGGCTGTGCCACTGGTACTGCGCAAGCTGGTTTTGCACCAGTAAATCCGAGCGTCCCAGATCGTGCGCCAGACCTTCGTAGCGCAGGGTTTGCTGGAACACCTGGCCAAAATCATGGCAACTGAGCAGGATTAATCCGTACACGGTGTAAGTGCCGAGCTTGACGCTTTCGCCTACGTGCAGGCCAAAGTGCTGGTCATTGGCCAACTGTGCCGCCACATCGAGCAGGCGCACATAGTCGCTTGCCGCCAGCGTCTCGGGCAACGGCGACAAGGCGTGTTCGGCCAGACCGGCGGCACGGGCGAGTGCCGTCAATGCGACACCGCGTGCGCTGGCGACATCGAGCAGCGGCTGCAAATACGCACCGGTAACGCGCCCGCCGGAGCGGCTCAGCGAGCGGCTTACCGAGCTGCTTACCGGGCTGCTTAATGCAGCAGGTGTTGTTTTAGCGGCGTTTGGCATGATAGAACAAGTCAGTTGTCATGAAAACGCAATACCTTATACATGGGCGTGGTTAAGCTTGCTGGAAGCGGTAGTTTGCCAGTATAGCAAGCTCCATATGGTAGAAAAAAGGAAAATGACATGAGACGCTGGAACGGTTGGGGTGATGACACGATAGAGTTTGCCATCAATGCAGAGGCACTGGATTTTTTACAGCAGCGCATCGGCAAGGGCACGCCGATCACGGATGCGACACTGGCACAGGCTAGCAGCGCCGTGCCGGCCAGCCGCCTGCCGATTCACCCTCTGGTCGATACTAAGGCCGAGATCCGCATGCGTCATAGCCTCGGGCAAAGCTTGCCGGATTGGCTGAAAATGCGTTATGGCCAGATCGCCAGTTTCCCCGATGGCGTGGCGTTTCCTGAGAGCGGCGCACAGGTGCGCACCTTGCTGGCTTACGCCAAAGCCTGCGGTGCGGCCGTAATCCCGTACGGCGGCGGCACCAGCGTGGTCGGGCATCTGACGGTGCCGCAGGGTGCGCAGCCAGTCTTGAGCATGAATATGGCGCACCTGTCGCGCTTGATGAATCTGGATAAAAAATCCCAGCTGGCGCGCTTTGGCGCCGGCGTGTTCGGCCCCGATCTGGAGGCGCAGTTGCGCGCGCAGGGCTATACGCTGGGGCATTTTCCGCAGTCGTTTGAATACTCGACCTTGGGCGGCTGGGTGGTGACGCGCTCGTCCGGCCAGCAG
This sequence comes from Undibacterium sp., assembly GCF_030651495.1. Classification (GTDB taxonomy): domain Bacteria; phylum Pseudomonadota; class Gammaproteobacteria; order Burkholderiales; family Burkholderiaceae_D; genus Undibacterium. The sequence goes on from NZ_JAUSFI010000048.1 coordinate 17,702, forward strand.
TCCTTGCGCTATGGCCGCATCGAGCAATTGTTTGCCGGCGGGCGGGTCGAGACCCCGGCCGGGTCGCTCGATATAGCGACTTTTCCGGCTTCGGCGGCGGGCACAGATTTGCGCGAAATAGTGCTCGGTTCGGAAGGCCGCATCGGCATCTTGACCGAGGCGGTGGTCAGGGTTACGCCCTTGCCTGAACGTGAAGAATTTCATGCGGTATTTTTCCCGGACTGGGATGCCGCGCAAGAGGCGATACGCCTGATCGCGCAAGCCAAGTTGCCGCTGTCGATGTTGCGCCTGTCAAATGCGACCGAGACCCTGACGACACTGACACTGGCGGGTCACAAGAAACTCATCGGTTTGCTGGAAACTTACCTGGGCTGGCACGGCTGCAAGGACGGCAAGTGCCTGCTGATGATAGGCGCGAGCGGGCAGAAATCGACCGTGGCGAATGCAATTCAATCTGCCATGCAGATCGCGCGCCGCCAGCAAGGTATTGCGGTCGGCCAGGCCATGGGCAACAAATGGAAGCAAAACCGCTTCCGCAGCGTGTATCTGCGCAACTCGCTCTGGCAGCAAGGCTATGCGATCGATACCGTAGAGACAGCCTGCGACTGGCCCAAGGTCAAGGGCATGATGCTGGCCGTCGAGCAAGCTGCTACCGATGCGCTGGCCGCTTGCGGTGAGCGGGTGCACACTTACACCCACCTGTCGCATGTGTATGCGCAGGGCGCCAGTGTCTACACCACGTTTGCCTATCGGCTCAGCGGCAACTATGAGCAGGATCTGGCGCGCTGGCGCAGCCTGAAGGCGGCGGTGTGCGAAACCATCGTCAGCATCGGCGGCACGATTAGCCACCAGCATGGCGTCGGTACCGATCATGCGCCGTACCTGACGGCAGAAAAAGGCGAATTCGGCGTGGCGGCGATGCGCCATTTGTACCGCCATTTTGATCCCGATGGCATGATGAATCCGGGAAAATTATTGCCGGCAGAAGAGAATGTTTCGTCATGAAAACCGGCCTCTGGAATAAGGCGTGTCGCCAGCAGATCCCGGCGCAATTAGCCCAAGAGTGGGATCTCGTGATCGTCGGCGGCGGCATCACCGGTGCCGGCATCTTGCTGGAAGCGGCGCGTCGCGGCCTGAAAGTCTTGCTGGTGGAGCAGCGCGATTTTGCCTGGGGCACCTCCAGCCGCTCGTCGAAGCTGGTGCATGGTGGCTTGCGTTATCTGAAGGAAGGCAAATTCCAGATGACGCGCGATTCGGTGCATGAGCGGCAAAACCTGATGCAGGAGGCGGCCGGCCTGGTGGATCAGCAAAGTTTCGCTTTTGCCGATTATCGCGGCCGCAAGCCGGGGCGCTGGATTTTTGCGCTGGGCCTGGCGATTTACGATTTGATGGCAGGCCAGCGCGGTGCGCGGCATTACTATCCGGCTGACGAATTTTTGCAACTAGCACCGCACATAGGGCAAGATGGCTTGAACGGCGGCATGTGCTATATCGATGCCAAAACCGACGATGCGCGCCTGGTGCTCAGGGTCTTGCAGGAAGCGCAAAGCGTGGGCGGCGTTGCACTCAACTATCTGGCGGCAAAAAAACTGTTGCGCGCCGATGGACTAGCCAGCGGCGTCGAACTGCTCGATGCCATCACGGGCGCGAGTCATCGCGTGCACGCCAAAGTCATCATCAGCGCCACCGGTGCCTGGGCTGACGGCTTGCGCCAGCAGCAGGGCGCGCCGGCCAAAATACGGCCGTTACGCGGCAGCCATCTGGTGTTGCCGGCCTGGCGCTTGCCGGTAGCGCAGGCGATCAGCCTGATGCACCCGAAGGATGGCCGCCCGGTGTTTGCCTTCCCCTGGGAGGGCGTGACGCTGGTCGGGACCACCGATGTCGATCACAGTGCTGACCTGCAAATCGAGGCGAAGATTACGCCCGACGAGGTGCGCTATCTGATGGCGGCGCTGGAGTTTCAGTTTCCCCAATTGCACCTCACGCTGGACGATATCATCGCCACTTATGCCGGAGTGCGTCCGGTGATTGATACCGGCAAGGCTGATCCATCCAAAGAAGGGCGCGATCATGCGGTCTGGCTTGAGCAAGGTTTGCTGACCGTCACTGGTGGCAAACTCACGACCTTTCGCTTGATCGCGCTCGACGCGCTGAAGCATGTAGCGCCGCTGCTGCCGCATTGGCAAGCCGATTTAAGCATCACGCCCTTGTTTAGTCCTGGCCAGGCATTGCCGCTTGATAAGCGGCTCGGCAGCCAGCAAAGCCAGCGCCTGCAAGGGCACTACGGCCAGCATGCCGTAGCCGTGCTGGCGGCGGCACAAGAGGGCGAGCTCGAACCCATCGCCGGCAGCGAAACCATGTGGGTAGAGTTGCGCTGGGCCGCCCGGCATGAGGCGGTGCTGCACCTGGAAGACTTACTGTTGCGCCGCACCCGCCTTGGCCTGCTATTACGTGGCGGTGGGGGTGAAATCTTGCCACGCATCCGCGCGATTTGCCAGCCGGAACTGGGCTGGAGCGATGCGCAGTGGGAGACGGAGCAAGCGGCCTATCTGGCATTGTGGCAAAGCCATTACAGCCTGCCGCCAAGAGCGCAGATGAAAGAATCGTAAGGGTAAGCTCCCTCTCCCGCAAGCGGGAGAGGGTTGGGGTGAGGGGTGTTCAAATTAGAGTAATGCTCGCTTTCTAGGAATTTATGCGCATGGAAATAATAGAGTATGTATTTTGCAAACACCCTCACCCCCGCCCCCTCTCCCGCTTGCGGGAGAGGGGAGTTTGTCGCGTAATAAATAAATAAAATAAAAAAAGGAGACCCATGTCCACACCGTATATTCTGTCCATCGACAATGGCACGCAAAGCGTGCGCGCCATCCTGTTTGATTTGCATGGCAATATCGTCGCCAAGACGCAGGTGCATCTGGAAGCCTATTTTTCCGATCACCCCGGCTGGGCCGAGCATGATCCGGAAGATTACTGGCAAGCGGTGTGTACCGCCTGCCAGCGCTTGTGGGCGCAAAATGCCATTCCGCCAGGATCGGTTAAAGGGGTGGCGGTGACCACCCAGCGCGGCACCATGATCAATCTGGACAAGGATGGCCAACCCCTGCGCCCGGCGATTACCTGGCTCGATCAGCGCCGCACCGATGAGGTGCCGCCGATCAGCCCGTTCTGGAAACTGGCGTTCAAGCTGGCGGGCGTCGCGCATACCATCAACTATTTTCGCGGTGAGGCAGAGACCAATTGGATCAAGGCCAATCAGCCCGAAATTTGGGATCAGACGGATAAATACGTGATGCTGTCGGGCTACCTGAACTACCGCCTGTGCGGCAGTTTTATTGATTCTGTCGGCTCGCAAGTCGGTTATTTGCCATTCGATTACAAAGGCCTGAAATGGGCCGGACGCAGGGATTGGAAATGGCAGGCGCTGGCGCTCAAGCCCGCGTCTTTGCCTGAGCTGGTCGCACCCGGTACGCTGATCGGCCAGATCAATGCCGCAGCTGCCAGCGCCACCGGCATACCCGTCGGCACACCGTTGCTGGCGGCCGCGGCTGACAAGGCCTGTGAAGTGATCGGTTCGGGCTGCCTGCAGCCGCACATCGGTTGCCTCAGTTACGGCACCACCGCGACCATCAATACCACCAGTAAAAAATACCTGGAGGTGACGCCGTTTATCCCGCCTTATCCGGCGGCGGTGCCTGGCTACTATAGTACTGAGGTGCAGATTTTTCGCGGTTACTGGATGGTCAATTGGTTCAAGGAACAATTCGGCCATCATGAAAAAAATCAGGCCAGCGCGCAGGGCGTGGCAGCGGAAGATTTATTCGATGCACTGGTGAATGCGGTGCCGCCCGGCTCTATGGGACTAATGCTGCAACCGTACTGGTCACCCGGTATCAAGGAGCCGGGACCGGAAGCCAAAGGGGCGATTATCGGTTTTGGCGATGTGCATACCCGCGCCCACATGTACCGCGCGATACTCGAAGGTTTGGCGTATGCACTGCGTGAAGGCAAGGAGCGCATAGAAAAGCGCAGCGGCGTGCCGATCACCGAATTGCGTATCTCAGGCGGCGGCTCGCAAAGCGATGCGGCGATGCAATTGACGGCCGATATTTTTGGCCTGCCGACCTCGCGCCCGCACGTGTATGAAACCTCTAGCCTGGGTGCCGCGATTGATGCGGCGGTCGGGCTGGGTTTGTATCCCGATTTCAGTACGGCGATGCAGGCCATGACCAGGATAGGCAAAACCTTTTATCCGATTGCGCAAAATCAGGCAACGTATGATGCGCTGTATACCAAGGTGTATCAGAAAATGTACCGTCGCCTGCAACCGCTGTATGCAGAAATTCAAAAAATCACCGGTTATCCGCGGCTAGATTGAAGCAATTTCATTCAACGGCAACTTTAAGCGGCAATGCTCAAGCCCTGCACCAGCTGGCTTAACTGGCTCAGGTAAATGCTTTGGGTCTTGACGCAAAAACCGCGTGAATATGGATTCATGAAGCCGTGGCTGGTATTGCGCACCAGCTCGGCCTGGTGGCCTTTTTGGCGCAGTTCGGCAGTCAGCAAGCTGGCATCAAATGCAGCTTCTTTTTCCGCAAAAATCAGACGCGTCGGGCATAGCGGCTGGACTTGCTGATGATCGCGGATACGCGAGCCGTAAAACAGGATGGCCGATTGCAGTTGCGCCGCTGCCGGGGTGGCGCTGGCGATCCAGAGCGCGCTGGCCCCGGCGCTAAAGCCAATCACCATCTCGATGTCGCCCTCGCGTTCTTGCAACAGGCGCGCCAGCTTATCGGCATAGCGCGCAACGCCACCCTCCGCCAAAAAAGCATGGTAAGCCTTTTGCTCGGATTGAAAATGCCGTTCAGAGTCATTGAATGGGGATACGACTAAACAGGTACAAGCTAAGCTGCGAACCAAACTCGATACGGCGGGAGTAGAGCCAAATACATCGGTGGCGATCAGAACGGTCATAGGTAAAGCGCAGACTACCTTGGTGTCAGGCAGCGGAGTAAGAAAGAGGGCGCAGACTACAGCAGATCGGCGATAAATTCAAGCCCGATGAGGTTGTTGGGCGCATCGTCCAAGGTGTTCAGCCCCACCTGCAGAGCCGTTGGAAATCATCCAGCCGTCAATCAGGATCGGTGACAAAATGAATTGACATACTGCTATCGCTCAGGGATACTTTTTGTCTTGTTTGAACTTTAATTAATTGATCCGTTCAAAGAGAAAATTCTAATTTTCGGAGACTTCACCATGTTACGACCTAGTTTGATTGTCCTTATCCTGAGCCTGAGTTTGGCTGCCTGCAATAAAGCAGAGAAGGACGGCAAGAGTGCCGGGGCGGAGCAGAAAACTGGTGCAAGTGCTGAACGCCCTTTGCAGATCACTCCTGAAGATTTGGTGATCATACAAAGCAATGCACTGGCCTCTGGCCCGGTGATTACCGGTTCGATACAGCCAGAGCGCCGCGCCGATTTGCGTGCCGAAGTCTCGGCCATCGTCTTGCAGGTATTGAAGGATAACGGCGAGGCGGTGAAACGCGGTGATTTGCTGGTGCGTCTGGATGACACCTCGATCCGCGACATGATGACCTCGGCAGAAGAAGCGGCACGGGCTTCGGCCCAGTCTTTTGACCAAGCCGAAAGACAGCTGCAGCGCTTGAAAACCTTGCGCGCCTCCGGCATGACATCGACCCAGCAACTGGAAGACGCAGAAATCCGGCGGAATAATGCGCAAAGCGATTTGGTCGCGGCCAAGGCGCGCACCGTGCAGGCGCGTCAGCAATTGCACCGGACCGAAGTGCGCGCGCCGTTTGATGGCATCGTCAGCGAGCGTAAAGTTTCCGCCGGTGATACCGCCCAGATCGGCAAAGAACTGGTCAAGGTGATTGACCCGGACAGCATGCGCCTGCAGGGCCTGGTGTCGGCAGACAAAATCAATAACGTCAAGTTGGGCCAGCCAGTCAGCTTTCATATCAACGGCTATGAGCAGGAATTTATCGGCAAGGTGAAACGGGTCGATCCGGCGGCCAATCCGACGACCCGTCAGGTCGAAGTCTTGGTCGATTTCGTCGATAACAATCAGCCACGCGTCTCCGGCTTGTATGCCGAGGGACGTATTGAGGCTGGCAGCACCTCGGTGCTGATGATCAAGAATTCGGCACTGATCCGTGATGGCGACAAGGCGTATGCCTGGCGTGTCAAGGATGGACTGCTGAAAAAAGTCAGCCTGGTGATCGGCGAGCGCGACCCGCGTCGCGGCGATTATGTCGTGCGTAGCGGTGTGGCTGATGGCGACAAGATTATCCGTAACCCGCTCTCTACGCTGAAGGATGGTCAAAAAGTGAACTTGACGGCGGCAGTCCAGCCGCCTGCATTGTTGACCGCAGTAAGCGCATCGGCAGCGGGGGAATAAATCATGTTTCTCTCCGACTTCAGTATCAAGCGTCCGATAGTGACGATCGTTCTCATCATTTCGATGATGTGCCTGGGCATTCTGGCGTTAAAGAAATTACGCGTGAATCAGTTTCCCGATGTCGAGCCGCCGGTACTTGCGATTAATATCCCTTATCCGGGTGCCTCACCTGAAACGGTAGAGCGCGAGATCATCGGCAAAGTTGAAAAATCCTTGCAGAGTATTTCCGGCGTTGACCATATCTATGCCGATGCCAATGAAGGCGGCGCGAGCATCTGGATCGTGTTTAACTTCAGTAAGAACATGATCGAAGCCACAGATGAAGCGAGGAATGTGATCGCCGCGGTGCGCTATAAATTGCCGGTAGAAATGCGTGAACCAATTTTGCAGCGCATCGATCCGTCGGCGCAGCCGGTGATGAATCTGGCGCTATCGTCTACCAGCCAGACCCACGCGGAGATTTCGCGCTTTGCCGAGGATGAGCTGTCGGACCGCTTGCGGGCGATAGACGGTGTGGCCGGTGTCAGTGTCGGCGGCTCCTTGAAGCGTGAGTTAAGCGTCTTGCTGAAGGCGCAAAAGCTGCGCGAATACAATGTCTCGGTAACCGAAGTGGTGAATGCCCTGCGCCAGCAAAATACCACCGCACCGGTAGGGAAAATTCGCGGTAGTCTGGAAGAGCAAAGCATCCGCCTGGTCGGTCGCATAGAGTCGCCGGCGGAGTTTGAGCAAATCGTCGTCAAGCGCCGTGGTGCCGAAGTGGTGCGTCTGGCGCAAGTGGCGCGCATTGCCGATGGCTTTGCCGAACTGACAGGTTCGAATATGCGCAACGGCAAAACCAATGTCGGTATCTATATCACCCGCACCAGAGAAGCAAGTACGGTAGCGCTGGCAGTCAAGGTGCGCAAAGTGGTGGAGGAAGTCAATAAAACCTTAGCCGAGGGAACCAAGCTGGAGATTTCGCACGATGGCGGTAAAGATGCAGAAAACAGCCTGAATAATGTGATTGAGGCTTTGATTATTGGTGCTGTGCTGACCATCATCGTGGTGTATGTGTTCCTCAACTCCTGGCGTTCTACCCTGATCACTTCATTGAGCTTGCCCACTTCGGTGATCGCCGCTTTTATCGTGATCTGGCTGTGTGGCTTTACCCTTAATTTTATGTCCCTGCTGGCCTTGTCGCTGGCGATCGGTGTCTTGATTGATGATGCGATTGTGGTGCGCGAAAACATTGTGCGCCACATGGAGATGGGATCGGATCGCCGCACCGCCGCCATCAACGGTACGCGTGAGATAGGCATGGCCGTGGCGGCAACGACGTTTTCGATTATTGCGGTGTTTATTCCGGTGGCGTTTATGCCTGGCGGTCCTGGGCAATGGTTTAAGCCGTTTGCCCTGACGGTGGCTTTTTCGGTATTGGTGAGTTTGCTGATTTCTTTTACTCTCGATCCGATGTTGTCGGCCTATTGGGGCGACCCGGTCGGTTACCATCATGCAGAAAAACGAGGCTTGAGCTTATGGCTGTCGAAATTTAATCTATGGTTTGATCATCAGTCGGCACGCTACAGCAAGATCATCGCCTGGGCCTTGCACCATCGAATCTGGATGGCGCTGATTGCCGTACTGACCTTTGCCGGTGCCATTTTATTGCAAGTGTTTTATGGCGCATCGAGTTTTTTACCGGTAGTCGATAGCGGTATCGTGATGATTGATGTGCGCACGCCTTCCAGCTCCAGTCTGGAATATTCCCGTCTTAAAGTGGAGACCGCCGCTGCGCTGGCGCGTACCTTACCCGAGACCCAGTCGACTGACAGCAATGCCAATACCGGTGGCGGACGCCTGTATGTGAATATCGGCAAGAGCAACCAGCGTAAGCGGACTGCGGCAGAAATTGCCGGCAATCTGCGTGAGCTGGTGAGTAGCGTGGTCGGTGCTGAATATGTGGTGCTGGATGATCTCAATAGCGGCTCCAAACCGGTGCAGATTCGCTTCTCTGGCCCCGATTCACGTAAGCTGATGGAGATCACGAATGCATACATGGAAAAACTCAAGAAGGTCGACGGCGCGGTTGACGTCGGCTTGTCCGAGCAAGACCCTAAAGATGAATTGCAGATTGAGTTGAATCGCGGGTTGGCGAACTCGCTGGGGATTTCCGTGAACGATGCGGCGCAGGCATTGCGGGTGGCGTTTGCCGGTGTCGAGGTGGGTGACTGGGTTGACCCTACCGGCGAAGCGCGGGATGTGGCGGTGCGGCTTGACCCTGCCGATCGCGTGAATGCCGAAAACATAGAGCGCTTGCCGATTGCCGTGAATGGCGGTGACCAGATGGTGCCGCTTGACCAGATCGCCCGTATTACGATGAGCAAAGGGCCATCGCAGATCAAGCATGCCGACGGCAAACGCATGATCGCGGTGTCGGCCAATGCGCAAGGTCGCTCTGCCGGCGAAGTGACGGCAGATGCGGTGGCGCTGGCGAAGTCGATTGATTTTCCGCGCGGCTATGGGATAGAGTTGGGCGGCGCATCGCGCGACCAGGAAGAAGTCTTTGGCGCCATGATAACGGCCCTGATCATGGGCATCGGCTTGATGTACCTGATACTGGTGATGCAGTTCGGCTCCTTTTCGGCCCCGTTGCCCGTGATGCTGTCCTTGCCATTGAGCCTGATCGGCGTGGTGCTGGCATTGAAACTGACCGGCGGCACATTAAATCTGATGAGCCTGATCGGCGTGATTATGCTGATGGGGCTGGTGGCGAAGAATGCGATTTTGCTGCTCGATTGTGCGCGCAAACGTGAAGCCGAAGGTTACGACCGTGAAGAGGCGCTGATGTATGCTGGCCGCATGCGTTTGCGGCCGATCCTGATGACCACTTTTGCCTTGATTGCCGGTATGTTGCCGGTGGCGATAGGTCTGGGCGAGGGTAGCGAATTCTATCGCCCGATGGCGGTGGCGATTATCGGCGGCACGATTACCTCGACGTTTTTAACGCTGCTGGTGGTGCCGACGTTTTACGACAGCATAGAGATTGCGGTGGAACGGATGATCGCTAAATTCAAGCGCCGCGCCTTGCGTTGGAATGTGCTACTGGCGTTTGCCATGACCTTCATTGAAGCGCTGCTGACGCTGACTTTTATCCGGCTGATTTACCGCTTGCCTAAAAAAATGATGAAGTAGAGCGCGGCGCGTCAATAGACGGGAACGATTTTTAGATGTGGAAAGGGGCAGATGTCGTACATGTCATCTGCCCCTTTTTTATTTGCTGTCAATTCACATTTAGCGCAAGGTCTCGGTCTCGGGCAGTGCCCCGGTTTCTAATTGAGTGCGGGTAAATACATTGGCGACGCCCGGATAATTGAATAAGTAACGTGTCGCTGCCTTCTCTACTTCCTCACGTTTCAAGCCTTTTTGCTCTAGCTGTTTATAGTCCAGCAAGATGTTCGGAGCGGACCATTGGCGGGCGAGTTTTTCTATGCCAAATTTTTCTGTCAGATGCTGGTTTAGCGCGCTCATCAGCTTGTCGCTATCTAAGCGGTGCGAGTCTAGTTTATTGGCTTGCGAGAATTCCGGCACATTTGGAAAACCATGATCGGCAGTCAGTACCACCAAAGTATTGGCTAGACCAACCCGCTGATCAATGTAATTAAGAAATCCCGCCAGCATGCGATCCAGGCGTTGCAGATGGTCATGCGACATGCGGCTTTCTGGCCCAAAACTGTGATTGACATAATCGTGGCTCGACAGGCTGACGCCGAGTACGTCGGTGACGCCGGCAAGATTGTGCCTGAGCTTTTCTCCCTCTAGCGCAGCACGGGCAAAATCGAGCGTCATCTGATCCAGATATGGCCCGGTGTAGAGCTTGCCGTAATAGTCGCCATCAGGTTTGCCGGATGGACTGGCGTACACAAAGGGAAAGCGGTTACTGCCTATATCCAAGTGGTAACTGCAGAATCATTTTCTTTCGTTATTGTTTGTCATTTTTACTATTAAAAGCTATTGAAGATATACGCAATTTTTACTATAAGGTAAAATAAAATCGCAGGTAGCGGCTGGCAAATAGTATTGCAGCCGTTAATGCACAAGTGTTTTGAAAAATGAGGTTTTAATGCCCCCAGACTCTTTCTATCACTCGCTGTTTGACATCATGCCGGTTGCCGTCGCCATCATCATTGATGGAAAATTTGTTTACGCGAATGCCACCGCGATGAGCTTGCTGGAGGCTAACTCCAGCGAACAAGTTATCGGTCAGGCGGTCGCTGAATTTGTTCATCCGCTGGATCATACCCGTTCGCATAATCGCCTGAGTAAGACCGGTTTTGAATGGTCCAACGCACCATCGCAGTTTCGACTGCGTGCTGTTTCCGGTAGCCTGAAAATGATCTTGGCTTCCAGTGTGCCGATGAGCTATGAGGGTAGGGATGCGATATTACTGACAGGCATGAATATGACTGAGCAGGCCGAGATGGCAGAGCAATTACGTGTCAGCGAACAAAATTTCCGCAGCTTGTTTGAAAACATGCAGGATGTCTATTATCGGACCGATGCCAAAGGGATAGTGCAGATGGTTGGTCCCGGGGTACGTAGCGTACTCGGCTTTGAGCCACAAGAAATTGAAGGTAAAACCGCGGAGTCGTATTATCCGCAGACGTCAGATCGTGATTTGATGAAAAAGGCCATTATGAAAAATGGCAAAGTGGCTGATTTTCCAGGGCAAATGGTACGCAAGGATGGCCGCATTATCGACATCTCTATCAGTAGCCGTGCTCTGTATGATGATAGTGGTGCATTCGCTGGCATAGAGGGTATCTATCGCGATGTCACCCAGCGCAAGATGATGGAGCGTGAATTGCAACGTCTGGCGACCACCGATCCCTTGACCAATATCGCTAACCGACGTGCGTTTCTTGAGCAAGCCGACCTGATTTTTAAAAGTAGCCAACGTTATCTTTCCAGTATGAACATGTTGATGCTGGATCTGGATTTTTTCAAAGCGATCAATGATAAGTATGGCCACCTTGGTGGCGACAAAGTGCTGACGCGTTTCGCGCAGACGGTCGCCTTGGAGTTGCGTGATTCTGATTTGTTCGGTCGTATCGGTGGGGAAGAATTTTGTATTTTGTTACAACAGTCTAATCAGCAAGAGGCGATGAACGTGGCCGAACGTATTCGTGAGCGGGTACACAGTCTTTTTTTAAAGAATACAGAAGGTGAGTCATTTACCTTGACGGTGAGTATCGGCATGACGACCAATCTGGCGAGTGACGAGCGATTGGGACGCTTGTTTGAACGTGCCGATAAAGCCTTGTATGAGGCTAAAAATTCGGGCCGCAACCGGGTTGTCTGGCGTGTTTGAATGGTAGAAAAGTAGCGGGGGAAAGTGCGCCCCGCTCAATTTCAATTTTTTCGGCAAGAAATATTTTATTTTTTTACGCCCAACTCGATCAGGCGCTCATTTAGATAACTACCGGCGGTATGGCGTTCCGATAGCACCAGATCTGGTCTTGGATGCAAGAATAACGGTAGGGAAATGCGCGATTTTTTTGCATCCTCGCCAACCGGATTTAATACCCGGTGGATGGTCGAGGGGTAATAAGCTTGCGAGGCTTCATCGAGCATGTCTCCAATATTCACGATCAGCATGCCGAAGTCGCATGGCACATCATGCCATTGCTGATCCTTGCCCAATACCTGCAAGCCAGCCTGGGTGGCGGCGGGTAGTAACGTCAATAAGTTGATATCGCCATGGGCTGCGGCACGCACGGCATCTGGCTCTTCATCACCGCGCAAGGGCGGATAATGCAATACCCGCAACAGGGTCAGATCGCTGTCCGTGATCATGTCTGACAGCGGCATCGAATACTTGGCCCTGATATCCGGCGGGGTATGGTTTTCTACCCACTGCAATAACTCTGCCGCCAGCTTGGCGCCTTCGGCATAGTAGCGCAGTGCGGCACTTGACACTTCTGCCGGGTAACGGCCAGTCGGGTAAATGTGATAAAACTCTTTCAGGTCGCGCTTGCTATAACCCTTGGCGGTCTCTGAAATTTTCGGCGAAAAATAACCATCCATGTTTACCTGGTCGAAGTGATACTGATTCTTCGCGTCGGTCTGGTAAAACTCGTACCATTCTTTGTAGATGGTTTCCAGCAGCGGCTGTGACAGGGGGTGATTGGTCAGTACGCCAAAGCCGGTGTTGTGCAGGCTTTCGGTGAACTTTTGCGCCGCATCGGGGCTGCGATAATCTACCGGTTGGATAAACATGTCGGCTCCAGTCATTGTTAATATAGCTGGATTAAATGTTGATTTAATCCAGCCCAGCCCGGCTAGTGCCGGATATTTATTTAATCAGGGCGGGTAACAGCCAGTCGCTTGCGAGTGTCACGTCGATCAGCTTTTCACACGCGGCCGCATCGACTTCCATGCAGACGCGGGTTTCCGGCTTGTCTGCTTCCCAGCCCGCTTGCGGATAAGGGATCGCGAGTTTTGCCATCATGGTCTGGCCATTGGCAATCCCTTCGGTCGCTACCCGTACCCGACCGTTTTTGGTCTTGAACAATTCCGGCGCGACCAGCCAGACGAACGCCAGCACGTCATGACCGTAACAGCCGTGTCCCATATCCGGCCTTATCGAGCTATAGAAGTCGCTATAGAACATGACCGCATGATGCAGGGTATCCATGGCGATATGCTGGTGCCGCTTGGCCAGCCGCTCAAAGAATTTGGATAGCAAGACCACCCGGTGCGTCACGTCCAATCCGACCATGGTCAGGTCCCATCCGGCGGTAAATACCAGATCGGCTGCATGGGGGTCGTTCCAGACGTTCGCTTCTGCGACCGGCGATACATTGCCAGGCTCATCGATCGCGCCTGCCATCAGTACGACTTGTTTTAACAGCTTCGGTAATTGCGGTTCCAGCTTCAGCGCCAGTCCCAGATTGCCCAGCGGGCCAACTGCTACCAGGGTGATTTCGCCAGGGTATTGACGTGCCATCTTGACGATAAATTCTGCGGCACTTTCTTGCTCGGCCTGGCCACCTACTTCAATACGGCTCTTCAAGTTGCCGAGACCATCTCCCCCATGAATAAAATCAGGCGGCATGCCCGGCGCTTTGGATAATGGCACGGGCACTCCTTGCGCTACCGGAATGCTACGGCCGGCGATGCGGGTTAAATACAGTGCATTGGTGGTGGCTTGCTGCACCGTTACATTGCCAAAGGTCGTGGTAATGCCAATCACATCGATAGCGGGATGCGCCAAGGCGAAGTACAGCGCCATCGCGTCATCGACGCCTGGGTCAGTATCAAAAATTACCTTGTGTTGTGCGTTTGAAGTTTGCATCATCATTTTCTCCTGGACTGCGAAGCTTAGCCATATCAAGAACCTAAGCTTCACTGTATGTTGCTATGGACCCGGTTCAAGGAGGCCGTATTTGTTTATTGGTTTACTGGTGGCGTATTTGTGCCGTATTTGGGTCGTAGCTAGCGCGACTTGATAAAAGGAACGCCGATGGCTTTCGGTGCAACTGACTTGGCCATCAGGCCAGCGAGCACAATCACGGTAAGGATGTAAGGGATCATTTGTATCAATGACCCAGGTATTTTTCCTATGCCAGGAAAAATAACACCTTCAATTTGCACCTGTAGCGCGGTAAAGAAGCCGAACATCAGGCAACCGAGTGCGGTATATAACGGTCGCCAATTGCCGAATACCAGCGCTGTCAATGCCAGATAGCCATTGCCTGCCGACATGTCGCGCAGGAAAAAACCGCTCTGCACAATGGCCAGGTAAGCGCCGGAAAACGAACACAGTGCCCCGGCACAAAGCATCGCCATAAAACGCGTGCGTTCTACATTCACGCCGGCCGCATCGGCGGCGTGCGGGTTCTCTCCCACTGCGCGCAGCCGCAAGCCAAAGCGGCTGTGATAGAGCAGCCAGTGCACCAGCGGAATCAGCGCAAAAGCCAGGTACACCAGCGCGCTATGACCGCCGATTAACTGGGTATAGAACCAGCCCAAAAAAGGCAGGTCGGCGACGCTGGCCGAGCCTGGCAAAACAAGATCAAACAGGCGCGCCTGTCCCAGGTCGGGCGTGCGGCCACCTTGGGCAAAGAAAAATTGCGCCAGCACAAAAGTTAAGCCACTGACGCTAATGTTGATGGCGATGCCTGCCACCAGTTGATTGCCTTTTTGCGTAATGCTGACAAAACCCTGCAACAGCGCTATCGCGACCGATACGCCAACGCCGGCCAGGATGCCCAGCCAAGGATTTTGCGTGACATAGGCCAGCGCTGCCGAGGCAAAGGCCGCCGCCAGCATCTTGCCTTCCAATGCCAGGTCGACGACACCGCTACGCTCGGCGAATAAGCCGGCCATGGCGGCAAACAGCAGTACCGGCGCATTGCGGATGGTCGCGACCAGGATGCTGGAAAAATGAAAATCATCAAACATCCTGATTCCTTAGGTTCGATTTGTATTTCAGCAAGGATGCCAATGCGGGGGCATACAGGTTTTCCAGCGCGCCGCAAAACAGGATGATTAAGCCTTGGATGAAAATAAAAGTTTCTGGCGGGATATTGGGTTTTTCCAGTGAAAGATCAAAGCCGCCCTGGATCAATGCGCCAAACAGGATGGCAGACAGCAAGATGCCGAACGGATGCTGGCGCCCCATCAAGGCGATCGCGATACCGATAAAACCGGCGCCGGCTGGAAAGTTCAGGTTCAGATAATGGGTAGAGCCCAATACCGAATTGACCGCTGCCAGGCCTGCCAGCGCACCCGAGATGGACATCGCGATCACGATCGTCCTGGTGGTGGAGATGCCGGCGTAATGCGCCGCATGTTGATTCAGTCCGGCGGCACGCAGCGAGTAACCCCAGGCCGTGCGCGAAATGCCAATGCCATACATCGCCAGCGCCAGCAGTGCCATGACGAAGCTGATATTTAACGGCGTTTCACCCAGAAATGGCAGCAAGGTATTTAATTTGGGTAACCAGGCGCTGTCGGCAAATATCCGGCTGGAAGTGTTTTGCTGGCCGGTTGGGATCAGATACGACACGATGATGAAGTTCATCAGGCTGGCGGCGATGAAGTTGAACATGATGGTCGTTACCACGATATGGCTGCCGCGCCTGGCTTGCAGATAGCCGGGCAGGTAAGCCCAGGCGGCGCCGAACACGGCGCTGCCTATGATGGCCAGCGGGAGTAGCAGCCAGCCTGGCAGGCTCGCGTCGAATGCCAGTACCACCAGCGTCAGGCCAAGACCGCCCAGATACATTTGCCCTTCGCTGCCGATATTGAACAGCCCTGCCTGCATCGCGACCGAGACCGATAGTCCGGTAAAGATAAAGGTGGAGGCATAAAACAGGGTGTAACCCAGTCCTTCGGGATTGAGCACTGCGGCGTTGATCAGGATGCTTAAAGACTCCAGCGGATTTTCACCCAGCAAGTAGATCACCAGTGCCGCCACCAGCAAGGCAGAACAGAGATTGAGCAGCGGCAGCACGAGGGCGCTGGCCCAACGCGGCAGATCGGTGTTATTCATACGCCAGTTCTCATGATTTGTGCAGTCCGCCCATTAGCAGTCCGATACGGGTGGCATCAAATTCTTCAGCCTTCAGTTCGCCGGTGATGCTGCCAGCGGACATCACCAGAATGCGGTCGGCCAGTGCACGCACTTCTTCGAGTTCGACCGAGACCAGCAAAATCGCTACCCCGGCGTCACGCATGGCCAGTAACTGCGCATGGATGGTTTCGATGGTACCGATATCGACGCCACGGGTAGGCTGGCCGACCAGCATCAATTTAGGCTGTGCCGCGATCTCGCGGGCGATCACGAGTTTTTGCTGATTGCCGCCGGACAGCAGGCCGATACGCAAATGCGGATCGGCAGGGCGGACATCAAATTTTTTCAGCAAATCAAGACAGCGTCTGAGAATCGCATTGAAATCCAATAAGCCCAAGCTTTTTTTTGCCTGGTTTTGGTAACCCAGAAAGCTGTTCATCATGACCGATAAATTTTTAATGACGCCGTCGCGCAGCCGGTCTTCCGGGACATGGGCGATGCCCAGTGCGCGAAATTTGGCCGGCAAGCCATCGGCATCATGCCGCTTTGCGCCTGGCAATTCTTGGCCTAGCAGTTGTAGTTTGCCCGCTGTGGGTAGGCGCATGCCGCTCAGGATTTCCAATAACTCGCTCTGGCCGTTACCCGAGACGCCGGCGATGGCGACGATTTCACCCGCACGTATCTGGAAGTGCAGGTCTTTCAATACGCTGACATGTTGTTGATTCTTCAGATGCAGGCCTGCCACTTCCAATACCGCGGCACCAGGCGCGTAGGGCGCACGCGCTAACTGGGTCTGGATCGGACGCCCGACCATGAGTGTCGCAAGCTGTTCCTTGCTGGCGCTGGCGGTGGCCAGCGAACCGACCACCGTTCCGGTGCGCATCACGGTCACGCTATCGGTGATGTCGAGGATTTCTTGCAGCTTATGCGTAATCAGGATGATGGTTTTGCCCTGCTGCTTAAACCGCCGCAAGAC
>NZ_JAUSFI010000049.1 GCF_030651495.1 Undibacterium sp.
CAGCAGATTGGATGCCGCGTGCGGCCGCATCTACGGCACACTCAGCACCGACTGCGACGTCAGCCTGCAACAGCAGATACTGGAACGCGCCTGGCCGCGCTGAGGCGGAGAAGTAGTTGAAATTTCAAATATAGGCAGGCCAACCACGCACTGTTCATGCGCCTTGCAGGCCAACATGCCTGAAGAAGCGCATGAACAGTGCGCGGTGGGCGTGCCACTTTTCAGTTATTTGGAGCCTGGCGACTCAAGCTGCATCTTTTTTTGTTTCACCACCTTGCCAGGCGGCGCATCTGCCCTCACCAGCGCCCCACGCACTTCAAACCTGATCTGATCCAGCACCAAGCCCTTGTCATCCATCAGCTGTCACAGATGTTTGCCGGGCCAGGGCATCCAGTCGATGCTGAGCGCGGTCTGATTTGCCTTGTTTGTGTTGACGGAAGCCTTGCCATCGAGCAGCCATATCGCCTGTTTTACGCCCTGCGCGGCAAAGCGTATGCGCTGGCGCTCTGGCGGGATATCCGGATCAAGCGCGACCAGCATGCCAGCGGTCGGATAACGGATCACCGGACGTATCTGGTCAGGCCTGGCGATGGCAATCTGGCTTTGCTCGGTACCCGGCAAAAAATATTCCGTGCGTGGCGCTTCCAGCTGCGCTTCATAGGCAATCGCCTGAGTGACGACGCCTGGCGGAGCGATGTTGGCAGCCGTCCGCGTTTCTCCAATCTTTTCATTGCCTTTTTGCGCCACCCTGTGCTGGTGCAGATACTGCATGACTTCCTGCCAGACTGGTGCCGCACCTGTCACGCCGGAGACATCCCACATCGGCGCGCCGGAAGCATTGCCAACCCAGACACCGACCGTATAGCGATCCGAATAACCGATGCACCAGTTGTCGCGCATGTCCTTGGATGTGCCGGTCTTCACCGCCGACCAGATCCGCGTGGATAAGGCGCTTTCCAATCCGAAAGTGCTGGCCCGCGCTGCGCGGTCAGACAAGATATCGCTGACGATGAAAGCCGCCGCCGGATCCATGACCCTGGTCAATACGAGCTTAAGCGGGTCTGTATCGCTGCTGCGCAAGGCAGAAAACTGCCCCTGATTGGCTAGCGTACGGTAGGCGTTGGTCAGCGCCAACAGGCTGACATCTGCGCTACCCAGCGCCAGGCTAAAACCATAGTAGTCGCCTGATTCGCGCAAGCCAAAACCCAGTTGTTGCAGGCGCTGAAAGAACAGTTCCGGCGTCACCGTCACCAGCGTGCGCACCGCCGGAATATTGAGTGAAGAACCGAGCGCAGTGCGCACGCTGACCAGCCCCTTAAAATGCTTGTCGTAATTTTGCGGAATATACAGGCCAGATGCGGTCGGCAGATTGACGACAGAATCATCCAGGATCGATGCAGCGGTCAGCCATTTTTTTTCAATCGCCAGCTCATACAAAAAGGGCTTCAAGGTGGAGCCAGCCTGACGTAACGCCTGTACGCCATCCACCTGGTTGGCATCTGACAAGGCGCCGCTAGAACCAACCCAGGCCAGCACATCACCGCTCTGGTTATCGATGGCCAGTACCGCACCGTCCTCGATATTACGATCCACCAGCGCCGACAACTGGCGCACCAGGGCATCGCGGGCGAACTGCTGTGTGCTGGCGTCCAGCGTGGAATGGATAGAAAGCGCGTCCTTATTCGTAGAAAATAATTTGCGCGCCAGATGCGGTGCCAGCTGCGGCCCGCTGATAGTACGCGCCACATCCGATTTCGCCGTCAGGCGGGCGAAATATTGCGTCACCTGCCCCGCCAAGTTGGCGCAAAACTGCGGCAGGGCTTGCTCTTTCAACGTCGCGCAGGCGCGCTCCGCCACTTTCGCGACGCCGGCATTGGGCCCGCGTATCAACGCCACAGCAATCGCCGCTTCAATCTTATCCAGCCCGCTGGGGTGCTTATCAAACATCACACGCGACAAGGCATGCACGCCCACCAGCTCACCCTTAAACGCCACCAGGTTCAGATAGGCTTCCAATATCTGATCCTTGCGCCAGCTACGCTCCAGCCACTGCGCCAGCACCGCCTGCGTGATCTTTTGCCCCGCGGTACGCGCAGCAGACTTGCGCCGCAAATCCTCTTCCAGCAAACCAGCCAGCTGCATGGTGATGGTCGAAGCGCCACGGGTTTTCTTATTCCACAGATTGCCCCAGGCCGCCCCCGCCACCGCATTCCAATCCACCCCGCCATGCTGATAAAACCGCTTATCTTCCGACGCGACCAAGGCCATACGCAAGGCCGGCGAAACATCTTCCAACTTCACCCATGCCAACTTGCGTTCCTTGGGATTGACACGCAACTGGTGAATGGTAATGCCATTACGGTCAGTCAGGATGGCGTCTGAGGAGAGGAAGTTTTGCTGGACTTCTTTGAACGTAGGGATGGCTTGTGCCCTGTTGTGACAACTTAGCAAAAAAACGATGATTAACAATCGAATGTGCATGGAGATCGAAATCATTGATATGGAGTTAAATGCGCACGAAAAAAAAATTTAAAAAAAATAACGCAATATTCATGCGGGTTTTAAGAATATTTTGGCTTGTAAGGCGCATGGATATTGCGTAACAAGTTTTTGTTTTTAATGATTTCGTAGATTGAACTAAAGCTTTATCAGCCCAAGACGTTTAG
>NZ_JAUSFI010000054.1 GCF_030651495.1 Undibacterium sp.
CCCAGGCTCAAGCTTTCTACCCGCACGCTCCGCGAGCCGCCTCAACGCGTGCCTATTTGAAATTGCTCCGGGTGGAGGTTACCGCGTTTCACCGTAACTAAATACGCTCGTCTCTGTGGCCCTATTCCTCGTCTTATACCTCAGCTTGCGCCTTGGCTTTCAACGTACGGCCGTTAGCCGTCACCCTGCTCTATGGAGTCCGGACCTTCCTCCCGTCACCATGCAAAACATGGCAACCAGCGATTGTCTGGCCTGCTTCGGGCGCTATTGTAACAGCATGACGTGACCGACGCTGTGCCTTTACCTGAACTAAAGCAAATCCACTCTATTTTGCAAGACAAGAACTCGCACGAACCAGATAGTTTCTGGTAGCGTATGGCTTTCTATAAAATCATCTTCTTGTTATGCAAAACTCTCGTTCTGGTGGTCAATTGGTCGTGGACGCGCTACAAGTTCACGGTGTCGAATTCATTTTTGGCGTGCCCGGTGAAAGCTATTTACCGGTGCTTGACGCCTTGCATGACAGCCCTATACGCTTCATCATCAACCGTCAGGAGGGCGGCGCCGCTTTCATGGCGGATGCCTATGGCAAGCTGACAGGTCGTCCCGGCATTTGCTTTGTTACGCGCGGTCCCGGTGCCACCAATGCCTCTATCGGCGTGCATACTGCCTATCAAGACTCGACCCCGATGATTTTATTTATCGGCCAGGTCGGCAATGATTTTGTTGAGCGTGAGGCCTTTCAGGAAATCGACTACCGCCGCATGTTCGGCCCGATGGCGAAATGGGTAGCGCAGATAGACAGAGCTGACCGAATTCCGGAATACATTGCCCGCGCCTTCCAGATCGCCACCAGCGGCCGTCCCGGTCCCGTGGTGCTGGCACTGCCGGAAGATTGCCTGTCTGCACTGGCAGAAGTGGCGGATACCCGCCATTACACTCCCGTACAGGCCTCGGCATCATTCGCACAATTAAGCCAATTACGAGAGCATCTGGCCGCAGCACAAAGACCGCTACTTTTGCTCGGCGGCACTGCCTGGGATACATTAGCCTGCCAGCGTATCGGCGACTTCGCCCAAGCCAATCACCTGCCGCTGGCCTGCGCCTTCCGTTTTCAAGACCTGATTGACAACGCCCATCCGAATTACGTCGGTGATGTCGGCATTGGCATCAATCCCAAACTGGCGCAACGCATCAAGGAGTCCGATCTGGTGATTGCCATCGGTCCGCGCCTGGGAGAAATGACTACCGGCGGCTACACCGTGCTGGAAGCGCCGATCCCGAAACAAAAACTGATCCATATCCACTGCGACGCGCTGGAACTGGGGCGCGTGTATCAGGCCGACCTGATGATCAACAGCGGCATGAAGGAAATCGCCGCCGCCTTAGCCGAGCTGAAACCGCTTGACGCCAGCGCATGGCAAGAGAGCGTTGCAGCCGCCAGAGCCGAACTGCAGGCTTGGCAACAAGAGCCCGCGATTTTTGCCCAAGAACAAGCACCGCTCAATCTCTGGCAAGTGGTGCAAGATCTCATGCAGGCGGTCCCTGCCGACACCATCGTTACCAACGGTGCCGGCAACTATGCGACCTGGGCGCACCGTTACTACCGCTATGGCGGCTTGCGTACCCAACTGGCGCCCACCTCCGGTGCGATGGGTTACAGCGTGCCGTCCGGCGTGGCCGCCAAGATTATCCATCCCGAGCGCACTGTCATCACGTTTGCCGGTGACGGCGAATATATGATGAACGGACAAGAGCTCGCCACTGCCGTGCAATATCAGGCGGGGGTCGTCATCATCGTATTTAACAATGGCATGTTCGGCACCATCCGCATGCATCAGGAAAGAGAATTTCCGGCACGCGTCTCGGGTACCGAATTACACAATCCCGATTTCGCGGCACTGGCACGCGCTTACGGCGCCTCGGGCGAAGTCGTCAACAGCACCGCAGAATTCGCTCCTGCACTGCAAAGAGCGCTGCACCATACGCGCCTGCATCATCTGCCGGCACTGATAGAACTACGCTACGACGGCAATCTGATCACGCCCGGCGCCAGCCTGCAAACCCTGCGCAAATTGGCACAGGAAGCCGGAAAGTAAGCAGTGAACGTACAAGAATTCGCCGCCCGTGTCGGGCTGAGCCCGCACACGGTGCGCTACTATGAAAAACTAGGCTTACTCATCAAGGTCAGACGTGATGCCAATGGACATCGCCGCTTCTCTGAGCAAGATATCGCCTGGCTGGAATTTATTCTCAGGCTAAAAAATACCGGCATGTCATTAGCCGATATCCACCGTTACGCACAGTTGCGCGCAGCTGGCGATGGTACATTATCAGAAAGAAAAACCATGATGGAAATTCATGCCAGGCAATTGCACCAGCAACTCATCCTGCAGCAAGAACATTTGGCCAGGGTTCAGGAAAAAATTGTGTACTACGACAATCAGATAAACAAAAAAATATAGCCTTAATTGCAAAACAAGGCTTGACTGAGAGTGCGCTCTCAGCTTTACCTTAGTGCTTCCACCCACCTCTACGGAAGCACAAAATGCCACAGAACAGATTTGATGCTGGACTAAAAAAGTTAGCCGAAATTGACGGTGCTGCGGGGCAGAAAGTCATCGACGCCTTACGTGACGTCGCGCCTGATCTGGCGCGTTACACCATAGAGTTTCCATTCGGCGACATTTACTCACGCCCGGGGCTCGATCTCAAAAGTCGGGAAATCGCGACCATCGCCGCCCTCACCGCACTCGGGAATTGCCAGCCGCAACTGAAGGTCCATATCCACGCGGGTCTGAACGTTGGTTGCAGTAAAGAGGAGATCATTGAAGTCATCACGCAAATGGCGGTCTATGCAGGATTTCCGGCGGCCCTGAATGGCGCCTTTGCGGCGAAAGAAGTATTTTTAGAAAGAGCCGTATAGGCATCAGGCCACGCCGTCACTTTTCATTTGAATGAAGGGCTTGAGCCGCACGCTCACGCATATTCCATGCGGTTCTCCAGCCATTATTGCCCGCCAACCCGCATGGAATATGCGTGTTGGCGTAATGCATTATTAAATCAGTTAAATTTCGAGAAGTCTGGCTTACGCTTTTGGAAGAAAGCCATAAACGCTTCCTTGGCTTCAGGGGCATTGAGCATGCCGGCAAAGTGCTGGTTTTCTTCCAGCATTTTTGTTGCAATCGCTTGTGGCTGATTGCCCTTCATCAACTGTTTGGTGACGCGGATGGAAGCCGCTGGCAATGCCGCCAATTTAGCCGCTTGCAATTGCGCGTAAGGGAGTAACTCCGTCAATGGCAATACGCGATTGACGAAGCCCATCTCAAATGCTTCGTCTGCACTAAAGGCTTCGCCTAACATGAGTTTTTCTGCCGCACGCTGATAACCGACGATTTGCTGGAAGATCATGCTGGAGGCAAATTCCGGGCACAGACCCAATTGCGTGAAAGGCATCGACAGCTTGGCATTGTCAGCCAGGTATACCAAATCGCAATGCATCAGCAGCGTGGTACCGATACCCACAGCGGCACCAGAAACCGCCGCGATCACCGGTTTGCCCGATAGACTCAGCGCCTGCATGAATTGGTATACCGGCGGCACCGTATCGGAGGCCAGGCTGGCGGCGTTTTTCATGAAATCTTCGAGGTCATTGCCTGCCGTGAAAATTTCTGGCTTGCCGGTGATCAGTATCACCCGCACCGCATGGTCTGTTTCCGCATCTTTCAATGCATCGGCCATAGCCTGATACATGGCGGCAGTAATCGCATTTTTCTTTTCCGGACGATTAAAACTGATCGTTAAAATGCCGTTTTCTTTTTGCGTCAAGATATCCATTTTCTTCCTTATTTTCGTCAAAAAAATAAGCCGCACATGAAGCGCGGCTTATTCAACTTATGATCAGCACACCAGCATGTTACATGCGTTCAAAAATACCTGCTGCGCCCATACCAGTACCTACACACATCGTCACCATACCGTATTTCAGGTTATTACGGTGCAAAGCATGGATGGTCGTAGCGGAACGGATCGCACCGGTAGCGCCCAAAGGATGGCCGAGAGCAATCGCGCCGCCCATAGGATTGACTTTGGCAGGATCCAGACCGAGATCTTGTACCACGGCGATAGATTGCGCAGCAAAAGCTTCATTCAGTTCAAACCAGTCGATCTGATCTTGTGTAATGCCAGCCGCACGACACGCCGCAGGAATGGCTTCTTTAGGACCGATACCCATGATTTCCGGTGGTACGCCGCGCACTGCAAAAGCGGCGAAGCGTGCCAATGGCGTCAGGTTAAACAGTTTCAGGATTTTTTCGCTGACCAGGATCAAGGCACCGGCACCATCCGAAGTTTGCGAGCTGTTACCTGCAGTAACACTACCTTTGGCAGCAAATACCGGACGCAGTTTTGCCAGACCTTCAAGAGAAGTTTCTGGACGCGCGCCTTCATCACGGCTGACGGTGCGTGTCTTCAATTCGATCTGGCCAGTGGCCAGATTAGCGACACGCTCGATAATCTCAACCGAAGTGGTTTCAGCATCGAAGTAACCGGCGTTTTGTGCGGCGATAGCACGCTGATGCGACTGCAAAGCAAATGCATCTTGCGCTTCGCGCGAGACTTTCCATTGCTGGGCAACCTTCTCAGCGGTCAGGCCCATACCGTAGGCCATGCCGATGTTTTCATCCTTAAAGATACCCATGTTCATCGACGGATGGTGACCCATCATCGGTACCATGGACATCGATTCCGCACCGGCGGCGATCATCACATCAGCTTCGCCAACGCGGATGCGGTCAGCCGCCATCGCAATGGCACTGATACCGGAGGCGCAGAAACGGTTGACAGTAATACCGCCGACCGATTTTGGCAAACCTGCCAGCAATACCGCCATACGCGCCAAATTGCTACCTTGTTCGGCTTCCGGGAAAGAGCAGCCAACGATCGCATCTTCGATCAATTTAGGGTCGAGGTTAGGCACTTGTGCCAAGGCAGATTGCAATACGCGCACCAGCAAATCATCTGGACGTGTGTTTTTAAACATACCACGACCGGATTTACCGATCGGGGTACGGGTTGCAGCGACGATATATGCGTCTTGAAGTTGTTTAGTCATTTCAATTCTCCTGATTCATTCATTGGATGGAGCAGATGTTGTCGAAGGGAGTTTGGCGATGGTGCCTTGGGCAATAGCACATAGCGACTCTTTACCGTCATTGACCACAAATACATCACAACGGCAAGTCGCCTGCGACTTGCCGGCATAGACTACCCATGCACGGGCGATGATTTCCTGGCCGATAGCCGGGCGAACATAATTTATCTTGTATTCGGAGGTCACTACAGCACCAACAAGCGCCGCGCCACCGGCATAGGTAAGCGCATTGTCTGCTGCATAGCTAAGTACACCACCATGGATAAAACCGTGTTGCTGCTTAAGGTCGTCGGTAATGGCAATACGCAGCTCGGTACTTTCCGCATCAAACTTGCTGAGTGTAGCACCCAACAGTTTGCTGAACGGTTGCGTTGCCAATATCGCTTGCCCCATTTGCAGCATATCCATCGATTTTATCCTTTACTCCGTTAGTTCAATCAACAAGGCGCCAGCTTAGTTGCGTACTGGTTTGCCAGTTTGCATCATGCCCATAATGCGCTCTTGCGTTTTTGGATGATTCAACAATTCCATAAACGCCTTACGCTCCAGATCCAGCAACCATTGCTCATTCACGATAGCGCCGTTTTCGATTTCACCACCAGAGACGATTTCAGCAATCATCGCACCCAGTTTGTAATCATGTGCAGAGATGAAACCACCATCACGCATATTCACCAACTGGGCCGTGATAGTTGCCATACCGTAACGGCCAGCGACCGGTACCGGTGCTTTCATCGGTGCACGATAACCTGCATCGAACATGGCGCGCGCTTCAACTTTAGCCACGTGCAACAACTCGTAGGCATTGAAAACGATCACGTCATCCGCCGACAGGTAGCCCATCTTCTGCGCTTCCAGAGCTGATTTGGACACGGCAGCAGTTGCAGCATTCGTGAAGTAGTTTTTCAGGAACTGCAACAGGTCAGTACCTTTAGCGTCTTTAGCGGCACGTACTGCTGCCTCTTTCAAGCCACCGCCGGCAGGGATCAGACCAACACCGACTTCAACCAGACCGATGTACGATTCGATGGAAGCGACGCGCTTAGCGGCGTGCATCATCAATTCGCAACCACCGCCCAGTGCCAGGCCAGATACGGCCGCCACAACTGGTACGTTAGCGTATTTCAGGCCTTGATGCGCTTGTTGCAAACGAACGATGGCTGGCTCAATGGCTTTTACGCCGCCGGACATGAACAATGGCAACATCGCTTGCAAATCAGCGCCAGCGGAGAAAGCACCGCCTTCAGCGGCATCGGCACTCCAGATCACCAGACCTTTGTAATTCTTTTCGGCTTCGGCAATCGCTTTTTCCATGCCGTCGATAACACCAGGGCCAAGCACATGCATCTTGGTCTTCAGGGACAAGATCAGCACATCGTCATTTTGATGCCAAATACGCACTGATTCATCTTCAAAGACTGTCGTGCCAGCTGTCGCACCAGTTGCAACGCCTGTACCGAATACGGTAGCGCGGAAGGCTTGACGGTCGTACACAGCCAAAGTCGAACGTGGCACATAGGTATTACTAGCGGCAGACCATGAACCTTCTGGCGTATGCACACCAGTGCGGCCATCAAATACCCAAGCTGGCAACGGTGCATTGCACAGCGCTTTACCGGCGTCGATATCTTCTTTTACCCAACCGGCAACTTCTTGCCAGCCTGAAGCTTGCCATGTTTCGAAAGGACCAACGTTCCAGCCAAAACCCCAGCGCATAGCGAAATCGATGTCGCGTGCATTGTCTGCAATGCTTGCGCTATGGACGGCGATGTAATGGAAAGCATCACGGAAAATCGCCCACAGGAACTGTGCCTGTACATTGGTCGATTCACGCAGGGTCTTCATTTTCTTGACCGGATCTTTTTCTTTTAGCATGCGGGCAACAACTTCATCGGCCTTCGCACCGCCTGTGACGTATTGCGCGGTCGCGAAATCCAGACGTTGAATATCCTTGCCAACTTTTTTATAGAAACCGGCACCCGCTTTTTGTCCCAGGGCACCAGCGGCGACCAACTTGGCCAGCACTTCAGGTGTCTTGTAAACTGCGAAGAAAGGATCGTCAGCCAGGTTGTCTTGCATGGTCTTGATGACATGACCCATGGTGTCGAGACCAACCACGTCTGCAGTACGGAAAGTACCGGAAGAAGCACGACCGAGTTTTTTGCCGGTCAGATCATCGACGACATCAACCGTTAGGCCAAATTTTTCTGCTTCATAGATAGTTGCCAGCATGCCGAAAACGCCGACACGGTTAGCGATGAAGTTAGGCGTATCTTTAGCGCGTACTACGCCTTTGCCCAGTGTCGTAGTCAGAAAGCCTTCGAGCTGGTCGATGATTTCAGGACGTGTCGCCACGGTAGGGATCAACTCAACCAGGTGCATGTAACGTGGCGGGTTGAAGAAATGCACGCCGCAATAACGCTCTTTCAATTCAGCATCAAAGCCTTCAGACAGTGCCGTGATCGACAGGCCAGAAGTGTTGGAGGCGAAGATGGCGTTAGGTGCGATGTGCGGCGCAACCTTCTTGTACAGATCATGCTTCCAGTCCATGCGCTCGGCGATCGCTTCGATGATCAGATCGCAACCAGCCAGCAGATCCAGATTGTCTTCGTAATTAGCGACTTCGATCAGGGCGGCATCATCCTTATTGCCCAAAGGCGCAGGATTGAGTTTTTTCAGATTTTCGATAGCGCGCAAGACGATACCGTTTTTAGGGCCTTCTTTAGCTGGCAAATCAAACAAGATGACAGGTACTTTAGCATTGATGCAATGTGCAGCGATCTGCGCACCCATCACGCCAGCACCGAGAACGGCGACTTTTTTAACGATGAAATTGGTCATTTTTAACCTCATGATGATCTATTGATCTGGCACCAAAACACGAAAGTGATTTGGTGCCAGTGCTTATTTAAAATAAGTTAGAACAAGTCTGCGTCGAGCGACAACAAATTAGCAGAGCCAGAACGTGCCTGACGGATCAGCATCGCTGTTTCAGGGTACAAACGAGCGAAGTAGAAACGTGTCGTTGCTAATTTTGCGGTGTAGAAAGAATCGCCAGAGTCTTTTTTCTCCAGAGCGATTTTTGCCATTTGCGCAAAGAAATAGCTATAGACCAGATGGCCGACTACACGCAGATAAGGTACGGCAGCAGCGCCGACTTCATCTGGATTCTGGAAGGCCTTCATGCCGATTTCCATGGTCAATTTAGTGACTTTATCACCCAACTCACCTAACGGAGTGATGAACTCGGACAAAGCTTCATTCGTGCCATTGGCTTCAACAAAGGCTTGTACTTTGGCGCCAAACTTACGCAATTTTGCGCCGTTATCGCCCAAAATTTTACGACCCAACAAATCCAAAGACTGGATGGTGTTAGTACCTTCGTAAATCATGTTAATACGTGCATCACGAACATATTGTTCCATGCCCGATTCAGCGATAAAACCATGGCCGCCATACACTTGCATACATTCGGAAGTCGCAACCCAGGCATTATCAGTAATAAAGGCTTTGATGATCGGCGTCAGCAAGGCAACTTCATCAGCGCATTCTTTACGCACGGCTTCGTCAGGATGACTGAGTTCTTTATCCAATTGCAACGCGACATAAGAGCAAAATGCGCGAGCGCCTTCTGCATACGCCTTGGCGGTGAACAACATACGACGTACATCGGCATGCACAATAATTGGGTCTGCTGCTTTTTCAGGGGCCTTAACACCAGACAAACTGCGCATCTGGATACGGTCTTTGGCGTAGACCAAGGCATTTTGGTAAGCCACTTCGGTCAAACCCAGACTTTGCATGCCGACGCCCAGGCGTGCTGCATTCATGAATACGAACATCGCATTCAAACCCTTGTTCGGACCACCGATCAACCAGCCAGTTGCATCATCCAAATTCATCTGGCAAGTTGAATTGCCGTGGATACCCATTTTTTCTTCAATCGCGCCGCAGAAAATTGGATTGCGTGCACCGTTTGAACCATCGGCATTCGGCAGGAACTTAGGCACGATGAACAGTGAAATTCCTTTAGAACCTTCTGGTGCGCCCGGCAAACGCGCCAACACCAGATGCACGATGTTGTCAGCCATATCGTGTTCACCGGCAGAGATGAAAATCTTTGCGCCAGTGATTTTGTAGGAACCGTCTGCTTGTGGCTCAGCTTTAGAGCGCAGCATACCCAGATCAGTGCCGCAATGTGGCTCAGTCAGGCACATAGTGCCAGTCCAGTCGCCAGAAATTAATTTTGGCAGGTAAAGTGATTTTTGTTCTGCAGTACCGTGTTCATGGATACATTCGTAGGCACCGTGCGACAAACCCGGATACATTGTCCAGGCTTGATTTGCCGAATTCATCATTTCGTAGAATGAATTATTCAGTACCAACGGCAAGCCCTGACCACCAAATTCAGGATCGCAAGACAGTGCTGGCCAGCCAGCGGCTACATATTGTTTGTACGCGTCTTTAAAGCCTTTTGGCGTAGTAACTTCTTTCGTTACTTTATCGTGATGACAGCCTTCGCGATCACCAGAGTAATTCAGCGGAAATAACACTTCCGAAGTAAATTTGCCGCCCTCTTCCAACACTTGATTGATGATATCGGCATCAATCTCTTCATACTTCGGCAAATGCTTTAGTTCGCCTTCGACGGCTAACAGCTCATGCAAAACAAACTGCATATCACGCAAGGGAGCGACGTATTGACCCATTATTTTCTCCAGAAGACAAAATTAAAACAGTTAAATTACAAAACATAAAATTTGATGCTACACATCCCGACGACAACACTGAAAATCTCAGATTCTAGCTGGGGCATAACATTCAATCATTCTTTCAAAACCGATTTCAGCCCGACCAACGCTGCCAGGCTTTCTCAAAAAACGCGCATCGTGATGCAATGCCAGTATCAGTCCATACATTTCATAGACGATCTGTTCAGGATCGACATCTGCGCGTAAATGACCCAAGGCAATTGCCTGAGTCGCAGCACGACGCAAGGCACCTTGCCAAGCATGTACCATTCCAACCAGTTCTTCACGGATCGGACCTTGCCGGTCATCGTATTCTGCCGCGCCACTAATGTAGATGCAGCCAGAGGCAATCTCTACAGTGACGCGCTTAACCCAAAATGCAAACATCGACTGCAAACGCGGTAAGCCACGCTCCTCCTTCATGCTGGGATAGAATACTTCTTGCTCGAAATGATGATGATATAACTTCAACACTTCGATCTGCAAATCCTCACGCGAGCCAAAATGCGCAAACACGCCTGATTTACTCATGTTCATTTTATCGGCAAGCAAGCCTATGGTCAGGCCTTCAATGCCGTCACGGCTAGCGGCATCCAATGCCACATCAAGAATGGCAGCGCGGGTTAATTCCCCTTTACGCATGAATTTTGATGTTATATTCATATTGGATAGTATTTCTTAAAATGATTCATTAATGCATCTATTTGTTGCAAACATGTGAATTAATCGAACGCTCGTACTATTAAGCACAGCGCACTAAAAGTCAAACCAGAAAACGGCTTTAGAGGAGAGTATCTACTATGTTTATCGCCCTTACGGCAACATATCCGCATCGTCCGTATTAGCTTCTGGTGAAATCCAGCTGGCGACGCTCGCGCTTAGTAGGACGCCGGGCGAGGACGGCACCGGGCTCTTGGTACAATTTTTTGTTTTCAGCAGCCACTGCTCGTTTAGCTGCACTAGCACTAGTCTCTTGATACATAGTCTGCGCCACGCTGGCGGAGCCACGCACTTCGAGAAGCCGCAATACTTCAATCTGCCACACTTGCTCAGCCTGATGCACCTCAATCAAATCACCCAATTTCACACCGTGCGATGGTTTTACCCGCAGCTCATTTTGGAGTACCCGTCCCAGCTCCACCGCATGGGTAGCCAAGGTTCTGGTCTTAAAAAAACGTGCGGCCCACAGCCATTTATCAATTCTTGCGTTGTCACTCATTGGAAAAAGAATTACCTGCGTCATTTAATTTAAAAACGATCATACTATTTTATTCAATGTATTTCACCCTGATTGCAATTTCAAGTGTTTTCTAGCCAACTCGCCCAAAGACAGGAAAAGCACGGCTCCAAAGCAATGCCAGCTGAAGAGTCAATGTTCCTCGACCAGTCCCTAGGTGTAACTGCCTAACGTTGCAATACGCATCAAGCCACGATATAACAGATATGCCGTGCCATACCAGAGCCGTTGGTACCATGGATAATTGGCATAATCCTTAGCGTTTACCGGCACCCCATCCACAATACCCTGCTCAAGGTGAGCGATCAAAATGCTGGCGAACCCTTGGTCTCGGATAACGACATTGGCTTCCTGATTCACAAACAAACTTAATCCATCAAAATTACTTGAGCCGACCGTCGCCCAGTCGTGATCAATAACTGCCACTTTTGCGTGCAATTGGGTTTTTTTGTATTCAACAATTTTGACGCCGTGCTGTAACAATTTAGGATAAAAAGAATGCGCCACGGCGTCCTGCAGGCGAAATTCTCCGACCCCGATCAACAAAGTCACATCAACGCCTCGGCTCGCCGCCGAAATGAGCGCGCTGCGGAATTTTCGGCCAGGCGCAAAATAAGGATTAGCCAGAATGGCACGTTTTCTCGCCATCCCCAAGGCGTGTAAATAGGCGCGCTGTATAGTGCTCCGATTGCGCAGGTTATCACGCACAACGAAGGCTGCCTGCACCGGCTGATGTGAACGGGAGAACGCGTCCTGACGCAATTTACGCATTAACTGTAAGCGCGATTTTAAATCCAACTTACCCAATCTCCACCATTGCGCCTCTATTTCCAGATGAACATGATCAACCAGCCCTCCGGTGACCCGAACCGCAAAATCCCAGCGTGGAAACTCAAGTAGTTTCCCAGAGCCATCGTCGGCGACAAAATCATCAATGATATTCAGGCCGCCGACCAGCGCAACGCGGCGATCAAAAACGCACATTTTCCTGTGGGTACGCGCCAGACCGCGTTTGAACCAAGGGTTAAAACAACGGCATTCGACACCAGATTCTGTAAATTCTTTGACCAGCAACTCCGAACGCTTGCCGCCGCAACCTATCCAGTCAACGATGACACGCACCTGTACCCCACGTGCCGCTGCGCTTATGAGTGCGGCCTGCACTTGAGCAGAGGTCGCATCGTCGGCAAAAATATAAGTTTCAAGATAAATCTCGGCTGTTGCCTGGTCTATCTCAGCGAGCAACGCAGAAAAAAAATCAGTCCCGCAATAAAGTAAACGAACTTCATTACCGGGGATGAAATTAAGTCTACGCATTACTTCAGCCGGGAGGGGGTAAGAGATTCAGCGTAACAACAATGGGGACATGATCAGACAAAGAAGTCCAGGGCGCACCACCCAACACCTCGGCATGCTCCACTTTGAAGCCGCGCAGATAAACACGATCAAGGCACAGCCAAG
The DNA here is from genome assembly GCF_030651495.1 of Undibacterium sp. Taxonomy (GTDB): domain Bacteria; phylum Pseudomonadota; class Gammaproteobacteria; order Burkholderiales; family Burkholderiaceae_D; genus Undibacterium. The sequence goes on from NZ_JAUSFI010000054.1 coordinate 12,602, forward strand.
GCAAGCCGGCCGGAAAAGTACGCGCATGAATGGACCGCGGCTGACTGAACAAAGACCGTATGCCACGCAGAGTAACGGGAGATGATCCATGGTGCCCCTCCACATCAAATGCCTCTATGACACCTAATTGCTGATACAGAGTCTGACTAAGACCTTTACTCCAGTCATTAAAGTCACCGGCAATGATCAACGGCGCATTCGGCGGCAAACTATTTTTAATCTCGTTAATCAGCGCCTGTACCTGTCGCCGTCGGCTCACCGCAAACAACCCAAGGTGAATCACAAAGCAATGTACATCCACGCCCTCAACCCGTATCGCTGTATGCAAGATACCGCGCTGCTCATAAGCATGGTCGGACACATCATAATTAATGGAAGAAGTAATCGGAAACCGGCTGAGAAAAGCATTGCCGTGATGCCCATGCTCATATACCGCATTCATGCCATATGCGACTTCATGTGAGTCACCTGCCAGAAAATCATGCTGGCCAATCTCGGGCCAGCGTGTGTGAATTTCGGCATGGTAATCATGTTGTCCCTGGACCTCTTGCAAAAAAACCAAGTCAGCATCGAGCAAATCGATGGCTGCTTTGATACCGTGTATCCGCGCCTTGCGCCCAAATGCGCTGACGCCTTTGTGAATGTTATAGGTGGCAATGCGCAATTTCATTCGAGTTCTCCGTTTATTTTCGGCTGGGCAACTGCAAAATGGCTTCGGCATTCGAAGCAGAAAAACACAGGTCGGCGGCGGCGCGATGCGCCAGCCATTGATGACGGATGTGTTCACGCGGTGCCAGTGTGATGACAGTATCTCGTGGCACGCACAGACCAAATACATGTTCCGTATTTTGCGTCACACCCGGCGCATAACGATGGCGCCAGACTGGATAAATTTCGTAGCTATTGGAAAGTTGCCAATCGCGCAAATCAAACTGCGTTGTATCAATACCGGTTTCCTCCTGCACCTCACGCTGCGCGGTGAAGGGTAAAGCCTCATCGAATGAATCTTTGGAGCCGGTCACGGATTGCCAGAAGCCAGGCTTGTCAGCACGCTCGATTAACAGAACATCCAGGTCAGGCGTATAGATAACAACGAGGACAGATTCGGGGATTTTATAGTCGATCATTTTTATCAGATCTGCAATCCAAGCCATTCAAATTCAGACATAGAAATTCGTGAAATAAGAAAGCTTCATTTCAGCAATAACGAATGATTGCTTAGAGAGAAGTAGTACAAGGAATGACGGTGGCTATCATGAACACTACCAGACAGCATCCCATCATATTTAGTGCAATTCAATACAAACTTTTTAACACGCATTTTTCGACATCGCTGCCTCCCCGCTTGCGCAGGGAGGACATGCCAAAAAAATGGGCAATGTCAGCGCAATGTTCCTATCAGACGACTTTAGCTTCGGTCGTGCGCAAACGAATATGCAATTCTTTCAACTGTTTCTCATCTACCGCTGACGGAGCCTGAGTCAGCAGACACTGTGCACGTTGAGTTTTAGGGAAAGCGATCACGTCACGGATCGATTCGGCACCCGTCATCATGGTGACAATCCGATCCAGACCAAACGCCAGGCCACCATGCGGAGGCGCGCCGTATTGCAATGCATCGAGCAAGAAACCAAATTTGAGTTGCGCTTCTTCTTCATCAATCTTCAGGGCGCGGAACACCTTGCTTTGCACCTCGGCGCGATGGATACGGACTGAACCGCCACCCAGTTCCCAGCCATTCAAGACCATATCGTAAGCCTTGGAAATACAATTGCCCGGATCGCTTTCCATCAAGTCTTCATGACCATCTTTTGGCGCAGTGAAAGGATGGTGCGTGGCAGACCAACGGTCGTTCGCTTCATCGTATTCAAACATCGGGAAATCGATGACCCACAATGGTTTCCATACATCATCAAACAAACCATTCGCTTTACCAAATTGGCTATGGCCAACTTTGACACGCAAGGCGCCGATCGCATCGTTGACGATTTTCGCCTTATCAGCACCGAAGAAAATCAGATCGCCATCTTGTGCGCCGGTTAATTCCAAGATCTGCGTCAATGCGGCATCGTGCAGATTTTTAACGATAGGTGACTGCAAGCCATCACGGCCTTGCGACTTATCGTTAACTTTGATGTAAGCCAGGCCTTTAGCGCCATAAATCGCGACAAACTGCGTGTAAGCATCGATTTCGGAACGCGGCATATTTGCCCCACCCGGTACGCGCAAGCCAACCACGCGACCATTGACCATATTGGCAGCACCGGAGAAGACCTTGAAGTCCACATCCTTCATCACTGCGGTCAGGTCGGTGAATTGCAATTTAACGCGCATATCGGGCTTGTCAGAACCATACAGGCCCATCGCTTCGAAGTAATCCATCACCGGAAAAGGATTCGGCAAATCGATGTTCAGCGTATTTTTAAAGACCAGGCGGATCATTTCTTCAAACATGTCGCGGATTTCTTGCTCCGACATGAAAGAGGTTTCGCAATCGATCTGGGTAAATTCTGGCTGGCGGTCAGCGCGCAGATCTTCGTCGCGGAAGCATTTAACGATCTGGTAATAACGGTCAAAGTTGGCGACCATCAGCAATTGCTTGAACAATTGCGGCGATTGCGGCAAGGCAAAAAATTCGCCGGCATTGACACGGGATGGCACCAGATAATCGCGCGCGCCTTCTGGTGTCGATTTGGTCAGCATCGGCGTTTCGATATCGATGAAGCCGTTAGCATCAAGAAACTTGCGCACTTCCATCGTGACTTTGTAGCGCAGGCGCAGATTGTTTTGCATCTGCGGACGACGCAAATCGAGCACGCGATGGGTCAGACGCGTGGTCTCGGACAGATTGTCATCATCGAGCTGGAACGGTGGCGTGATGGAAGCGTTCAACACTTCCAGGTTGTCACAGACCACTTCGATTTTGCCGGATTTGAGATTCGGATTGACGGTGCCATCTGGACGAGGACGTACTACGCCAGTGATACGCAGGCAGAATTCATTGCGCACCGATTCAGCGGCTTTAAACACATCGACATTTTCTGGATTGCAGACCACCTGCACCAAGCCCTCGCGGTCACGCAAGTCAATAAAAATCACCCCGCCATGATCGCGACGACGATGTACCCAGCCGCACAGGCTCACGGTTTGGCCGAGTAAGTCCTCATTGGTGAGGCCGCAGTAATTGGTACGCATGGACATAATTTCTTACCTGTCTTTATTCAAATATGTAAAGTTAAATGTATTCGTATGGCTATGTTGGCTCAGTTGTCTAACTCAGGGCAACTTATTTCTTTTCTAATGGTAAATGGTCTGGTGCAACCACTCCCATAGACACAATATATTTGAGTGCCGCATCGACACTCATATCCAACTCGATGGTATCGGCTCTCGGCACCATCAGAAAAAAACCAGAAGTCGGGTTAGGCGTGGTCGGCACGTAAATGCTGACGTAGTCACCCTGTAAATGGTTGGCGACATCGCCGCCTGGAACACCTGTCAGAAAAGCAATTGTCCAGGAACCCTGACGTGGATACTGCACCAACACCGCTTTGCGAAACGCATTGCCCGATGAAGAAAACAAAGTATCCGATACTTGCTTGACGCTGGAGTAAATCGAATTAACGATAGGAATACGCTTTAACAGCGCTTCCCAGGCTTCTACCACATAATTACCGATAAAATTTTGTGCCAGCAAGCCGGTAAAAAAAATGATCAGCAAGGTCAAAATCGTACCGATGCCCAACACCTGAAAGCCAACCAGTTGCTCAGGGCGCCACTGCGCTGGCAACAGCAATAATGACTGGTCCATGGTGCTGATAATGGCATGCAACACCCACAGCGTGATCGCCAGCGGTACCAAAATCAACAAGCCTGTGATGAAATATTTACGCATGGTCTTCAGTTCGCCCTGTTGATGGAGATGATAGAGATGATCGGATCATCAGGCTGCCTTGTTGTCGGAACTGCCACTCGTGGAGGCAGGTACCGGGGCAGAAACAGGTGCCGCAGCAGAAGCCGGAGCGCCCGCTGAGGCAGCAGCAACGGCAGTTGTGGCGACGGCAGGAGCGGCGGCGGCGGCATTGTCAGATACAGGGGCGGTATCAGCAGCGGGGGCAGCACCAACGCCAACGCCAGAACCACCACGGAAATCGGTCACATACCAGCCAGATCCCTTTAACTGAAAACCGGCAGCAGTCACCTGCTTTTTAAAGCTCGACTTGCCACATTCAAGACAAACAGTCAGTGGTTCGTCAGACATCTTTTGCAACACGTCCTTGGCAAATCCACATTCTTCGCAGCGGTAAGCATAGATAGGCATCTTGTTTATCCAAAAAATCTTGTAAAACCCTGAATTATAAAGCTTTTTTGCTGCGTTTTACACTTACCCCGAGACTGGCAGCAGCATAGCGCCCAGAGACGTCTTAAGCCGGGACCGATTTTCGGCTCAATTGCGGCAGCAAAGACCCGAGCAACATTCCGCTTATACTCATTAAAACACCGATTAACTGCGGTGGCCACAAGCCGTCCGGCGCCTGATATTCGAGAAAAATCCAAGAAGTCAGCCCGAAGAAAATCGATGCTAGCGCGCCTTGCGTGGTCGCCCGCTTCCAGTACAAACCGAATGCGAGGGGCACAAAGGCCGCCACCAGCGTGACTTTATAGGCATTTTCTACCATCTTATAAATGCTCGATTCAGTGTGCATGGCAAACAGGGTCACGATTGCCGTAAATAGCAACACCACCGTGCGCATCATGAATAAAAATTCCTGATCACTTTGCTTGGGAAACAAGGGCTTCAGGATGTTTTCAGAAAAAGTCACCGAGGGTGCCAGCAGCGTAGCACTGGCGCAACTCTTAATTGCAGACAATAAAGCACCAAAAAACATCACTTGCGCCAGCATCGGCACCTTGGTCATGATCAGGGTAGGCAAAATCAACTGTGGATCTTTATCAATCAAGCCTGCCACCATTTTCGGGTCTATCAGGGTTGCCGAATACGCCAGAAACATCGGGATAAAAGCAAAACAAAAATACAAGACGCCGCCTAGTACTGACGCATTGCGCGCGATGGTTTCATTTTTGGAAGAAGCCACGCGCTGAAACACGTCCTGCTGCGGTATCGAGCCCAGCATCATGGTAATCCAGGCCGCAAAAAACCAGAGCGACTCTCGCACAGTCGGTGCCGGCCAAAAATCGAGTTTACCTGCGTTGGCAGCATGTGCGATCACGCTACCCGCCCCGCCGACCATATCCGACACTTCCCAGCCTATGTACAACATGCCGACGACGATGATAATCATCTGCAAAAAATCGGTAATGGCGACCGACCACATACCGCCCATCAAGGTATAAATCAACACACTCGCGGCACCGATCATCATGCCGGTCTCCATACTCAAATAACCGCCGGAGACCACATTAAACACCAAACCCAAAGCCTTAATCTGTGCGGCAACCCACCCTAGATACGACACCACGATACACAAGGTCACTAACACTTCAACGGTCCGGCCAAACTTGTTACGGTAGTAGTCACCTATCGTCAGCAAGTTCATCCGGTACAGCGGACGGGCAAAAAATAAGCCGACCAGCACCAGGCACAAAGAAGAACCGAAGGGATCAGCCACCACGCCGCGCAAGCCCTCCTTCAAAAAAGTGGATGAAATCCCCAGCACCGCCTCAGAGCCAAACCAGGTCGCAAATACCGTCGCGGTCACTACCGACATGGGCAAAGAGCGCCCTGCCAGCGCAAAATCTTTGGAATTATTGACATAGCGGGCGGCATACAAGCCTATGCCCACAGAAATAACCCAATATAAAACGACGAACCAGAGAAGTGTGTGCATGAAGGTGGCTGACAAAAATGCCTATCAAATCAATAAAAATTGCCTGAAACAATGTGCTGCGGCCATTATAGCGACAAGTTAGCGGCAAGTTAATCGGCTTGAATCGTTGCGCAAAAAAACACATGATTGCTGACAGGCATAGCGGCCAACACGCATTTTTTGATCAAGCACCCCTGCCAGCGCGCATATTCCATGCGGGTTTGCAGGCAGATGCCTTGGAGAGGCGCATGGGATATGCGCGAGCGAAGGGGTGCTTTTTCATATTAGAAATGGTGCGAAGTAAACGTCAACCGATGACACGCCATCCCGGAACAACAGCGCGGTCAGGCGGCTAATAATCGCGGCTGCGCAGCCATTGGGCAAACGGCAACGCCTCTTGCCCCGGTTTTAAATAAAACACTTTTCTGGAAAAATCCCAGTGTGCGCCTAAGGCTTTCGCCACGGCCCAGTCATCGCCATTGGCTTTGAATTCGATACGGGCAGCCGCGCCAACCTGGCTGGCGTTTCTTTCGAGCGCCGCATCGGCACGCGCCCTGGTGCCATTGATCTTCATGCGAGCAATATATGCACTGCGCAAACTCTCGTCTTTAGGGCTGACCAGGGTCAGGCAAGACTTGGCCCGGGTAGCCGCCACATAAAACAGGTTTTCCTCTTCTTTGGGATCGGCGCGGGCAAATGGAAATTCATTTTTTTCCAGGAATGGCAGAATCACATGATCGAATTCTTTTCCTTTTGAATTAGCCACGCACTCCAGCAACACCGCATGCTTGCTTTTTCGCGTCGAGATAAACGCATCGGCCTGGCCTATCCACTCAGAAAACTGGCGCAAATTCATTTGCATTTTTTCTGCGGCAGAAATAAACCCCGCTACCGACTTGGTCACCACCGCGGCATCGTAGGGATGCACATACAGACGCTTGGCCAGCGCCTCAATATCCATCAACTGGCAAATTTGCCGCAACACCACACCGGCCGGTGCGTCAGCGTCAAGGCTCTCCACATAGCGCACCACCTTCGCCATGCGTTGCCTGACATCTTTGGCGGTGACGTTCTCTAAATACAGTAGCAAAGTGAGCAGGCTATTGCGCAGGCTTTGCCACAGCGTATCGGGTGACAGCTCCATGATGCGGCTTTCCAGGTAGTGTGCCATTGCCCCCAGCTGTTTTTCGACTTCCGCCAATACCTGAGACTGTTGTGACTCGGCGCTATGCTGATCGACGCCAGCCAGGAAATCACTGATGCCAGACAGCTGCTGCCGCAATTCACCCAGTACCTGCTCGGCTGGCTTGGTGGCTCTTGCCGTTTGCAGGGCATCCACCAAAGCGGCGATCTTGTCGCGCACTTCTTTCGAGGCGCTGTGAGCAACCCGGGCAGAAAAAAACCAGCTCAGCGTTTCAGGGTCATCGACCACGGTTTGCCTGAATTGATCCATCTTTTCTTCACGCGCTAAAGTCACTTCGGCAAAAATCACCAGCGCGTCAAAAATATCCGCCCTGATTTTCTTCGATTGCACACTGGCAAAATTTTTCAGCGCGATCGCGATCATGCCGCGCAGAAAAAGAATTTCTTCGCGCTGCAGATAGCCCTTCATCTCTATGGTCCGATAATCGATGTCGGCTTGCATCAGGGCATTTTCAATCGCGATCGACTGATGCTTGTCGCGAATTAAAATGGCGCAGCCATCCATCGGTTGCTTGGATTTTTTCCAGCGCTGCAGCGCCTTGACGACCTGGTCGGCGCAACTCGCGCCTTCGGCATCGTCGTACAACAGTTGATTGATCTCGGTGCGTAACGACAAGCTGGAATCAACCGGTTTTGCTTTAAACTCTGCCATCGCGTAAGCCAGATGCGGGCCGTGGCGATAACTATACGTCAGCGGATAAAAAGCCGTCGCGGGATAACTGGCGCGAAAGCGGCTATTCATATATTCTTCGCTGGCGCCGAGCTTGGAATGGATCACCTGATCCTTGTCACCGGCGCCGACAAAATAACTGTAATTGGGATCAATCAAGTGCTGCAAAATCCGGAACGAGGCTTCGTTCAGGTCGTGCAATTCATCACAGATGATTAAGCGATAGCGCGGCAATAATGGCTGGATGGACGGATCTGAACCCAGCATGCGCGCCAGATCGTAAGTAGCGTCAAACGGCCCGCGAAAGTAGGCAGTATCATCATTGCCGAGGCGAATATGTTCATATTCGATGGTGGCGAGATATTCGGATAACTGCACGCCGAGCTGCTCGCTGATTTCATCGACTTCCTGGTACTCAAAATCGCCCTGCAAAGCCATCTTGGCTTTCAGCTCTAATTGCGCATGAATAAACTGACTGATCGCCAGGTTATGCGTCTGGATCTCGAGGAAATCGACTTTCCCGGTATAGTGGTCGCTGACATTTTCCAGCGCCGCAACCACATATTCTTTCAGGTCTTTACTTTGCGGTAAGGATGGCACACGCCGAGACTCAATTTTTTCCAATAACTCACTGGCAAAATCATCGAAAGTCGCCACATGCACGCGGGCCGCGGTCGCATACGGAATGCCGATATCGAGCAGGCGCTTTTTCAGCACATCCCGCGCTTCCGGCGTAAATACCAAGGCCAAAATATTTTCCGGTTCAAGCTTGCGCGCTATCGCCTCGCCTATCCTGAATGCCAGGGTCGTGGTTTTAGCCGCACCGGCATTGGCCTTGATGATGACGACCTTGTTCTTCGACAATTGGATATGGGCTTGCTCATCCGTCGGAATCAGATCCTTGGGAACAAACCGTGCGGCATCAATTTTTATCATGCGAGGTCCAGAATGTTGACTTGGCACAGAAGCGGCGCAAAGTTTTCACAGGCACCTGCCCCAGCGCGCATATTCCATGCGGGTTTGCGGGCAGTATGGCTGGAAAGGCGCATGGCGTATGCGCGTCCGGCCGGCCTGCTTTTGAATTTACATAACCGAAGAAAAATCCGGCTAGCGGCTAGCTAGCCGACGCCAGACTTGCCAGCGCTCTTTACCGATAAACACCGGGATAGAATCCACCACGGCACTGTCTTCCAGCAATTCAAAATACGGTGAAATAAGGGCCTGCAAGTCATCTGAACTCATACTAAACGGCGGCCCTTTAAGCGAGCGCTCCGGGCTATTGTCCGTATAAAAAAAGCCCGCCAGTAAAGCGCCGGCCGGCAACAGCGCAGCCCAGCGCTGCACAATCTCAGGACGCATGGCGGCAGGCAAGGCACACAAAAACGCCCGCTCATAAATCAGTCCCAATGTATGGGCCGGCTGATACTGGAAAAAATCAGCCTGTATGACATGCTGGCCCCACTCGCCTATCGCTGCCTTGGCACTGGCGACCGCCGCCGGAGAAAAATCAATCGCCGTGACATCCCAGCCAGACTGCGCCAGAAAAGCGGCTTCATAACCGATGCCGCAACCGGGTATCAGGGTCACCAGAGGCTGCGCAGCCTTGGCGACAAAATCGCGCAAAGCCTGCGGCACGCCGCCTTTATCCCAGGGAGTGAACTGCGCTTCAAAACGCTGATCCCAAAAACCTGGCTGCATCGGATCTTTACTGGGGAATTTTTGCATTTTCTCTATCCGTGCAATTAATATTCGACGAAATGAAACAGAAATTGCGCCAACAAGACACCGGCGACCATGCCGCCAGCAAAATAGATGATGGTCCGCAGCAGGCGATTAGTGGCGCGTTGTTCGATCAGCAAAGCGTTCAGCATGGCGTTGTTCTGTGCCGGCTCAGCCGCGCGCGTCAGCGCTTGATGTGCCAGCCGTGGCAATTGCGGAAAAATATGGCTGTAGCGTGGTGCTTCCGCTTTCAGCTTATCGAATAAGCCGCGCCAGCCGATCTGCTCTGTCATCCAGCGCTCCAGATAAGGTTTGGCGGTTTTCCAGAGATCCAGATTGGGATCAAGTTGCCGCCCGAGCCCTTCGATATTAAGCAAAGTTTTTTGCAGCAATACCAACTGCGGTTGCACCTCGACGTTGAAACGGCGTGAAGTCTGAAACAATCTGAGCAAAACCTGGCCAAAGGAAATATCTTTCAGAGGGCGATCAAAAATCGGTTCGCAACAGGCGCGTACTGCGGCTTCCAGCTCATCTACCCGCGTATCTATCGGGGCCCAGCCCGATTCGATATGCGCTTCTGCCACCCGTTTGTAATCACGGCGGAAAAATGCCAGGAAATTCTGCGACAGATAGTCTTTATCAAAATCATTGAGGGTGCCGACGATGCCAAAATCGAGCGCAATATAACGGCCAAAGGTGGCGGGGTCGGTCGAGACTAAAATATTCCCCGGATGCATGTCGGCATGAAAAAAACCGTCGCGAAAAATCTGCGTAAAAAAAATCGTCACGCCATCGCGCGAGAGCTTCTCCAGATCGACGCCGGCTTCGCGTAATTTATCTAGCTGGGAAATCGGGATGCCTTTCATGCGCTGCATCACAATCACCGACGACGAGCAATAATCCCAGTACATTTCCGGCACCAGCAGCAAATCGGATTCGGCAAAATTGCGCCGCAACTGGCTGCCATTGGCCGCCTCGCGCATCAGGTCGAGTTCGTCATGCAGATATTTATCAAACTCAGCCACCACTTCTTTTGGCTTCAGGCGTTTACCGTCCGGCCACAGAAACTCCAACCAGCCCGCAGCGATTTGCATCAGCGCCACATCATTGTCGATGGCCGCCTTCATACCCGGGCGCAGCACCTTTACGGCCGCCTCGCGCCCATCTTTCAGGGTGGCAAAATGGACTTGAGCAATCGAGGCCGACGCCACCGGAACCCGTTCAAAACTGGCGAACAATTGATCCGGATGCGCGCCCAGCGATTTCACGATTTGCGCAATCGCCAGATCGGTATCGAAGGCCGGCACCCTATCCTGCAACCTGGCCAGCTCGTCGGCGATATCCGGCGGCATCAGATCGCGCCGCGTGGATAAAACCTGGCCAAATTTGACGAAGATAGGGCCGAGGTCTTCCAGCGCCTTACGCAGGCGTTCACCGCGTGGTGCAGATAAATCACGCCAAAACAACAGCGACTCGATCAGGCGGGCGGTACGCGGTACCGGCAAGCCGGACATGGCAATTTCATCAATCCCGTAACGCACGGCAACCCGGATAATTTTCAGCAGTCTTAAAAATTTCAGCACACTCTACGACCTTTCTAGTTTCTCGATGCGCTTCATAAGACGCTCTACATCATCACGACATTTGTTCACTTCTACGCCAAAAGCAGCGACCGCGGCGGGCCGTACCAGCATGGGATTTTCTTCCAAAAAATATTCGGCTAAATTCTCTTGAATATTTTGATGCGCCTGCTTGACGGTTTGCAGCAATGACTTCGCACTCGACACCATGCGTACGGCAGCCACATCACCAAATAACTTGCTCAGGTCATCCTCAGCTTCCCAGCGCAGATGCTGGCTCAGATGAGAAATCGTGTTGGCAAAATCAGCATCGCCGTCCACTTTCACGTAAGCAAAAGCACGCTCCCTGTTTTGTGCGATGAGCGGCAAATCGGCGGGGTTAAGGCGGATAGTCACGTCAGCAACAGTCTCCGTGCCGGAGGCCTCCAGCAGGCCATCACCGGAGACTTTAAGGCGCAAGGAGAGCACCTGCACATCAATGCAGGCAATTTTTCCGGAGTGCTTCTGAAGTTTGCTTCTTGCCCATGTTTCTTGGGCCAGCAAATGATTCACGAAGAGAGCGAAGGTAGGGGAAAGTGAAATCATCATTATATAAAAAAAACCGCCCATCTAATCATGGGCGGTTTCAAGTTTAACAGCTTATTCCACACAGGAAGACTGTGCGCAATCAAACTAATTGCATCAAGGCGGTATATCGCAACGATCGCATTACAATTGTTGAATACCTGCCAATGTCCATCCGCCTTGGCCATTCAATGGCTTGGACAAATTCCATACCTCTTTAAACGCTTCAGCAGGGGCGTGTGGATCTTCCTTGATCATGCCGGTAAATTTAACGCTGGCCAGATGATCATTGCCAACCGTATCTAAACCCAGCAACTCGGCTTCGATCGACACGACATCAGTCACATTGGCAGAAGCGCCACGCTCTTGAATTTGCATCTTAATCTCGGCATACATTTCTGGCGTAGTGAACTCGCGAATATCATTAATATCCGCTCTGTCCCATGCCGCCTGCAACCGAATAAAATAGGTTTTAGCGTTACGCAAGAAAGACGGCACATCAAAATCAGCTGGAATGTTCCAGCTACCCTGATTCGCCGCAGCAGATGCTGAACCACCCGAAGCTGCCTGAAAAGACTGCGGCTCGATACGCGAACCGATTTCAGGCAACGCGGTAGAAGGGACACCGGCATACGACTGCTGAGAAAACGACGAAGGAGCCGAGCCACCTTTACGATTTTGATACATGCGATACAACAAAAATGCCGCACCAGCCAACAACAGCATTGGCAAAATAGAACCCAATGCACTGGCTAATCCGCCCCCCATCCCCATCGATGAGAACATGGCACCCAGCAAGGCACCGCCGACCAATCCGCCGACGATCCCTTTCCAAGGGCTAGCCGGCTTTGGCGGAACAGCGGCAGGTGCAGCAACCGGTGCCGCCGGTCTGGCTTGATTCATATTGCTGCCAGGGCTGGCAGGCGCGGCCTGACGCGTCACGTTACTCGACTGACGACCGATAGAACCGCCACCGCCCAAGCGCTTGGCTTCTACATCACTCACGGTGATTGCCATGGCACTTGCGACCACCATCATCGCGACTAAAAATTTCTTCATTTTCGATTCTCCTAAAATCTTCATTCTTGCTTACAACTTGATACCCGTGTGCAGGGCTGCCACACCAGCGGTTAAATTGAAATACTCTACGCGTTCAAGGCCCGCTTCTTGCATCATCCCTTTCAAGGTTTCCTGATCAGGATGCATGCGTATCGATTCTGCCAGATAACGATAACTCTCGGCATCATTGGCGATCTTCTTGCCTAACCAAGGCAATACCTTAAACGAGTATAAATCATAAGGTTTTTGCATGATTTCCGGCACTTTGGAAAACTCCAGCACCAACAACTTACCGCCCGGCTTTAACACTCTATGCATTTCTGCCAAGGCCTGATCCTTGTGCGTCATGTTGCGCAAACCAAACGCGACACTGACACGGTCAAAATAATTATCAGGAAATGGCAGTTTTTCTGCGTCACACAGCAAGGTGGGGGTAATCAAGCCTTTATTCAAGAGCCGGTCGCGCCCTACCCGCAACATGGACTCATTGATATCGGTATGCCACACTTCGCCGGTCTTGCCAGCCTGCTTGACAAACTCTTTGGCCAGATCACCGGTGCCACCGGCAATATCCAATACTTTAAATCCAGGGCGGACACCGGCTTGAGCGATCGTAAAAATTTTCCAAACCCGGTGCAAGCCGGCCGACATCAAGTCGTTCATGACATCGTATTTGGCGGCAACGGAATGAAAAACTTCCGCCACTTTATGGACTTTTTGATCTTCTTCTACGGTAGTGTAGCCAAAATGGGTGGTATTGCTCATGGTCTAGCCCTTATGAATTTGTGCGCATTATAGTTCAAGCCTGTTTGCCGACCGAGTCAGAATAACTCAATGAACACACCGCGCCTAATGTTTGTGTCCGCAGGCACCGCCCGTTTTCACTTGTGCAATAGCATCGCGACCAGTTTCATCCGGGTAACCGGCGGCATGCAATCTAGCAAGATAATCCAACCATAAACTCTGCTGATTTTCGCCTAGCCAATACAGGTAATCCCAGGAAAATATACCCGATTCGTGCGCATCTGAAAACAGTGGTTTGACCGCATAATTTCCGACAGGTTCAAGTCCTGTCAGGCCAACCAGTCGTTTGCCAATTTGCAAGGTTTCCTGGCCTATGCCATGACCACGCACCTCGGCCGACGGCGAGTACACGCGCAACAGTTCAAATGGCAAAGAGAATTCTTTGCCATCATCAAAACTAATTTCCAGCACACGCGACTGCGTACGTACGTTGAGCGCAGCAGGCGCTGGCCCTGGGATATGTTTTTTTGATTCTTGCATGATCGTCCTGTGCTTAGATTAAGCTGTCTGATTGTAGGCGTTTTAGCAATGCAGCGCGCAACTCCGGCAGCAACGCCTTGCGCGCACCCACATCCGGCAAATCCGTTTTAGCCGCAGCCCATACCGGATTCGGAAAATGCGCATCATCGATATACCGCGGGATGATGTGCCAGTGCAGATGCGGGACCATATTGCCAAAGCTGGCGAGATTGATTTTTTCTGGCTGCATGATGTCGCGGATCACTTGCTCCACTTTCCAGACGGCATCCATGAAATCGTCGCGTTCAGCTTTGGATAAATCCGTCATTTCCTTGACATGCGCATGCCAGACCACACGACAAAAACCAGGGTAATTGGCATCGTCCACCAGCAGCACACGCCAGTGCTGGCCGGTGAATACGACGTCACCATTATTGCCATCGCAGAGTTCGCAATATTTAATTGCAGACATCACACCAAGACCCGCTCTATGCCGCCATTATTGGCTTTGGCGACATATTCTGGCATCCAGTTCGGTCCCAAAATATGTTTCGCCATTTCGACCACGATGTAGTCGGCGCTGGTATCGGTATCATCGTCGTAGCGCGTTAAGCCCTGCAGGCAAGAAGGGCAAGACGTGAGAATTTTTACCTCGCCGGTAAAACCATCGTTGCGCAATTTATCTGCGCCTTTCTGCATCTCTTCTTCCTTGCGGAAACGCACCTGTGTCGAGATATCCGGACGGGTGACCGCCAAGGTACCGGACTCACCGCAACAGCGTTCATTTTTCTCGATCTTGACGTTATCGATCGTCGTAATCAAGGCATTGATGGTCTTGCCCGATTCTTGCAGTTTCATTGGGTTATGGCAAGGCTCGTGGTACATGTAACGAGTGCCTTCAACCCCCGCGAGCTTGACGTTTTTTTCCATCAGATATTCGTGGATGTCGATGATGCGGCAACCGGGGAAAATTTTATCAAATTCGTAAGTCGCAAGCTGGTCGTAACAAGTGCCACAAGAAACGATGACGGTTTTGATGTCGAGATAATTTAAGGTGTTTGCCATACGATGGAATAACACACGGTTATCCGTCATCATTTTTTCCGCCTTATCGAACTGGCCGTTGCCGCGTTGCGGATAGCCGCAGCACAGGTAGCCCGGTGGCAGTATGGTTTGCACCCCGACATTCCACAACATCGCCTGCGTCGCTAAGCCAACTTGCGAGAACAGCCGCTCAGAACCGCAGCCCGGGAAGTAGAACACGGCTTCGGTGTCGGCGGTAGTCGTCAGCGGATCACGGATAATCGGGACGATCTTATCGTCTTCAATATCGAGCAAGGCGCGCGCCGTTTTCTTCGGCAAATTCCCTGGCATCTTTTTATTGATGAAGTGAATGACCTGTGACTTGATGGGCGCCTTGCCAACGGTGGCGGGAGGTGCCTTGGTCTGTTTCCTGGCAAATTTCTTCAATATGTCATGACCAAAACGCTGCGCTTTATAGCCCCAGCCTATCATGACCTGACGGGTGGCATTAATGGTAGCGGGGTCGGTGGCATTGAGGAAAAACATCGACGCCGCAGTGCCGGGATTGAAGGATTTTTTATCCATCTTGCGCAGCAAATTGCGCATGTTCATCGAGACATCGCCAAAATCGATATCGACCGGGCAAGGTGTCAGGCATTTATGGCAGACCGTGCAATGATCGGCGACATCTTCAAACTCTTCCCAGTGTTTGATCGAGATACCGCGTCGCGTTTGCTCTTCATACAGGAACGCTTCCACCAGCAAGGAAGTGGCCAGAATTTTATTGCGTGGCGAGTACAGCAAATTGGCGCGCGGCACATGGGTGGCGCAAACTGGCTTGCACTTGCCGCAACGCAGACAATCCTTGACGCTATTGGCGATCGCACCGATATCGCTTTGCTGCATGATCAGCGATTCATGTCCCATCAGTCCGAATGAAGGCGTGTAGGCATTGCGCAGATCGGCGGCAAATTCGGGCAGATTCAGCAATTTTCCTTTATTGAAGCGCCCTTCAGGATCAATGCGCAATTTGTAATCGCGGAAATCCTTGATTTCATCTTCAGTCAAAAATTCTAGTTTGGTAATGCCGATACCGTGTTCGCCAGAGATCACGCCGTTCAGCGCACGCGCCAGCACCATGATGCGTGCCACTGCATGATGCGCCACTTGCAGCATGTCGTAATCATCCGAATTGACCGGAAGATTGGTATGTACATTGCCGTCGCCCGCATGCATATGCAGCGCCACGAAGACGCGGCTGCGCAAGACCTTTTTATGCAAGGCCGTGCATTCATCGAGGATCAGTTTAAATGCTGCACCGCTGAAAATCTGCCGCAATAGCGCACGCACTTCGGTCTTCCATGAGACGCGTACCGTTCTGTCTTGTACGATAGAAAACACGGTGGCATCTGGCTGGCTTTGCAGGCGCTGGTCGAAAACGAATTCCAGCTTATCTAAACCCAAGGCACACATTTCTGCGTTGGCAATGCGCAGTGGCTTATCCAGATTGTTCAGCAAATACGTCCAGCGCGCTTGCGTTGCTTGCAACAAAGTACCCGCTTGCATAACGCGATCTTCCAGCAATTCGGCGGCCGGAATATCATCACCATCAACATCTTCACTTTTGCCCAGCGGCAGATGCGTTTGAGCAAAAAACACTTTCAGCTGATCCAGCAAAGCTAGCTTGTTTTGGATCGAGAGTTCAATATTGATGCGCTCGATGCCGTCGGTATATTCCCCCATCCTATCGAGCGGAATCACCACGTCTTCATTGATCTTGAAGGCATTGGTATGCTTGGAAATCGCGGCAGTTTTTGCCCTGTCGAGCCAGAATTTCTTGCGCGCTTCCGGACTGACCGCAACAAAGCCTTCGCCCACGCGGGTATTGGCGATGCGCACGACTTCTGAGGCCGCTTGCGCGACGGCGTTTTCATCATCGCCGACGATGTCGCCGAACAGCGCCATCTTCGGCAACACGCCGCGTTTCGATTTGGTGGTGTAACCGACCGCGCGCAGATAGCGCTCGTCCAGATGCTCCAAACCGGCCAGAATCGCGCCGCCTTTTTTGGTTTCGCCATCGAGATAATCCTTGATCTCGACGATACTAGGAATTGCCTCACGCGCCTGGCCAAAGAATTCCAGACACACGGTGCGGGTGAACTTAGGCATCTTGTGCAAAATCCAGCGCGCCGACGTGATCAAGCCATCGCAGCCTTCTTTTTGCACGCCAGGCAAACCAGCGAGAAATTTATCGGTGACATCCTTACCTAAACCCTCTTTACGGAAGGTGCGGCCAGGAATATCCAATTGCTCGGTTTTGAAAACCTTTTTTTCGCCAGGGTGCGTCCATTCCAGCTTGAACTTGGCCACCGGCGCGTCGTGGATCTTGCCCAGATTATGTTCTAGGCGCGTGACTTCGAGCCAATCCCCATTCGGATCGACCATCTTCCACGAAGCCAGATTATCTAGCGCGGTACCCCACAGCACGGCTTTTTTACCGCCGGCATTCATGGCGACGTTACCGCCTACGCAAGATGCTTCGGCCGAGGTCGGGTCGACCGCAAACACAAAACCGGCTTTATCGGCCGCATCCGACACCCGCTTGGTGACGACACCGGCGCCGGAATAAATCGTCGCGTACTCACGATCGACGCCCGGCAGCATGGTCATCTCGACCTCACCCAGGTGCTCGAGTTTTTCGGTGTTGATGACCGCCGACAAAGGCGTTAGTGGAATCGCGCCGCCGGTGTAACCGGTACCGCCGCCGCGCGGGATAATGGTCAGACCGAGGGTGATGCAGCTTTTCACCAAACCGGCCATTTCATCTTCGGTATCGGGGGTCAGCACCACAAACGGATATTCGACGCGCCAGTCGGTGGCATCGGTGACGTGCGAGACGCGGCTTAAGCCATCAAATTTAATATTATCTTTAGCGGTATATTTGGCCAGCAGTTTGCTGGCTTTTTTGCGCAGATCATACGTATCGCGAAAATCTTTAGAAAAATCGGCGACTGCCTTGCGTGCCGCCTGCACCAGAATTTCAACGCTAGTGCTACGCTCGGCATCGTCATCACTGGCCGTGCTGAGACGGCGTTTTTCCACCTCGGCCAGTCTATGGTTTAAGGCATCGATCAAGGCCTGACGGCGCTTGGGATTATCCAGCATGTCGTCTTGCAGATACGGATTGCGCCGCACCACCCAGATATCCCCCAGCACTTCATACAACATGCGCGCGGAACGGCCGGTCTGCCGCTTGCCGCGTAGCTTGTCGAGTAATTGCCAGGCATCGTCACCGAGCAAGCGAATCACAATTTCGCGGTCGGAAAATGAAGTGTAGTTATAGGGGATTTCACGCAAACGGCTAGGTGCCGCACCGTTGGGAGCATCGGAGAGTAGTGCCTGGATTTGTGCTGGAGCATTCATCAGTGGGATCTTATAGACTGACAGCTAAAGATGACGAAGCAGAAAACGCTCGGCAAATTTAGACTAGGATTTTAAATCGGAATTAAAGCCATTCTAGCGTATTGCGATGCACCATGAGGCAACAGCCCTACAGCTACTACGTCTTCATGTCGGATTTAATAGGGAAAAATGAGCCCTTTACCTAAGAATATTTGGCAAAGAGGCATGCAAGAATGTAGATGATAGTGGGAGTATATGAAAAAATGATGCCTTTAGCGCATATTCTATATGCGCAGTTTACATATACTGACCCCCAGTATGCAATAATTTATAAAGAAATGAGCTTGGATTGGCATTGGAAATTTTTCTTCAATAAATCCACTCGACAATACCACGCCAAAAGCCATCTGGCACACGCAACAACAGCCAAGTCATCATCAGATAACGCAAAAATTTTCCTGTCGCCATATAAGCGACACTGTGCCAAAACGGCAATTTAAGCCAACCCGCCAAGGTGCACATGGGGTCGCCGATGCCAGGCAACCAGGCTAACAACATGGTTTTGGCACCGAAATGGCTCATCCAGCGAAACCATCTGCTGCTACGTTCGGCGGCAAATGACTTTTTAGCGTAGTAGCCAATACCATAATTCATCACGCCGCCCAGGGTATTGCCAAACGTTGCCACAAATATCACCATCCAGTAGATCAATGGATTGGCCTTAATCACGGCAAAGACAGCAGGCTCTGACCCCATAGGCAACAATGTCGCAGAAATAAAGCTGATCAAAAATACGGCCGTCAAGCCAATTTCACGCACCGCCAGCACGGCCAATAACCAATGTACGGCAGCTTCTATCATAATCGCCCGATGCCAGTCTAAAAACCATCCATTATAATAAGGCCATGGAGCATTTTAAAATGCTCAGCACTGCCTTCTTCGATTGACCAACCTCAGGCTATCCATGACGACTGATTATCTTAAAAAAATCCTGACAGCCCGCGTCTATGACGTCGCTTTTGAAACCCCGCTGGAATTTGCCCCCACGCTGTCTGCCCGGATGGAAAACCGGATTCATTTTAAGCGCGAAGACATGCAAAGTGTGTTTAGTTTTAAAGTACGCGGCGCTTACAACAAGATCGCCCACCTGACACCAGCACAACTCAAACGCGGCGTCATCTGCGCTTCAGCCGGCAATCATGCACAGGGCGTGGCGCTCAGCGCAGCAAAAGTCGGTTGTACCGCAGTCATCGTCATGCCAACCACGACACCGCCAGTCAAAATTGATGCAGTAAGGGCGCACGGCGGCAAGAATGTGGAAATAGTTTTGCACGGCGACTCTTACAATGATGCCTATGACCACGCGGTCGTATTAGAAAAAAAACGCAAGCTGACCTTTGTCCATCCGTTTGACGATCCGGATGTCATCGCCGGGCAAGGTACGGTAGGAATGGAAATTTTGCGCCAGCATGCCGGCCCGATCCACGCGATTTTTGTCGCTATCGGCGGCGGCGGACTGATCGGCGGAGTCGCTGCTTACGTCAAGGCAATCCGTCCTGATATTAAAATCATCGGCGTACAAACCACCGATTCTGATGCGATGGCGCGCAGCCTCAAAGCGGGCAAGCGCGTTGCGCTAACCGATGTCGGCCTGTTCTCAGATGGCACCGCAGTCAAGTTGGTCGGCGAAGAAACCTTCCGTCTCGCCCAGCTATATGTTGACGAAATTATCCTGGTCGATACCGATGCCGTGTGCGCCGCCATCAAAGATGTGTTTCAGGATACCCGCAGCATTTTAGAACCGGCTGGAGCACTGGCAGTCGCGGGCTGCAAAGCCTATATCGAGCGCGCCAAAGCCAATAAAAAACCGTTAAAAAATGAAACCCTGGTGACCATCGCTTGCGGTGCCAACATGAATTTCGACCGTTTACGTTTTGTGGCAGAACGCGCCGAAATCGGTGAGGCGCGCGAAGCGGTATTTGCCGTGACAATCCCGGAAGAGCGCGGCAGCTTCCGGCGCTTTTGCGAGATGATCGGCGCGCGGAACATTACTGAATTCAATTACCGCATCAGCGATCAAAAAGCAGCGCATATTTTTGTCGGCATTCAGGTCAGCAACCGTGACGAATCCGAAAAAATCGCCAAAAATTTTGCTAAACATGGTTTCCCTACACTGGATTTAACCAACGACGAATTGGCCAAGTTGCACATTCGCCATCTAGTTGGAGGCAAGAGCGCGCTGGCGGAAAATGAACTGCTATATCGCTTTGAATTCCCAGAACGTCCGGGAGCACTGATGCGTTTTTTAAATAGCATGGCCCCCAACTGGAATATCAGCCTGTTCCATTACCGCAATCACGGTGCAGATTACGGCAGAACTTTAGTTGGCCTGCAGGTTCCAAAGAAAGAGATGAAAATTTTTAAGGAGTTTTTGAATACCTTAGGTTATCGCTACTGGGACGAGAGTAACAATCCCGTCTATCAATTATTTTTAGGATAAATCCTTGTTACTCCAGACCAAATCAGTACCATGACAGCATCAGATAAACTGAATCAGCCCGAGCATTCGCAGCTAGGCAAACTTGCGAGTTATGCCGCCCACTACGATGCATCGTTGCTATTTCCGATACCCAGGGCAGACAAACGCCAAGAGCTGGGGATCGGCGATAGCAGTCGCACCTTGCCCTTTTTTGGTATGGATATCTGGAACGCCTACGAAGTCTCCTGGCTCAATTTGCGCGGCAAACCGCAGGTGGCTATTGTCACCGTCATGGCGCCTGCGGATTCACCGAATATCATTGAATCAAAATCGTTCAAATTGTATTTAAATTCTTACAACCAAACTAAACTGGCAGGAACAGAGGCCTTGCTGAGCCTGCTACAAGCAGATCTCTCAGCCGGTTTTGGCGCTACGGTGCAGGTAAGCATCACGACGCAAGAGAATTTTTCAACACTAAAAATGCAAGAGTTGGACGGCATCCTGTTAGACCGCCTGGATATTGAAGTTAGCAGCTATACGCCCAATCCCCTGTTACTCAAAACGGATTCGCAAGTCGCTCCTGTTGAGGAAACCTTAGTATCGCATCTGCTCAAATCAAATTGCCTCGTCACTGGCCAGCCTGACTGGGGCAGCGTACAAATTCGTTATGTCGGCGCGCCCATTGATCAGGAAAGCCTGCTGCAATATCTGATCGGCTTCCGAAACCACAATGAATTTCATGAGCAATGCGTGGAACGAATTTTCACTGACATCATGCAACAATGCAAACCACAAAAGTTATCTGTTTATGCCCGTTACACCAGGCGCGGCGGGCTAGATATTAATCCGTGGCGCAGCAATTTCAGCACAGGACAAAAACCATCCAATGCGCGCAACGCGCGGCAATAAGCAATCCATCTGCAATCCATATCATTTACTCCAATAACATGCGCTTATTCACATTTCAAAATTTCACCGCTACGCTCGGCCTGACCATGTCATTGTTAAGCATAAATCAAGCAGCGATCGCCCAACAGATTCAGGCAACACCCGCAAATGAAGAATCCGGCTGGTGGGATCAAACCAAAGCCAAGACACTCAACATCGTAGACAAGGGCTCACTGTCTATCATGCTATCCGGTTACGCCTATCACGGTCGCCATACTTATACGGCGGAACGGATTAACGAACTCAACGAAAAATCATGGGGCCTGGGTTTTAGCAAGGTGATACGAAATGCTAAGGACAATGAAGAATCCCTATTTGTCATGGCGATTTCGGATTCTCATTTTAAACCGCAATTAATGGCGGGCTATACCTACCAGTGGATGCAAACACTGGGCGGTAAATTTGAAGCGGGTCTAGGCGTCACCGGGGTACTGATCAGCCGTACCGATTACTTTTCTGGATTACCTTTCCCCGCACCGCTGCCTATGGCGTCGATCGGAACCAGGAGTAGCAAAATAATAGCGGCTTACGTACCGCGCGTTTCACAAAATAAAGGCAATGGCGATGTATTGCTACTACTCGCCCGATTTGAGCTAGATTGACCTGAATTAAAGTTGTGAGCTTGCGTAGCTTCGGTTACAGTAGATGGAAATTTACCTAAAACGAAAACATACATTGTTGTGAGTTCAATCACCCCTTTATCAAATAAAAAAAACCTTATTACAGTCGATACGGATTGGCATACGTCGCCACTAAAACATTGCCAAGATGCTATTTTTATAGCAATCGATAACGCTATCGTTTACAGTAATACGGCGGGGTTAAAACTTCTCAAGGCAAGTGACGAAAAACAGTTGCTGGGCATGTCGCCCGCAACGTTTCTGCATGACTCAAGTCATGCAGAAAATCATCTATCATTAAAATCATTACTGAAAAATAATCCGACTAGCATTGCACAATGTTGTCAATGCAAGGCGCTTGACGGTCAACTGATTAACGTTGAAGTACGCGCCAACGGGTTTATTGACAATGGTCGCAGCGCAATCCAGCTGACGTTACGCGATCTAGGCTCATCCCCATTTCCACCGGCGTTTTCGGCGAACTCAAACACACAAACCACAGCAAAACAAGCATTCAGCCGGGTCCACGAGGCACTCCATCACGAGAAAGAAATTCTCGAAATGATAGCGCTGGATAAGCCGCTGACACACATACTGCAAGACGTCTGTGATCGCATGGAACGGCTACTTGACAATGGTGGACTTTGCGCCATTATGCTGCTTGATTCGGGCACGCAAAGTCTGACTTTGGGTGCCGCTCCGTCATTGCCGGAAAATTTCTGTAGCGAGCTTGAAAATATACCGGTCGGATTGAATTCAGGCTCTTGTGCGGCGGCGATTCACAACGATCTCATTACCATCGTCGAAGATATCGCGAGTAGCCCACTCTGGAAAAATTGCGCTGATATTGCACTGCAACAAGGACTGCATTCGTGCTGGTCACTGCCGATTAGAACCGCGTTCAACGTGGTACTTGGAACCATCGATGTCTACCATCATGCACGCCACTCGCCAACAGAGGATGAGCAAGCGTTGATTATGGACGCCAGTGACCTGATTGCTCTGGCGATTGACAAAAAACACATGGAGCAAAGTCTGGAGGAAAGTGAAGAGCGCTACCGCGCTGTCGTCACCAACCTAACAGAAGGCATCATGGTGCTAGGGTCCAAAGGCCAGATTCTGACCTGCAATCCGAGTGCAGAACGCATCTTAAAAATTACCGACGCCAGTACAGTCGGTCGCAGGCATCGATATTTCAAACGCATTATCAGTGAAGACGGCAGCCAGATAAAGATTGGAGAGGATCCTGCATCAACGGTATTTCGCACTGGCACCCCCATCTTTAATCTATCGATAGGTTTGGAATTGCACGACCATACCATTGCCTGGTTGCTAGTCAACGTGCTTCCTATCAATCAGGTCAGCAACAGCGCAACGACTGCTGTACTGATTTCATTTACCGACACCACAGAAGTCAGAGAAACTCAACGGCAACTCCATTACATCGCCTCTCATGATGCCCTAACTGGTTTACCGAACCGGCACCAGTTGAGTCAGAGATTGACGCTTGCACTAGCAAATGCGCAGTATCAGAAAAAGAAAGTTGCAGTACTTTTTCTTGATCTGGATAGATTTAAAAACGTCAACGATACCGCAGGCCATGCCGCCGGAGATACGTTGCTGTGTGATGTCGCCACTCGTCTGAATTCGTGCATTCGCACCACTGATATGCTGGTACGATTAGGCGGAGACGAGTTTGTTATCGTTGCAGAAGATTTTGACAATGCATTGCATTTAAAGGATTTAGCCGAACGTGTTCTGGCCAGAATGCGCGAGCCTTTTATGATTGATAGCAATGAATACCATCTTGGTTCCTCTATCGGCATTAGCATTTTTCCTCACGACGCGTCCGACGGCCCCACTTTACTGCGTTGTGCAGATTCTGCCATGTATCTTGCCAAAGAGTCTGGGCGTAACAATTATCAGTTTTTTACGACTGAACTTAATGTCCGCGCACAACATCGCTATGCACTGGAAAAGAATTTACGTCGCGCGCTGACAGAGCAGGAATTTCTGGTCTATTATCAACCTAAAGTTTGCCTGAAGACTTCGCGTATCGTCGGAGCAGAAGCTCTGATACGCTGGCAAATGCCAGACTTAGGCCTGATACCACCGAATGAGTTTATTCCCATTTCAGAAGAAATCGGCTTGATCCTGCCCATTGGTCGCTGGGTATTAGAGCAATCCTGCCGACAAGCAAAAATATGGCGCGAAAAATTTTCTCCCGACCTCGTTATTAGTGTCAACATCTCGCCCAAGCAATTTCAAGATCCTAGCCTCCTGCAGTTTATCCAGCAAGTCTTGAGTAATATAGGCTTACCCGGACAAGCATTGCAACTTGAAATTACTGAAGGACTACTCATGGGAGAAGCCGAATTACTGCTACCGGTATTTAATGCCATCAAAAAGCTAGGTGTCAGTATTTCTCTGGATGACTTTGGCACAGGATTTTCCTCCCTGTCTTATTTGCAACGTTTTCCAATTGACAATCTGAAAATTGACCGCTCCTTTATTCGCGACATTCCCCAGAATCAAGATTCAGTCGTGCTGACGCGCGCCATTATTGCCATGGCAAATGCACTAGGAATGAGTGTCACCGCGGAAGGTGTGGAAAAAGCAGATCAAATGTTCTTTTTAACCGATTCTGGATGTCAGGAAATGCAAGGATTCTACTTTAGCAAGCCTTTGCCCGTCAGCGACTTTGAGAATTTACTGACAAGTCACACTCAGTAGACTCGGATTTGAGCATAGTCAAGAAAAGAAGCCTATAATTTGTTCCGCGCTGGCTTTAGACAAACTACTAATTAAGGCTACCATTTCGCTGTACCATTGCTCTAGCATATGACGAATATCGCAAAAATATTACCTCCTGCCAATGTACTTCTGGATCTCGAAGTTTCCAGTAAAAAGCGCGCTTTTGAGCAGGCTGGCCTGTTGTTCGAAAACAACTGTAGTATTGCCCGGTCTACCGTATCGGACAACCTATTTGCGCGCGAACGTCTAGGCTCCACTGGCTTAGGACATGGTGTTGCCGTACCTCATGGCAGGATTAAAGGTTTAAAAGCCCCCATCGCAGCCTTTGTCAGACTGGCGGAACCTATACCATTTGAATCGCCGGACGGGCAGCCTGTCAGTTTGCTCATTTTTTTGCTGATGCCAGACAATGTTACTCAGCAACATCTGGAAATTCTTTCCGAAATCGCTGAAATGCTCTCGAACGAAAGCTTCCGAGAGTCGTTGAGTACAGAAATGAATGCAGCTGCCGTTTACGAAAAAATTGTTGCATGGCAACCAAATCTACAATCTATCTCTTGAATAAACTCAATTACTTCTCGCAAGCCGCGACGAATACTACGACTGATTGTTGACCCCGCCACCATGCCACTATTAACCGAACTGACCATACAAAAAATCTACGACGAAAATCGTGATGCCTTACAATTGGGGTGGTTTGCAGGCTTCTCAGGTGGTGATAAACAAATTACTGGCGACGCGACATCTTCCGCGGATCAGGTTGGCCATCTGAATCTGATCCATCCAGGGCGAATACAAGTTTTGGGGCACCAGGAACTAGCGTACTACCATAGACTTTCCCCTATTTCACGCGGAAATCTGATCAAAGAATTAGTTGCAGGCGAACCTCCCGCCCTGATCGTGGCACAAGGTTTAGAATCACCTCCTGCCTTTCTGACGACTTGCGACGACAAGAGTATTCCACTTTTTTCCACGCCACTACCAGCAGCGCAAGTGATTGATTACCTGCGCGTGTATTTATCAAAAAAATTAGCACAGCGCACTACTATGCACGGCGTCTTTATGGATGTACTCGGGGTTGGCGTGCTTATCACCGGAGAATCAGGTCTTGGCAAAAGCGAACTGGGACTTGAATTAATCTCACGCAGTCACGGTTTGGTGGCAGACGATGCGGTAGAATTTTCGCGTATAGCGCCGAATATGATAGAAGGACGTTGTCCCGATTTACTACAAAATTTACTGGAAGTACGGGGATTGGGACTGCTCGACATAAAGACCATTTTCGGTGAAACTGCGGTCCGTCGCAAAATGCGCTTGAAACTGATTGTTCACCTAATCAGGCGCAGCACCTTGGAAGAAAATTATGAACGTTTGCCCATCGATTCACAGACTGAAGACGTATTAGGATTGCCAATAAAAAAAGTGGTGATCCCAGTCGCCGCCGGACGAAATATTGCGGTGTTGCTAGAGGCTGCGGTTCGTAACACTATTCTTCAATTACGCGGAATTAATACCTTGGAAGATTTCATGGAAAGGCAGCGCCGCGCCATGAATGAAGATAGCGAGTAAGATTATCGTTCCGATCCATCCTCCCCTCAACTTTGGTTATCATGCGTATCTTGCTCATTTCTGGTATTTCTGGCTCTGGAAAATCAGTCGCCCTCAATGTAGTTGAAGATGCCGGATTTTATTGCGTAGATAACCTTCCCCCGAGTCTATTGCCCGAACTAGTATCGACACTGATAGAAGAGGGGATACAATCAGCGGCAATGGCAATTGATTCACGCAGTGCGCATTTACTGACGGGTGTTCCAGACACCATAGAAAAACTGAGACAAGATGGCCACGAAGTCAAAGTGTTATTTTTAACGGCAAGTACAGAATCGCTGGTCGCTCGTTTTTCAGAAACCCGCCGCAGTCACCCCTTATCGCATCGACTGCAAAAAAGTCAGTCCACCGCGGATCGACTTAGCCTGACCGAGTGTATACAAGAAGAAAGGGAAATGCTGGCGACTCTGCAATTTCTTGCTCATGTGGTAGACACGTCCAACCTAAGTCCAAATACCTTGCGCACCTGGATCAAGGACGTAATACAGATAGAGCATGCCCCACTCACCTTGATGTTCGAGTCATTCGCATTCAAAATTGGAGTGCCACTGGATACTGACTTTGTATTTGATGTGCGTATGCTGCCCAACCCCTATTATGATCTCAACTTACGGCCATTGACAGGACGTGACGCCCCGGTTATCAAGTACCTCAATGAGCAAGTAATGGTAGAGGATTTATATGAGGATATTCGGCACTTTATTGAAAAGTGGTTGCCGGCATTCAAGCATGACAATCGCAGCTATCTAACAGTGGGGATCGGCTGTACGGGTGGACAGCACCGCTCAGTTTTCATGGTAGAAAAACTGGCTGAATATTTTATGAACTCTGAACAAGTATTGGTGCGCCATCGCCGCCTCATGTAATGAATTGAACATCATGTCAGCACACGATCCTATCGTCCAATTCATCTAAGCTACATCCTCGATCTAAATTTGTAGTAAATTCCCACCATTTTCTGGTGGGAAAGATCTATCAAATTCAGTCTATGCTGCCTTCTTTTCATCGCGTAATTCACGACGCAATATTTTACCTACATTCGTTTTTGGCAAATCGGTGCGGAACTCGATGTACTTCGGTTTCTTGTAGGCGGTAAACTGCTCCTTGCAATACTCCATCAACTGCTCAACGGTCAATGAAGGATCTTTACGGACCACAAACAGTTTGACCGCCTCACCTGAATTAGCGTCAGGTACGCCAACGCAAGCACACTCCAGTACACCTGGATGCATGGCAATTACCCCTTCAATTTCATTTGGGTAGACATTAAATCCAGATACCAGAATCATATCTTTTTTACGATCGACTATCGTTGTGTAACCACGAAAATCCATGATACCAATATCGCCAGTCTTAAAGAAACCATCCGAAGTAAATGCATTAGCGGTTTCATCAGGACGATTCCAATAACCAACCATTACTTGCGGGCCACGAATTGCAATTTCACCAGCATGGCCAAGTGGCAGTCGATTTCCATCATCATCCAAAATCGCAATTTCAGTAGAAGGAATAGGCAAACCTATGGTGCCGGAAAATTCTTTGGTATTAGCAGGATTAGCTGTGGCTACTGGAGAAGTTTCTGACAGTCCATAACCTTCAGCAATCGCGCAACCAGTGATCTTGAGCCACTTATCGGCAACTGCCTTTTGTACTGCCATGCCACCACCACTACAAATTTCATAACCTGAAAAATCAAGCTTGGCGAAATCAGGATTATTCATTAAACCGTTATATAAAGTATTTACGGCAGGGAAAATATTTACTTTGTATTTAGCTAGTTCTTTAACAAAACCCGGCATATCACGCGGATTAGGAATCAGTAAATTGAGCGCGCCAATACGGGTACCAAGTAAACTGCAAACAGTTAAGGCAAAAATATGATAGAGCGGCAATGCGCAAACAATAATTTTTTGTTCAGTCGCATGCGCACCGGCTACGCCAGGCATCAACCAAGCGTCATTTTGCAAAACATTCGCCACCACATTGCGGTGCGTCAGTGTAGCTCCTTTTGAAACGCCAGTAGTGCCACCAGTATATTGCAAAAATGCGATGTCATCATGCCCCAAGCTTACTGGTTGAAAAGCCAAACGAGAAGATTCGGCGATAACTTGGTTAAAACGAACTGCGCTAGGCAAGGAAAAAGCAGGTACCATTTTCTTTACGTTACGAACTACGAAATTAACGATTGCACCTTTTACTCCACCCAACATATCCCCCATGCTGGCTACAACAATATGCTTAACGTTGGTTTTAGTAACGATCTGTTCAAGTGTGGTAGCAAAATTTTCCAAAATGAAAACTGCCTCAGCACCAGAATCTTTAAGCTGATGTTCTAATTCTCGCGGCGTGTAAAGTGGATTGACATTCACAACGACAAAACCAGCGCGTAAAATTGCTGCCATTACGACAGGGTATTGCAAAACATTGGGCATCATGATGGCGACGCGTGCACCTTTTTTTAATCCTTTATTTTGCAACCATGCACCAATTTTTTTAGATAAAGTATCTAGTTCGCCATAAGTGAGGAATTTATCCATACAAGCGTAGGCATTACGTGCCGCATACTTTTGAAACGACTCTTCCAGCAATTGCACTAAAGATTTGTACTGTGCGGTGTCAATCTCTGCAGGAATCCCTTCCGGGTACGATTTTAGCCAAAATTTATCCATACTATTTCCTCGTCTCTGATTGTTGTTCTATTGAATTGGAGTCGATGACATATCTGTTGACAGACGTCATCAAGCTGCACAACACGATGCATGATCTCGATGCTATCGGCTAAGATGACCGAAAGCAAGTCTTTTGCATGTATATTGAACATATCCTCTAGGATATGTTCAATATACAAATGCTATGGGTAAAAAAAATTTAGCATTCTCCGTTCTCAATGACATATTCTTTTTTTATAATTTTTCCACCTGAACCAATACATCATAAAAAGTAGGTCCGCCTCCCATATCGGTCAAACGCTGACTGGTCACTTCATTGGCATTCTTGTGATCAGATGCAATTTTTTTCCACCAGATCGACAATCCAACTACTAAGCCCTGACGTGCTTTGTCTGTAACACGCGCCAAGGCTACAAACGAACCTCGATCATTATGTATCCGCACCTTATCGCCACTGACAATTTGACGTTGCGCCGCATCCACAGGATGAATATCTAGGTGTGGCTCACCTTCAGTATCACGCAAGCTTTGTACATTAACAAAACTGGAGTTCAAAAAATTTCGTGCCGGTGGCGAAATCATGGCGAGTGGGTATTTTGCGGCCTGGACCGGATTACTTGTCACTGATTCATACGGTGGAATATATGTAGGTAAAGGATCAAGCCCATCCGCCAACATTTGTTGACTATAAAACTCACACTTACCGGACTGGGTAGCAAAACCTCCTTGCGCAAACGGAGCGTCCGGCACACATAACTTAGTCCAGCCTGTTTTTTTCAGTGAAGACCAATCAAAATGAATCGCACGAGGATCTGTTCGTTTAAAAGCCTTAGCGGCTATCTGATCATCCGATTCTGTAAAACATGGATCATCAAAACCCATGCGTTGTGCCAGTAAGCGGAAAATTTCGGTATTCGGCTTTGCCTCACCCAACGGTTTAATCGCAGGATTGTTCGCCATCATATACAAATGGCCATAAGCACTATGCACATCCGTGTGTTCAAGTTGCGTAGTAGCTGGCAGCAGTATATCGGCATAATCAGCAGTATCCGTCTGAAAATGCTCCAACACTACCGTGAACAAATCTTCTCTGGCAAACCCCTTAGCAACGACACCAGATTCTGGAGCAACTGCAACAGGATTCGAGTTATAAACGATTATCGCCTCAATTTTAGGGCCAAAGTTAGTTGAGGAAGCTCGCAATAAATCATCACCGATAGTGCTCATATTTATAGTGCGCTGAATCTGCCCTTCGGGAAATAAGTCGGGGCGCTGCAAAGCATCCATGTCTTTAGGAAAAGTATCGGACAAAGACAGTTGCACGCCACCAGCCGGATGCTTCCACGCGCCGACTAAGGCGGGTAAACAGGCGATATTACGTACCGCCATACCGCCACCATGTACGCGCTGCACTCCGTAATTCATCCGTATCATGCTGGCTTCGCCCCGTTGCGCGCACTCGCCATAAGCACGCGCCAATGCAATCACTTCTTCACTACTAATGCCGCAAACTTGTGCGACTTTTTCTGGAGGCCATTCTTGTACGCGCTGACTTAGCTGATTAAATCCAAGAGTATATTGGGCGATGTAATCGTGATCTAGGAAGCCCTCTCGAATGAGCACATGCATGATCCCAAGTGCGAGCGCGGCATCAGTTCCAGGTAATAAAGCAATATGCTGATGGCATTTTTCTGCCGTCAACGAACGATATGGATCAATCGCAATTAGTTTGGCACCTTTGCGCTTAGCCTCTTGTACACGCATCCAGAAATGTAGGTTGGAAGCGATCGGGTTTCCACCCCAAATGATGATCAATTGAGCATTTTGCGTCTGCTCGAGGTCAGTACCAATCCGTGCGCCCAACGTATATTTGTAACCTGCGCCCCCCGCCGTAGCACAGATCGTTCGATCCAAGAACGATGCGCCGATTTGATGAAAAAAACGTTGCGACATGCTATCGCCCTGAACCAAGCCCATCGTCCCGGCATAGCTATATGGCAGCACGGCTAAAGGATTTTTTGCTGCGACTATCTTGAGACGTGATGCGATTGCATCAAGTGCCTCATCCCAACTAATTCTTTCAAATTTTCCCTCGCCTTTTTTTCCTATCCTTTTTTGTGGATACAGCAATCTATCCTTATGATAAGTTCTTTCTGTGTATCGCGATACCTTAGTACACAAAACACCGGCAGTCGTAGGATGATCAGGATCGCCGCGTACTTCAGTTGCTACACCATCTGTGACAGTGACATGCAATGCGCACGTATCAGGACAATCATGCGGGCAGACTGCACGGATGATGTTTGAGGTCATATAAGTTCTTTCAATATCCTATTTTTTAAAAGTCCAACTACAAATCAGTTGGTCTAATTTGTAGTCGATATCGTGCCAGGTGGAAGGATGTCGGCTTCGGTGCCAAGTCGTATGCCAGAATTACGCTGTTCTAGCGCGAGTAAGCCGGCAGAGTGATCCGCCTGCGCAAATTGCGGCATCAGTGAGCGGTAAATATTCGCGACTATTTCTGCCATTGGTAAATGTAGCACTGCAGTCTGAGCAGCGAGTAAAATATTTTCCATATCTTTTGCCTGGCTTTTTACCTGACCGCCAGGTATGAAGTTTCTGTCCAGCATACGCTGCCCATGGACTTCCAATATGCGGCTCTCGGCAAATCCGCCTCGCAATGCATTGCGCACGGCCACCGGATCGGCACCACCAGCCTGAGCTAACAACAATGCCTCAGCAACTATATTAATAGTGCCGCCAACTATAAGTTGATTGCATAATTTTGCGAGCTGTCCAGACCCCGGCAAGCCTACACGAGTCGGACGTCCAAAAATTTTAAGTATCGACTCAAGCTGATCATAATGATGTTGATGCGCTCCAGCCATGATTGCCAGGGTTCCTGACTCGGCACCGAGCACACCACCCGAGACGGGGGCATCAATGAATCCCACATGATGTTCGCTAAGCAAAGTGTTGAAATTTTTTGCTTCTGATTGCTGAGTAGAACTCATATCAACCAGGATTGCGCCTGCCTTTAATACCGGCAAAATATTTCGAACAACATCATTGACCGCGCTTCCTGCTTCCAGCATTGTAAAAATAATGTCGGCAGATATGCCGTTGGAGCGCACTGCAAGACACGGTGTTTCTGCAACTGCCACGCCTAGATTGGCAAAAGGTTGTGCCTTACTCGCGGTACGATTCCAGACTGTCAGTTGATAACCGGCTGCAAACAGTCGGCTCGCCATGGGTTTTCCCATCAGGCCTAAGCCAAGAAATGAGATGTTCAATGCAGTTTTTTGATTAGGCATATTCAGCAATTTTTACTCAATTAAAACATCAGTGATTATGAAGCGAAGTCATGATTTTTGCAGCTGTTACTGGCTGCGTAAAAACGCGCAAATATGGCGCACTTCCAACGTTATTATTTTTCGCCTTACCACAAAGAAATAATAATGCGACGCACAACGATTATGCGGCCAATCATATATTCGGCATCGGTGGAGAATGATCACAAACGCGGTACTGCGGAATTACAGGATTCGATTCGAATGCCGTTATAGGAAAAGTGTCATCGGTCAACCATGCGCTCAGTAACAAATCAGGAATAACTTTCCAAAAAATAAATAACGTTATCATCTTGCTTATACTGACGCTTCACCTAGAATGTACTTGGGTCATGTGATCCACACTCTACATTCATTAAGTACGTCAACATGATGAAATTTATTTCTGCTCTTTCAGCTATCGCCAGCCTTACCATAGCCGCACATGCTGTTGCCGCTTCTGTGACCCTGACCTTCCAGAACGTTAGCACGACAACTGCCATGACAGTTTCGAATGTCAACACCTGCGGCGTTCTTTCGCCCGCACCGGCAAAAGTTCTTTCTGGCCAGACCTCAGCGGCGTCGAGCACCGACTGTGGATCCACTTCGGCTTCGGCCGTCAAGTATGCCATGGGGGAAAAAATCTGAGAATTCCGTATTTCGACGATCTATACCCCGCCTAATCCGCTCACAGGCGCATCGGGCTATTGGACGCCAAATGCATCGACCGTTCCGAGTGGCGGCGCTACCTGCAAGGTCGTCAGCCAGGACGTGTCGAACATTTTGACGACAGGAGCCTTCAAAGCTGTCTTTTTCAATGAAGTAATGTCGGATGGAGAGCGCGCCGATGGCACGTTCTCAATAAACTGATGACCTACCAATCAATACCAGTGCTGTATGGTTTCGGGAGATGAAAATGAGTATCAATAGCTTGGGCAGTTCTTATAATAATGCTTCTTCCAGTGTGACCCACACTAATGCGCCTGGTATTGATCAGTCGGGGAGCACGGACACCACAAAGGCCGGGAACAGCGCGGCCACTACGTCGAACAATAGCGTTGTTGTTAACATCTCCGACAGCGGAAAGGCGGCATCGGCTCAGGTGACCACCGAACCGTCCTTCAAGGATGTCGGCATGGCCGCGCGCGCGAAACTGGATGTCCTCAAGCAGCAAGCCGCAACTAAAACTGGCACCACCGTGAGTTCATTAAATATTCAACAGGCTGGTTTAATGGACTACTCGTCCTTTAGCGATCAGGAGCTGGCGGTCATGGACCTCAACTCGTCCGGCAATTTTTCCAAGGATGAACAGGATGAGGCTGGGGGATGGCTTGCCGAAAGGATGAGAGTCTCCCTGGAAACCTACAGGGGTGTCACCAATCTGGGGGACCGTCGAGGACATGCAATGACGATCGACCTCCTCTATAACGAGATGACACCGGAAGTCAGAAGCGCGTTGGGTTGGACGCCCACGATGATGGCGGCGAATGATCATATGCTGGCTGGTGACGAAGCCAAATTCGGCAAGCTCGATATTTCCGGCGTTTTCGAGAACTTGCGAACCACCCAAACCCAAGGTGGTCTTATGTTCCGCGGTTATCCCAAGTAGGGGTTGTAAGCCAATATACTATTTGACCACGCTGCATACACAACTGGCCATTAAAACCTGGGATTATGACGATCAGAATAGTTCATTATCATCTCTCGAAGAGTCGCTTGCGGCAATGTCCATGCTCTGTTGACTGCGATCCTCGCGAATGAGCGGAACCAGCTGTAGTTCATAATGGCGCCAGATTTGTTCGCGAAGATCGTCAAGCAACTCAACCACCGCCATGGCCTGTTCGGGCGTCCAGTGATTCGCGATCAGAAACGGAATGCCTTCGACGATACCGGATGGCAATTGCAGATGACGCATTTTCATGGACGCACTCATTTCTTTGTTTTGCGTTTCAAGGTGCGTTGCTGCGCACGCTCGGTCGCCTCCTTGAGTCGATACGAGTCACCCTCAATTGAAATAATCTCGGCATGATGCACCAGGCGATCCACCAACGACACCACACAAGCGGCATTGGGGAATACCTCAGACCATTCAGCGAACGGTTTATTCGTGGTAATCACCGTACTCTTGGACTCATAACGTCGGCTCACCAACTCGAATAGCAGATCGGCGTGGCGGTTGGAATAGGACAGGTAACCGACTTCATCGATGAGCAAAAGATCCGGTGCCGTGTAGTAGCGCAAACGGCTACGCAAGGCCGAATCGCTATCGAGTGCGGTCATGTCGCCAAGCAGTTGACCGGCGCTGGCGAAGAGCACGGTGTGCCCGCGCAGAAGAGCTTGATAGGCAACATTTTGCGCCAGCATGGACTTGCCCACCCCATTTGGCCCGACCAGCACAATATTGGATGCTTCACGTAAAAAATCTAAGGTCATCAACGCCTCGACAGCACCACGGTCACATCGTTTCGGCCACTGCCAGTCGAAGTCACACAAGGGCTTGAAACGTCCAAGATGGGCATTTTTAATGCGCCGCTCAAGACTGCGCTGTGTGCGGCCATCTTCCTCCCATTGCACCAGCTGCCCAACCCAATCAGCGTTTGCCACTTCCTCCCAATGGGTCAGCAAGCCATGCAAATGCAAAGCCTCGGCGCGCTGGCGCAAGGAATCCCATTTATTCATCAGGCACCTCCGTTGTCAGTTGATCGTAGCTATCAAGGCGATGCGGCTTGACTGGCAGATCACGCGCCTGGATATGTGCGGACAGAATCATGGTCACGGGAGGCGCCTGTTGCCGTTCTTCGCGACGTCGTTCCAGTGCCAGCTGTACTGCATTGGGGTGTGGCACGTCGCGGCTAAGTGCGTCCAGAATGGCAGCCTGCAGTTCGGCTGCGCCATAGCGTTCCAGCAGGCGCAGCAATGCCGAGGTGATGGTGCCCAGGATATTGCCGCGTTTAGCTGCTTGCCGGAGCAGGTCGACACTGGCTGGAGCCGCCTGCTGAAGCCGATTCATGCCTTGATGCTGACGGGCCTGACGCTTGTGTTTGATCAAGGTCTCAAGGTGGGCAGGTTCTTCTATTTGTTGGCCTTTATCGTAGCTGCGCTGATGGCTGGCCAGCACCACGCTGCGGTCGATGATGCGCACCCGTTGCGGGTCAGCCTGCACCATCAGCGTCCGCTGCACATGGGTATGCGGAATCGTATAGTCATTGAGATCGAAACGCACATAAGGCGTCTTGCCGACTTTTACTTCCACCCGCTCATCCGTCAGAAACGCTTGCTCCGGTACCGTGGTGAACATGCAGCTGGCGTGCGATGGTGCCGAAGCGCCATTTTTCGACATGGTAGTAACGTAGAATTTGCGCTGCGGTTTCAGGGGGAATTGTCACGGTCAGCTCCTTTGTCGTCAGATTTCGGTGCAATACGACGAACCCGGCAGCGCAGGGGACTTATCCGGAAATGCATTGGCTGCACGCGACTACAGAAATGACAACGCGGAGTGACCAGAGCGACCGGTGAGACCAGGTTTGCATTCAAAGACAGCTTGTCCAGTGAGGGCGGGTTCACAGTTAGTAGAGCATCACACAGGGGCAATGGGGAACCCTGATGCGTCACTTTCTGTTGGCGCACACGATAACGGCGGGCACGGGCGGCGTGATTGAAGCGGCCAATTCGACTGGTCTGGTAACGCCTGCCAGCTTCACGCATGCACGCCGATCGGACCTGTTTACTGCAATGTCCGGCGCAATAGATCTGACCACGATCGCAGTAGGTGCAGACCAGCACTTGGACCCGGCAATGCGCGCAAAGAAAGAATCGACCCGTTGTTTCCATCGATGACCAGCATCAGGCCGATAAAATATCGACAGGAAGCGGCGATTTGTGGAACAATCTTCCTGCACACGTGCCCATGCACGATGTGGGGCACGGCATTGGGGAAACCTGGCAGTTTGAGCCTTTGTCGTGCCTGCTTTATTCGGCACTATGATTGTTACCCTGTTTGGGTGGTGCTGTCATTGCTCTTTTTAGCAGGCCTGCATTTCATCACCCCACAATGGCGCGGTTTTGAATGCGTAAGAGCAGAACAGGGGCCGGAAATGTTAACTCTCGCGGCACAAACTTTCCCAAATAGTGAATGAGTGCATTGCAAGAACAGTCATTCCGCTAGGGCGGCTGCTTATTTTGAAAAGCGATTAAAAAAAGCTGAAATTCAACATCAAAAGCAACACCAGAAAAACAACAGCAAGACCTAACGGAAATGGCATATTTCTGCTTTGGCGCCATATTTACGCGGATTTGCACCGCCATTCACAGCAGCGATGAAATCAGCTAGCCAAATCATTTAGCGGTAGTTCATAGCCAAATAAGGACAAGAAAATAAGGGATTTTTGTAGGGGAGAAGAGTGTTGATATTGAGAAGAAAAATCGGGAATTAAAAAAATGAAGTCTAAAAGCAAAAACCCCTCAGCAGGAATCTGCTGAGGGGTTTTCTAATAAAAGCCTGACGATGACCTACTTTCACACTGGTTGCAGCACTATCATTGGCGCGGAGTCGTTTCACGGTCCTGTTCGGGATG
>NZ_JAUSFI010000065.1 GCF_030651495.1 Undibacterium sp.
TATCCAGGTCTATGGCGCTGATGACAAGGTCTGGCATCAAATGAACCGCGAAGGCATTGCCGTGGCCCGCTGCACGGTGGAGAGGCTCATGCGGCGCCTGGGCCTGCGCGGTGTACGCCGTGGCAAGGTGGTGCGCACCACCATTGGGAACGCCAATGCACCGTGCCCGCTGGACCGTGTGAAGCGGCAATTCAAAGCAGATCGGCCTAACCAGCTATGGGTATCGGACTTCACGTATGTCTCAACCTGGCAGGGCTGGCAATACGTGGCCTTCGTGATTGACGTCTACGCCCGCCGGATTGTTGGCTGGCGACAAAGCAGTTCCATGCGAACAGACTTTGTTCTGGACGCGCTGGAGCAAGCCCTGTATGACCGGCGGCCACAGCGCGACGATGCGCTGATCCTTGCTGATTTGAAGGACTCCGCATCTTCTGCTTGACATAGGAGCGTCAATGCCTTGGCGGAAGCGATCAACGGCTTGTACAAGGCCGAGTTGATTCACCGTCGGGCGCCCTGGAAAACCAAGGAGTCGCTGGAACTGGCCACGCTGGAATGGGTGTCCTGGTTTAACCACCACCGACTGCTGGAGCCCATCGGATACATTCCCCCTGCCGAAGCTGAAGAAAACTACTATCGACAATTAGCCAGTCAGGCTGTCATATCGGCCTGACTTAACCCAACGGGCCACCACGAAACCCGGAGATGGCATGGTCCGCCCGCCTCTAGCGCTGCTGCCGACGCGTGGTTGCCATCCGAAATGGGATGGGGCCTCGCAGAGACGGCATCAAAGTGCCACAGTGGAGGGGCTGTACAACCCACTTCAACCTGGAGGCCCCGCCATGCAATCTACCGCAAACCTGCCCGTCATTGGACTTGACCTGGCCAAGTCCGTATTCCAGTTGCATATCGTCGATCCCGAATCGGGAGAGATTGAACGCCGTCAGATCAAGCGCGCCAGACTTATGGAGTTCTTTGCCAAGTGCCAGACCAGTCTCGTTGCAATGGAGGCCTGCGCCAGCTCGCATTACTGGGCTCGTATTCTTATGTCCCAGGGGCATAGGGTCAAGGTGCTACCGGCACAGCATGTCAAGGCCTTCTTGCTACGCGACAAGACCGATGCCATGGATGCTCAAGCGATCTGGGTGGCTGCCCAGCAACCCCACATCAAGTGCGTACCGGTCAAGACGCAGCGCCAGCAGGCTTGTATGGCATTGCATGGCATGCGTCGTCAACTCATGAAGATGCGCATCATGCAAACCAATGCGCTGCGCGGCATCTTGGCCGAGTTCGGCGTCGTCTTGCCTGTGGGGCACAAACAGTTCCTCAAGATCGTTCAGGGTGAGCTGGCAAAGGCCCAGCAGGATGACCTACTGAGTGCAGATCTCGTCGTCAGCGTTCAGGAGCAGCTCAAACGCATCGATGGACTGCAAGATGACATCGACCACATCGGCCAACGGTTGCGCAGCATCCTCAAAGAGGATCGGCAGATGCAGGCGATTCATAAGATTCCAGGTGTTGGTGAGTTGACGGCCTCAGCGCTGGTGGCCGCGGTGGGAGATTTCGGTACTTTCAAATCTGGTCGTCAGTTCGCATCGTGGGTAGGGCTGACACCTCGGCAGGTGGGCACCGGGGGTAGGCTAAATGCGCCCATCCCCTCGAAAAGGTAAAACGAGCGGATTTCCCCTCTGAAACAGAGGATTTGAGGCCAAAAACGTAAACCCGCTTCAGGCCAATAGCGGGTGCAGCGGTTTGCGATCTGCCTGCTACATACCGGTCATTGGCAACCAGGGATCGACGGGCAGTTTTGTGGCGAGTACTTCATCAAAGCGAGCACCCGCCAAGACTGATAGCAGTCTATTGCGGCACTCTTAAGCCGTGGCGGCTCTGTTCCTGTAGATTGAAGCCGCAAAGTACCCTTCATTCACACGACGCGATGAATGCGCTGCCCCAGCATCTCCGGAGTGACCAAGGTCACTCCGTTTTCAGTCACATGAAAGCCACGGGCACGGTCGTCAACCGGGTCTAAACCAGCGCTGAAACCGTCTGGCAACCTGCAATGTTTGTCTACGATGGTGCGGCGCAAGCGCACATTCTTGCCGATGTGTACATCAGGCAAAACAACAGAATCTTCAATCAGACTACCCTCGTGTACCTTAACTTTGGAGAACAGAATTGAATGTTGAACAATGGCACCACTGACAATGCAACCACTTGAGATCAATGCATTGTGGGCTTCGCCCCTGCGCCCAGCTTCATCAAACACAAATTTTGCGGGAGCCAGTTGGCGTTGCAGACTCAAAATGGGCCAGTCGTCATCGTACAGATTGAGTTCGGGAACCACCGAAGTGAGGTCCATGTTGGCTTCCCAAAAAGCATCCACCGTACCCACATCACGCCAGTAGGGCGTTGTGTCGACCATATTGACGCAACTGTCTTTAAAACTGTGTGCGAAGACGCGATGCCGAGAAAGCAGCGAGGGGATGATGTCCTTTCCAAAGTCGTGGCTAGAAGCCGAGTCTGCCGCATCCCTCAACAACTCCGAAACCAGTAGTTCTGTATCAAATACATAGATCCCCATGCTGGCCAATGCATGTGTGGGCCGATGCGCCAGCGGGACCGGCTTTTTTGGCTTTTCCGCAAAGGCCACGATGCGGCTGTCCTGGTCAATGGACATCACTCCGAATTCGCTGGCCTGTTCGACCGGTACTTCCAAGCATGCCACAGTCATTTCAGCACCCCGTGCAGCGTGTTCAGCCAACATGATCGAGTAATCCATCTTGTACACGTGGTCACCACCCAGAACCAGTACCCGATCCGGCCGGGCTTCGTCAATGATGCGCAGGTTTTGATACACCGCGTTGGCAGTCCCGCTGTACCACGACTCTCCATGCTGTTGCTGTGCAGGCACCACGTCCACATATTCCCC
Source organism: Undibacterium sp. (assembly GCF_030651495.1). Lineage (GTDB taxonomy): Bacteria > Pseudomonadota > Gammaproteobacteria > Burkholderiales > Burkholderiaceae_D > Undibacterium. The sequence goes on from NZ_JAUSFI010000065.1 coordinate 2,927, forward strand.
CAGGCTTGCTGCCAGAAAACTCCAACCGCGTTCAATGTGTCGAATCAGACTTTGTGCCTTGTATTGCGTCAGAACTGCGATGTGGCGCACGCCAGAATTGACACAATTGCTGAGCGCAAAATCGATGATGTTCAGATTGCCCGCAAACGGTACCGCCGGTTTCGCGCGCCAATCAGTTAGCTGGTGCAGTCGGCTGCCTCGCCCACCAGCCAGCACCAGCGCATAGGTACGTTCGGTCAAATGTTTTTTTGGATCAAAGACCATGGCTAGGTGCCTTTAAGTGAAATGCTTCTGCTAGAGGTTCTGTCGCGGTAAGCATAAACGACAATTTCTGCATTGTGTTTAACGCTGACCGGCCGTGGGCTGCAGTTCCAACCGTTTGAGATCTTCCACGACCCCAAGAAAACTGGCTATCAGTGGCGCTGACAGACGCTCCACCAAACAGATCACGTGCACATGTGTGCTTAACGCCATGTCCCTGATCGGCAATACCACGAGGCGCGAATCTGCCACAAAGGCCGTTTGAGCGACAACACCCAGGCCCAGTCCCTGCGCCACGGATTCCCGCACCGCTTCACGGCTGCCAACCTCCAATGAACTGCGGACCCGTACGCCAGCGACGGCCAGTCCTGACTCAAAAATTGAACGTGTTTGCGAGCCTTGTTCGCGCAGCACAAATTCCTGGCCCTCCAGATCAGACAGCGTCATGGTCTTGAGGCTGGCTAGCGGATGTGATGACGATGCAAACACGATCAAGGGCTGTCGGCGGTAGGGTATGCAATGCACGCGCTGATCATCAACCGCGTGCAGCATGACACCCACGTCGTCACGATGATCAAGGATGCTGTCAACGATTTGTCTGGAGTCCCCGACGTTGATCGCCAGGCGAATTCGGGGAAACAGGGTGCGATAGCGTTTCACCATGGGCAGCACGTTGTAGGGGCCAACGGCGGCCACCTTCAAATGCCCTTCATATTGACTGCGCGCACTCAAGAGCAGTAGCGCAGCTTGCTGCTCAGCGTGGTAAATGCGGTTGCTGATTTCATGCAGGGCTCGGCCAAAGGTCGTGAGTTCTACCCCCCGTCCACGGCGTACAAAAAGTTCGACTCCAAAGCGTTTTTCCAAGCCTGCAATATGCGCCGAAATGGTGGGTTGCCGAATGCCGAGCAGACGTGCGGCGGCCGACATGCTGCCAGTGCGTGCAGTGGCATCAAAGGCTTTCAACTCAGCGGAAGAAGAGATATCCATAGATTTGATCTATAGGTTAATTGCTGAAGATGACAGTTTTATTAATGCTCTTGTCATGTTCACAGCAGACATTAATGGGTAAGTTCAGTTTTTGGTTTTCACACCTCATTTACCACTTCCAACTGTCATGAATACACACACTGAAGCAACCGCATCCATGGCTAATGGAAAGCGAGACACGCATGTTGTCCTCAGTACGGATTCATTGGCGGTTGTTTACGAGAACGGAACGCGGGCATTGTCACCAACTTCACTGAATTTCTTTCAAGGTGAATTTGTCGTTTTACTTGGGTCTTCAGGCGCGGGTAAATCCACGCTGCTGCGCTGCCTGAATGGACTTGTTTCTCCGAGCAGTGGTGAGGTGATGGCTACTGGCATTGGCAACTTGTCGCACCCGGCTCACTTGCGTTTGCACCGCCGGCATACAGGAATGGTCTTTCAGCAGCATCATCTCATCGGGCGACTGTCAGTTCTGGCCAATGTACTCATCGGTCGTTTGGGCTATCACAGCGCCTTGGCATCGCTCGTTCCCTGGTCGAGGATCGAAAAAGAAGGCGCACTGGCCGCGTTGGATCGTGTCGGGCTGCTTGATAGAGCACTGGATCGCGCTGACCAGTTGTCTGGCGGTCAGCAACAACGTGTTGGCATCGCGAGGGCGCTGGTGCAACGACCCAAGTTATTGCTCGCAGACGAACCCATCGCCAGCCTGGATCCGGCAACCGCCGAAGATCTGCTTACGCTTTTGCAGGGTATTTGCCGCAGCGATGGTCTGACGCTGGTTGTGAGTCTGCACCAGGTTGAGTTCGCGCGGCAGTTTGCCGATCGCATCGTAGGTCTGCAAGGCGGCGCTGTTGTATTCGACGGCACCCCGGTGGAATTGACTTTCGACCTGGCTGAAAACATTTACAGAGGCTCGCCAACCAGCGTGCGCCACAAGCCACTTGGCACCAACACCATTTCATTTCAACCGCAAGGAGTTCTATCATGAATCGCCGTCATTACCTGTTCGCTGCCGTCTTAGCTACGGTTTTTTCCACTTCTGCGATGGGCCAAGGCAAAGACCCGGGCAAGCTGCGCGTTGCGTTATTGCCTGACGAAAATGCAGCCACACTGATTCAAAATGCGCAGCCGCTAAAGCTGTATTTGGAGAAAACGCTCAACAAGGAAATCGAGCTTATTGTCACAACCGACTACTCCTCCATGATCGAGGCCATGCGTTTCGGCCGCATTGAGGTGGCGTATTTCGGCCCGTTTTCTTATGTGCTCGCCAAATCGCGCGCACCAGAGATTGAGCCCTTTGCCGTGGGCGTAGAGCGCGGATCGCCCACCTACAACTCGATTCTGATCGCCACCGCTGGCGGCCCGGTCAAGTCGTTGGGCGACATCCGGGGCAAGCCCTTTGGGTTTGGCGACCAAGCCTCCACATCCAGTCACCTGGCGCCGCGCGCACACATTCTTAAGAAAGTTGGGCTGGACGCCACCAAAGACTACCAACCGGTGCATCTGGGTGCCCACGATGCCGTGGCACGCGCTGTACAAGCCGGCCAAGTACCAGCAGGCGCGCTGTCCAAAGCGATTTATGACAACCTGGTGGCCAAAGGGAGCATCGATGCAAGCAAGATTGTCCAACTCGACTTGTCCGAGCCTATTCCCAACTACCCCATGGTGATGCAGGGCAATCTGGCCCCTGGTCTGAAGCAGGAGATTCGAGCCGCATTTCTCAACATGAAGGACAAGGAAGTGCTCAAGGCATTTCGCATCGATGGATTTGCCTCTACGGATGACAAAGCCTATGACGTGCTGCGCGAGACCGCCACACTGCTAAAGCTTGATCTGGCCAAGACCAAATGACGACGAGTGCTGTACCCGCTCGTTATACGCAGATTCTTTCGCAAGCACGTGCGCAATCGGGCCGTCAGACCCGGCTGGTCGTCGGCATCATCGCCGTGTGTCTGATCGCGTTGTGGCTGACCGGCTTCTTTGACCTTGATCGGTTTGTGGAGGGAGCACCCGCTGTAGCGCAACTCGCGTCGGAGATGGTGCCGCCCAACTTCACCCGTTGGCAAAGCTGGATCAAACCATTACTCGACACGCTGGCGATGTCGATTGCTGGCACTGCTTTGGCGGTATTGTTTTCGCTGCCGCTTGCCCTGATGGCAGCTCCGAACACCTCGCCAAATGCCGCTGTGTACCGTGTTACCCGCATGCTTCTTGCGGCCTTTCGCTCGGTGCCCGAGATCATTTTAGGCATTCTGTTTGTGGCCGTTGTTGGTTTTGGTGCGCTTCCCGGCGTACTGGCGCTGGCATTGCATTCCACGGGCATGGTCGCCAAGTTTTATGCTGAATCCATTGAGCATGTGGACCCCAAGCCACTGGAGGCCGCGAGTGCCGCAGGTGCCAGCCGTCTGCAAGTCATCACCCATGCGGTCTTGCCGCAAGTTCTGCCACAGCTGGCGGATATCACCATTTACCGTTGGGAATACCACTTTCGTGCGTCGGCAGTGCTGGGCATTGTCGGTGCCGGTGGCATCGGGTTTGAGCTGATGGCCGCGTTACGGCTCATCAAGTACGACGAAGTGTCTGCGATATTGCTGGCCATTCTGGCCTGTGTTTTGGTCGTCGACAGCATCGGTGCAGCCCTGCGCCGCAAACTGAAATAGCAAATTTTCAACAAAACTTTATATGAGCGCGCGTCCTAAAATTTTGGTTACTCAACGCATCCATCAAGAGGTGCAGCAACGCTTGGCCGTCCATGGCGATATCGACATGAACCCCGGCTCTGATCCTTGGCCCCAATCAGAGGTGACTCGGCGTGCCGCACCCTCCACTGCCCTGATGGGCTTCATGACCGATCAGATCGACAGCGCATTGCTCACTGCAGCTCCACATTTGAAAGTAGTGGCCTGCGCACTTAAGGGGTATGACAATTACGACATCTCGGCGTGTACTCAGGCGGGCGTCTGGGTCAGCATCGTGCCCGACCTGCTCACTGAGCCCACGGCCGAATTGGCCATCGGTTTGTCGATCTCGCTGGCACGACATGTACGCCAGGGTGATGCCTATGTCCGATCAGGTGTATTCAACGGTTGGCGCACGCACTTTTACGGAACAGGTTTGCACGGTTCGGTCGCGGCGGTTGTCGGGTTGGGGCAGGTTGGTGGCGCTATTGTGAACAGACTCAAAGGATTTGGCTGCTCGCAAGTCTTAGGGGTGGATCCCGCTGCATTGCTTTCCGGCGTTGAGATAGTTTCGCTGGACACTGCCGTCAGGTCTGCGGATTTTCTCTATGTGGCTGCTCCCCTTACCGCTGCCAGCCATTACTTGATTGGGCGAAAACAGTTGGATCAAGCCAAGGCAGGCCAGCTGATCATCAATGTTGGGCGTGGCTCTGTAGTGGACGAGACGGCAGTGACCCAGGCATTGAAGAAAGGGCAGATCGGTGGCTATGCGGCGGATGTATTTGAGTGCGAAGACTGGCAGTTGACCGACCGCCCCCGGCGGATCTCACCTGAACTACTGGCTCTGGACAACACGGTTTTCACCCCGCATATTGGATCTGCTGTGCAAAACGTGCGACTCGCCATAGAGCACAGTGCGGCTGACAACATCATTGCAGTACTCCAGGGCAGATCACCCCCCAACGCCATCAATCAACCGCGTCAAATTGAAACCAAGTCCTTTTCAGGAGAATTTTTAATTAGTAGCTGAGGTTGATCTGCAGAACAGCGTTAATCTGTATGCGCCTGATCGTGTTTGCAGAAGAAGGTCGGCATCGGACTTCCAGAAACCTGCCGTTCGCGACTGACTCCTTACGCTGCCATGCCGAAATACACCGCGCTCCATACCTGACCTTCATTTCAGCGGCTTCGGAACAGTGGATTTTAATCAAAAAGGTCCCCTTGGCCAGGCTGCGTGGCGTTGCTCCAGAACACCGAGTCGGCATACCTTGCCGCCAAGGCTTCCAGATCAATGCCCTGCTCATCGTCGCTGAATTCGAACGACCCAAACATGTTCACGTGCTGCCACGCCACTGGCGACATCCCTTGAATGAACGCAATGGCATCCAGATCCCCGGCCGCCACCTTCTGTTCGTATACCTTGGACAACAGCGCCGTGTTGTAGTAAATGACCGCGTTGGCAATCAACCGAGCGCAATCATTCCAGACCTGCTGCTCGGTTTCAGTCTGAACCTTGAACTTTCCACCATTGATGAATGACACCGCGCGGCGGAATCGGTGATAGGCCTCACCCCGGTTGAGTGCCTTTTGCACACTCTGGCGCAGTTCTACATCGTCAATGAAGTCCAGAATGTAGATGGTGCGAAGGATGTTGTCCAACTCCCACAGGGCCTTTTTGGTGTTGTTTTGCCTGGCGTAGCTGCTGAGTTTTCGCACCACGGTGGCCTGGGTCGTGTCTTTTTGCGCCAGCGAGGCCATGATGCGCTGGATGTTGGGCCATTCGCTGATGATTAGGTCCACATTGACCTTATTGCTTGGTCGAATCAGCATGTCGGCGGGATACTGACTTGGCAGTTCAAAGCCAACCAGCGACGCAGTCTTCTTTTGCAATGTTTTGTAGCGGGGTGCAAAGCTGTAGCCGTAGGCAAACAGGCTCCAAAAATTGACCTGGTTGGTGCCATGTGTATCGGTCGAGTGGCGGGTGGGCTTGATGTCCGACGTGTTGTTGTACAGCAAATCGAACACGAAATGGCTCTCATGTTCATGGGTGCCAATGATTTTGGCATTGATGGGCACGTGGTTGGCAACCACGGTGCAGGCACTCACGCCCTTGTCCCAACCGAAATACTTGGGTGAATAACGGGAGTTAAAGGTGTTGATCTGGGTTTCGAAGCGCTGGCCATCACTGCTGGAGTGCAACTCATCACGAATGTTGAAGAGCTTGAAGGCCGGCAGCGCGGCCGTGGCGTTGCTGATGGCGTCATTGGCGGCATGTAGGGTTTCCGGACGCAGATAGCTGCGGGCGGTGGTAATCAGGGATGCGTGGCTCAGGCCAGAAACTTCGGCCATCTTGCCCAATCCCATGTTGGTGCCGAACGCCACCACGCAGGCCAAAATTTCCCGAAGATCTGGTGCGTGCTTGACGGAGCGATTCACAACATGCTCGAAGGCATCCAGAAATTTCGTATTCCCATTCACAAACCGCAGCAGTTGGGCAACGGGAATCCCTGGCAATTGGTTGTAAAACGGAGCATTGCCGGTCTCTGGGATCGTTGGGTAGATCAAAGACCAGCGTTTTTTCTCGCCTTGACCGGCAACTTTGATATGTGCGTTGACACAATTGGCCACGCGTTCATTGACCTTCACCAAGCGGTCTTCAAGCTTGGTGCGCAATGTGGCCAAGGTTTCTTCGATAGGGGCGGTCAAAATCGGCTGTCCGATTTCGGCAAGCACAGCGTCTTTGTGTGCCCAGCGTGCATCGCTGATCAGGTCATCTTCAAACTGGCGGAATTCGTTGCTGTGGTTGACATACAAGTCCCCGGACTCCAGTGCATTGCGCAACAACCGGTAGACCAGAAACTCGTACCGATCGACATCCAGGGCTTTGCGTTTTCCCCCGTCCGTGATGGACTCGGTAAAAAGGTGTTTTTTGAGAACCTGTGGGATCACACTCTCGGGAAACTGTGCGGAATCAGCTTGGCGCAGTGATTTGCTGCGGCGCAACAAGTCTTGCATCACGGTGATTGCGGTGACCAAGGGGGCATTCTCCAGGCGGCCGGCGAAATCGAGGTCACAAAATAGATGTCGCAAGTTGCGTTTGATGGTTGGCGACAACATGGTGAAATAGGTCCACTCGTAATCCAGCTTGTCAAAGGTGACGTTCCGCAGAAAGTTGGACACCGAAGTAAAAGCGGTGGGTTCCAGCAAGCCGAACGCGCGCTCCTTGACCGTGGAAAAGAGGCAATCATTCGCAATTGACTTATCGATAAAAAGACCCAGCACTTCGCCTGCAGCCTTCAAATTGCTATTGGCCTCCTCGGATGCCTGCTGCATGGCCGTTTTCGCCGCCAGTTTGGCGTGCTTATCAAACTGGCCGACCAAGTGGATGAACGCCTCAATCAGGTTGTCGTTGATTTGGCGGAACCGGTGGAATGCAAAGCACAATAGAAGCAGACGAACCGTGTAGATATCCATGCGGCGCAGCTTGTAAATGGTGTAAAACTGAACCAGACCGGCGTAGTACTTGATGCTCTCACTGGACAGTGACGCGTCGATCAGAAATGATTGGGCGAAGGCATACAAGGGGGACAGTTGCTTGCGCCGAGCGACTTCCCGGCGCAGTTCCTTGTTGCTGAAATCACTCGCCTCGTGTTTCAGGACGTTGATCAGGTGGATTTTGTCGTCCGCGTGCAGCAGGCTATTGAGGGATTGCTGCAGATCGGTGGGCAAGGTGGCATCCAGCATTCGGGTAACTCGCTTGCGCTCATCTGTCACCGCCTGACTTACCAGGTCTTGCAACGAGGTGTAGCCCGGAGCCACAATGCGCTGGCTTGAAAGATGCTCCAGCACCTCACGCAAAATGAATTTTGGCTGAGTTGAAAGCATCGCCGCCCGTTGCGCAAAAGCAATCAGCGCTTGCTTGTCGTCGTTGCCAGACATGCGATAGTCCAGCAGTTCAAGAATGGTTCTTTGTTGGGCCAGTCGGGTCGGCTTTGACAAAGCGCCCACCTCGGCCATAAGCCTGCCCGGAAAATAACGCGACAGTATGTGCGCAATGTCAGGCTGAACATGGTCAAGACCAAAAACGAAGAACTGTGCCTTGGCCTTGAAGTAACCCAGTTGCAATACGAGGTGGACACCCGCCGTTATGGTGCGTGCCGCATCAATGGTCTCCCGTTCTTTGGGACTCAAATCAAAATGGATGTGGCGTTCACCATCGTTGAAGTGTGGCAAGCCGTACAGGCTGTCAACTTCTTCAGTGGACAGAATCGAAAGGCGCCTGGAGGCTTGTGTTTTGGTACTTGGGGGTCGCTGTAGAAAACGGAATTTAAAGTACGTTAAGCCCGAGCGTGCCGCCTAAGCAGCTACTCTGCGCCGAGCTACGAGCCTACCTACGGTGGACGGGTGGACGTTGAACAGCCTGGCCGCGTCGGCAGCAGTGCTCT
>NZ_JAUSFI010000077.1 GCF_030651495.1 Undibacterium sp.
GCCGTGCGAGAGCAAACCCGCTGCCCTTGCCTCTTGCCCGTTCAGCCGGATGAGTTTTAAGATGGTTTCTATTTTTCCCTGCTGCTCCGAGTTCAGCTTAAAGAACAGACTTGGCTTAACGCGCTTGTCCATCTTCATGGCGAGTTCCAGATTCTCGAACACGCTGTGCTGCTCAAAGACGGTCGGGCGCTGAAATTTTCTACCGATACCGGCATGGGCAATCTGCACTTCATTCATCCTGGTCAGATCTATCGTCTGGCCAAAAAACGCCGAGCCTGAAGTCGGTTTGGTCTTGCCGGTGATGACATCCATCATGGTGGTCTTGCCGGCGCCATTCGGGCCGATGATGCAGCGCAGCTCACCGACCGAGATATCCAGTGTCAGATTATTCAAGGCCTTGAAGCCGTCGAAGGACACCGTAATATCGTCCAGATACAGAATCGCACCGTGCGTCGTATCGACGCCCTCGGTCTTGACGCGGCCATAATTGACGCCATAATCGGCACGGTTACCGTCCGCTTCACCTTGGTAGGTTTCGCCGGTCTGTAATACCTCGCTCATGCTACCTCCTTGCTTCGCTTCATTTTTTTCAGCAAGCCAAGAATGCCGTCCTGCATGAACAGGGTCACCAGGATGAACAAGAGGCCGAGCGCGAACAGCCATAGGTCAGGGAAGGCGGCGGTGAACCAGCTCTTCAAGCCATTGACCGTAAACGCGCCGACGATAGGCCCGAGCAGCGTACCGCGCCCGCCTACTGCCGCCCAGATCACCATCTCGATGGAATTGCCCGGCGACATTTCAGACGGGTTGATGATGCCCACTTGCGGCACGTACAGCGCACCGGCGATGCCGCACAAGACAGCTGACAAGGTCCAGACAAATAGCTTGAACCACAAGGGGTCGTAACCGATAAACATCAGGCGCGATTCGGAATCCCGCACGGCCTGCAAGACGCGCCCGAGTTTGGACGTGACGATGCTGCGGCACAGTAGCAAGGCACCGAGCAAGATCGCCAGCGTCATCAAATACATCACCGCCTTGGTCGATGGCGCGGTGACGCTAAAACCCAGGATGCGCTTGAAATCGGTAAAGCCATTATTGCCACCAAAACCGGTGTCATTGCGGAAGAACAAGAGCATGAAAGCAAAGGTCATCGCCTGCGTGATGATGGAAAAATACACACCCTTAATCCGCGAGCGGAAAGCAAAGAAACCGAATACAAAGGCCAGCACGCCGGGCACCAAAATCACCAGCGCCATGCAGTACCAGAAGTTATCCGTCATGGCCCAATACCAAGGGTAGGTTTTCCAATCGAGAAAGACCATGAAGTCAGGCAGCATGCTTTGATACACGCCATCGCGGCCAATCGCACGCATCAGATACATGCCGTGTGCATACGCACCCAAGGCAAAGAAGACGCCATGCCCCAAGGATAAAATGCCGGTATAACCCCACACCATATCCAGCGCCAACGCCGCCAGCGCGTAGCACATGAACTTGGCGACCAGGCCGACCATATAGCTCGATACATGCAGTGCATGGCCATCGGGAAAACCAAGATTCAGAATCGGCAGCAGAGCGGCGACGATGACAGAAACCCAGATAACAGTCCAGACCTGGCGTGAGAACAAAGGCTTGTTGATGGAGAGAGTGATGGGGATATGATTCATTCGACGCTCCTGCCTTTCAGCGCAAACAAGCCTTGCGGACGGCGCTGAATAAAGATGATGATGAAGATCAGGATAAAGATTTTCGCCATCACCGCACCGGCAAACGGTTCCAGAAATTTATTCACTTCACCGAGGCCAAAGGCGGCGATCATGGTACCGGCGAGTTGCCCTACCCCGCCCAAGACCACCACCATGAAAGAATCGACGATATAGCTTTGCCCCAAGTCAGGCCCGACGTTACCCAATTGCGACAAGGCCACACCACCCAGACCGGCAATACCGGAACCGAGACCAAACGTCATCATGTCTATCTTGGCCGTGGAGACGCCAACACAATCTGCCATGCGGCGGTTTTGCGTGACCGCCCGCACAAACAAACCGAGCCGGGTTTTATTCAAAATCAGCCAGACTGCGGCAACGACAAACAGAGAAAAGAAGACGATCACGATGCGGTTATACGACAGCACCAAAGAACCGAGCACAGTCACCCCGCCCGACATCCACGAAGGATTGGCGACCTCGACATTTTGCGCACCAAAAATACTGCGCACGGTTTGCATCAGCATCAGGCTAATGCCCCAGGTGGCCAGCAAGGTTTCCAGCGGGCGACCATACAAGAAGCGGATGACGGTACGCTCCAGCGCAATGCCGACTGCGGCCGCAACGATGAAAGCGGCGGGCAAGGCGACCAGCAAATACGCATCGAGCGCGCCTGGCAGATAGGCGCGGAACAGCATCTGCACCACATAGGTCGTGTAGGCACCTATCATCAGTAACTCGCCATGCGCCATGTTGATGATGCCCATCAGGCCGAAGGTGATCGCCAGACCTAGCGCCGCCAGCAACAGCACGCTGCCTAGCGAAATACCGTAGACCAGATTGCCGACAAATTCGGTGAGCGCCAGGTGGCTATTGAGCGCTTTAAGCGTTACGCCAACTTCCCTGCGCACCGTCTCATCCGGTTCGACATAGACGCCATCGCTAGATTTCTCCAGCATCTTTTGCAGCACCGGTTTCAGATTGGCGTTCGATGTTTCCGCCAGCGCCTGCACCGCGGCTTTACGCACCGCAGCATCAGGCGATTGCAGGTTGGCGGTTGCCATCACCAGTTGCAGGGTCGACTTAATGTCGGCATCCTGCTCTTTGGCCAGCGCAATGCGTATCAGCGGAATCTGTTCCAGCGCTGCGCTTTTTTGTAATTCCAGCGCGGCAGCCAGACGCACCGCGCGATCATTCGACAATAATTTAAACCCCGACAGAGCGCCATCGACTGCGCCGCGCAAGCGGTTGTTAGTAGTGATGCCATCAACACCGTCTGGCGTGTCGCTGGTTTTATCCGTCAGCGGATTGAAGGCCTTGCCCTCATCGACAATCAGAAAATCACCATTCGGCGTGGCGTAGGCAGTTTCGTTTTTTAAGGCTGTGAGTACCTTCAACGCGTCCTGATTTGCCAATGCCGCGATCTTGCCGACTGCGTCTATCCGTGCATCCGGGTCATCTCCCGTGAGGGGCTTGAGCAGTGCCGCGTCGATAGCGGCAATTGCACTAAGCGCATGGGTGCAGAGTGCAGCAGCAAGTAAAAATTGGGAAACATAGCGCATGGGCATTGTCGTTCGGCGGTTTAACTAAGGTGGTGAGATAAAACACGAATTGGCCAACATGTTGACAAGGTCGACAGCAGTAGGGTGCGCATGGCGCACCGTTCCCTTTCCCAGAAACGGCACGAAATGAAACGGTGCGCATGGCGCACCCTACAGGCAAATATGCGTCGCGACCGAGCTTGAAGAATCAGCAATTACAGTTTCTGCTTCGCCTCATTACCCGCAATAAACGGACTCCAAGGCTGGGCACGAATCGCTTCCTTGGTTTTATAAACGACGCTGAACTGACCATCGCCCTTGATCTCGCCGATCATGACTGGCTTGTGCAGATGATGGTTGGTCGCATCCATCGTTAAGGTAAAGCCCGACGGTGCCTTGAAGGTTTGGCCAGCCATGGCGGCGATGACCTTGTCGGTATCGGTAGACTTGGCTTTTTCTACCGCCTGCTTCCACATATTGATACCGACATAAGTCGCTTCCATCGGATCATTGGTCACTACCGTGGCGGCGTTAGGCAGCTTTTGCGCGACGGCGTAGGCTTTCCATTTTTTGATGAACTCGTCGTTCACAGGGTTTTTCACCGACTGGAAATAATTCCATGCGGCCAGATGCCCCAGCAAAGGCTTGGTATCCACGCCACGCAACTCTTCTTCACCTACGGAAAAAGCAACGACAGGGACATCGGTCGCTTTCAGGCCGGCATTGCCAAGTTCTTTATAGAACGGCACATTGGAATCGCCATTAATCGTGGAGATCACAGCAGTCTTGCCGCCGGCAGAAAACTTCTTGATAGTCGCGACGATGGTCTGGTACTCGGAATGACCGAACGGCGTGTAGACCTCGTCGATATCAGTGTCTTTCACACCTTTGGACTTCAGGAAGGCGCGCAGGATCTTGTTGGTCGTGCGCGGATACACGTAATCGGTACCGAGCAAGACGAAGCGCTTGGCACCGCCGCCCTCTTTACTCATCAGGTATTCAGTGGCGGGAATCGCTTGCTGATTCGGTGCGGCACCGGTGTAAAACACATTTTTTTCCAGCTCTTCACCTTCATATTGCACCGGGTAAAACAGCAGGCTATTGAGTTCCTTAAATACTGGCAAGGTCGATTTACGCGAGACCGAAGTCCAGCAACCAAACACCACGGCCACCTTATCTTGCGAGATCAGCTGGCGCGCTTTCTCGGCAAACAAAGGCCAGTTGGAAGCGGGATCGACAATCACCGGCTCGAGCTTTTTACCCATCACGCCGCCCTTGGCGTTGATCTCGGCGATCGTCATCAGGGCCACATCTTTTAACGAGGTTTCAGAGATCGCCATGGTGCCGGAGAGCGAGTGCAAAATCCCCACCTTGATCGTATCGGCGGCCATTGCCTGAGGCATCCATACGTTTGCGGCAAGTGCCATAGCGCCAATTGCGCTAGCTTTCAAAATCATGCGACGTGACATAAATTCTCCTGGTATAAAAGAAAGCAAGGGAAAGCCAAGGTGAAAGCAAAAGAGTGTGATTACCACTAAGCTTCATTGATTTGATTAGCAATATTGGTGCCAACATTTTCATCCCTTATTTATTGCACAAGACAGAGAATACTTGCCATGACGGTGCATTTTTTACATCACCGCACCATTGCAGTGAATACACTCACCAAAGAGATTATTGCCTCAGTTTTACGGCACCAGACCGGCAGAACGGTTAAAATCACACCTGTCGAAATACTAAGGGCCAGAACATGACAATACAAAACACTAGCGGCGTAACGCCTCAGCAACTGTTTGAGAATAATCGTCGATGGGCCGATGCCATTCGCGCTAAAGATCCCGAATTCTTCAAGAAACTGGCGTCACAACAAAGCCCCGAATACTTATGGATAGGCTGCTCTGATAGCCGCGTGCCAGCCAATGAATTATTGGGATTATTGCCGGGCGAATTATTTGTCCACAGAAACATCGCGAATGTGGTGGTGCATTCTGACCTGAACTGCCTGTCGGTGCTGCAATTTGCGATTGATGTACTGGGTGTCAAGCACATTATCGTCTGCGGCCACTATGGCTGCTCCGGCGTGCATGCTGCATTGACAGGCCGCCGTGTCGGTCTGGCCGATAACTGGCTGCGCCATGTTCAGGATGTACACCAAAAGCATGAGCGCTATCTGGGCGAAGTACTACCGCTCAAACAACGCTCAGATCGCCTGTGCGAATTAAATGTGATTGAACAGGTAGTCAACCTGTGTCAGACCACGATCGTGCAAGATGCATGGGAGCGCGGACAGGAATTGACCGTGCATGGCTGGGTCTATGGCTTGCAAGACGGTTTATTAAGTGAATTGGGCATGTCGATCAACTCGCCCGACATGCTGGCACCGCATCTGGAGCGCAGTCTGGCGCGCTATCAAGATCCGGCTTAATGTCATATTAAATCTGCATTGTCATTTTAATGGCGCGAAAATTTTATGATCTCTCACGTATTTATTGGCATCAGGAATTTTGAACAGGCATTAAGCTTGTATACGCCACTCATGCAGGCATTAGACTTGCCTTTAAAATTCTGTGAACCTGAAAAATCCTGGGCCGGCTGGATGGCCAAGGATGCGCCCCGCCCTCTTTTTATCATCGGCTTGGCCTATGACGGAAAAGACAGCACGCCCGGCAATGGACAAATGATCGCCTTGCTGGCGGCAAACCGGGAAACCGTCCGGCGTTGCCATGCCATCGCGCTAGAAAATGGCGGGCTATGCGAAGGCGCTCCGGGACTGCGGCCGCACTATCATCCGCAGTATTACGGCGCCTATTTTCGCGACCTTGACGGAAATAAACTCTGTGTCTGCTGTCACGATGCAGAGGATTAATTTGCCTTAGCGTTTATCTTAGCGGCTTTCCAGCTTTCCATCACGCAGCTTCAGCCGGTGCACGCCCGGCAGTGCGATCAAGTCACGGTCATGACAGACCATGATGACGCTGCTGCCTTCCCGGATCAGTTCCGGGATCAAGGCGATGACTTGCTCGCGCGCTTCCCCGTCCAGGTTGGAGGTCGGTTCATCGAGCAGCAATAGTTTAGGACGCAAGACTTTTGCTCTGGCCAGGGCGACCCTTTGTTTTTCTCCACCCGAAAGCGTATTGGCAGCTTGCTCACGCAAGTGTTGTATGCCCGCCCATTGCATCGCTTGCGTTACCTCTTGCGCTATCGTTTGTGCCGGTGGCGGATTGTCGCGCGCCTTCAGGCCATAGGCGATATTTTTGGCGACCGTGCCGGCGAACATGATCGGATGCTGATGCACATACACAATAGCCTGGCGCAAAAGAGATGGATACGGGAACCAGTCCAGCTCTTGGCCCAAAAAACTGGCGTGGCCGATACGGGCAATATCTAGCCCGCACAGTATGCGCAACAGCGATGTTTTTCCTGCTCCGTTGATACCCGTCAGGACATATGCGGTGGCGGGTTCAATTTGCAAAGCATCAATATCCAGCAGCAGACGCTGATCGATTTGCTTTTGAATGCCGTGCAATGTGATTAGCGCTGTCATCGGCGGTAGCCCACTTGGCGCGCATCGCCTTGCACCAGCATCAGTAAAGCATTCAGTAGCAGCGCCAGCGCGATTAACACGACACCGAGGGCGATGCCTTGGGCAAACTCGCCCTTGCTGGTTTCTAGTGCGATGGCAGTCGTGATGGTGCGGGTTGCGCCGGCGATATTCCCGCCGACCATCATGGCGCAACCGACTTCGGAGATGACGCGGCCAAAGCCACTAATCAACGCCGCCATGACGCCAAAACGCACTTCATGCAGGACAGTCAGCATCACGCGCCAGCGGCTGGCACCAAGCGTGATGGCGGTTTCTGCCAATCTGGGGTCGGCCGCCTGTACCGCACTTAAGGTGAACGCGATCAGCACCGGCAAAGCGATCAGCGCCTGACCGGCGATGATGCCCGATTGTGAAAATAGCCAGTGCAATGGGCCGAGTGCGCCCTGCCGGCTCAGCAGCAAATAGAGCAACAAACCAATCAAGACAGTGGGTAAAGAGAGTGCGGCCTGCACCAGCCAGATCAGCACGCGCCGCCCGCGGAAGCGGACACTGGCGATCAGATAGCCGCAGCCGACAGCGGGCACGGTTGCCAGCGCCAGCCCGACCAGTGAAGTCTTCAGTGAAACCCAGACAATTTGCCACAGAGCGCCATCACCTGACAGCAACAGGGCAAATGCTTCCCGGATCGCGACGTCTATGCTCATCCCTTGCTGACGACGCTATCGATCAGAAACAATGTTCAGGCGCGGGGAAGGATTGGTCCTTGACGGCAGCCACATAGGCTAAGACAGCGGCATCGATGCTGGTCTGGCCGTCCATAAAGTTTTTCACAAAGCGCGCTTTACGACCGGGGAAAACACCGAGCAAATCATGCATCACCAAGACTTGGCCAGAGCAATCCGGGCCGGCACCGATGCCGATAGTCGGGATCGCGAGCAACGCCGTTACCTCTTTGCCGAGCGCCGCGGGGATCGCTTCCAGCACCAACAAAGTCGCACCGGCCGCCTGCAGGCTCAACGCATCGGCTTTGAGTAAATCTGCGGCCGCCGTAGTTTTTCCCTGTACTTTATAACCGCCTAGCTGATGCACTGATTGCGGTGTCAGGCCGAGATGGGCGCAGACCGGTATCGCTCGTTCAGTAAGAAACTGGACGGTGGATGCCAGCCAGGCGCCGCCTTCTAATTTGACCATCTGCGCACCGGCTTGTATCAGTTGCACGGCGTTTTGGAATGCAGACTCTGGTGTGGCATAACTGCCAAACGGCATGTCGGCAACCAGCAGCGCGCTCTTGTTGCCGCGCGCCACGCTGGCGGTATGGTAAGCAATATCAGCGACCGTCACCGGCAGGGTTGAGTTATGTCCCTGGCACACCATGCCAAGCGAATCTCCCACCAAGATAATTTCCACCCCACATCGATCCATCAAGGCGGCAAAGCTGGCATCGTAACAAGTGAGCATGGTGATCTTGTCACCTTGCTGGCGTTGCGCGATCAAACCCGGGAGTGTTACTGCCTTGCGATCTTGTAAATATTCAGCCATTATTTTTCTCCAAAAATTAAGAATTAGCTGCGCGGTTTTTTATTGATCTCAACGCAGGGAAAGTCTCCGTCATACTTTTTTGATTGCTTATTTTGATTGCTTATTTTGATCGGCAATTAACCTCTGAAAATAAAATACACCGCACCAATCAGACACAGCCCAGCCCAGACATAATCGAGTTTAAACGGCTGATCCATGTACAGCATCGCAAACGGCACAAAGACGATCAGGGTCAATGCCTCTTGTAATATTTTCAGCTGTGCCAGCGTGTAATGAGTGTAACCGATACGGTTGGCTGGCACTTGCAACAGGTATTCGAACAGGGCAATACCCCAGCTAATCAGTGCGGCGATCCACCATGCCTTGCCGGACAGGCTTTTCAGATGGCCGTACCAGGCGACTGTCATGAACATATTCGACAGTATCAGTAAGCCGGTAGTTTGCAGAATAATAGGGATTTGCATGGGAGTATAGTAAAGAAATGCCTGCTTGCGCATACGCAGTGCGCGGTTTTCATCAATTTATCGCATACTGGTAGGGAGTATATTGGTCGCCTAGAGCAATTTACGGATCACCTGCGCCGCCACCTGAGGGGCAAACTGGTGCGCAGCGCCCTTGCCAGGAATCACGACAAAAGGGTCTATCTGCAACAAGGGCAACAGCACGAAAGCGCGCTCGGTCATGCGAGGATGCGGCACCGTCAACGTTTCGTTATGAATTTGCGCGTTACCGTACAGCAGCAAATCCAGATCCAGCGTGCGTGGCGCATTGCGATACGCACGCTCGCGGCCAAATGCCAGCTCCAACTCTTGCAAGGCCAGCAGCAACGCTGATGCCGCCAGCTCAGTGCTAAGCGCCACCACAGCATTCACATAATCATCCCCGGCCGCATCGACAGGGGCAGTCTGAAACAGGCTAGATTGTGCGCTCAGGCGCGTCTGCGGCAGCAACGCCAGGCGGTGAATGGCTTGCTCTACCGTCAGGCGCGCATCACCCAGATTGGCACCGATGCCTATCATTGCTTGGACCGACATCGCTTATTCGCTGGCTTTACGTGGGGCATTGCGGCGCGGGCGGCGCTTTTTGGCGGGGCCACTGCTTTCGTGCTTGGGCTTAATCGTCAGCAAATGCTCGCGTTCGGCTTCATCACCGTTGATGAAGGCAGTCCACCATTCGCCGATTTCTGCCTCGATTTCGCCGGAGGCACAACGCAGCAGCAGGAAATCATAACCGGCGCGCAAACGCGTGTTTTCGAGTAATTTATACGGCGTTTTGCCGGCCCGTTTTTCAAAGCGCGGTTGCATGGCCCAGATGTCACGCATATCCGAACCGATCTTGCGTTGCAGCGCCAGGGCATCGGTTTGGGTGTTAAGCACATCATCTGCGGCCAGATGCAGCGCAGGAATAGATAACTCCCCGGCCGCTTTATAAGCATCCCATTTCTCGACCACCTGATGCCAGAGCAGCGAGGCAAACAAAAAGCCCGGCGACACCGTTTTGCCTTGCAGTACCCGTTGATCGGTATTGGCCAGGGCCAGCGTGACGAATTTTTCGCCCAGCGGCTGTTCCAGCACCACATCCAGCAAGGGCATCAGGCCGTGGTGCAGACCTTCTTTGCGCAATTGCTGCAGACATGCCATGGCATGGCCGCTCATCAGCAGCTTGAGCATTTCATCAAACACACGGGCGCTAGGCACGTTATTGATCAAGGGTGCCATGATGGCGATCGGCGCGCGGGTCGCGGCATCAATGGTAAATTGCAGTTTTGCCGCAAAACGGACTACGCGCAGCATGCGCACCGGATCTTCGCGGTAGCGCGCTTCCGGCACGCCGATGATGCGCAGGATTTTCTTGCGGATATCGGCGATGCCGCCGTGATAATCGAGCACGGTCTGGCTGGACGGATCGTAATACATGGCATTGATGGTGAAATCGCGCCTGACCGCATCTTCATGCTGTTCGCCAAAGGTATTGTCGCGCAATACGCGGCCATGCTCATCCTTGGGTGCCGCTTCGGTGGCGGGGCCACGGAAAGTCGTTACCTCGAGCAAATCCTGACCGAACATCACATGCACGATCTGGAAGCGCCGGCCAATAATAAAGGCGCGGCGAAACAGCCGCTTGACCTGCTCCGGCGTGGCATTGGTGGCGATGTCAAAATCCTTCGGCTTCACGCCCAATAACAGATCGCGTACCGCGCCACCGACAACGAAGGCCTTAAAGCCATTTTCCTGCAAAGTCTGGGTCACGCGTATCGCGTTGGAAGACAATAGTTGCGGATCGATGCCGTGCTCTTTGGCATGGAGAACTTTGGGCTTGCGATTGCCTAGCGCCTCATCCGGTTTGTTTTTTACGCCGAGCATCTTGCGAATAAATTTCTTGATCATTGCACGTTAAATAAGTGAAGAGTAGGCCAGCCCAACGTATGGGCATGGGCGCTCAGTTGGGCATTCGGATTGGTTGCCACTGGATGTGTCACGATCGCCAGCAAGGGGATGTCATTGTGTGAATCGCTATAAAAATAACTGACGGGGAAGTCGCTCAGCTGCTTACCCTGGCTAGCCAGCCAGTGCTGTAAATGCGTGACTTTGCCTGCGCCTGAAGTCGGCACACCGATTAATTTACCAGTAAAGTTGCCGGCTAAGTCGCCATCGGCATACAGCTCAGGCTCGGCAGCAATCAGGTGCTCTACCCCGAGTGCTTGCGCGATCGGGGCGGTGACAAAACGATTGGTGGCAGTAATGATGGCGATCAGATCACCCTGATCCTGATGTTTTTTAATCAGGTCACGGGCGGCAGGGAGCAGTGCCGGATTGATGACTTCTTGCATAAACTGGTCATGATATTGATCCAGCTGTACGCGTGAAAATTGCGCCAGGGTGCCCAGGGCAAATTCCAGATACTCGACGGGATCAAGCGTGCCCGCCTGATATTGCGCAAAAAAAGCCGCATTGCGGCGCGCAAAAGCATCGGCATCGACGGCGCCGATGCGGGTTAAAAATTGCCCCCATTCGTAATCGGAATCAATAGGGATTAAGGTGTGATCGAGATCAAATAAGGCGATATTGCGCATGAATTTAATTCAATCTAATTTATTGGGTTGAGCTTGCTGCTGCTGGTGCAAGTCATTGAGCACTTCACGCAGCAGCGGTAAGGTTATCGGGCGTTTAATTTCCAGTGAATATTGATCAAGCTTATCCAGCATCTGGCTGAGTGAACTCATATCACGTCGATAATGGGTAATCAGATAGGGTAACACGCCGCCAGAGATCGTCATACCACGCGCATGCGCGGAGCGCTCTAAAGCATCTATTTTATCCTCGTCAGTGAGCTCATGCACCTGATAAATCAAGCCCCAGCCAAAGCGCGTGCGCAAATCTTCGCGTACCGCCAAGATCATCGGCGGATGATTGCCGGCCGCGACCAAAAACCCGCCATGGGCACGCACTTCGTTAAACAGTGCAAACGCATCAATTTGCGCTGCCGGCGAGAGTTTTTCGCAATCATCGAGCAAATACAAGGTGATCTCCGGCGTATGGATAAACTCGCTTTCCGGCGCATCTGCTGCGATATAACGTGCCTGACCGCTCTCCGCCAAGGCGTGCAGCAGATGGGTTTTACCCGCCCCGGTGTCGCCCCATAAATACACGAAGCGTTCACCGTACTGGCTGGCGGTACGGGCTGCAAACAAGCTGAGCAATTGTGCCAGCTCAGCATTTTGACCGACCACAAAGGTCTCCAGGGATGGCGCCTGCTCCGCATCCAGATCCAGCAATAATTGCCTCATGAGTGACGATAAAATGAACTATTTAAATACGACAAGCGCAAATGCTTGACGGCGACTGAGACAATCGCCGATGCCGGCAGCGCGACCAAAATACCAATAAAACCAAATAACTGCCCAAATGCCATCAAGGCAAAAATCACCGTGAGCGGATGCAAACCGATGCGTTCGCCGACCAGCCGCGGCGTCAACACAAACGATTCCAGCAATTGACCAAACCCGTAAATAATGGCGACCGATAATATGCCATTCAAATCGCCAAATTGCAGTACCGCGCCGATCAAGGCCAGCACCAGACCAAGACCGAAGCCAAGATAAGGAATAAAAACCAAAAATCCGGTAATGATACCCACCGGTAAGGCGAGATCAAAATGCACCAGCGACAATGCGACGGAATAATACACCGCCAGCGCAATCATCACCATGATCTGGCCACGTAAATACTGTGCAAGGATACTGTCAACTTCATTGATAGAAGCGAGCGTGCCTGGCAGCCAGCGACGCGGCACGAAGTTTTCCAGCCGCGCCAATAGCGAATGCCAATCCATCAGCAAATAAAATAACACGACCGGTATCAACATCAGGTTGGCGACCATGCCCAGCACCACAGTGCCGCCAACCCGGATCGAGGAGAGTGCCGCCTTGCCGATCATTTCGCCGCTGGTGGCCAGCTGCTCGGTCAGCAAAGCCTTGATGCCGGTGCTATCGAGCCTGACTTTGATACCTACATCGTGCAACATCGGGCTGAGGACTTCATTCAATTTATCAAAAAACAGCGGGATCTGATCCTGCAACTGCGGAATTTGTTTTTCTAATATCGGCACCATGATCAATACCATGGCCAGTACGGCAGCGATCAGAAGCACGATCAGCAAGGTGGCGGCGACCGAACGGGGAAGAAAAAAACGTTTCAGACGCCACTCACATAAGCGGTCAACCCAGGGGTTGAGCACATACGCCAAGATGGCGGCAACAACGAACGGCATCAAAATCGGGCCCAGTAAAGCGATCAAAACCACCAGCGCAAAGGCCAGCGCCAGCCATAAAGCGGATTGCTTTTGCTCGACAGTAAGTGAAAATGACATGATGCTCCATAAGATATCGCCACACTAAAACCCAAAAACTAGGTGAAGGGCGAGTCGATTTGTTAAAATAGCGCTTTTGCCAGTCTATTTTCTGGCAATCCTGCTATTTTACCGCCTCACGCCCCCTACTGACGAAAATCATGAGCACTTCTAATCCCGCCTCCACTCCTGCTGCTACACCTATCTCCCTCTCCTATGCCGATGCTGGCGTTGATATGGTCGCTGGCGATGCGCTTGTTGATGCCATCAAGCCTTTTGCCAAACGCACCATGCGCGAAGGTGTCATGGCTGGCATTGGCGGTTTTGGCGCCATGTTTGAAATCAGTAAAAAATATAAAGAACCCGTATTGGTCTCGGGCACCGATGGTGTCGGCACCAAGCTCAAACTGGCTTTTCATTTAAACCGCCATGACACCGTCGGTATCGATCTGGTCGCCATGAGCGTCAACGATATTTTGGTGCAAGGGGCTGAACCACTGTTTTTCCTCGATTATTTCGCTTGCGGCAAGCTCGATGTGGCCACCGCAACGGATGTCATCAAAGGCGTCGCTTTCGGTTGCGAACAAGCCGGTTGCGCCTTAATCGGCGGTGAAACTGCCGAAATGCCATCCATGTACCCAGAAGGCGAATACGATCTGGCCGGTTTTGCCGTCGGTGCGGTTGAAAAATCAAAAATTATCGACGGCAGCAAAATCGCTCCCGGCGATATCATTTTAGGTTTGGCCTCTTCCGGCATCCATTCAAATGGTTTCTCTCTGGTGCGCAAGATTATCGATGTCGCCAAACCTGATCTGAATGCCGACTTCCATGGCCGCAGTCTGGCAGATGCCTTGATTGCGCCCACCCGTATCTATGTCAAGCCTTTGCTGGCATTGATGGCAAGCATGGAAATCAAGGGTATGGCACATATCACCGGCGGTGGCCTGGTCGAAAACGTGCCGCGTGTACTGGGCGACAAACTGACAGCCGTGCTTGATAGCAAGGCGTGGACCATGCCGCCGCTGTTCACCTGGCTGCAACAACACGGCGGCGTGGCGGATGCAGAAATGCACCGCGTCTTTAACTGCGGCATCGGCATGGTAGTGATCGTTGCTGCCGAGATCGCAGAAGCGGCAATGGCGCAATTGAGCGCAGCGGGTGAAACGGTATTTAATATCGGCACGATCCGCGCCCGCGTCGGCGATGAGCACCAGACTATCGTCGTATAAATTCTGCCGCCACCAGGGATACGAGATACTGGTAGGGAGTATTTTTAAAAATCAAGCTAAAAGCGCACGCCAGTCGTGCGCTTTTTTTTTTGACTGACGAAAAATAGGGGGAGTATCTATTTTTAAGCTAAGTTCAACGTCCCGGTGATTCCCGTAGCGTATCCCAGTCACCGGACTGAAAACTACCTTCCCGCCTGAACACCCACTGGTTTTTAGGGTTGACCGCAAAATGCGCAGGCTGACGCCTAATCACGCCCAAATTATCCTCTTGTCTTGATACGGCATATCAGTCATCCGAGTTGCCACCCGATTCAATGAGGTCGGCAAATAAATACAAGGTATCAATACAAAGTTTCTGTTCTGCTACCCTGTTTTGTTCTGCTACCCTGTTTTGTTCTGCTATCCTGTACTCACTAGCCCGTACCCAGCTGGTTAGCCTGGCCGTAGCGTCACAAAGCTGCATGGATGCACGCGCTACGCATCAAGCTATGCAATGCAATCAAACTCCCATGCGAGCCTCGACCTGATGAAACTTTTCTTATTACCTTTACTACTATTCACTACCGCCTGCTTCGCCGGCACATGCGAAGATGGACAAAGGCAGTCGCCGGTCGACATTAGCGCAACCACGCGGTTTCATCTGCCAGCGCTGAAATTCGATTACCGTGCGGCACCGTTGAGGATCGCCGACGATGGCCATACGGTAAGGGTGCGTTTTAGCAATGGCAGCCAGTTGCAGATCGGTACGCAACGCTATACTTTGCAGCAATTTCACTTTCACACTCCCGGCGGCGACCGCATCGCCGGTGAAGAATTTCCTATGGCAGCACATCTGTTGCACAAGAGCCAATCGGGTCAGTTACTCGCGCTCGTGGTGCTATTTCGTACCGGTGCCGAAAACCCTTTGCTGAGTGCGCTGTTGCCACTGATTCCGGCACGCGCGGACGGCGATCACCGTCATCCAGATTTCACGGTTGACGCCGGTAAACTATTGCCTTCCAGCGGCAGTTACTACCGCTATCAGGGCTCGCTGACAGCACCGCCCTGCACTGAAGGCGTCGACTGGATCGTGATGAAACAGCCCATTGAACTTTCTGCCACGCAACTGGCGCGCTACCGTCAGCGTTTTTCCGACAATGCCCGCGCAGTACAGCCGCTGCACCAGCGCATCGTGCAGGAGAGCTTCTAGACGGCTCAAATCCACCTCAATGCGCGAACTCTTCGTCCCTTGCTACAAGTCAAGGCAAGTAACATATAAGTGCTGAATAATATCCCCGCTGCCATCGTGGCAGCACGTCAATGCTTTAATGTGACAAAGGAATCAGCATGTACAGTCAATCACGTTCGCGTCTCACCGTCAGTCTGCGCGGCATCTACAGCAGTCTCATCGCTTTCTCGGTTGTCCTGCCTGTCATGGCGGCGTCGCCTACGCCGCCACAGGCTGAGAAACCGGCTAAACCTGCTGGCATCGAAGTCAAAGTCACACCAGAGATGACCGGTGCTGGCATAGTCTCGAGCGGGGTCGTGTTACCAGCGATTCCGCCGGTAACGGGCAACCGCAAGACGCCCGTAGCATCCTGGGGCAAGCCGCTACCCTACCCTATAGTCATCGCTGACCGGCGCAACAATCGCCTGATTGAGATCGCCCCTGACAAAAGTATCGTCTGGGAGTTTCCCTCGCCCAATCTAAAGATTTATCGCGGCAACGAAGACGTTAATTTCTCGGCCGACGGCAAGCAACTGGCGGTCAGCGAAGAAGATAACTTTGACGTACATATCGTCGATTATGAAAAACGCGCTCTTACCTGGAGCTACGGCATCCCGGATGTACGCGGCAGCGCAGATGGCCTGCTGAACTACCCGGACGACGCCCATCTGCTCGCCGATGGCAAGTTCATCACCGCAGATATCCGCAACTGCCGTGTGGTGATCATCGACCCGAAAGATAATAAGGTCGCCACCCAATGGGGCAAGCCGGGCAATTGCAAACACAATCCGCCACAACAGCTGGCGCACCCGAATGGCGCTACGCCGATGGAAAACGGCGACATTTTAATTACCGAAATCAGTGACGCCTGGATCTCGCGCATCACGCGCGAAGGTAAGCTGGTATGGAGCGTCAAGGCACCCAATATCCACTACCCGTCAGACGCCTTCCCGACGGTTGACGGCAAGCAAGTCATCGTGGCCGATTTCTGGAAACCTGGCCGTGTCGTGATCTTTGACCCGCTCACGCGCAAAGTCACCTGGGAGTATTTCTTCAAGGATGGCGACAAGATGCTCGATCACTCATCAATAGCGCGTGAACTACCTGATACTGGCGACATTCTGGTGGTAGACGATTTGCACGATCGCGTGATTGTGATTGACCGCAAAACCAAGGAAATTATCTGGCAATACGGCGAGATGGGCAAAAAAGGCTACACCCCGGGCTTACTCAATTACCCCGATGGTGTTGATCTGGACGTGTTTCGCGACTGGAAGACAGCGAAGCGCAAATAAGTCAGTAAAACAGCAGGCTTTACCTTACCGCACGCGATCAATAGCCGTGATGTCACTGATGTTTGTGGTACGTTATGGGGTACGTTATGGGGTCCGCCATGCGTTCGGAGAGGGAAGCTTGTTGTAATGTTGATCCGTTTGTGGCGCTGCTGATGCTGCGGTCGCCTTCGGTGGCTGACCTTTCTTGGCGAAGCAATAAAGGTCAGCCACCGGACTGCAATCTTAAAATGACGTAAGCAATTGATAAAAATGCGTGCTAACGCCTCCTTACCAAAAACGCTAGCCTATTCAGGCTAAATTCAGGCTAAATCAATTTTGAATACTTTGCGCCGGTCTGCTGCGCCAGGTATTTGTCAAACACCATCCCCACCGCCCGCACAAACATCCGTCCTTTAGGGGTAACCAGAATGCGGTGCTGGTCGACCTTGATCAGCTCGGCCTCTTCGTAATGCTGCAATTGAGACAATTCATGCGCAAAATAACTGAGGAAATCAATCCCATGCGTGCGGTTGATGGCGGCAAAATCGACTGGCCCGCTGCACATCAATTCCATGATCACCTGACGGCGCAATACATCGTCATCCGTTAATGAAAAACCCTTCTCGACCGGCATCTGGTCGGCATCCAGATGTTCGTAATAAGCCTTGATGGTGCGTACTGACTGGCTATACGAATGCCCGACCTTGCCGATGGCAGAGACGCCAAAGCCGATCAGATCACAGTCCGCACGCGTGGTATAGCCCTGAAAATTGCGGTGCAGGCTTTTATCCAGACGTGCCTTATTCAGTTCATCATCCGGTTTGGAAAAATGATCCAGGCCGATGTAAATATAGCCGGCATCGAGCAACCGGCGCACCGACATTAAAAATATCTGCAAGCGCGCTTCGGCAGACGGCAGATCGCTTTCAATAATCTGCCGTTGCGCCTTGAAGCGGCTCGGCAGATGCGCGTAGTTGTACAGGGCGATGCGGTCTGGCGACAGCTCAATCACGCTATCGAGGGTGCGGTTAAAACTTTCAAGCGATTGCTTGGGCAAGCCGTAAATCAGGTCGGCATTGATCGACTCAAAACCGGCCTTGCGGCTGGCATTGACCGCTTTCTCGACCATTTCGTAAGGCTGTATCCGGTTAACCGCCTGTTGCACAGCGGGATCAAAATCCTGTACGCCAAAACTGGTGCGGTTAAAACCCAATTCGGCCAGCAATGCCAGGGTGTCGTCGCTGACGGTGCGCGGATCGATCTCTATCCCGAGCTCGGCATCGGGCAACAGATCAAAATGACTGCGTATCATCGCCATCAGTTCACGCAACTCATCCGGGCTTAAAAAAGTCGGCGTGCCACCGCCAAAATGGAGCTGTGCCGTGCGCCGGTCAGGGCCTATCCTGGCGGTTACCAGCGCCATCTCCTTGGCCAGATAACGCAAGTACTCGGTAGTGCGGCTATGATCCTTGGTGATGATCTTGTTGCAGGCGCAGAAGTAACACAGCGACTCACAAAACGGCACATGGATATAAATCGACAGCGGCGGATTCTTGCTCGGGTCGGTGGCGCGCTGCTCCAGATACGTGATGTAGGATTGCTCGGTAAATTCCGCATGAAAGCGATCGGCGGTTGGGTACGAGGTATACCGTGGGCCGAGCTTATCGAAACGGCGTATCAGTTCTTCAGAAAATTCTATGTCTGGCAAAGTATTCATGCGCTTACCTATCTATATGTTTTTTACAGCACGCTAAACCCTAAACCTTGCTTGCTCATATCTCCAGCGCAGGAAAACGTCAATACCCGTGTTTTCAAACTACGCCACACCAGCCAAGCTAAGGGTGGGAAATCAGTTACCTTCGGAATAGCAGCATTTTACATGCATACTTTTTCGATCCGGATAAATCTCAATAAAGCAGGAAAATTTTCTGCTTTGGTCGTTCATTTATTACCATGACAATGAATGGCGCCGAAGACCGGTCTTCAACGACGCCGGGGCGGTTTGGCGTCAGTCCTGTCATTGTGATTTGCTCGCCCCTACATGCAGGCGTATCGGACTGACACCCTTATTCATACCTGTGCTTTTAAGTTCTTTAGTGAGTAAATCATCGAGTGTCACGCCATCGAGCACGGCCAGATACGCCGCCGTAGCCGCCCCCAACACCCCTTTTAGCGCGCAAGATGGCGCGAATACACAGCAATTTTTTTCACGGTCAAAACACTCAGCCATGAAAAAATCGCTTTCGGTATGGCGCACCACCTCGCCGATATTGATCTGGCCCGGCTCCTTGCTCAGCTTCAAGCCACCGTTGCGTCCGCGCACCGTCGCCACCATGCCGGATAGACCGAGCTGGTGCGCCACCTTCATCAAGTGATTTTTTGAGATGTCGTGCACGTCGGCAATGTCTTGTATCGTCACCAGGCGGTCGCGATTGAGCGCCAGATGCATCAAGGTGCGCAACGTGTAATCAGTGTAGGCAGTTAATCTCATTGCTTGAAAAATCTTCATGATGATGGCTGTTCAGGCCGGGTTTGCGCTGATTGTGCTGATTGAGCTGATTGCGCTAAAGCGCCGCCAGTATCAAACGCCAAATGCCAACTT
This sequence comes from Undibacterium sp., assembly GCF_030651495.1. GTDB lineage: Bacteria > Pseudomonadota > Gammaproteobacteria > Burkholderiales > Burkholderiaceae_D > Undibacterium. Next base: position 19,494 of record NZ_JAUSFI010000077.1, read on the forward strand.
ATGCAGTACTTAGTATATATGTTTATAGCTCAAAATGAGCGGATTTGCTCAATAAGATGCATTTAACTTGCATCTATTAATAGATGTAGATAGAATCCATCTTTAACGGCGCGGCTGATTGCGCCGGACCTTCAACTTTCTGAATAAGGAAACCAAGCCATGCACGCTACGCGCAAACTCTGGACCTGGCTGGGCATCATCTGTGTCCTGTCCTTCGCCGTTCTCGGCTGGGTCGGCACCGAAATTTACCTGACCGCCCCGCCCATCCCCACACTAGTGACCAGCAGCAAGGGCACCGTACTATTTTCCGAAGGGCAAGTCCAGCGCGGCCAGGAAGCCTGGCTCTCGGCCGGCGGCCAGCAACTCGGTTCGGTCTGGGGTCATGGTAGTTATGTCGCCCCTGACTGGTCGGCCGACTGGCTGCACCGCGAAGCGCTGGCCTTGCGCGGCGTCTGGGCGCAGCAGCAGTATGGCAAAAGCTTCGAGCAGCTCAGCGTCGGCCAGCAAGGCGAGCTGAACGGTCGCCTGAAGGTCGAAATGCGCCACAACAGCTATGACGCGGCGACCAACACGATCACGCTCTCGCCGGAACGTGCCGAAGCCGTGCAGCAAGTGACCCGGCATTACATCGACCTGTTCGGCGATGCGCCCGCGCTCGACAAGCTGCGTGAGCAGTATGCGATGAACGCCGGCACCCTGCCCAACAAGGAAGACCTGCAGGCGCTGCCGGCCTTCATCTTCTGGTCGGCCTGGGCGTCGGCCACCGACCGTCCGCATGAAACCGAGCTGAGCTACACCAGCAACTGGCCGCACGAACCGCTGGTCGACAATACCCCGACCGCCGGCACCGGCATCTGGTCGATCGCCAGCATCGTCGTGATGATCGCCGCCATCGCCGGCATGATCTTCTACCACTCGCTCAGCAAGGAAGAAGGCGACCCGGTACCGCCGAAAACCGATCCTTTATTTGACCTCAAGCCGACGCCGTCGATGAAGGCCACCCGCAAGTACTTTTACGTGGTGATCGGCCTGATCCTGGCGCAAGTGCTGATGGGTGTCATTACCGCCCACTATGCGGTCGAAGGCCACAGCTTCTTCGGTTATCCGCTGGCGCAGATCTTGCCGTTCACGGTCAGCCGCACCATCCACACCCAGTTCGCCGTGCTGTGGATCGCCACTGCCTGGCTGGCCACCGGCCTGTATATTGCGCCGGCCATCTCCGGTCACGAGCCCAAATACCAAAAACTCGGCGTCGATGTCTTGTTTTACGCGCTGCTGTTCATCGTGGTCGGCTCGACCGCGTTTGGCTGGATCGGCAGCTTACAACACATCGGCAATACGTTTAATTTCTGGCTCGGCAATCAGGGGCTAGAGTACACCAGCATGGGCCGCGTCTGGCAAGTGCTGCTGTTCATCGGCCTGCTGTTTTGGGTCACCCTGCTCGGCCGCGGCTTGATGCCGGCCCTGAAGAAAGCGTCGGAAAGCCGCGGCCTGATCGCCATGGTGTTCCTGTCGGCGATGTGCATCGGCGCGTTTTACGCCACCTCGCTGACCTGGGGTCCGCATACGCATTATTCGATGATCGAGTACTGGCGCTGGTGGTTGGTGCATTTATGGGTCGAAGGCTTCTTTGAAGTGTTCGCCACCGCCGTGATTGCGCTGCTGTTCACCCGTCTGGGCCTGATCCGCGCCTCTACCGCCAACAGCGCCATCGTGCTGGAAACCATCGTGTTCCTGTTCGGCGGCATCCTGGGTACCTTGCATCACCTGTACTTCACCGGCACGCCGACGATCGTGATCGCACTGGGCGCAATGTTCTCGGCACTCGAAGTGGTACCGCTGGCAATGATAGGCGTGGAAGGCTATCGCAACTATCAGCGCTCGAAGGCGGCAGCATGGGTGCAGTCGTACAAGTGGTCTATCTTGTGCTTCATCGCGGTGGGGTTCTGGAACGTGGTCGGCGCCGGCTTGCTGGGCTTCTCGATCAACACGCCGATCGCGCTGTACTACATGCAGGGCTTGAACCTGACCGCCGGCCACGGCCATGCCGCGCTGTTTGGCGTGTACGGCATGCTCGGCATCGGCCTGATGCTGTTCTGCCTGCGCGGCCTGTCCGACCGTGCCGCCTGGTCCGACCAGCTGCTGGCACCGATGTTCTGGTCGCTCAATATCGGCCTGGCGATGATGGTCTTCATCTCGCTGGTACCGGCCGGCATCTATCAAGCCTGGGCCAGCATTACCAAGGGCATGTGGTTCGCCCGTTCGCCGGAAGTGGTCCATTCCGCGCTGATGGAAACCCTGGTATGGCTGCGCGTACCGGGTGACGTGGTGTTCTCGGTCGGGGTACTGTTCCTGGTCTTGTTCGCCTTGCGTTTGCTGACAGGAGGAAAACGTCCGTCAGCAATACCGGCACTGGTACCCGTAGCAAAGAAAGCGTAATTTAATCGAAACCTGAAGCGTCGGCCAAGCGCCGGCACTTCAGTTCAGCAGCATGTTTGAGCACTATCACTCAGCAACACTAAGCAGTATTAACCAGCACAAAAGGAGTTTTACCATGGCACACAATTGTTCCACCCCTGTCATTGCCGACGGCATCTATCCATTCGACGCACGCGGCGTCGCCAAGCGCTTCCGCCACGCCGCCATCTTTGGCGCACTCGATTCGCTGCAGGCGGGCGAAACCATGCGCTTTTGCAATGACCACGATCCGCTGCCGCTACTGGCCCAGCTTGATCAACGTTTTGGCAGCGCGATCAAGATGGCCTATGTTTCACGCGCGCCCGGAGAAATCATCATCGATTTCATGATCACTAGCGGCCGCTAAAGCGACTTATTCGGCAACACATTTGGCCTGCGTCAACAAAGTTTCCCGGGCTTTTTGTGGATACACCAGCCAGCATTGCTGGCCGCGCAGCTCCAGCTTGAAAATAGCTGGCTGTTCTATGACCCGGCCTTGCAGCAATTGCCCCGCCGCGTCATGGCGTGGCTTGCGCGCATAGGCAAACTGGCTGCTGTCGAGCAGGGTTTGCTCGGCCAGGGTAACGCCGGGAATGCCGAGCAGCTTGGCCGTGGCCAGGCTCAACTCTTGCCGTGCCTGCGGACTCGGCGACAGCAGGCGCGCCGCGACCGCAGCAGATGCAGGCGGAGTCACGGCCTGGCAAGCGCCCAGCACGGCGCTGCACAGGATAAATAAGATTCTTTGCGAACTGTTCATTTTATCTGGCTATTGAAGTGGCTATTAATGCGGCTATTTATGTTGCTGTTTATGCGACTATAAATCGCGATTTCTTTGGCTGCCGGACGTTCCAGCCGCAGGTTGCGCGGCTGGTAGACGCCCTGCTGCTTGACCCCGGCACTGACAGCCGGGCAAATTTTATTGGCACGGTAACTTAAGGCGGCAGCCAGCTGCCCCTC
>NZ_JAUSFI010000079.1 GCF_030651495.1 Undibacterium sp.
GAGTCTGATTCTATGAAACCAGTTATCGCCTTGGTTGGCCGTCCCAACGTTGGGAAATCGACCCTGTTCAACCGTCTTACCAAGACCCGAGATGCCATTGTGGCTGACTATGCGGGTCTGACCCGTGATCGCCATTATGGCAATGGCAAGCAAGGAGATCACGAGTTTATTGTGATTGATACCGGGGGCTTTGAGCCGGATGCGGCCACAGGTATTTATAAGGAAATGGCCAAGCAAACGCGCCAGGCAGTGGCCGAAGCTGATGTCGTGTTGTTCGTTGTAGATGCTCGTGCCGGCATCTCTGCTCAAGACCATGAGATAGCCAAATACTTGCGCAAACTGGGCAAGCCGTGTGTGCTTGTTGCCAACAAGGCCGAGGGTATGACCGAGGGCATTCAATTCGTTGAGTTTTTTGAACTCGGCCTCGGCGAGGTGTTTCCAATCTCTGCAGCGCATGGTCAGGGCATCAAACCGCTGGTCGACATTGCTCTTGCACCGTTGGCGTTGGCGGAAGCAGATGAGACTGCGGCAGAAGTTGATCCGGGTGTCATCAAGCTCGCGGTGGCCGGTCGCCCTAATGTTGGAAAGTCGACGCTGATCAATACCTGGCTTGGGGAAGAGCGCTTAGTTGCTTTCGACATGCCCGGCACAACCCGAGACGCGATTTCGGTTCCTTTTGAGCGTGGTGGACAGCGCTTTGAGTTGATCGATACGGCGGGTCTGCGGCGCAAAGGGCAGGTGTTTGAAGCAATTGAGAAATTTTCTGTTGTAAAGACGCTGCAGGCGATTGAGTCCGCCAGCGTTGTGCTTTTGCTGATCGATGCCACCCAAGGGGTGACTGATCAGGATGCGCATATTGCGGGCTATATTTTGGAGTCCGGCCGCGCGGTCGTGATTGCTATCAATAAATGGGATGCCGTGGACGAGTACCAGCGCGAACTGGTGAAGCGATCCATGGAAACGCGATTGGGCTTTTTGTAGTTCGCCACTAAGCATTTAATATCCGCTCAAAAGCGCCAGGGGTTGGGTCCTGTATGGGAT
>NZ_JAUSFI010000009.1 GCF_030651495.1 Undibacterium sp.
TTGGCAAACACGTCAAGCTTCTTTTGCCGATGTTCTTGCGCAAATAAATCACCCATTTTGAATGTCATTTCTATTTCCTACCCGCTTGTTTGCAGAAAAATCGCTCTGATTGCTTAGACAGGTGGGTTTTTAGAAGTTCCCCTTAGACATGGCGATTACTCTGATTGGCAATCCTGCGCATCAAATTATTCTCGGCAAAAACCGCAAAACGTGCTTCCGGCAACGGCTGACTAAACAAAAAACCTTGCCCATAAGTACAGTCAAGCTGGCGTAAAAAAGCGGCCTGTTCGACTGTTTCTATCCCCTCTGCAACGACGCGCATCCCCATATGATGCGCCAGTGAGACGATCACTTGGGCGATAGCGACATCATCCTTGTCATTCGGCAGATCAGAAACAAAGCTGCGGTCGATTTTGAGCTTATTGATAGGAAAGCGCTTCAAATAAGCTAACGATGAATAGCCGGTGCCGAAATCATCCAAAGATAGCTGAAAGCCTCGTCCCGACAAGTCCTTCAGGATAGCCAAGGTTTCAGAAGTTTGCGACATCAGCATGGTTTCGGTCAGCTCCAGTTCCAGGGTATGTGGCGGACAGCCCGTTTCCCTGACGATGCGTTCCACATTGTCGGCAAAGCCCGGATCGCGGAATTGTCTAGCCGAGACATTGACAGCAATAAACAGCTGACCAAAACGTTGCTCCCAAATTTTGGCCTGGGTACACGCCTGCCGCAACACCCATTCACCGATGCTGACAATGAGCTGGCTCTCTTCCGCAATCGGAATAAACTCAACCGGAGAAACAAACCCCAGCACGGGGTGCTTCCAGCGCAACAGTGCCTCCATGCCTGCGATACGATTGCTGGCAAGGTGCATGATAGGCTGGTAATACACTTCCAGTTCGCCATTTTCTATGGCCTTGCGCAACCCTGACTCAATCGTGAAACGCTGTGCGGTGCGCTTCGACATTTCAGGAGTCCACACCTGCACGGTGTTTTTGCCCATGGCCTTGGCGGCATACATTGCCGCATCGGCACAACTCAGCAGCTCATCGAAGCGGCTCACATGGTCAGGCATCATGGCCACGCCGATCGAGGCGCCGATATTAAACTCATGCTCTTCGCAGTGAAACGGGAGACTCAGCACCGCCAGCATTTTATTGGCAAGCAAGATGGCGACATCGAGTTTTTTCGGGTCATCAAGCAACACACAAAATTCATCTCCGCCTAAACGCATCACCAGATCGCGGGTACGTAATGTCTTTTGCAGTCGCTCGGCTACCGCGACAAGAAGCAGATCGCCGACCCGATGACCAAAGGTGTCATTGACGTATTTAAAGTTGTCAAGATCAATAAAAAGCAAGGCATAACTCATTTCCTGCTTGTCGCGCAGGTGCGCCAATTCCATCGTATGGCGATTGAAAAAATGGCGGTTCGGCAAACCTGTCACGCTGTCATAGTGGGCAATATGATCGAGCTGGATTTCAGCGCGTTTACGCTCTACCAACTCTTTTCCCAGGGCAGCGTCGCGCCGCTGGATTTGTTCCAGCATGAAGTTAAATTTATCGACCAACTGGCCGATTTCATCATCGGTTTTGACCAACGCGCGCTGGGTGTAATCATCGTTACTGGACACATCGTGCATCGTGTTGACCAACGCATCGATAGGGTCCAGGATGGCGCGCAAGGATCGTTTGAGCAAACGCCCCGCAACCAATACTGCACCTAGCGTCGCCAATAAAACCATGATGACAAGACTGACAATGCGCTGATAAGTAGAGCGCAGATCAACATACATTTGTAGTGAGCCGACGGTCTGCCCTTCTGCGATCACAGGCGCCACCACCACCAGATAACGCGAATAAAAATAAGATTTCATCAACACGGATGGCGAGGGGATCTGCACCTCAAGATTGCGCCAGGTCGACACAGAAACACCTTCCCGCCGATAGGACGCAAATAGGCTGCGATCCGGCAGATACAAATTTGCACTGAGCACGTTTTGATCTTGATTGAGTGCAGAAATCACCTCTTTCGCCGCTTTTTTATCGAAAAACAAAAACGCCGATGCACTATTTTGCGCGATCACTTGTGCTGTAATTTCTGTATTGCGCAAAAGATCAGCGCGCGCCGCTGTCCACAAATACGCAACGATCAAAATGACAGCAAAAATGGACGCCAAGCTAAAGGTCAGCAAGTTGACCAATATCAGTTTCTTTTCCAGAGTACGCTTGACTATCCAGGACTTCACCGACTACCTTCCTTTCTTTTTATTTGTATATTATTTAACGTTGCGTGCCAGATGCAGAAGTTTAGAACTAAAACTCAGGCCCGCTATTTTGGCGGCAGCCTGATTTATATCAAAGGTATAGCGTTCGCCTTCCGGCACCAAACTGATCATCATCACGGGCCACTTTTCATCCACCTGCGGCGCATCCGTCACAGTGAGAATCGCTTGCTGGCTAAGCATGACCGCCATACGAAGATAATTGTCTTTTTCTGATGCGGGAATGAACAATAAATGACAAGTCTTCACATCTTGATTCGCGCCCAGACGACGGATATGAATGACCTTGCCTTGCAGTTTTTTACGGCCGATATTATCCAGATGAAAACCAAAAGGATCTTTACCGAGTACGCAAAATTCAAAAGCCTCGGCCGGCAGAGTTGGCCACTCCGTGTATAGCGCAAAGTTGTACAAGAATGCGGCCTTGACCGCGTATTCCGATGGCGCAGAACTATCCTGCGCTAACAGGGCAGGCGCCGGAAGCAGAAATGCGATCGCCACCAACAAGCTAGCCAGCACCTTAGAACGCATAATTAAGTCCTAGTTGCCATTGACGACCATCCACCGGTAGCGTAGGGACACCCGTCTCATTTGAAGCGGGATAGACAATCTTCGTGTCGAATAAATTCACCAGACGCAATTGCAACTCCAGCCCGGAACGCAGGCGAGTCGCTGTCAACGCCAGATTCACTTGCGATTGCACTCCCAGATGGCTGCGGCTGTCACGCCACGCTATGGTGCGTGGGCCAAGTGCATTCATCTCCACAGCGGCCAGTAAATTATCCTGCCAGACTGGCTGCCTGAGACGTAACTTAGCAACCCATCTTGGGCTATTACTCAAGGCTCGCCCCGCGGCATCATGACTATGATTGAAGGCCATGCTGCTCATCAAATTCAAGCCATTTTTATTGCGTAGCCTATGGAATATTTCCAACCCGCGCACGCTCACCGCAGGCTCATTCTGATACTGCAACTGGCCAGTTCCAATATCTATCTGGCGGATCAAATGATTGAGTTGATAGTCAAAAACGGAAGCCCCAATCTCTTGCGCGGCTTCAAGCCGGTACTCAGCCACGGCTTCCAGCGTGCGTATGGTTTCGGGCTGCAAGCCTGTGCTGGCAAGATAAAAGGGAGCACGTGCATAATTTGCTTCATAAGCGTTGGGGCTGCGATAGGCCTGCCCCGCCAGCAGCTTTAAAGTGGCACGATCACTGGGGTTCCAGATCAGGCCAAGGCGCGGACTAATCTGGGATTTGCCTGAAGAATAGCTGTCGCTACGCAAGCCCGCATTTAAATGCCAGTCGGGCGAAAAATTCCATTCGTCTTGAAAATAAACACCATATCTGCGCACTTTGGTATCGGTTGAAAATGGCGTATTGACGGCAACATTGAGATCGGCATTTTTTTGCAATGCCTCTAAATCGGATTGAAAATCAATCCCGGTGACCAGTTTGTGACCCTGAAAACCAATGTACAACAATCTGGCTTCACCGGACAACCAGGTACCGACCGCCTCATCGCGATTGACATAGGAGCCTATCGTCGGATCTAGATACGGCGTGTCGCCCTGATAAGTGATCTTCTGGTAGGCCAGCCGGACATGTAAGTTGAGCTGATCGTCAATCGCGCGCTGATAGGCCGATGTCACGCCATAACTGGAATCGATCAAGTGCAAACGACCATCGTCAAAATTACCGTTAAAAAGCGCCGAGGACGGGTGTACATCGCGCTGGGCAGCCCAGGCAGAGAGCGCGAAACCATCTAATTTTAGCCCCGCAAAAGCGCGCGTCACCGTCATGCTGTCAAGACCATGCGCCAGTCCATCACGCGACGCGCTGCCATCCGAAGTCGCTATGCCGATCGCGTCAGGATAATAAAGATCACGGCCGGTTTTATTCGCCCGGCTCAGGGAAAAAACCAAGTCAGGGCCGTTGCCCTCACCGCGGTGCGCGCTTTTGAGGTCGAATTCGCGCCAGCCATCGCCTTGAAGCCGGGTGGAAATACTCAGGCGCGGCAAATTCGCGGCACTGCGTGTCATCACATTAACGACACCAAACATCGCGTTTGAGCCGTAAATGGAGGAACCCGGCCCGGGCACATACTCGATTCTATCGATCAGCGACATGTCGACGCGAAACTCATGACCCAGATTCGCCTGACCGTACAAATTATCGTTGAGCGGCTGGCCATCTAGCAACAGCAAAAAGCGCATATTGTAATCACCCGGCACCATAAATCCGCGCGCACCGAGAAACCCAAAAGCGCGGTCATTACTCGCATACAGACCGGGCAGGCTGCCCAGTGCTTCAGCCAAAGTGCGCCATCCATGCAGACGAATATCTTCGGCTGTCAGTACTTGTACGGCAGAAGGGGCTTGAGTGCTAGTTTGAGCAAATTTGGAAGCGCTGACGACCACCACCTTCATCAAATCTTCCAGTGAGAGATCGGTCAGATCATCGCTGCCAGTCTCAGCACGTACTGTTGGTGTCAGTACCATGCTGGCCGAGAGCATCGCTGCCAGCGCAAAAAAAGTCAGGCGAAAAATACCTGGATTGCTAAAATTCATGATCTTATTCTCGGCTAGCTGGATTTATCATAGTAGTCTAGCAAGTGACAATTGACTAATGAAACTTGTTTTTTCCTCAGGCGCGACGATATCCACCTTCAGGATGCCACGAAGGGAATTACACAGAATCACCTCATCGGCAGCATACAGATCGGCCAAGGTCAATTGTTTTTCGCTGGCCTGCATCTCACTATCATCCAATAAAACTGCGCGCATCACTCCCGGCAACACGCCATCGCTGAGCGGCGGCGTGAACCACTGGCGATTCTTGCGGATGAACAGATTGCTGCGCGCCCCCTCGGTCAGAAAGCCCTGCCGATTACAAAACAACATATCAAAGGCACCTTGCCGCTCCGCCGCTTGCCAGGCTTGATCATAATGCTGACGCATGGTGGTTTTATGGCGTAAAAAAAGTGCATCAGCATCACAGGGCAAGTGTGCGATCAGCACTTTGACGGCGCTTGGCAGTGGCTGCAAGACCCCGCTTTGCAAGCTGATTTCTCCATCCGGCTTTAAAGCTAAACGTAGGCGGAATGCGCCTTGTGGCGGCAAATCCTCGCAAAAGCCGCGCACAGCATGCGCGATGGCATTTTGATCGTAGTTAACACCAAAGTAATTCGCCGAATGACGCAAGCGCTGCAAATGGCGCGGCAAGTGTCGGCAACCGCCTTCCCGGCTGGCATACATGGTCTCAAACAAGTCGAACTGGGGTGCCAGGCCGGTTAAAAATTTGGCCTTCAACTGGCACTCGGCAAATTCATCCTCAGCGACGCTGTCATACACGATACCGGCACCAACCCCCATGACGCCGTGACGCAGTCCGGTCTGATCAGGGGCCTGTAAAACCAAAGTGCGTATCGGCACCGACAGACAGAAATCGCCCACCAAACTACCTTCTGATGGCGCATCAAACCAGCCTATGGCGCCGGTGTAGATGCCACGCGGCTCGCTCTCAAGCTCGCGAATGATTTCCATGGTGCGACGCTTGGGTGCGCCAGTAATCGAACCGCAAGGGAACAGCGCCGACATGATTTCGGGCAGATCAAGTTGTGGCTGCAGGCTAGCTTCTATGGTCGAAGTCATTTGCAAGACACTGGAAAAACGCTTTACCTCAAACAAGCGCGGTACCTTCACCGATCCAGTGACAGCGATACGGCCCAAGTCATTGCGCAGCAAATCGACGATCATCAAATTTTCTGCACAGTTTTTGCTGTCGCGGGCTAAAGCATCCGCTAAGCGCTGATCCTCAGCGTCGATCCCGGTGGCTGCCGCCGTGCCCTTCATGGGGCGTGCCAACAGGCGACCAGCCTGATGCCGTACAAACAATTCAGGCGACAGCGACAGAATCGCCGCGCCGTCCGGCAGGCAAATCAAGGCCCCGTAAGGAACTGGCTGGCGTTGACGTAAACGCTGGTACAAGGCCACAGCGCAGCCATAGGCGTCAAAATGCAAACGGTAAGTGTAATTGACCTGATACGTATCGCCTGCGGCGATGTAAGCCTTGATTCTGGCAATTGCGGCAGAAAATGTCGCCCGATCTACGCTGGATCTCAGGGCCGCGATTCCCGCCACCGGATTCTGCACTTGCAGATCCAGCCACGCATCCACTTGCCCTTCGCTGAGCAACTCACAGCGTTCAAACAAAAAAACACGAGAAGCGACGGCGTCGGCCTCATCCAAGCTGCGCGGAGTGATCGCTTGTAATTGTGCGCCTGTTTCATATGAAAACAAAGCAACTGCATGCCAGCCCTGCGCCAACCCGCGCTGCATGGAAGACAAAAAATCTGGCCAACTATTTGCATCAGGACAAATCAGCGTGTGAATTAAGTTGGTATATAGACGCGAACACAAACCCGATACGGAGGGATCGCCATGGGCATCATCAAGCAGGGCAAAACAGGGCAGCGATGCGCCGGGCGACAGCATGCTAAGTTCGGTAGAAGACGACACGGTACACTCATTTGACAGTATGACTTGCAGTTTACCTGTAGAAATCAATCTTTGCCTATTCAAAGAAAAATCTTGCTTTAAATTTCTATATGTAAATAACAACACTATTGCGTAATTTGAATGATAAACTCACATCATTCCCATCCAAGTGATCCTAAGTGACCCTCTCAAAGTAGAAAATTTATGCCGACAGCATTTCTCAACAGCCCTTTTGCAGCAAAAATATGGCGGGAAAATCTCGCCATCATCGGCAAGGGTTTGTTAAGTGCTTTGCTTTTTTTTGTCTTACTCACCGCCTATCTCGGGCAACATCAACTCCGCACCGAAGCGCAGTATCAAGCCGAGACGATCGCCAGCAATATCGCCGCCAGCCTGCAATCGAATGATCGTAAAGCGGTAGAGGCCCTGATACTCAAGGCCAGCCATTCATCAGAGATACTGAGCATCATCGTCTACGATAAAAATGGATTAGCCATCATCGCCTGGGATGACTTCAGTCAATTCGGGCAAACCAGCAAATTGCCCGAGTCAGAACTCGTCACCTCGGTGAATAGCAAGCTACAGATTGCACGGCTCAATACCACCGCACCGGTGATACAGGATGCCGCGATCATCGGCAAAATTCAAATCAGCAGCAGCTTGCGGGCACTGTATTGGCAAACCCTGACGGTATGCATCATCGGCCTGTTGCTAGGCGGCGCCATCAGCGCCGTTTGCGCCTATTTCCTCACCAAGGCACAAGTCTTGCGCCTGGCACCCGTGATAGATCTGGGTACCGTGAGTGAACAAGTGGTCACCTTAGGCGACTATAGCCTGCGTGCGATACCCCATGACGGTCATGAGTTGAATTATCTCAACCAGCATTTCAACCAGATGATGACACGTATCGAATCGTGGGAATCTGACCGCCAAAGCGAGATACGAGAACGCCGGGAAGCCGAGCGCAGGCTCGACATCCTGGCCAATCATGATAGCCTGACCAAACTTCCCAATAGAAGTTATTTCCATCATCTTCTGACAAATTGTGTCGAAGTTGCGGTAGCGAGCAAGCAACTCGCCGCCCTGATGTTTATCGATTTAGATAATTTCAAGCCACTGAACGCGCAATTTTCTTATGACGCAGGGGATTTAATTTTGGCGACCATCGCCAATCGCTTGTGTACCGTACTACGAAATACCGATACGCTATGCCGCGTTGACGGCGACGAATTTGCCGCCATCCTGCCGCAAATCGACAGCCCGGAAATGGCAGTGGCACTGGCAGAAAGGTTGTTACGCGCAATTAATCAGCCGATGACACTGCGCGGAAAAAAAATCATCATCACCGGCAGCATTGGCATCGCATGCTGTCCCTTGCATGCCGTAGAGCAAAGACTGTTCTTGCATCATACCGACCAGGCACTGAAGAAAGCCAAAGCCGCAGGCAAAAACCATTTCTACTTATACGGATCGGAAGCCGTCAATCGATTGGTTAGCGTAACAGCAGGGCCAAATGTAGAGCAGCTTGCTCGCCAGGCAAACTCTTAAAACCCGTTTTAGCAAAACGATGCCAGCGCCCCACCACAAAACTGCTGAGCAAACTGGCGCGACCGCTCACTTCATTTTCAGGTAACTGGCCTTGTGCCACGCCTTGACGCAAGGCCTGTTTAAATGCCAGCTCTATGCGTTCAATAAACTGATTCATGCGCAGTTGCAGGCGCTCATCCTCATTCACTAATACTTCGCCAATGAGTACCCGGGTCATGCCAGGATTACGCTCGGCAAAATTGAGCAACATCAGTGTGATGGCCTGCACCTGCGATAAGCCATCTTCTTGCTGCTGGCAAATCTGGTTAATCAAGCCAAACACCGAGCTTTCGATGAACTCAATCAATCCCTCAAACATTTGCGCCTTGCTGGCGAAATGACGATACAAGGCGGCCTCGGACACGGCGATCTTGGCGGCCAACGCCGCTGTCGTGATCTTCTCGCCCTTGGGATTTTCCAGCATCGCTGCCAGGGCTTGTAATATTTGAAGCTTGCGCTCGCCAGGTTTGGTAGTTGCCATGTATTGATTTACTTTGGTAGAAAACGCTGCAATGGATTAACGCTGTCTTGCGATGATAAAGTCAGAGCGATGTGCGGTGTAGTTGCCGGCCATGCCGCGTCAGATGTAAGACCGATTTTACTGTGACATCTGCACAAGCGGCAGAATTTTTGTGTTCGCCTTGCAGTGAATAGCGTGTCACCAAGGCAGTGCGCATACCAACCTGCTTGGCTGCCCGTAGATTGGTAACGGTGTCCTCAACCAAGATACAGTCTCGTGCATGAACGCCTAGCTGTGCCATTAACTTACGCAAAAACTGCCGCGAAGGTTTAGGCTGCAATTTTCCATGTACCCGCATCGCCTCTATCGGGACATGCTGAGCAAAATGGCGATGCAAACCCAAATGACGCAATACCTGATGCGAATACTGCCGAGGAGCATTCGTGAGCAAAATTTTACGCCCCGGCAAACGCTTGAACAGTCGCGCCAGGCCGCGCTCAGCACGGATCATTGAAGGCAAATCATCAAAGCGATGCGCTTCACGCAAAAACTCATCGGCGCGCACGCCATGGTGTTTGACCAAACCCATCAAGGTGGCGCCATAACGTTGCCAGTACAGCTGCCGCACGGCATTTACCGTTTCTGCATCGGCCGGAGTGTTGCCATCTCCCAGCAACGCAGCCATATACCCGTTCATATTGCGCGTGATAGCCGGGAATATGGCATGGCTTGCGTCGTGCAAGGTGTTATCGAGATCGAATAGCCAAATGGGGGTGCGCAAGCTCATGGAAGACGAATCAAAACATCATGCATACATCAGCATCCCATTTTCGAGCCATTTGCATCCCACTTTGGCATCCGCTCAATGGCTGCGTATCATGGTTCCAAACGCCTGCTCTGTCAGCACTTCGAGCAGCAGGGAATGCTCAATCCGTCCATCGATAATATGCACGGTATTCACGCCAGCCTTGGCAGCGTCAAGCGCCGATGCGATTTTTGGCAACATGCCGCCAGAAATCGTACCGTCCGCGAACATCTCATCGATCTCACGCGCCGACAAATCCGTCACCAGATTGCCCTGCTTGTCCTGAACCCCGGCGATATTGGTCATCATGATCAATTTTTCTGCCTTCAGGATTTCTGCGATTTTTCCCGCGACGACATCCGCATTGATGTTATACGCCTGGCCATCCTCGCCGAAGCCGATAGGCGAGATAATCGGAATAAACGCATCATCTTGCAATGCCTTCACTACCGCCGGATTGATCGCATCAATCTCTCCGACAAAACCGATATCGAGAAACTCGCCCGGTTTTTCGCGATCGGGCATTTGCATCTTGCGCGCACGAATCAAGCCGCCATCCTTGCCCGTCAGGCCCACCGCCTGGCCGCCGTAATGATTGATCAGCATCACGATGTCTTGCTGCACTTCACCACCAAGTACCCATTCCACGACTTCCATGGTTTCTTCGTCGGTAATGCGCATGCCCTGAATAAAAGTGCCCTGCTTGCCGATTTTTTTGAGCGCATTGTCAATTTGTGGGCCGCCACCGTGCACCACGACAGGATTCATGCCGACCAGTTTGAGTAAAATGACATCACGGGCAAAACCATGTTTCAGACGTTCATCGGTCATGGCGTTACCGCCGTATTTGACAACGATGGTTTTGCCATGAAATTTGCGAATATACGGCAAGGCCTCAGCCAGAATCTCTGCCTTAATTTCAGGCGCGACGCCAGCTAGCTTATTAATCGGTTCAGATTCTGTGTTGGTCACACTGGTCATATTGAAGGTATCCTATAAAGAATTGCTAAGTTTTTCAGAATTTTACAGCGAAACCATGACACCCATCATGCAGTTTTTTTGTCGCCACGCTTAATTTATCTCGACTCAATGACACCAATACAAGACCTTCACCAGCAACTTGAAGCCATGCGCCCTGCATTATTCCGCTTTGCGATGCTACAACTGCGCAACGCGCCTCAGGCCGAAGATGCAGCTCAGGAAGCCTTGTTGGCGGTGCTGGAAAAGCCGCATAATTTTGCCGGACAGTCCTCCCTGCGCACCTATGTCACCGGCATTCTCAAATATAAAATTATTGACGCCTTACGTGCCGCGGGTAAAGAAAAACAGCTGCCGACCGAGGATGACGAATCTGAGGCGGACCTGATCGATAGCCTGTTCAAGAAAAATGGCCACACCGTCGACACCGCTCGCGCCTGGGGTGAGCCGGATGCGACACTGGAACAAAAAGATTTTTTCCGGATACTAGAAATTTGCCTGGAAAAATTACCCGCCAAAACCGCCCGTGTGTTTATGATGCGAGAATGGCTAGAGCTGGAAACCGAAGAAATTTGTAAGGAATTGGATCTCACCACGTCTAACTTATGGGTACTGCTCTATCGTGCACGTTTGCGGCTGCGCGAATGCCTTGATATCAACTGGTTTGCTGCTAAAGCATAATTATTTCCATTCGCCACTTTTGAAAAACTTATGCAATTACTACTTAACTGCAAACAAGCCCATCAAATGCTCTCCGAAGGGCTGGATCGTGACCTCAATTTCGCGGAACGGGCACGGCTAAAGCTTCATCTCAGCATATGCGACTCGTGTACCAACTTTAGTAATCAAATGCAAATACTGCGCAAAGCCATGCGCAAACTGTCTTTGGATCAACCCGGCGCGGTGGAAGAGGTAAAAAAATGAGCCATTGCCCGGTTTGCCTGCCGCACTGGAAAGCAGGACAAGATGCGCGGCAAAACAAGATAACGGCGATTCAGTTACCATAACACCTTTGTTGCATTCGCACACTTTCACTAGAAACCATCATGTCAATTGACTCGACTACAGAATTCAAGCCGGTCCAGATCCCGATGTCACAACGGATACGTGAACGGCTCGTCGCCAGCAAGACCCGCTATCACGCCAATGATAATATCGCACAGTTCATTCAGCCGGGTGAGCTGGATCAACTATTAAGTGAAGTCGAAGAAAAGCTCAAAGACGTATTGCAAAGCCTGGTGATCGACACTAACAGCGATCACAATACCCAGGACACGGGCCGCCGGGTCGCCAAGATGTTTATCAACGAAGTGTTCAAGGGCCGCTATGTGCCGATGCCACCGGTGACCGAATTTCCGAATGCATCGCATCTGAACGAGCTGATGATCATTGGCCCGATCACGGTACGCAGCGCCTGCTCGCACCATCTCTGCCCGATTATCGGCAAGGTATGGATAGGCGTCATGCCGAACGAACATTCGAATCTGATCGGGCTCTCCAAATACGCCCGTATCGCAGAATGGATCATGAGCCGTCCGCAAATTCAGGAAGAAGCGGTAGTGCAACTGGCCGATCTCTTGCAAGAAAAAATGCAGGCAGATGGCTTAGCCGTAGTGATGGAAGCCGATCATTTTTGCATGCAATGGCGCGGTGTCAAGGATATGGACGCCAAGATGATTAACAGCGTGATGCACGGCTCATTTTTAAAAGATCCGAACCTGCGCCGCGAATTTTTATCTTTGATCAAACGCTGAATTAACCAGCAAATGAACCAGCAAATTTTATCGCCAACCTAGAGGAAACCATGATGCTCGTCCGCCTCCTGTACGCCAGTCGCACCACCGATGACAAGCTCTGCGAAGTCGTGCAAAGCATCATGCAGCAATCGCGCGAACATAATCCTCAACACGGCATCACCGGCATTTTATGCCATAGCGATCAAGTCTTCATGCAAGTGCTGGAAGGGGGCAGAGAGGCGATTAACACGCTATACGGCCACATACTGCGCGACCCGCGCCATACCGACGTGGTGTTGTTGCACTATGAAGAAATTACCGAGCGCCGTTATGCCGGATGGACGATGGGCCAAGCCAATCTCAGCAAAATCAATCCCTCGATCATGCTGAAATACTCGGCGCTGCCAGAACTCAACCCGCACCGCATGTCGGGCAAAATGTCGCTGGCACTGATAGAAGAATTAATGGCCACCGCCTCCGTGGTTGGGCGCGCCTGACATCAAGACCACGTTATACTGCCACTGCCCGCGTTAACCGGTTCGCTGTAAGCCCAATGATGGGCCGTATAGGTTTGCGCCACGCTATCTGGCACCGGTGCATCGATCGCGGCGCAGATACCGCGCAGCAAATCCGCCGATTCCACACTGATAGCGCTACCGGCCGCAGCCAGTAACAAACGGATCAAAAAGGGTTTGGCCAACGGTGCCAGCTGGTTTAACTGGTCCAGAGCCTGCCTGACGGCAAAAAAATCCACCGCATTACCGAGCGACAAATCGGCTTCTGACAGCGCCAGTTGCGGCATGCTGATGGCAGCGCGCATGAAGGCCGCCCTGGCACCATGCAGGCCGCCTGCCGTCTGCGCCATCAGTGATAGCGTTAACGCTGCCGCTTGCTTTAACTCGGCCAGGTCGCCATAGCGCGCAGTCACGGCACGGCCTGCCTGCGCTGCCAGACGCCGTTCCAGCACGGTCTGCAAGACAAATTCTGCCTGTGTCACGCGCTGGTCGGCAGCGATCAGGCGGCTCACCACGCCAAGTAAGACGCTACGCTGTTCTGCTGATAGCAAGCTCAGTGCCGGCATCGCCAGATCCAGCAAGGGCAGACGCGCACTGCGCGGCAAGCTTTCGGTTTGCTCAAGTAAACTAATAGCCAGAGCAGATTGCAACGGCACCGACAGGCGCAATACGTCGATTTGAAGCTGATACGCTGCGGGCGCGGTCTGGTCAAGCAATAAGGCATACACCAAAGCAGCAGCCGCAAGGGGATCGCGTGCTGCCGCCAGCACTTCGGCGGACAGGGCCGATTGCGCTGACGCATGATGGCCAAACGCGAGCGCACCCGCCGCACTCAGGCTCGTTGCCGGTGCCATAGCAGCATGACTGACGCCGCTGCCAAAGCCAACGGCACCGTCTGGCATGGCCGCCGCATCACTGTCAGCGAATCCGGACTCAGACAACTCGCTGGCATCAAGAAAATCGACGCTTTTGCCATATACCCGGCGTAGCCGTTCCGCTAGCGGCGGATGGGTGGCAAATAAACCGGACAGCAGGTTCGGCCGCGCCGCGCCCAAAAACATATGCGACAGTTGTTCGGCATGCGGGTTATCGATACGCGAACCGCAATCATTGCTGCGCGTCAGTCCGCCTATCTTGCGCAGGGCGCCACCGATACCGTCGGGATTACGGGTAAATTGTACCGAACTGGCATCGGCCAGAAATTCGCGCTGACGCGAGACGGCGGACTTGATCAGGCGGCCAAAAAATATGCCGACATAACCGATCACAAACAAAGCGGCCCCCAGCGCCAGCAAGATCAGCTGCAACGGCGGGCCTTTTTCATCCCGGCTACGGGAAGAGCCAAAACGCGTGCCCCAGTACATCAGCTCCTGGCCAAAAGTGGCGATCATCTGTATGCCGAACAGCACGCCGATCAGTTTCACGTTCATGCGCATGTCACCGTTCATGATATGGCTGAATTCATGCCCGATCACGCCCTGCAACTCATCCCGGCTCAGCCTGGTCAGACTGCCGCGGGTGACGGCGACCACGGCCTGGTTCTGATGGTAACCAGCCGCAAAGGCATTAATCGCCTGCTCTTCATCCATGAGGTAGACCCGCGGGCAGGCGATGCCGGAGGCCAGCGCCATCTCTTCCACCACATTCAGCAGGCGACGCTCCAGCACATCGTCAGAAGACGGCATGACCAGCCGCCCGCCGGCCAGCAGTGCCACCGCATCGCCACCGTCGCGCAGCCGGAACATTTCAAACAGGGTGCCGGCACCGATAAAGAGCAGCGTCAGTAAGGTATTGATGACAAAAAAACCGCGTGGATAGACATGCTGGCCAGCCAGGCCCGCGCCGCTGCGCCAGATCCAGATCAATGCCAGGCTGGCATTCACGGCAAGTACGATCGCCAGCAGCGCCAGCATAAACAAAAACAGCAATTTCCTGCTTTGGCGGTGCGCCTGATCCTGTTGTTCGAAAAAATCCATAGACTGGACTAAAACGATACCTTGACCGCCTTGCGCTCTTCCGGCGACTCGGTCGCTTGCAATAATTCACCCGCCTTGAAGCCAAACATATTGGCCAGGATAGAGCCGGGAAATTGCTCGATCGAGGTGTTGTATTGCATCACACTGTCGTTATAGGCCTGGCGCGAAAAAGAGATCTTGTTTTCGGTACCGGTTAATTCTTCGGTGAGCTGCATCATGTTTTGATTGGCTTTTAAATCGGGATAGGCTTCCGACAAGGCAAATAGTTTACCGAGTGAGGCCGTCAAGCCTTTTTCCGCTTGTGACAATTGCTGTACCGCTGCCGCATCCGACGGATCGCCCACCGCCTTGGCATTGGCCGTCACGGCTTGATTGCGCGCCGCGATCACGGCTTCCAGGGTTTCGCGCTCATGCTTCATGTAACCCTTGGCGGTCTCTACCAGATTCGGGATCAGGTCATAACGGCGTTTCAGTTGCACATCAATCTGGGCAAACGAATTTTTGAAACGATTGCGCAAACTGACCAGGCGGTTATACGCGCCCACCACCCAAAATACCAACAGCGCGACAATTGCTAAAAAGATGATGAATGCAAACATGATTTCTCCGAAAAAAAAGGGCTGAAAATATTTCCAGCCCTTCTGAATGATTGATTGATTGTTTTCCTGCTTTGCCGCTACTTCAGTCTTACTTATGTTTACTTTTACTTTTACTTATTCGGTGATGCCGTCATCTCTTTCAGTTCGGCCTCGCCGATATAATCAAACACCTTGACGACCTGGCGCACACCGCTGACGCCGCGCGCCACTTCACCGGCCAGATCGCCTTCGCGTTGCGTCACGCGCCCCATCAGGTAGACCACGCCGGCTTCGGTCACGACTTTAAAAGCGCTGCCATACAAATCCTTGGTATCGACAAACGAGGCCTTGACCTTGGTGGTAATTAAGGCGTCGCTAGAACGTGAGGAATAATTCGACAGGCCGGAAATTTGCAGTTCATTCGACACTGCCTGTACGCCTTCAATCGCACGGACCTCGCGCTCGGCGGTCGCCTTGGCTTGCTCATCGGCGACCTCACCGGTCAACAGGGCGCGCCGGTTAAAACTGCTGACATTGACATGCGCCGCATCGCCCAAGGCACGCGCCACGCGGCTTTCACCTTTCAGGACGATCGATTTATCTTCGGTTTGCGCGCCAAAGGTGCGCCTGTCTGTCGCGGCAAATGTTCCGATCACGGCACTGCCGACCATCATTTCCACGCAACCCTGCAAGCTGACGACTGCCGCACAGCATAAGCTGATCATTGCCAGCGGTCGCGCGGCTTTTTTAAACATGCCATCAATCATCTGCATCTCCTCCAAATAAGGCGGCATCGATACCGTCACACAAACAGTGTATTGTTAATAAATGGACTTCCTGGATTCTGGCCGTTCGATCATGCGGCACACAAATGTGTACATCGGCATCGGTCAAAATCTTCTTCATCTCGCCGCCGCCCTTACCGGTGAGGGCGATGACCCGCATATCACGCTCCAATGCCACATTGACGGCATTGATCACGCTGGCAGAATTGCCCGAAGTGGACAAGGCCAGCAAGATATCTCCGGCCTGGCCAAATGCCTGCACCTGCTTGGAAAATATCTCGTTAAAACTGTAGTCGTTGGCCACCGCAGTCAGGATCGAGGTATCTGTCGTCAGCGCCAGCGCCGGCAAGGGCAAGCGTTCACGTTCGAAGCGCCCCACCAGTTCTGCGGCGAAATGCTGGCAGTCGGCAGCCGAACCGCCATTGCCGCAGGCGAGAATCTTGTTGCCATTGGACAGCGCAGAGAACATAAGTTCAATCGCCTGTTCAATCGGGCGCGCCAAAACTGAGGCGGACTGTATCTTGAGCTCGGCACTTTCATGAAAGTGCGAAAGGATGCGTTGATTTTTCATAGTAGTGGATTATAAAGCAGGTCGGCGCGCTTACAAGTAAAGCCGTGCAAGCAAGCCAGATTAAAGAACAGCGTTCATTTATTATTTTTTTAAAGCCCCCCCTCGCTCACGCATATCCCATGCGGGTTTGCGGGCAGATGCCTTGGAGAGGCGCATGGGATATGCGCGAGCGACGGGGTGCTTTTTTTATTTCATTCAAGCCTGTTGCCCCCCGCATGGCATGAACACGGTTTATCGCGGTCATGCAAGGCACCCGGCCTGCCCGTATGTAAGCAGATGTATCAGCGCTTGCAATAACGACCTCAGCATGGTTAAATGCATAACTATTTAATTGCCTTTAATGCAATTAAATAGTTTCACTCATTATTTCCACTTAATCATGCCAGCCTGCCGTATCGCAGGAGTAGCGCCACATGGTCGGACATACCGGATTCCAGATGCAAAAAGACACGCTCACAGAACTGCTCGGTAGTTTAGCCAACTTCTCCAGCGCCAGCCGCCTGTACGAACTCCGTTTCAAAGACCAGAACCTGTCATTCGGTGCCAGCGGCTTGCTGGTCGAAGCCTTTGCCGCCCAAGAGGAGATTAACGGCATCGGCAGCCGCGACATCCTGCTGTTGTCCAGCAGCGCCCAGATCGAACTCAAGACCCTGCTGGGCCAGAGCGCCAGCCTGCTGACCAGCTTGTCCGACGGCAGCCGCCTGCCGTTTACCGGCCTGGTCTGCCAGGCCGCCATGCTCGGCAGCGAAGGCGGTTTTGCCCGCTACCGCATCCGTCTGGTGCCGTGGCTGTGGCTGCTCAGCCAAAGCCGCACTAGCCGCGTCTGGCAAGACAAGACACTGGTCGAGATCATCGAAAGCATTTTTGCCGCCTACCAGCCGCATGCCGCCTGGCGCTGGAGCGAGGAGGTCGCGCCCTTCATGGCCGAGGCCAGGACGCGCAGCTATTGCGTGCAATACCGCGAATCCGATCTGGATTTTGTAAGCCGGCTGCTGGCCGAAGAGGGCCTGAACTGGCGCGTCGAAGAGCATGCGGATTCACCTGGCGACCACCAACTGGTCTTGTTTGTCGACAGCACGCACCCGCTGGCCACGCCGGAAGACACGAGCAGCCTGCATGCCCTGGGCGGCGCCGGTATCCGCTTTCATGGCGGCCGCGCGCGCGAACAGCAAGACACGATACAGGCGCTCGGCGCCAAACGCACGCTGCACGCCGCCCTCACCACGGTACTGAGCGCCGATTATCGATCCAAGCGGGCGATTGCTGCCAGCGCCCCGACCCATCATCAGTACGGCGGCAAGCATGCCCCCGTACTGGAAAGCTACGACAGCCCCGGCCTGTACGCGTATGCCAATGCGGCCCAGGCCCAGCGTTATGCCCAGTTGCAGATGGAAGCGCTCGAAGCGCGCAACAAGCTCTGGCAAGCCCACTCGACCGTGCGCAGCCTGCGCGCCGGCACCCGGTTTACCCTGACACAAGGGCCGTTGCAGCCAGCCGGCAGCGCCGACCCCTGTTATGTCGTGCTCAGCGTCACCAGTGTCGGCATCAATAACCTGCCGAAACCGGCGCAGGAAAGCCTGGCCGAACTGTTCGGCCAGCTTCCGGTCTTGCTGGAACACTGCCTGATGCCAGACAGTGAGCAAGCAAATAAGCAGCCAGATCAGCAACAAAGCCAGCAGCAACACCAGTTAGTCATCCAGCAAGCGCAAAAATTAGGTTACGCCAATTACTTCGAAGCGATCCGTGCCGATATCCCCTGGCGACCGGTACAAGCCGATGGCAACGGCCAGCGTCACAACACCCGCCCGACCGCGCCCGGCAGCCAGAGCGCCATCGTGGTCGGTGTCGATGGCAGCGCCAATGCGAACGGCGCGGACGAGATCTATTGCGACCGCCTCGGCCGCGTCCGCCTGCGCTTTCACTGGCAGGGGCAGCGCGGGGATGTTAATGCGACCTGCTGGGTACGGGTGGCACAACGTTCTGCCGGAGGCGGGATGGGCGTGCACTTCTTGCCGCGCATCGGCCAAGAAGTGCTGGTGCAGTTTATCGAGGGCGACATCGACCGCCCGATCATCATCGGCGCACTGTATAACGGCCAGGGCGAAGGCGGGATACTACCGACCCCGGGCGGCAAGGTCGATAAAGCAGCCAATGTCCGCGTCTTTGAAGCGGCGCACGATCACGCCGTCAGCGCGCAAGGCAACCTGGCCGGCGGCCACAGCCCGGTCTGGCACGGCGCATCGGCCGACAGCCACCGCAACAGCGGTGCCATGTCCGGCATCCGCAGCAAAGAATTCGGCGGTAACGGTTACAACCAGCTGGTGTTTGACGATACCGACAGCCAAGGCCGCATCCAGCTCAAGAGCACGCAGGCGGCGACCGAACTCAATCTCGGCCACCTGATCCACAGCGCCGACAATTACCGCGGCAGCTTCAGGGGCCTGGGCGTCGAACTGCGCACCGATGCCTACGGCGCCCTGCGTGCCGGTGCCGGCCTGCTGATCAGCAGCTACGGCATCCAGCATCAGGCACGCCAGCGCGATTACGCCGGTGACAATGTGGCCGGCATGGCCCTGATGAAACAAGCCACGCTGCTGGCCAAGAGCTTCAGCGATGCCGCCAAAACCCACCAGACGGTAGAATTCGCCAGCCATCTCGGCAGTATCAAGGCAAATACCAGCCAGATCGACCCCAAAGCCGCCCCGCTTAAGGCCCTGCACACCGCCATGAGCGGCATGCTCAGCCAGGACAACCAACAGCAAGCCCAGAGCGACGCCGCCGGCAAAAGCACGACACCGGGCGAAGATAAGCTGCCGCACAGCACCGACGCTATCATCGCCATCAGCGCCAAGGGCGGCCTAGGCATCACGGCAGGGCAAGACTTGCAAATGGCCAACGGCGAAACCGTCAGCCTGATGAGCGGACTGGACAGCCAGTTCATCAGCGGCAACCAGTGGCGTCTGCATACCGGCCAGGCCATTGGCATGCTGGCCGGCACTGTCAAGCCGGGCGAAAACGGCATCGGCCTGCAACTGATCGCCGCCAAAGACGCGATCGACATCCAGGCCCAAAGCGACACCATCAGCATCCAGGCCAGAGACAACATCGACATCCTCAGCAGCCACGCCCACATCGACTGGGCGGCCGCCAAAAGCATCAGCCTGAGCACGGCCGGCGGCGCAAATATCACGATTGAGGGCGGCAATATCACGGTGCAATGCCCGGGCAAGATCTTGATACAGGCGGGGAAGAAGAGTTTTAGTGTGCCTAAGAAGGCTAAATACCCGATGCCGTCTTTACCAAGAAGCGATTTTAAGCAAAAAAAGACTTTTCCTTTTTCGTCCTGAACTGGCGATTTAACGCTGAATAAAATGAATTTATAAAAGTTTTTATGTACAAAAAATTTCAACTATTTGAGCAATAACCATGATTATCAGCCCCCCATTCCTGCCAGCGCGTTTAGCGAATACAAGCGATGCGGTATTTGTGACTGACGCGATGCCAGTGGCAGCAGTCACTTGTCCAGGAACCAGTGTTCCGGAAGGAAGTTTTCCCATTAGCTTAAAACTGGGATGGCATGGCGGTACACATTTACATGCCCCTCATGCAGGCAATGCCACACTACCAGTGCGTGCTATTGCAGATGGTGAAATTGTATTCGCACGTAAGCCGACTACACCTAATACTGAGATAGCGCATCCGCTAAATTACAACCCCTATGGCAGCAGCGCAAGTTGGACTGATGATGGCATGGTGATCATCCGTCATAGCACGGATATCGGTGATGGTGACATGGCTCATGAGGTAGTGTTTTATTCAATCATCATGCATTTATCTGAATTGAAAGCGAATGTATTAAAGGTCGCGAGAGGAAGTGCAACAGCGGCCGAGCGACGCATTTATCGCAAAGATGAAATTGGTCTGGCTGGCCGTGTGTATAACGCGGCCGATCACATTCACATAGAAATCGCCTGCGATGATATTAATTTGCGTAAATTATTAGGCCGTACCACAGGCTTACTTTCATTTTCTAACGATGGGCGCAGTGATGCGATTTATGGCGAAATGTATTTTCATATCCCATCGGGTGCGCAGGTTTTTAGCGAAAAACCAGTCGCACAATTAACGACGGCGCATTCTCAGCCACCCAAACCAAACGCGCATGCAGCACTTCCGTCCCCGCTGCCAATGACGGCGTCATATACAACGACCGAGACGTGCATTATCGGACTGCGTTATGCCGGCGGTGATGGCATAACCGGACATCTGGGCAACGCCTATATCAGCACGTATCAGTTAGACGGCAGCCTACTCGGTACGCCACTGGAAGATCCCGGTGGCGAATATGATTTGTATGCGAGAGCCGATGCCATCAGTAAGGCGCATCCAGAAAGTGCGCGCCCGGCACCTAGTGCAGTATATGAATTGCTGCGCTTTGGCCGTGTAATTAATACTGCTAACGAAACCTTAACGCCGAATGACTGCCCGCACTGGCGGCGCGTCCGCTACGATGGCGGTGAGGGCTGGATCAACCTGAATGCCGCCAATATTACCAAATTTAGCGATGCCGATTTCCCGCATTGGAAAGGCTGGAAACTAATCGATGACGACACCGATGACGATAGCCGTTCCGACTCAGCACTGCTCACCGGTATTATCGAAGACGCCAGCAACGCTGACGGCAAGTTAAGCAGATCCGAACTTGAACGTCGCGTAGGTATGCCGGAAGTGCGACTGGCATTAAACCGTACTATTTGTAAATTTCCCAGCGAATGGAATCAAGACAGCATCGATGCGCGCTGGGGCTGGTTACAAACCGATCCGGAATTCAAACTCGAAGGTGAAGACTGGGATAATTTTCGCAAGCATATCGTCGCGCTTACCATCCCCGCAAGCTCGTTACCTGAGCCGTTGAGAGGCAAACATTGGCACTTCCATCCTTTGAGTTTTATTACCCATTTTAGGCGGTGCGGATGGCTGAGTTTAAACGAACTTACTCAGTTATTGCCGCGAAAGCATGGTTCAAACTCTGCAACACTTTTAACGATTCCATGGGCGACATCGATCGCACGGTTCACCGACTACCAATTAGATCTAAATAAGACGTTTCGGAAATACTGCATTATTAGCGATACAAGGCAAACACATTTTCTGGCTCAAACCTATATTGAAACTGCGCTATGGGGCACAATGAGAGAACTAGGAAAAGCCAGGCAACAAAAAAATAAAACAACAGGAATTTTATATTGGCCAGTTGTGACAATGCAATATTACGGTGCATTTTATGGCAGGGGAATCATGCAACTTACCTGGGCAAGTAACTACGAAAGTTATGGAAACTATCGTAAATTTTCAGATATCGCAGCAACACATATTTATGAAGATAATAGGATGAGCATGGCATCCTCTCACTACTGGTCAGATCCTCGCGAACACGGTGTAGTGGTAGGAACTCCCAAGAAATGGGCTAGCCGTTTCGATCCAGATGACATCGCATCGGATTCTTTTAAAGCTTGTGACTCAGGTGCTCATTATTGGGTAGCGAAATCAATTGGAAATAATGAGTCCAACATAAATCGCGTATGTGACAGAGGCGTAACTCATGAAGCCGTTGGACGAGCATCGGTTCTGGTAAATGGTGGTGGATACGGTTTTACCGAACGACAAAGTTATGCAACCTACATTAAAAGATTTTTGGACGATTCAACCGAAACGAGCACATCCACAAGTTTTTCAGTTGTTCATGGAAATAGCACGCACGTCGTTTATGTCGATTTCACACCACAGAGACCTTAATTCAAAAAGATAGAAAGGACAATTCATGAAAAAGCGCATAGCGATTTTCATTTTTTTTAGCTTGTTTTTTGAACAGGTTAGCGTAGCGGACACATACACAAAAAGCGAAAAAATTACCGTCTCTTCCTCAAAAAATATGAACATACCATTAAGTGAATTTGTCGATTTTTTTACAAAGCTTAATAATGAAAGTGCTGAAAATATTGGTAATCCGCAAATTCATATAACTGGTGGAGGCGTCAAGATAGTCTCTGAAAATTCAAAGAATATCGTTGTGATACAACCATTTCGGTTGAGCTATGCGGGCTCCACAAATGCATTTTGTAAATTAGCAGTCAAAAATCTCAAGAAAAACAAACTCGATATAGTGTCGGCACCAACAAAAAGCGAATTAGATCAATGCGAAGGCTTGTCGAAACCAGTGGTAGTCGATCTGAACAATGATAGTTTTCCAGACTTCATATTTAAAACCCAAACAAAATCAAATAAAGGCAATTTTGAAGTTGCTCAATATTTGGTCTTTCTCAGCACAAATACTTCGACGGAGTTGGCAAATGGCAGCTATTGCTATTCAACATCAATAAGTCAATTTTTATCGGAAGAAATACCATTTAAAGCAACTCAAATTTATTTGGCGATAAAAAAAGAAAATAATAGAAGAAAGACTGAAATTCAAAAATGTGATTTGCAATAGGCGATTACCTTTATCAAAGTCAGCACAGGATGCTAATACCACCTACTGGGTACGCGTCGCGCAACGCGGCGGCAATGGCTACAATCCAACTGGTTTTTGATGACACCGACAACCAGGGCAGCATCCAACTCAAGACCCAGCAAGTGAGCTTCCCCTGAAATTTAGTCTTCCACCGGTGACGTAAAATAACGTTACATTGGAAGAACTAGAAATGAAGAAAATACCAAAACAAGCATACACGACCGAGTTCAAAGAACTTGCCATTAAACGAGCAGCTGATGTGCAGTCAATCCCGGCAGCAGCCAAGGAACTCGGGCTGAGCGACCAGACACTACGCAACTGGATTAAGGCATCAAAGGAAGGCAAGCTCAACGAAGTCGGTAGCAAAGTGGTGATGCCGGAAGCAATGGAACTATCCCGACTACACGCAGAGGTCGCGCGTCTGAAGCGGGAGAACGAAATCATAAAAAAGGCAGCGGCGTACTTCGCGAGGGATGTTCTGTGAAGTACGCCTGGATTAATGCGTATGACAAGACGTTTGCGCTGATCGACATGTGCGCCATACTCGACGTCAGTGTCGGCGGCTACCGTGCATGGAAGCGCGGCGGCACACCTGGGCGCAAGCGCCTGACAGATGCTCAAACCCTGGCGGTGATACGCGCCATTCATGTTGAACTCAAGGGAGCCGATGGCAAGCCCATGGATATGGCGTATTTCATATCATTATTTGATCAACATCTTAATGAATTAATAAAAAATAAGAGCTGGAAATGAAAAAAATATTATCAATATTGGTATTAGGTTTGATGGTTTCTTTGAGCGATACTTGTCATGCAGTTGAAAAAAATACTGCTCAGACTATAGAGCAAAAAGACGTCATTAAATTAATCAAAGAACTGTATAAAGTTAAACCTGAGTCTTTTGAAGCTGGTGAATTTGATGGACAAGGTTATTCAATGAAGAAGCAAGGGGAAATGTTAGCTCGTTTTTTTTACAAACAAAGCATTAAAAAAAGAAAAGACGACATTACAAAAAAAGATAATGGATACGAAGTACCGTTCCGTTATCCTCAAATTCCAGAACCAGGTGATGTATTGGAAGTAAACAGTTCCGGGTCACTGCCGCATATAAAAATTTTAACTCCAGAAATCGATAATGATCGGGCGAAAGCGGTAGTCAAAATTAACGATAACTCACTTTGTCATTATTTTTTAAAAAAATTACCAGAAGGATGGCGCATTTATAAAATTCGTTCGTTTTCTTATCCGCCTAATAATTTATATTTTTTGAGTCATGAAGATCACATGGAAGAATATCCATCTGGAAATCAATTTTGGAATGACAAAATAGACATGAACCTCTCAGAGTGGTAGTCGAAGAAGCCATCACTTCCATTTGAGTACAATCTCAATGATCTCTTAAAGAAAAAAGGATGGAAATGAAAAAAATTTTATCGTTACTGATATTGGGGTTAATGTTTTGCTTTGTAAGCACTAGCTTTGCCTCTGATAAAAATGTAGTACTCACAGTTGATCAAAAAGATGTCATTGCGTTGATGCAATCACTTTACAAAATTCCACCTGAGACCTTCGATTTTGCTGAGTTTGACTATGACTTTAAACGTTTCAAAGGGAATTTGAGCAAATCAAGGCACAACGAATTATTGTTTCAGTATTTTGATCGAAAAATACTTGTTCGTTCAATGCCAGTAACTTCAAGTAAAAGTGAAAGTTATGAGGTGCCTCTACGATATCCAAGATTCCCAGAGCCAAATGAGTTAATGGCGGAAAACCGCTCTGGGCCACTTCCTAAAATTAAAGTGTTAACACCAGAAATTGATAATGACAGGGCAAAAGTCCTGGTTAAAATTAGTGATGGTTCAATTTGTCATTATTTTCTAAAAAAACTACCGCAAGGTTGGCGGATTTATAAAGTTAGATCTTTTCTTAACCCACCAAATAATTTGTATTTAATGAAACAAGATGCAGGTCACATGGTGGAATATCCATCTGGAAATCAGTTTTGGAATGACAAGGAAGACATGAAACTCTCAGAGTGGTGAATAACGCCACCCGCTGGGTACGGGTAGCGCAACGCTCTGCAGGCGCTGGCATGGGCGTGCAATTTTTCCCGCGCATAGGCCAGGAAGTTTTAGTGCAGTTTATCGAAGGCGATATAACCCGTCCGATTATCATCGGCGCGCTGTACAACGGCCAGGGCGAAGGCGGCATCCTGCCGACTCCGGGCGGCTCGTTGCCGCTTTCGGGAGGCAAGGTAGATGCGCAAGCCAACGTCAGCGTCTTTGCAGCGGCGCACGATCACGCCGCCAGCGCGCAAGGCAACCTGGCCGGCGGCAACAGCCCGGTCTGGCACGGCGCATCGGCCGACGGCCCCGGCCACCGAAACAGCAGCGCCCTGTCCGGCATCCGCAGCAAAGAATTCGGCGGCAACGGCTACAACCAGCTGGTGTTTGACGATACCGATCACCAGGGCCGCATCCAGCTCAAGACCACGCAGGCGGCGACCGAACTCAATCTCGGCCACCTGATCCACAGCGCCGACAATTACCGCGGCAGCTCCAGGGGCCTGGGCGTTGAACTGCGTACCGACGCCTACGGCGCCCTGCGCGCCGGCGCCGGCCTGCTGATCAGCAGCTACGGCATCCAGCACCAGGCACGCCCGCGATTACGCCGGTGACAATGTGGCCGGCATGGCCCTGATGAAACAAGCCACGCTGCTGGCCAAGAGTTTCAGCGATGCCGCTAAAACCCACCAGACGGTAGAATTCGCCAGCCATATCGGCAGTATCAAGGCCCAGGCCGGCCAGATCGACTCCAAAGCCGCCCCGCTCAAGGCCCTGTACACCGCCATGAGCGGCATGCTCAGCCAGGAAACCCAACAGCAAGCCCAGAGCGACGCCGCCGGCAAAAGCACGACACCGGGCGAAGATAAGCTGCCGCACAGCACCGATCCGATCATCGCCATCAGCGCCAAGGGCGGCCTTGGCATCACGGCAGGGCAAGACCTGCAAATGGCCAACGGCGAAACCGTCAGCCTGATGCCAGTTATGGAATTGATGGTGGTGCGAGTGCGGTCTTGTTTTGCACGCTAGCGCTGACCCGTGGCACAGAATTTTTTCGTCTGGCGCAGTGGGCTAGCGAGTTGGAGCGCGTCAAACGCGGTGAGATCAGTTTGCAACAAGCCTTGAAAGCGCAGAATGACTAAACAGATGCAACTCAACCTATCCAAAACCCAGGCTTGCAAAGCAATCGGCATGTTCTTTGCTCTGGCCTTAATGAGTAGCAGCGCCCTGTGTGCTAATGATGAGCCGCAAGGGCTCAATTGTTCTATGATTGAACCACCTGCTCAGGCGGGAGAGACCTATTTTATAGGGATACTTGCAAATGTTTTTCCACGAAAATCTGAAATACCGGCTAGCTATACCGGTTGCCAGACAATGTGGATTTGGGATGATAATCGCTATATTTTTGATCATAAAATTGTCTTTAAAAATGGTAAAGCACTTGGTTTGTGGTCACTGGAAACAAACTTCCAAAGTTTCGACGGTTGTGAGAAATCAAAAGAATGCGAAATTTTTAATACGCTTCCCTATTCCTCTTATCCCAAAAATTGTCTGAAGCCGCTGACGACCCAGCAGTACATGTTTGGCGGACAGCCGAAACATCCAAAAGGCTGCATAAGTGATGATCCCGATTCAAAATTTTGAGCTATTTATATACTTAAAATTAGCCAGAAATATTAACAGTTTCAACCTAAAAAGATGATGATGGATACGATGAAACGTCAATTATTAAAGCTATTCGGCTTGGCTGCTTTGAGTGGCTGTGCACAGGCGCAGACCAAGAGTCGGTCGGTGAGTACCGTGGTGCTTAATTACACTGATCGATATATCGACCGAGTGTTCGTCGATGGCGTATTTGCCGGTATTGCCGATGCGTATGGCGGTGAGGGTAGCCGTGTTCAAGGGCTTCTGGCACCGTCAGATCCTAATCGTATCGTAATGCTTAAAGTAAAGTGGATAGTTGCTGATACCTATGATGTCGAAAAAAATAAATACAGTGATATGCCTAATGAACGTCATGAAGCGAGTGTTGAACTTGCTCATCCATACCCCCTAAATCCCAGTTATCTGGTGTTGCATTTTTACCCCGATGGGCACGTAGAAGCCGAGCTTGAAGCCGGCCGTGTGAATTGGCGTATTCCGCGTCCTGCCGGTTATCATCGTTAAACGGAGCAAAAGCTTATGCCAATTCAAGACCCAACCTTCATCCCTAATCAAACAGATCCGAATGCAGGATCTGTCGACCCTATCCAAGGTGGGCAAGCGGCAGAAACTGCTAGACGTGCCCCTGGTCAAAGGCTCTTGACGGCGAAGGAGCGTGAGCAGCGTCAACTGGCTTTAGGTGCTACCGTGCCCAGCAAACAAGAAGCCATGTGCGACTGTAGCAAGGTCATCCATTTCAGCGTCTTCTTTGACGGCACAGGAAATAACCGTGATGTGGAACTGGCTAAAACGGATGTGAAAGAGCAAGCGCTTTCAAATATCTATAAGCTATGGGCTACGCACAAGGAGGGGGGAAATATCATCCGACCATATATCCCTGGAGTAGGAACTCCCTATCCAGCAATCGGTGATAGTGGAGGTACTCTCGGTATGGCAATTGGTTCTGGTGCAGAGAAGCGCATCAAGAAAGCTATTGAGCTACTGGATGAAGAAATAGCCAAAGTCCCGGCCGAGCAAAAAATCCGCCTGATCAATATTACGGTGTTTGGATTCTCCCGTGGCGCTGCTCAGGCGCGCGCCTTTATCCGCGACTTAGCCGCGCTATGTCAAGCTGATGGCGAAGCCTATCTCTACAAAGGCAAGCCCTTGCGCATCGCCTTTGCCGGTTTATTTGATACCGTCTGTTCGGCATACGGCAATCCTTTAACCGCTGCTTTGTCCGTCAGTGGCGGGCATAACGGCTGGGCTGAGGGCATGCAAATTCCCGCCATGGTCGAGCAGACCGTGCACATGAATTCGGCGCATGAATTACGCCGGCGCTTTCCGCTAGACTCCACCCGTATCGATGCCAATTATCCCGATAACACCGTAGAGATCTGGTACCCCGGCGTCCATTCCGATGTGGGCGGTGGCTATTCGCCGCAATATCAGGGCAAGGAAAATAGCATATCGCGCTTTGCCTTAAATCATATGTTTGATGTGGCGTTTGCGGCCGGTGTCTTGTTCGAAAAAATCGATAATCTTCCCAAAAGCGTGCGCGACGAATTTAATAAAGATGATGAGAAATTACGTGCCGCTTTCAACGCCTATGTTGATGCTGTGCCGGTAAAATCTGGCGCGATGGAAGTGGTACAAGCTTCACATATGGGTTTGTTTCATCGCTGGCTAAAGACCCGTGTGTTGTCCCGAGCCGAACTGCCTTCAACCCTGCGCCTGCAACAGGCGCGCACCACAGCTGAGACCAGTGTTGCTGACCTCAAAGCCAAGCGTCGCGCACTCATGCACAAATATGGTGTGGCCGGTAGAGACGAAGAGCGCATGCCTGCTCAACATCAGGATGAATATGAAGAAAATAATAAGCGCATAAAAAAGAGCAAGGACGCTGCGGATGAAGCCGACGATGCGCTATCGAACTTGACCAAAGAGGATCATAAATATCTAGAAGATATAGCCGATATCAAGAACCGCGCTAAAGCCGGTAAGCGCCTAAGCCTACGCGAACGCACGCTGTTAGAAGCATGGGACAATGACAGCCCGTTGGCAGAGGCGGTTGCAGAATTTTTTGATGGCTTCGCGCACGACTCGGTGGCCCATTTTCAATACGATAGCAGCCGCCTGTCCGACTGGCGTACGATTTACTTCGGCGAAACGAAATACATGCCTAGCTAAACAATGCATCAGAACAAGTAAAGAAATCCATATAGGTTCGGATAGCTTGAAGCCCAAAGATGCACAGTATGCGGGGCTGGCGCCGTATTGACAAAACAATAGCAGTAATCAGAGAGCATCGCACCAGAAGGAGCGCGCAGAGGAAATGCAGGACGTGACATGAGCCTTGCATTTCAAGACAGCGGATAGTGGAATGGCCAAGAAGCCGGTTACACCCGGAACTTGATCTCATACACCGCCCACGACCTACCCGCTCACGCATATCCCATGCGGGTTTACGGGCAGCATTGCTGGAGAACCGCATGGGATATGCGTGAGCGGGCAGGCACTTTTTTATTTCTGCACTTTGCCGTGACCATTACCGTTAGTTTTGCCGCTACGCGGTGATTACATTTTTTAGCCAGCTAATTTTACCTTCCTGTATCGCCACCACGTCAAAGCGGCAGGCTGGTGTCGGCTTGATTTTTTGCAGGTAGACTTGCGCCGCATGCACCATGCGTTTTTGTTTGGTCGGCGTAATGCTGGCAAGTGCTCCGCCGAATTGTGCCGAAGCGCGTGTCCTGACTTCGACAAACACCAGGCTGGCCTGATCTTGCATGATCAAGTCAATTTCTCCACCCTTGCAGAGAAAACTGCGTTGCACCAGCTTCAGCCCGGCTTGTTGCAAGTGCAGTAAAGCCCGCTCTTCGCCTTCATCTCCGCTGCGCTGGCGCGGCGTGCGTATGCTTGCCAAACGTTTTCCTAGCCAACTTTGTTCAGCCATTATCGTACAATCCTACTTTGATCAATCGAAATGCATACCCCATGAGCCAACCAGAGTCACCGTTGTTAGCCAACGCCGCCGTCATGGAGGCGGTGAGCAGGCAAAATTATCCTGTCGCCACATTATATGTAGTTGCCACGCCGATAGGAAATGTTTGCGATATCAGCCTGCGCGCGCTGCACCTGCTGTCCCTGGCCGATGCCGTGGCCTGCGAGGATACCCGCAATACCGCACAGCTGATGACGCGCTACGGCTTGCACAAGCCACTGCTGGCAGCCCATCAGCACAATGAGCGGGAAGTGGCCGACAAAATCATTGCGCGCTTGCAGGCGGGCGAACGTATCGCGCTGGTCTCGGATGCCGGTACGCCCGGGGTTTCCGATCCCGGTGCCAAGATTGTCGATGCGGTGCGACTGGCGGGCTTGCAGGTAAGCCCGCTACCGGGCGCATCAGCCGCGATTAGCGCCTTGTCTGCCAGCGGATTGATACATGACCAGTTTTACTTCGTCGGCTTTTTACCCTCTAAAGCGGGGCAGCGCGACACCCTGTTGCAAAGTTTAACGGCACAGGCCGCCACATTGATTTTTTATGAGGCCCCACACCGTATCGTCGACTCTACCCTGGCGATGCTGGCAGCCTTTGGCCCAGAGCGGCAAGTGGTCTTTGCACGCGAACTGACCAAGCTGTTTGAAGAGATCCATCGCTGCACTTTAGCCGAAGCGGCGGCCTGGCTGAGTGCCGACACGCATAGGGAAAAAGGCGAATATGTGGTGCTGATACAAGCGGCACCCAGCGCGGTCGCCGATGATCAGCCGGAAGCGAGGCGTATTTTGTCGATTTTGCTCAAGGAGTGTTCGGTCAAGCAGGCCGCCTCACTGGCGGCGCAAATTACCGGACAAAAGAAAAATACGTTGTATCAGCTAGCGCTGGAACTCAAAGATGACGATCCGGATGAAGATACGGATCAGTGACGCAGCCTTAGCGCTGCACCACCAGGGCCTTGGCACCGGCGAGATCGCCGTTTTGTGCCATCGCGCTGCTGGCTTCATAGCGGCTGGAAAAAGGTCCGCTAATCAGGCGATATAAGCTTCCTTGCTGCACGATATCGAAATCCGGCAAGCGGCTTTCGAGACGTCCTTTGAGACGAGACATAGTGAGTTCGGCATTGGCGCGGATGGCGTAGGCACCAAATTGGATATAAAAACCGGGGGCGGCATTCATGTCGATTTTCTCTGCCGGCTTATTTTCCTGCAAGAGTATCAAATCATCCAGAGATATTTTTGCAGACTTGGCTTCTGGTACTAGCTGCGCGGCAGGCGTTTTGCTGCTGCTCAAGACGACATTCGAGGTGGCCGGCAGCGACTGATTTTTACGGTTTTCTGCCATTTTTTCTATGTCTTCAGGCAATAAACGCTCGACTTCCAGCTGGCTACTGCCCTTGCCCAGATAACCCAGCTTCAAGGCGGCGGTATACGACAGATCGATAATCCGGCTTGAGTGAAACGGCCCCCTATCATTGATACGCACGATCACCTGCTTGCCATTCTCAAGATTGGTCACGCGGGCATACGACGGAATCGGCAAGGTAGGATGGGCCGCCGTGATTTTGTACATGTCGTACAGCTCGCCGGAGGAAGTTTTTTGTCCGTGGAATTTTTTACCGTACCAGCTGGCCATGCCGCGCTGTTTCAGCGCAGTAGTCGTATCGGTCATGGGTGTATACGTTTTACCAAACACCACATAGGGCCGGTTACCCGAACGGGAAAATGCCTCGACTAGCGGAATGGGATCAACCGTTGATTCAAGATCTGGCGGAATATTTTCTCCGGGGCCATCATCCTTGTAATAGCCTCCGCGGCCTGAATTGGCCTTGGGTAAAGTCGGACTGGTGTTAGTGCCTGATCTGGCAACTGGCGTGTTAGCGCTGGTTTTACCCTGATCGACGGCAGACACTTTGGGCGCACTGCCACAGCCGGACAACAAACTAGCCATCAACAACAGCACGCCGCCAGCAAGGCCAGCGCCGCGCACCTGGCGTAATGTTATTGCATCCGGGATAGGTAAGTTGCGCTGTAGATTACATTCTAAATTCGGTCTCATGTTTGCACCAGCTTTCGGTTGCGCTGCACGCTCATCAATATACCTGCCCCCATGCCTAATGTTACCAAGGCCGTACCGCCATAACTCATGAAGGGCAAGGGAACGCCCACCACGGGCAAGATGCCGCTGACCATCCCCATATTTACAAACGCATAAGTAAAGAAAATCATCGTAACAGAACCGGCCATCAGGCGCGCAAACAAGCTTGGCGCATTCGACGCAATCATCAGACCGCGCACGATCAGCAGCAAATACAGCACGACCAAGATGCTATTGCCGATAAAGCCAAATTCTTCAGAATAAACGGCAAAAATAAAATCGGTGGTGCGTTCCGGAATAAATTCCAAATGCGCCTGCGTTCCTTTCAGCCAACCTTTGCCGGAAAACCCTCCCGAGCCGACCGCGATGGTCGACTGAATAATATGAAAACCCTTACCCAAAGGATCGGTAGTCGGATCGATCATGGTCAACACCCTATCCCTTTGGTAGCCGTGCAGCATGGGCCAGGCAATCGGGATACTCGCCGCCACCACCACCACCAGCGACAGCAGCACGCGCCATGACAAGCCAGCCAAAAAAATCACCGCAAAACCCGCCGCCAGCACCAGCAAGGCGGTACCCAAATCGGGCTGTTTGGCGATCAAGCCCACCGGCAACAGCAGGATCACGGCGGCAATCAAAAAATCTTTCCAGCGCAAACCGCCTTCACGCTTTTGAAAATACCACGCCAGCATTAGCGGTGTGGCAATCTTCATCATCTCGGACGGTTGTATCACCACGCCGACATTGAGCCAGCGCCGCGCGCCTTTTTTGACCATGCCGAAGGCAGCGACGGCAATCAGCAAGGCGATACCAAAGCTGTAAATCGGGATCGCGAAACGCATCAATGTTTGCGGCGGAATATTCGCTACCAGCCACATCACCGCAAACGAAATGAGGATATTGCGCAACTGATCTTCCACCCGGCCAGGAAAATCGATGCCGGCTGAATACAAGGTCACGATGCCGGTCGAGATGATTAAAAAAATGATCATCGCCAGGCTGGCATCAAATACCATAATATGCGAGCGGATACGTCGCCAGTTAATCCCTTTATTTTGCATGATCACTCCTTGTTGCCCTGAGTTTCGCCACCCGGTTTAGGGCCGCCTTCGGACTCGGCATCGGCCTGCGCCTCTGACTCAGCGCGTGTCGCCAGGGCATCACTCTTCGGGGTAGGTACATTGTCCTTGTCTTTTGGCCGCTTGCCTAACAGGTAATAATCCAAGGCTTTTCTGACGATAGGGGCCGCGCCGGTCGAACCGAAACCGCCGTTTTCTACGATGATGGCAATCGCAATGCGCGGCTGGTCCGCAGGGGCGAATGCGGTATACCAGGAATGGTCATGCAAGTTTTTTGCCAATTTTTTGGCATCATATTTTTCATTCTTCTTGACGCTAAAAAGCTGTACCGTTCCCGTCTTGCCACCGGAGACATATTCTGCGTTGGCAAAAGCGATCTTGCCGGTACCTTCTTGCGTGACGCCGACCATGGCCCGCTTGATGACGTCGATATTTTCCTGTTTTAAAGGAATACGAAAACTCTCCTTGGCCACCATCAATGTTTTCTGCCTTGTTTGCGGATCTTCCGTCATCTTCACCAGATGTGGTTTCATGACGACACCATTATTCGCCAGCGTCGCCACGGCATGCGCCATTTGCAGCGGGGTAAACGTGTTGTAGCCCTGACCAATGCCTAAGGAAATAGTCTCGCCGGCATACCATTTTTGTTGTGCCGGCTTACGGTAGACACTACGTTTCCAGGCGGTCGATGGCAGTACGCCTTTTCTTTCATGATCAAGATCAATCCCGGTCAGCTGGCCGAAACCAAACGGTTTCATGAAGTCATGAATCGCATCGACACCCAGGTCATTGGCCAGCATGTAGTAATAAGGATCGCAGGATTGCACGATCGATTTGTACATATCGACCATCCCATGTCCGCCCTTGATATCATCATTAAAGCGATGTCCGCCAAACATGAAAAAACCCTGATCGGCAATTGTCTGCGACGGCGTCCGCTTGCCTAATTCGAGCGCGGCCAGCGCCATGAAAGGTTTGTAAGTAGAGCCGGGAGGATACGCGCCGGTCAGTGGACGATTCAGCAAAGGACGGTCTTCCGAGGTATTCAAATCGTTCCAGCTTTGCTGATCGATTCCCTCCACAAACAGATTCGGGTCATAGGTCGGTTTCGAGACAAACGCCAGTACATCACCAGTCGCGGGTTCGATCGCCACCAATGCCCCGCGCCGGTCGCCAAAGGCTTCTTCTACGATTTTTTGCAATTCAATATCAATGGACAAAATCAGATTTTTACCCGAACTAGGAGCGCTGCGCGACAAGGTGCGGACGGCACGACCGCCGGCAGAGACTTCTACCTCCTCAAAACCGGTGGTGCCATGCAAAATCTTTTCGTAACTTTTTTCCAGCCCTTCTTTGCCAATGTAGTCGGTGCCATTGTAATTCGAGCCATCTTCCATCTCGTCGATCAACTCGGCATCCTTCTGGCTGATGCGGCCGATATACCCCACCACATGGGAGGCGACCTCGCCCAACGGATATTGACGAAACAGGCGCGCTTGAATATCGACCCCGGGAAAACGAAAACGCTGTGCGGTAAAACGCGCCACTTCTTCATCCGTCAAACGGGTACGGATAGGCAGACTCTCAAAGCTTTTTGATTCTTCCAGTAATTTACGAAAGCGCTTGCGATGTTTAGGCTGTATATCCACCAGCGCCGATAAATCATCGATAACAACATCCAGATCCACCTTAATCTTGGATGGCGTAATCTCTAGCGTGTAGGCCGAAAAATTGCGCGCCAGCACTACGCCATTGCGATCCAGAATCAGGCCGCGATTGGGTACTACAGGGATAATAGAAATACGATTTTCATCTGCCTGCAAAGCATACACATCGTGCTTGACGATTTGCAGCCAGACAAAGCGTGACAGCAACAAAGAAAAACAAATGAACGCAAACACGCCGATAGATAACAGGCGTGCCCTGAAAAGATGAATTTCGCGTTCAGTGTTTTTAATTTCAGTCATAGAGACGGCCTACGAATAGCCAGCGAATAGCCTGTTAAGCCCAAGAGCCGCATTAGATTGGACGGGTGTTATCTTTATCAACAGCACGACGCTGCGGCGCCAGTAACAGCCAAGTGGCCACAGGCCAAAGCGAAGTGGTGACCAGACTGCTTAAGAAATACAGCCAGCCGGGGAATTGGGCATCGGGCGCCACCAGCACGCGCACCAGAATCTGACTTGCCTGGACAAACAAGAATAAGGGCAGCACGTAAAAGGATTGTGCCAGCGGTTTAAACCATAACACGCGGCGATGAATCGTGATTGCGAAATACGAGAGCAAGGTATACGCCAGCGCGTTTTCTCCCAAGTAAATTGCCGAGTGCACATCCATCAGCAAACCCATTAGAAAAGCGACACCAATACCGACTTTGCGTGGCTGATGGATACTCCAGAATACCAGCGCCAACGCAACGAAGTCAGGAACGCCAATCCAAGCCCCCCAGGGTAAAAAATTCAAAAAAAACGCCGCCGCCAGACTGACCGTAATAAACAGCGAACTGACTGGCAACAGGATGTAATGCGGACTATTCATTTTGGCGCATCCTTGATGGTTTCCTTGCTACTGTCCTTAGGCACATCTAGCGCTTTCTGTTCGACCACGGGCGCTTCTCTGGCAGCGTCACGCGTCACCTTGCGATTCAGTTTTTCTTTTTTCGCCTTAACTTCCTCGGTATCGGGGCGCGGCAAATTATCGCTAGCGACCAATAAAATCAACAATTGCCGGTGCCGGTCTATCCCGGCAACAGGAGTGCAAAGGACATTCTCAAACGTGGTGGAGGCCTTATTCTCTACCTGCACGACCTTGGCAACGGCCAAGCCTGCCGGATACACGCCATCGATCCCGGAAGTCACCAACATGTCGCCATTTTGTACATCAGCATTCGTCGTCATGCGCATGTCCAAAAAACCCGATTGTCCTCGACCGCTGACCACGCTACGGATGCCGTTGCGGGCAATTTGTACCGGAATCGCTTGATTCTTGTCGGTCAGCAAAGTCACTTCAGAAGTCAAAGGAAAAACCCGCGTTACCTGCCCTACCACGCCCAGATCATCAATCACCGGCTGACTCAGCGCGACACCATGCTGCAGCCCCTTGTCGAGAATGATTTTGCGCGTAAAAGGGTCGCGTGCATCGTAGATAATTTCGCCCAGCACGGATTTAATCGGCAACCGTTCACGCGCATCGAGCAGTT
Source organism: Undibacterium sp. (assembly GCF_030651495.1). GTDB lineage: Bacteria > Pseudomonadota > Gammaproteobacteria > Burkholderiales > Burkholderiaceae_D > Undibacterium. The sequence goes on from NZ_JAUSFI010000009.1 coordinate 36,355, forward strand.
TGCGCAGATGGGCATTTTCTGCGGCCAACTGCGTATTCTGCTGCAAGGCATCCGCATTCGAAATTTGTTGCCGTTTCAGGCTAATATTTTCTTTTTCCAAGCCGGATGTCGACACAAAATAACCCGACATCCGCAGCACGGCGTCGCGCGGCAAGACTGCCACCATTTGCAACGGGTACAGCACAGTGCCGACGACCTGGCGGGTCAGCGCCAGCGACTTCAGGCGTGAATCGACCACCAGCAGAAAAATCGCTAAGAAAGCGAAAAACACCACTTTGACACGGGCGGGAGCGCCTTGCTTAAAAAGTGGTGGGGGGCTGTATTGCATAGGTTTATGGCAAGATGGTAGCGGATTACAGCCGGGTCAAAAATAAATTAAATTAAATCTATTCGTAAGAGAAAATTGAACCCAGTTTATCCATGCGTTCCAGTGCCATACCGGAGCCGCGTACCACGCAGGTCAGCGGATCTTCTGCTACTAATACAGGCAAGCCCGTTTCTTCCATCAGCAGGCGATCCAGATCGCGCAACAAGGCGCCGCCGCCGGTCAGCATCATGCCTTTTTCGGCGATGTCCGCACCGAGTTCCGGTGGCGTTTGTTCCAGGGCATTTTTTACTGCAGAAACGATATTATTCAAAGGATCAGTCAATGCTTCCAGGATCTCGTTGCTGGAGATGGTGAAAGAGCGCGGGATACCTTCAGAGAGATTGCGTCCCTTGACTTCCATTTCCTTGACTTCAGAACCTGGAAACGCCGAACCGATGGTTTTCTTGATGTTTTCTGCGGTCTGCTCACCGATCAGCATGCCGTAATTGCGCCGGATGTAGTTGACGATCGCTTCGTCGAACTTATCGCCACCGACCCGTACCGAGCCTTTGTAGACCATGCCACCGAGGGAAATAATACCGACTTCAGTGGTACCGCCGCCGATATCGACCACCATGGAACCGGTAGCGTCCGAGACCGGCAAACCGGCACCGATCGCGGCGGCCATCGGCTCTTCAATCAGGTACACCTGAGAAGCGCCGGCGCCCAGTGCGGATTCACGAATCGCGCGCCGCTCAACCTGGGTAGAGCCGCAAGGGACGCAAATGATGATGCGCGGTGAAGGCTTGAAAAATTTGGTGTCATGCACCATGCGGATAAATTGCTTGAGCATTTGCTCGGTGACGGTAAAGTCGGCAATCACGCCGTCTTTCATCGGGCGGATCGCCTCGATATTGCCAGGCACCTTACCCAACATTTGCTTCGCTTCCTTGCCGACCGCCTGGATGGTTTTTTTACCGTTCGGGCCACCTTCTTGACGAATCGCGACTACCGACGGTTCGTCCAGTACGATGCCCTGACCACGTAAATAAATCAGTGTATTAGCGGTGCCAAGATCAATGGCAAGATCATTTGAAAAGTAACTGCGAAAAAAACCAAACATGTAAAATCCTATGTATTCTGTGTTGTCGTCATGCGCAGACTGCAGCGCAAAAAATGTGTAGCGGCTAGACGCCACCAGTGAAAACCTGACAAGCGCTATTCTGCAGTGAGAAGCGTAGCAGGAAGTAGGTTGAGCAAAACAGCAGCGACTTCAACCCATGGCTGAAAAAGTACGCTTTTAGCTCAAACGACAACTACCCACTCAAACACTATAAGAAACAGCAACTGATCGAATTCGTAAAACCAGCGTGACGTATTTGCTTAAACCTTAATATTCAAGGCATTAACCCTATATTCTACCTTATAATCTAGGGATTAATAGGCATTACCCTATCTTTGTCAAAAACAGCTTTTATTACCGATTTTGACCGATGTAATCCTCTTTTAGTTCTCGGCTATTACTTTCGATCCACTTTTCATGCACGCGAACCACGCGTTTATAACCATGTCACTAGATCTCTCCGATGTGAAACGACTCGCCAATTTGGCGCAGCTCGAACTCTCCGCCACACAAGCCGACGACACACTGGCAAAACTGAATGGAATTTTCTCTCTGGTAGAGCAGCTTAAGGCGGTCGACACCAGCGGCGTTGCCCCTCTGAGTCACCCAATTGCGGCCTTGATGCCTGAACTCTGCCTGCGCCTGCGTGAGGATATCGTCACTGAAAGCAATCACCGCGACGATTATCTGCAAGTAGCCCCCGCCACACAAGACGGCTTGTATCTCGTGCCCAAAGTCATCGAATAAAAACAGAGAGTAAACCTATGCATAACCATACACTGAAGCAACTCTCTAATTTATTGCAGAGTAAACAGGTATCCGCCACCGAACTGGCGCGGCATTACCTGGCACGCATTGAATCGAGCCCATTGAATGCCTTCACCCATGTTGATCCGTCGTTGACGTTGCAACAGGCGGCGGCGGCCGACCAGCGGCTGGCCAGCGGTGACGCAACGCTGCTGACCGGCATCCCGATTGCCCATAAAGATATTTTTGTGACACGTCACTGGCGTTCGACTGCCGGCTCGCGCATGCTGGAAAATTACGTCAGCCCATTTGATGCCACCGTGGTCGAGCATTTCAACGCAGCGGGCACCGTCACTTTGGGCAAGCTCAATTGCGATGAATTCGCCATGGGTTCGAGCAACGAGAATTCTTACTTTGGCCCAGTCAAAAACCCGTGGGACCTGCGCGCGGTTCCCGGCGGCTCTTCCGGCGGTTCGGCTGCGGCGATTGCGGCACGCCTGACACCGGCCGCCACCGCCACCGACACCGGCGGATCGATCCGCCAGCCGGCGGCTTTTTGCGGCGTGACCGGGATCAAGCCGACTTACGGCAGCGTCTCGCGTTACGGCATGATCGCGTTTGCCTCGTCGCTAGACCAAGGCGGACCGATCGCGCAAAACGCCGAAGATTGCGGTTTGCTGCTTAATGCCATGATCGCTTTTGATGCGAAAGATTCGACCAGTGTAGAACGCGCCAAAGAAGACTTTAACCGCGATCTGGCCAAGGACTTGACAGGCCTGCGCATCGGCGTACCGCGTGAATTTTTTGGCCCTGGCCTGGCTGCGGATGTGGAATTGGCCGTGCGTGCCGCCCTGGCCGAATACGAAAAACTCGGTGCCATCCTGGTCGATATCTCCCTGCCGAAAACCGAATTGTCGATCCCGGTGTATTACGTGATCGCGCCGGCCGAAGCCTCGTCGAACCTGAGCCGTTTTGACGGGGTGCGCTACGGCCACCGTGCCGCCGATTACAAAGACCTCAGCGACATGTACAAGAAGACCCGCGCCGAAGGTTTTGGCGAAGAGGTCAAGCGCCGCATCCTGGTCGGTTCTTACGTGTTGTCGCACGGTTATTACGATGCCTATTACCTGCAGGCGCAAAAAATTCGCCGCCTGATCGCGCAAGATTTCCAAACCGCGTTCAAGCAATGCGACGTCATCATGGGTCCGGTGGCACCGACCGTGGCCTGGGATCTAGGCGACAAATCGGATGATCCGGTGGCCAATTACCTGGCCGATATTTTCACGCTCTCGACCAGCCTGGCGGGCTTGCCCGGCATGTCTATCCCTTGCGGTTTTGGTCAGGGCGAAAAGAATGCGCAGCGGCCGGTGGGCTTGCAATTGATCGGCAATTATTTTGACGAAGCCCGCTTGCTCAATGTCGCGCACCAGTATCAGCTGGCGACTAGCTGGCACCAAAAAACACCGTCATGAAACGCCGCCTGCCTGCCCTGCTGATGCTGTTATGCGGCTTGGTGCAGGCGCAGGATCTGCCTGTGCTGGAGGCCAAGTTCTCTTGCCATCTGCTGCACCAGCAAGACGGCGAGCGGCTGAACTTTGCCGATCAGGCGCAGATACAGCTGGAAGGCACACACATCAGGGCTTTTCAGTGGGAATCTAGCCTGTTTAGAAACACCCATGGGCATGAATGCAGTATCGACAGCAGCGATGATCCGCAGGCAGAAGTCACCGCAAAAGGCTGGCGCATCAGCCTGAAAGACAGTGCCGCTGCGCGCAGCAGGCGTGGCTATGACTTTGAGCGCGGGCACAATTGCAGCATACGACTGGAGCGCGAGGGCGAACAGTTACAGATCAAGCCTAGCTGCCCGGCATTGTGCGGCTCGCGGATGAATTTTACGGCGCTCACGGTCAACCTCAAGACCGGGCTTTGCCAGTATGACGAATGAGGTAAGTTGTTATCAGTGGTAAGTGCATTTTGAACGAATTTTTAAATACCTTACGCAATATCCATGCGCCTTGCGGGGCAAAAATGGCTGGAAAGGCGCATGGATACTGCGCATGCGCTTTATAAAGCAAACTAGAACAGACGACAGCAACAAATAAAGTTAGGACTTACGCAAAATTGTTCCAGCTAGGCGTACCGCCGAAGACAGTACTTTAGTACGGCGAGGCGAGTGCAACGACGCTGGGGCGGTTTTGCGTAAGTCCTAAAAGTAAAAAACAAGGCGGGCCAGATGGCTAGCCAGACCAGATTAAAAGGAAAATATTATGCAATGGGAAGTCGTGATCGGTTTTGAGACACATGCGCAACTCAAGACTCATTCTAAAATTTTTAGCGGCTCATCGATACAGTTCGGTGCCGAACCGAATACGCAAACCAGCCCGGTGGATTTAGCCTTGCCGGGCGTGCTGCCGGTGATGAACAAGGGCGCGGTAGAAAAAGCCATCCAGTTTGGCCTGGCGGTCGGCGCCACGATTGCGCCTGAATCGATCTTTGCGCGCAAAAATTACTTTTACCCGGATTCGCCGAAAGGCTATCAGATCAGCCAGTTTGAAATCCCGGTGGTGCAAGGCGGCACGGTCACTTGCGTGGTCGAGAAAGACGGCAAATCCGAAGTCAAGGTGATCGAACTGACGCGTGCCCATCTGGAAGAAGATGCCGGCAAATCGCTGCATGAAGATTATCACGGCATGACCGGCATCGACCTCAACCGCGCCGGCACGCCTCTGCTGGAAATCGTCACCGAGCCGGTGATGCGCAGCGCCGCCGAAGCCGTAGCCTACGCCAAGGCGCTGCATGCGCTGGTAGTCTGGCTCGACATTTGTGACGGCAATATGCAGGAAGGCTCGTTCCGCTGCGACGCCAACGTGTCGGTGCGCCCGGTAGGACAAAAAGAATTCGGCACCCGCTGCGAAATCAAAAACCTGAACTCGTTCCGCTTCCTGGAAGAAGCCATCAACATCGAAGTGCGGCGCCAGATCGAGCTGATCGAAGACGGCGGCACTGTGGTGCAAGAAACCCGCCTGTACGATCCGGACCGCAAAGAAACCCGCACCATGCGCAGCAAGGAAGACGCGATGGATTATCGCTACTTCCCCGATCCTGATCTGCCGCCGTTACGCATCGGTGCCGACTGGATCGAGCGCGTCCGCGCCAGCATGCCCGAACTGCCAGCCGCCGCGCGCGCGCGCTTCATGGCGCAATACGGCATCTCCGAATACGATGCGATGATCGTCACCCAGTCAAAAGCGACGGCGGCGTATTTTGAAGCCGTGATCGCGGCCACCAGCGGCGGCGATCAAGCGGCGCAAGCCAAACAGGCCGCCAACTGGCTGATGGGCGATGTCGCGTCGAACCTGAACCGCGAAGGCATAGAGATCAGCGCGATACCGGTCAACGCGGCGCAACTGGCGCTGCTGTTGCAGCGGATTGCCGACGGCACGATCTCCAACAAGATCGCCAAAGAAGTCTTCGCCGCGATGTGGCAGGCACCGTCGGCCGCTGTCAATCTGGCCGACCAGATCATCGACGCCAAAGGGCTCAAGCAAATCTCTGACGTCGGCGCGCTGGAAAAAATCATCGATGAAGTCATGGCAGCGAATCAGCAATCGGTCGATGAATATCGCGCCGGCAAGGAAAAAGCCTTCAATTCGCTGGTAGGCCAGGCCATGAAAGCCACCAAGGGCAAGGGTAATCCGGCCCAGGTGAATGAACTGTTAAAGAAAAAACTGGCAGGTTAAGCCCGCCACCCATACCGACTCGGCATTGAGGCTATTTTGAAAAATTTAAGACAAGAATTCATCCAATTTTCGGTCGAAGCGGGCGTGATACGCTTTGGCGACTTTGTGACTAAGGCGGGACGCAACTCACCGTATTTTTTTAACGCCGGGTTGTTCAGCGACGGCGCCAATCTGGGCAAGCTGGCCGATTTTTATGCCCAGACCCTGATCGATTCCGGGGTCGAATTCGATATGCTGTTTGGCCCGGCCTACAAAGGCATCACCTTAGCCAGCGCCACGGCGGTAGCGTTGGCTGCCAAAGGGCGCAACGTACCTTTCGCCTACAACCGCAAGGAAGCCAAGGACCATGGCGAAGGCGGCACCATCGTCGGCGCCAAATTGCAGGGCAAGGTTGTCATCATCGACGACGTGATCTCGGCCGGCACTTCGGTACGCGAATCGGTCGAGATGATCCGCGCTGCCGGTGCCACGCCGTGCGCGGTCTTGATCGCGCTCGACCGCATGGAGCGCTCGGGTAAAGACGATGCCCTGTCGGCCCATTCGGCGGTGCAGGACATCAGCGAAACCTACCAGATGCCGGTGGTCTCGATCGGCAACCTGAACGACTTGTTTGACTACCTGTCGGCGGCCGGTGCGGATGCACAGCTGACGCAGCATAAGGCAGCGGTGGCGGCGTATCGCCAGCGCTACGGTGCGGTATAAGGTGGTTTGAAGCTTTGCTTTGAACTCAGCTTGCACCTCGTCTTTCATGATGACTTGAACCTTAAAAAACGACCATGACAAAAATTATCTCCGCCAATCTGAATGGCATACGCTCGGCCGCCAAAAAAGGTTTTTTTGAGTGGATGGAGAAAGAAGCGCCTGACTTTGTCTGCGTGCAAGAACTGAAGGCGCAGCAGGCCGATATGACGCCTGATTTTTTAAATCCGCCGGGCTATCATGGGCATTTCCATTACGCGGAAAAAAAGGGCTATTCGGGCGTCGGCGTGTACAGCCGCCAGGAACCGGATGCGGTCTACATCGGTTTTGGTCATCCAGAATTTGATGCCGAAGGGCGTTATGTGCGCTGCGATTTTGGCAAGCTGTCGATTATCTCGGTGTACTGCCCGTCCGGTTCCTCATCGCCCGAACGGCAAGAGGCGAAGTTCCGTTTTATGGCGCTGTTTATGCCGCATTTGGCGCAGCTGATTGCCGAAGGGCGTGAGCTGGTGATTTGCGGCGACTGGAATATCGCGCACAAGGAAATCGATTTAAAGAACTGGAAGAGCAATCAGAAAAATTCCGGCTTCTTGCCGGAAGAGCGCGCCTGGATGACCGACGTGTTTGACAAGCTGGGCTGGGTCGACGTGTATCGCCAGCTCCATCCGGACACCACCGGCGACGCCTACACCTGGTGGAGCAACCGCGGCCAGGCTTGGGCGAATAACGTCGGCTGGCGCATCGATTACCACGTGGCAACAGCCGGCATGGCAAGCAAGGCCACATCGGCCGCCATCTACAAAGAGCAACGCTTCAGCGACCATGCGCCGCTGATCATCACCTACGCCTAAGGCGCTGTGGCTGGTTTGCGACTTTAGCTATACTCCCCCCTAGTAAATTTTCAACACGCGCCAATCTTATGCGCAGTGTGGCAGTTTATGTGTATATTTAGGGGGAGTATATCTATCTAGCTGGTTTAATCCTCAATCTGTACGGCGCACGCGGTCGGTGTTAACGTTCGCCAAAGCCGCACCCTGCGCCTTCACGTACGTTTCAAAAGCATCCAGGTCACGCCCGATCAGTTGGCGCTCGCTGCCTTGCTTGAAGACCGTAAAGCCATCGCCGCCATCGGCCAGAAAACTATTCACCACGACTTGGTAGATTTTCTCTGGCTGTAGCGGCACACCGTGCAGGCGCAGCTCTTGTACGCGCTGTGCCAGCCCGGCGGCAGGGTTCCAGCGGTAGCTCAAGCCATCCGAAACAAACAGTTTCTTCGGGTTTTCCGCATTGCCGCCCTGCCATTGCTGCTGCAATAGCGCGAGGATCTGGGCGCCGCTCAGTTGCATGCGGACCAGATTGTTGCCAAACGGCTGTACCGCGTAAATATCACCGTAATTGATCTCGACCGGCCCACTCTGCCGGCCAGTCGGCAAATCATTGCGTATCCCGCCCGCATTCATGAACGACAGATCGGCCGCTCCGCTCGCGCGTGCAAAATACAGTTGCGCATCGGCGATGACATTGCCCAGGCTGCTGTCAAAGCGCCCGCTGCCGCTACTGCGCGTCAGCGGTGCTGCCAGCGTCGCGACCGGACGGCTGCGCACCGCCGCCGTCAGCGTGGCGACCTGCGCGACCAATTGCTGCGCCTGCGGATCAGCGCTAAGCTTGCCCTGATCGATCAAATGATTCGTCGCCACCGCCTTGATGACCCGGTTGCTGCTGCGCTCGATGGTCAGGGTGGTCTCGGTCAGATACGCGCCATAGCTGCGCGCCTGCACTACCATACGGCCATCGATCTTGCAGGTATAGCCTTGATGGGTATGGCCGGACACCACCAGGCTGATCGCCTGGTCGAGCTTGTTGCTGATAGCGACAATCGGCCCCTGCAAGCCAGCGCAGGCATAACTCGGATCGTTCGCCGCGCCGGCGTAACTTGCCCCTTCGTGTATCAGCAGCACGATGGCCGCCACCCCTTGGCGCTGTATCTCGGGCACGTAGCGGTTAATCGCCGTCGCCTCATCTTCAAAGCGCAAGGGCTTCACGCCGTCGCCGGCCACCAGATTCGGCGTATCCACCGTCACTGCGCCGATAAACGCCACTTTCACCTCGCCGACCTGGCGTATCACATACGGCTTTAACCAGGTCTGTGCGTCAGATTGATTGACGACATTGGCGGCGATGTAATCGTAGTTGGCACCGTGAAAGCCGGGAAACAGGCATCCGCTGGCCGGACACTCGCCTTTTATCTTGCCCAGAAAAGTCGCCGCACCGGCATCGAACTCATGATTACCAAGCGAGGTCACCGACAGGCCGAGCTGGTTAAACGCCTCGATCACCGGCTCATCCCTGAGCATGGCAGAACCGACCGGCGAAGCGCCGATCAAGTCGCCGGCCCCCACCAGGATACTGGCCGATACCGCCGCCCTGCGCTGCTTAAGCATGCTGGCTAAATACGCGTAACCGCCAGCCGGCGTCGACAGTGCCTGGCCCGGATGGACGTGGCCATGCTGATCCGGCGTCGCCGCTGGTGCCGCCGGTAAGCCCGGTAGCATATACGGCACCGGCTTGTCTGCTTGCAGGTTGCCGTGAAAATCGTTGAGGCTGAAAATGGTGATATCGGTAGTGGCCGGTTTGTCGGCTACCTGGTGGGTCGCACAGGCACTCAGCAGTGACAACACCAAGGCGCTGGAAAGAAGTTTAAGCTTGACCATACAATCGCTTTCGCTGGCGTGAAATAAAAAAGTCTACAACATCGGCGGGCGCTGTTGTAGACCGAACACTTTTTTTGCGCTGCCATGATGAAACGTGCATGGCAGCCGGCTCTTTATCCGATTAAAAATCGGCGGACAAGGTGACCGAGGTCAGGCGCGGTGCGCCCATGTAGTAAAACACATTACGTGCAGCATAAAGACCCACCGCCTGACCATTCGTCGCATTCTGCGACGACGGATTACGGTATTGCTTGTCAAACAGGTTACTGACACTTAAACGCAAGGTCGGTTTTTTGGCCCAGCCAAAATTGGCGAATTGATAACCGGCATCCAGGCCGGCCAAGGTATAGGCCGGGACTTCTTCATCATTGACCAAAGTTGCCTGTTGGGTGGCGGTGTATTTGGCATTGATGCGCGCGTACCAGACCGCGGTTTCATAGCCGGCGCTGAGGCCAAGTTTCCACTCGGGTGTCAGTGCCATTTGTTTACCTGCAGTCGGTAACATCACGATGACAGTTTGATCTTTACCCGCCACTTTCACCGTCACGCTGACCGGTGTATTTTCTTTTATTTCGCTCTTGGCATATCCTGCAGAACCGTAGAACGACCAGCCGTTGACCGGCGTATTGCCCAGCTCGATCTCAAAACCCTGCGTCTTCACTTTACCCAGATTGGTCAAGCTGCTGGTGGCAGAAACCGGGTCATACGCAGTCGCTTGCCTATCCTTAAAATCGACCGAATACACTGTTGCCTGGGCCGTCAGCAGATCGCTCTGGTGGCGATAGCCCAAGTCAAGATTATATGAAGTCTCCGCCTTTACTTCGACGGGGAATAGCGGCGCGCCATTCACTACCGTCAATTTGGAATAGGCAAAATTGGGCGGCGCCTTCATGTTCTTGGCCAAGCTGGCGAAGACTTGATTATTCGTATCAATCTGGTAGCGCGCACCCAATTGCGGCAACAGTTCAGAATAACTTCTCTGGATATTGTAGCCAACACCCGCTTCTTCGCTGGCGATATTGGTAAAGTCGCGCTTCATGGTCGGCGCACGCAAACCCAGATTGATGCTCAGCTTATCATCCATGAAACTAATCGTATCTTGCGCAAAAAACTGGTACGCGGTGCTGACCGTTTTCCAGTTACGCGACTGGTAAGGCGTGCCATCGGGGCGATTGATACGGCCATCTTTGAGCCAGATGTCTGCCGCATTGCCGGCGGCATCGACCGCGACCATAGGGCCAAATTGCTCATGCACGGCGCGTTCAGCCCAGAAGCCGGCGAGTATCTGATGATTGCCGATCGTGTGCGTGACCGATGCGGTGATACCGGGGCGATTAGTACGGGTCACGCTGCTGTTGGCGACGATCACTTTATCGAGCGTATCGCCATCGCCGTTCAAATCCACCGCGGCCGTATTTTTACCGGTAACAGGATTAAGGAAGGCATTTTCCGCCACCAATTTTTGCTGGTTGCTGCCGGTGCCATAACCATACCAATAGTACGGTAAGATTTTGATATCGGTGTTTTCGTTCAGGCGAAACTTGCCAGTCACGGAAGCGATGACGTTTTCAAACGGATTTTTTGTCAACTGATAATAGGCATCGGCAAAAGCGGGGTTAGGATCGCTATCCGCCTTGCCCTTAGTTGGCGTGGTGTGACCAGCAAACTTGGTCGCGTAATCATAGTAGTAACCATTTTTGGCCAGATCTGCCAGATTGAAGGTACTGATGTTTTGGTTAATCGCGCGGTTATACAAAATGGTGCCGTTGATCGAATTAAAGCGATCAAAATCAGTGCGAAAGCCGATATCTACATGATCGCGCTTCGCTTCGCCCAAACCCTTGAATTTATCTGCCTGCGCATGTGAGCCGGAGATAAAGAAACGCGAACGGCCATCTGCCCACAGGCCGGTGTCATAACGCATATAGGTTTTGGACATCTTCAGTCCACCGACGGTTTGCATGAAACGGAAGTTCTTTTCCTTGGATGGGTCACAGGTGGTGATACCGAAGTTACCGCCGGTGGCACCGATTTGCGGCGAATCGACATCGGTAGAGCCTTGGGTGACGAATTCAGTACAGGTATTTTCCTGATCGACAAACTCTTGCGGATACACGGAAAAACTACCGGAATCATTGACCGGCACGCCATTAATCGTGGCACCGATCTGGTCGCTGTTAAAACCGCGCAAGGTCAGGCCGCCACCAAACAGGCCAGTGCCATCATAGCTATAGCTATTCACCGCAGGCATGAGGGCCAGAGCGTCATAGGCGTTGCCGGTCGGGCGTTGCTTGGCCAATTCTTCTGCAGTCACGGTGCTGCGTGCCTTCGGCGCATTTTCTTGCACCATCAAGCCCATGCCGACTTTTTTACCGGTGATCGTCACCTGAGAAGCGCCGATAGGCTCGGTCGATTCAGTTGATTGCGCATAGGCAGCCGACATGCTCATGCAAGCCAGCTGACAGGCGACCGCAAGCATCGACAGGCGTGATGGAAATGCGGTGGATGACGTTCTCGATTGCTTCATTTACTGCTCCCGAATCAAATGGTTTTTAGAATTAAATTTAAAATAACAAGACTGCAATTTTTTACCCACCCACTATCCAACTATCATCTCAAGCAAAGATATCGGCTTGATGACATCCCTACTTTTCATTTCTCAGCAATAAACGATTTAAACAAATTGACCAATATTGTTGCAACTTCGCGACAAATTTGATGTTAACGCTTATATCCAGGCCTTTTTAGAAACCATTTTTCTGATGACGCAAACGATTGCTTATTGCGGCAAAAAAATATTTTCTGTTTGCGCAAACGATTGCTATTTCCAATCAAAAAATAGACGCCATGATGAAGACGCCTATTTTTTGGTATTTATCAAACTTTATTTCCGCCAACAGCTTGTATCCGTATCAAGATATAACGCTGTATAAAAATAGCCTGGCACAGAAAAACATGAATTGACGCAGTCTGACATCGAATTATGAAGACTTGATGACAAGCAAAAATCAGCATGACTCGCTGCAGATGGCAGAAAATCAGACGTGTCATAGTATGTTGGCGACAAGACGGCCAACTGTTAACCGTAGCGATCGCAGAGATGTCAGCGGCCTACCGCTATTCCCTGCGCATCAATTCACGGGTAGTCGACCGGCGCGATGCCTTTGACATTCGAGAGATAAGGCGACATCGCATTCAGGTCTGCGCCCTTGGCATGCGCGTACAAAGGCATGACTTCTGGCAAGTGGCGTTGAATTTCGGCAATTCTATTTTTGCCTGCGGGATGCGTGGAAAGCCATTGCGGCGGGGCGCCCTTGCTTGCCATGCCCATTTTTTGCCAGAGAGCGACCCCGGCACGCGGATCGTAACCGGCGCGGGCGGCGATATCGAGACCGATGACATCGGCTTCGGTTTCATCATCACGGGAGAATTTCAGCATGCCCAAATTCGCCACGCCACCGGCCACCGAGCCGGCCAGATGTGGGTCGTAGCCCTTGACACCGGCCACCACTTCGGCCAGCCTGACGCCAAAATTGGCGACCATGGACTTACCTGCCCGAGCGGCACCATGCTCGCGCAGGGCGTGGGCGATTTCGTGTCCCATCACGATGGCAACTTCGTCATCGGTGAGCTTGAGAGTGGTCAGGATGCCGCTATAAAACGCGATTTTTCCGCCCGGCATGCAATACGCATTAATTTGCTTCGAGCCGAGTAGATTAACCTCCCAATTCCATTGCGACGCGCGCTCGTTCCAGCGTAACGCAAACGGTTTCAACTTAGCGGCAATCGCACGCAAGCGTATCACCTGAGGATGATTGTCCGGGGCAAGGGCATGCTTCTGCTGGGCTTGCTGCATGGTTTGCAGGTATTGCTGCGCTGCTTGCCCTTCCATCGCGCCAGTCGGGGCCAGCTTACGGAACAGTGACATGTCACCGACCTTGACGCCATCTTGCGCCATCGCCACACCGTTCAAGGCGACAAGACTGCTGATCAGTAGCAAACTAAAAAGGGGTTTCATTATCATTTTTTCACAAATCGCTGGTATTTTTAGATGAGACTACAATGCTAGCGTTTGCGCTTATATCAAGTGGCAATGGTTTATTACGCCGATTTATTCTCATTCCAGGGCGCAACTTTAAACAGCAACAACATGCCAGGCAGCGCCAAAGCGAAGCAAATCAGAAAGAAATTGAACCAGCCAGTCTCCGCCACAATGAAGCCGATCAGCGCAGTGGTAAAGGTGCGCGGCACCGCCGCCAGACTGGTAAATAGCGCAAATTGGGTCGCTGTATAACGCGGATCGGTGGTTCTGGCAATAAATGCAACGAAAGCGGAAGTCCCCAAGCCGACGCCAAATGCCTCGGACGCCAACACTACGCCCAGCAAAATCAAGTTTGGCCCCGCCTGCGCCAGTAGCGCAAAACCGAGGATGCTGAGCGCCTGCGCCAGACCAAAAATCCACAGCGCACGATTAATGCCCAGTTTGATCATCCAGACGCCACCGACGACACCGCCAGCGATACTGCCCCAGAACAGCGTGAGTTTGGCAATCGCGCCAATTTGCGTTAACTGAAACCCCAGATCAAGAAAAAACTTGGTCGCCAGGGTGGCGGCCATGCTGTCACCCAGTCGATACAGAAAAATAAAGCTGAGTATCCAGAAGGCATTGACCCAGCCATCGCGCGAAATAAATTCCCTAAATGGCAATTTCACCGCGTCTTCTATGGTTTTTGGCGGCTCGCCATACACCTGTGGCTCTTTGACCAGCAGTGTGCAGATCAATCCCGGCAACATGAAGGCGGCGGTAATCCAGAATACCCAGTTCCAGGAAATCAGATCTGCCAAAATCAGCGACAGAGCGCCAGGCACCAGACCGGCCATTTTGTAGGCATTGACTTTGACTGCAGCCCCCAGCCCTTGCTCGTTATCGGTCAAAATTTCACGGCTGTAGGCATCGATCACGATATCTTGACTGGCAGACAGGAAGGCAACCATGATCGCGCATCCGACGATCAGCGAAAGCTGATTCAATGGGTCCAGCATGCCCATAGAGCCGATCGCAAAAAACAAGCCGGTCTGTGTCAGCGCCATCCAACCACGTCGCCGCCCCAGGCTACCGAAGCTAAACCTATCCATCAGGGGCGACCAGAGGAACTTCCAGGGATAGGGAAACATCACCAGCGTGAACAAGCCAATTGCCTTGATATTTAATCCAGACTTGGATAGCCAGGCTTGCACCAGATTGATCAGGATGAAAAGCGGCAAGCCCGAACTGAAGCCCAGAAACACCAGGGTCAGCATGCGGCGATTCAGATAACTGTGCCAGCTGCCTGAGGGGTTTTCGGTATTCAAGCTAGGCGGATTCTTAGTCGTTGTCATGTAATAAACGTCATTGTGACTACTTTTTTCTGAGTCTAAAAACAGCCAAACTGCCACGCAAATTCGGTAAAAATTTGATTGGCTTACCTTCATGCAATGCCATGCATTCCATGACGGTTAAACCGAGATCATCAGCCAGATCGGCGAAATCATAGATGGTGGCGCAGCGCACGTTGGGGGTGTCGTACCATTCATAAGGCAAAGCCTTCGAGACCGGCATTTTGCCACGCAATAGCGCGGTGCGATGTGGCCAGTAACCAAAATTAGGGAAGGATACGATCGCTTCCTTACCGACGCGGGCGATGTCACGCAACAGCGGCTCGACATGCTTCATCATCTGCAACGACGACAGGCAGAGCACCGTATCAAAGGCATTGTCAGAAAAAATGCTCAGGCCGTTTTCCATATCTTGCTGGATCACGTTGACGCCGCGCTGTGCGCATGCCAGCACCTTATCGTCAGCGATCTCGACGCCGTAGCCGCTGCAGTGTTTATCACTTTGCAGGTAATCGAGCATCACACCGTCACCGCAACCGACATCCAAGACATGGGCATTCGGTTTGATCCAGTGCGCGATGAAAGCTAAGTCAGGGCGCAGGGTATTGAGTTCGGTAAAATTCATGCCAGTTCCTTGGCGATACGGGTGTAATAGGCGGCGATCAAATTCAGATAACGCGCATCGTCGAGCAAAAAGGCATCGTGGCCATGCGGGGCATCAATTTCTGCGTAGCTGACGGTGCGCTTATTATTGACGAGCGCCTGGACAATTTCGCGGCTGCGTTCAGGCGAAAAACGCCAATCCGTGGTAAACGATGCCAGCAAGAACTGTGCTTTGGTATTGGCCAAGGCTTTGGTCAAATCACCGCCAAACGCACGCGCCGGATCAAAATAATCAAGTGCCTTGGTGATCAGTAAATAGGTGTTGGCATCAAAATAATCTGCAAATTTATCCCCTTGATAACGCAGATAAGATTCGATCTCAAAATCGACACCAAAGCCGAATTGATATTCGCCGTTTTTCAGATCGCGGCCAAATTTTTCTGCCATGTCATCGTTCGACAGATAGGTAATATGACCTATCATGCGTGCCACTCGCAAACCATTGCGCGGCACCACCTTGTGGGCATAAAAATCCCCGCCGTGAAAATCAGGATCGGTCAGAATCGCCTGGCGAGCGACATCATTAAAGGCGATGTTTTGCGCCGAAAGTTTAGGCGTCGAGGCAATCACCAAGCAATGGCGTAAACGCTCCGGAAACATGATGCTCCAGGCCAGCGCCTGCATGCCGCCCAGCGAACCGCCCATCACGGCGGCAAACTGCTGTATTCCCATGACATCGGCCAACCGTGCCTGCGCACTGACCCAGTCTTCTACCGTCACCACCGGAAAATCCGCGCCATAGGGTTTCCCCGTTGCGGGGTTATGATGCATCGGGCCGGTAGAGCCAAAGCAAGAGCCGAGATTATTCACGCCGATGACGAAAAACTGATTCGTATCCAGGGCCTTACCGGGACCGACCATATTGTCCCACCAGCCAATATTTTTCGGCTGATCAGCATAGTAGCCGGCCACATGATGCGAAGCATTGAGCGCATGGCAGACCAGCACGGCATTCGATTTATCGGCATTTAACGTGCCGTAGGTTTCTACCATCAGCGTGTAATCGGCCAGGCTCGCCCCGCTTTGCAAAGGCAGCGGTTCGGTGAAGCGATACGCCTGTGGCGCGACGACGCCTATGGATGACACGATTCCTATGGATGACATACATTCTTCCCGTGAGATCGATGATCTCTTGTGCAAGGTGTTCAAAGAGGCTAAAAGAAGGGTTGAATGAAGGGAGAACTGCGGCATTCAAGCTCGCTTTAGCCGTATTTATTTATTTCAGTTTCCTGAAACTGCGCCCGCAAGCTGATTTCAAATCGGCGCTTAAGTCATGAAGGATAACCAACTCTGCGCCGTGCGTCAAACATCAGGCCGCACAGCGCCTGTCATCACCGACCTTGTGCTTAGGAAAACGCAGATTTAATCCTAAAACTGCTGAATGATCATCGAACGTAAAAGTCAAATAGCCATTGCCCGCGACGAATTGTAAAAAATCAAGACATCGACTCCCTCCCACATCAGTTTTGCCAAAGCGAAATACGCAAAGAAAAAGAAGCAAACGCGGCGCGAGATATTTTTAGCAAGATGGAGCAAGTCGTGCCATGCTCAAGATTGATGGAAGTGATAGCGTCGCATTCCCCCAAGAGCGGTAAACTATTGGAAACACAAATTTGGATTAAATCCGCGTTTCCTCAGGAAAAACGGTGTGTTACCGCGCGAATTTGGTTGATGATCCGCAATAAAATTGTTTAAAACGATTGACAAGCTTATTTGGGCTAGCTACTCTTGCCACCCGGCATTAAGATTGGGGAGTTTTTTGTACGATAAAAAATCAGCCAAGGAAATGCGGAAAAATCGGATACTGCAGCGGCCCAGCATTGTTGAAAATGTTTGAAGCTGCACTAAAAAAGTTCACTGTCCCTATTTTTCCGAGCACAGTTAAAACGCTGAATTTTAATAATTATTATCGTAAAGGTTGAACATGTTATTGAGTGACTATTTGTCGGAAATTCGCTCAGTTAATCTCAGTTATCTAATGATTGCATCGCAATTAATCAGACATGATAGGGCGGAAGCGATTTTTCGCCTGGGTATCAATGCTGATGTAGCCGACATGATTGTTGGCATGAACAATAATCAGTTATTGAAACTAGCGGAGTCCAATATCATGCTGACACGCTTTCGTTTTGATGACAGCAAGATTTTTGCCAATGCAATTAAGAATAAGAACGAAAATGCGTTCAATCCATCGCACGTCGACATATTATTGTCTGGGCAAAAAGCTGAAATAATCACTTAAGTATGCAGGCTGTTTCGAATCGCAGGGCATTTAATGACAGACAATCAAGTCAACAGCATGAGTCGATTGTAAGACGTCAACCGGCACCCGCTCAATTATATTTAGATGCTGCCAGTGTGATTGAGCGCGGGCGAAGCCGTATTCTGAGCATTCCCGATTTGCGCTCTGCCTTGATTCCGCTTGACGAAAAGGAAGAGGGGGGCAATTGGAGTCGTGCGTTTTATTTGGGGCAAGCCGATCTCGAACCTTGGACCTCATTTTATGAGGGATATAAGAAATCCATTTTATTTGCGCAAACGACCCCAACGCATGCTGCTGTCTGGAATCCGGATGACGAAGCGCAGGTGAACTTGCAGTTGCAATACGAAGTGCAGGCAATTCTGAGTTTGCGTAAACTCGATCCCAAAATCATCTTCGCACCTGTCGTGCAGATTAGCCGGACGGCTGAATATTTTGACTTGATTTCGGAGATATCGATAGGCGATGACCCGCAATATTTACAGTCATTGGACAGAATTTCCAAAGAAATTCATGAAAAGCGATTAATTCAGGCGGTGGAACAGGGTCGTCAGATGGGGGAACGTCTGTATCATAACTTGCTAGGGGAGAATTACATCAACCTTTCCAAGGAGTGGGAAAATATCCATCAGCGTGCTCCGAATGTCAATGAAATGCATAGTATGTTTTCTACTGGGAATATTCTCACTAAGCCACAGCGAACTATACCTTTGGCGAAGAGTAGTCCTCCCATAAAATATCCCCGGCCAGCCGAACCTGTCCTGCCCATGGCTACGCGCTATCCGTCTGCAAGCATACTGCGCCATCCGCACGAAAAATTGAAACCTGCCCAGGCGGCAAAAACCGTGCTACCGCCGCCCGCCGCCATAGTGAACGCCGAACCGGAAGTTGCACCAAAAACCAGCGTGCAAGAAAAAGTCCGGGGTCCGCACAGAGGGAAAATTTTCCTGCATTTAATACCCCTGAGTATAGTTATCAGCCTGCTAGCAACTTACGCGCTGCTAACCTGACAAGTAAAGATTTTGCTTGCATCAGAATGGAAACACTTTGAATAAAGATTGAAGTATGTGTAAGAAAAGTATAGTGACCGAAGCACAGGAAATCCAAATTGCGATAGAGTTGATTAAGTTGGGTGCACGCTTGCAATTGTTAATATCCGAAACCTCTATTTCACGGGAGCGCCTGCTCAAGCTGTATAAGGAATTAAGGGGAATTTCACCGCCGAAAGGGATGTTGCCATTCTCCACCGACTGGTTCATTACCTGGCAGCCGAATATTCATGCTTCGCTGTTCATTAATATCCATCAGTATTTGCTGGAACATGCGGAGATTTCTGGCATAGAAGCGATCATGAAAGCCTACCGTTTGTATCTTGAGCAGGTGGAGGTACTCGATAATGGCGAGGCGATTTTGTCATTGACCCGAGCCTGGACGCTGGTGCGGTTTTTTGAATGCAATATGCTGGCGACTCAGCACTGCAAGAAATGTAGCGGGAAATTTATCGTGCATAAATTTGATCTGCATTTCCACTATATCTGTGGCTTATGCGACCCCCCTTCCCGGGCCGGTAAAACTAAAGGGATAAAAGCCAGTGCCTTGCTTGAGTAAATCCTTCCGTTCCTAAGCTGAAGCACTGTGACTCAGCAGCTTGCCTTACTCCATACTGAATCGACTAAGGAAACGCAGATTTAATCCTAAATTGGAAACACAAATTTGGATTAAATCCGCGTTTTTTTAGTGCAAACCAGCACCAGATTCAGAACCAGCGCCAGCCAATTGCGCCAGCGTCTCTTGTATCATTGCAGGCTCATACGAACGCAGGATTTTTTTGATGTAGGGCTGCAAACTGTCGATACGGGTATTCAAAATTTCCTGCTTCACTTCCGGCAGTAAGGCGGGAGGCATCGATAATTCGCGAAAACCCATGCCAATGAGCAAACGGGTGAGGCGCACATCGCCCGCCATACCACCGCAAATGGCAACCGGAATACCCGCCTTCTCTGCCGCGTTGACCGTCATTTGCAGCAATTGGAGTATCGCCGGATGCGTATCGTTGTACAGATGGGCCACTTCATGATCGGCACGGTCGATTGCCAGTGTGTACTGGATCAGATCGTTGGTGCCGACCGAGAGAAAATCGAGCTTTTTGACAAACAATGGCAAGCTGAGCGCCGCGGCGGGCACCTCGATCATCGCGCCCACCAGGATTTTCTGGTCAAAATTTTTGTTTTCTGCCGCCAGTTCTGCCTTGGCTTGCGCTATCATCGCCAGCGACTGGTCGATCTCGAAGGCGTGTGCGATCATCGGGATCAACATATGCACCGTACCGAAAGCGGAAGCACGCAAAATCGCGCGCAACTGCGGCAGGAAAATTTGCGGTTCTTTCAGGCAATAACGAATCGCCCGCAAACCCAATGCCGGATTCAGGATATTGTGTTCGCCGGCCTCCATTGGTTTGTCAGCACCGACATCCAATGTGCGGATCGTGACCGGCCGACCTTTCATCGCCAATACCGCATCGCGATAGGCAATGAATTGTTCGTCTTCGGTCGGTAGCTGATGCTCTTGTCCGGTACGCCCCATGAATAGAAATTCGGAACGGAATAAGCCGACCCCATTCGCTCCTGCCGCCAGCGCGGCAACCGCATCTTGTGGCAATTCAATGTTCGCCAATAAGCTGATCTCGACACCATCAAGCGTCACGGCCTGTGTTTTTTTCAGTCTGGCCAGTTTTTTGCGCACTTTCAGCAGCACGGCCTGACGATCGCGGAACTGGCCGATTACCAGCGCTGAAGGCGCAACAATCACGACGCCGGCATCGCTATCGACAATGAGCCAGTCATCCTGCTCGATCAGGCGCGTCGCATTACCCATGCCTACCACGGCCGGTATACCCAGGCTGCGTGAAACGATGGCGGTATGTGAATTTTGCCCGCCTTCGTCGGTCACAAAACCAGTAAACGCCACATTGCGAAACTGCATCATGTCGGCCGGTGAAATGTCTCGTGCCACCACGATCATGTTGGCATTGCGCTCATCCACGCCGGTAGAGCGCGGCAAGCTATGGGCCGTGCCAGTCAAGACTTTGAGTACCCGGTCGGCGACTTGCTGAATATCGGCTTTGCGTTCGCGCAGGTAATCATCTTCAATTTCATTAAACTGTGCCGACAGCGCATCAATCTGCGTGACCAGCGCCCATTCGGCGTTGTAATGGCGGGTGCGGATAATATCGAGCGGCTCTTCGCAAATCATCGGGTCGGACAGGATCAGGGCATGTACATCCAGAAAAGCGCCGATCTCGGTTGGGGCATCTGCCGGCAAATCGGACCAGATGGTCTGCAACTCTTTATGTACTTGGGCAATCGCTGCCTGCAGGCGTTGCACTTCGGCTTCCACTTGCTCTTGCGCGATCAGATAATGCTGCACATCCAATGCAGCGGGACGCAGCAGATGGGCGCGGCCGATGGTGATGCCACGCGAGATGGGGATACCTTGCAGTGTGAATGATGCCATGCTGTGCTTTGCTCTTTTATATGCTCGTTGACGGATGATCTGTGAGACTTACGGCAATTTTCCTTGCAACTTGGGTGCGACTGCTGGTAGCGCTTACTCGCCTTCACCAAACTTATCATTGACCAGAGCGAGGATGGCATCAAAGCATTCTTGCTCATCGGCACCGTTAGTCTCCAGCAGCACCTTACTGCCCTTGCCTGCGGCCAGCATCATGACACCCATGATGGATTTGCCGTTAACACGGCGGCTGTTGCGAGTTAACCAAACCTCACTTTTGAATTTTCCTGCCATTTGCGTCAATTTTGCCGAAGCGCGTGCGTGCAGGCCAAGTTTATTCACGATTTCAATTTCTTGCTGAATCATTCTGCGTTCACTTTTCTATCAAAATTAGGGGAATTTACTTCTGTGCGATGCGCACCCGATTGTCAACCCGCGTAGCACCGCTCTGGGCACCCGCTAGCGCCATTTCAACGACCACATCTAAAGTATCTTGACGGTAGGTAATCGCGCGCAACAACATCGGCAAACTGATTCCTGCGATCACGGCAACATCGCTCGGGTCCCCCAAGTGACAACAACAATTGGATGGAGTTCCACCCATCACGTCAGTCATGACCAGCACACCAGAGCCATCATTGAGGCGCTGAACTGCCTCACGGGCCATACGGTTGACCTCATCGATATTCTGATCCGCAATCACATCAATGGCCTCGAAGCGCTCCGGCATGCTGCGAAAAACATGCGCAGCTGCCTGCAAGAAAGCCGAGCCGAGTGGTGCGTGTGTCAGCAAAAGTATCCCTACCATATTTAAAATCCTTGGGAGTATAGGCAAAAACAATGCCATTTACGCACTATACATGCACGCAAAATAATATACTCTACCCCAGTATATTATTAAAATTAAATCGCCGCTTCTAGTGCATCGATGAACATCGCCGCAACATCGTAGCCTTTTTGTTGGGTAATTTCCTGAAAACAAGTTGGACTAGTGACATTCACTTCCGTCAAACAATGCCCGATGACATCTAATCCTACCAGCAACAGACCGCGCTGGTACAGTATTGGTGCCAAAGTCTGTGCAATCTCAAGATCACGCGCCGACAATTCTTGCGCGACGCCAGCCCCGCCAGCCGCCAGATTGCCGCGCACCTCGCCATTTTGCGGAATCCGTGCCAGCGCAAACGGCACCACCTTGCCGCCGATCAGCAAGATGCGTTTATCACCTTGGGAGATTTCAGGAATGTAGCGTTGTACCATGATGGTACGTGCGCCATAATTGGTCAGCATTTCGATCACTGCGCCGAGGTTCATGCCATCCTCACGGATGCGGAAAACCCCTGCGCCACCCATGCCATCCAAGGGTTTCAGGATGATGTCTTGATGCTGCTGATGAAAATCGCGAATCCGCAATTCATCGCGCGTGACCAGTGTCGGCGTAATGAATTGACTGAACTGGGCAATACTGAGTTTTTCATTGTGATTGCGAATCGCGGCGGGCTTATTGAAGACCCGCGCGCCCTGCTGTTCGGCCAGCTCCAGCAAATACGTCGCATAGATGTATTCCATGTCAAACGGCGGGTCTTTGCGTTGCAATACGGCATCAAAATCACTTAAGCGCACCGATTCCGCTGCCTCTGCCCGATACCAGTCCTGACTGTCGCCGGTCAGAATAATCCGGCTGATGTGGGCCACCACTGCGCCGGATTCAAGTGCCATGTGCTCCGGGCCGAAAGCGTAAATACCGTGACCGCGCTTATCGGCCTCGACCATCATGGCATAGGTAGTATCTTTATAAGTCTTAAACTGGGACAGCGGATCAGTCAGGAAGGCGATTTTCATGATGGTGAGAGATAATTTGTTTGCTTAAGGAACCGCTGATCAAGCATCGAAAGCGCACCAGGTACAGATCAAAAAGCTGAAGTATTTTTGCAACATAAGCAGATTCGACATTGGTGCGCGCAGCAGTAGCTTGATCCGTGTTTCCTTAATAAATTTCCGGATTCGGATCGGTTTTTTCCAGCTCGAGCGACGCCGCCAGTAAGGCCAGGCGCGCCACTACACCATACAGGTAAAACCGGTTCGGTGCAGCGGTGCCGGGCTTGGCACGCATATCCGGTACCGCATGCTGATGCGCAAACGCCAGCGGTACAAAGTGCATGCCAGGCGCATTCAGGTTTTCATCCACGCCCCGATCTTCATGCACGCGGTAAAAGCCACCGATCACATAGCGATCGATCATATACACCACCGGCTCGGCCACGGATTCATTAATTTGTTCGAAGGTATACACCCCTTCCTGGACGATGACATCAGTCACTTCCAAGCCATCTTTAATCACCGACATTTTGTTACGTTGTTTGCGGTTAAGATCGCGCACTTCGCTAGAATCGTGTACCGTCATGATGCCCATGCCATAGGTACCAGCGTCGGCCTTCACGATGACAAACGGTTTATCCTTGATGCCGTACTCTTTATATTTTTTACGTATCTTGGCCAGCACGGTATCCACGGTGGCGGCCAGCGCATCTTCACCGGTACCTTCATGGAAATTGATGCCGCTACATTTGGCAAAAAATGGATTCAGCAACCAGGGGTCAATATCTACCATCTTGGAAAATTTCTTGACCACTTCGTCGTAACTGGCAAAATGGTTCGTCTTACGGCGTACCGCCCAGCCAGCATGGAGTGGCGGCAGCAGCGTTTGTTCGTTGATGTTTTCCAAGATCTTTGGGATACCGGCCGACAGATCGTTGTTCAGCAAAATCGTGCAGGGATCAAAGTTTTTCAGGCCAAGACGACGCCCATTGGCCGAGCGCACCAGGGGCTCCAGCATGAGTTGAGTGCCATCCGGCAAATCTATCGGTGTCGGCTCCTTGATATCTTCATCTAAAGTTCCGAGACGGACATGCAAACCGGTTTGACGAAAAATTTGCATCTGGCGCGCGATATTTTGCAAGTAAAACGCATTGCGCGTATGCCGCTCTGGGATCAGCAAGAGATTTTTAGCATCAGGACAATATTTCTCTATCGCGGCCATCGCGGCCTGCACTGCCAATGGCAACATTTCCGGCGCCAGATTATTGAACCCGCCCGGGAACAGATTGGTATCGACTGGCGCCAGTTTAAAACCAGCATTGCGCAAATCAACCGAGCAATAAAACGGCGGTGTGTGTTCTTGCCATTCCAAGCGAAACCAGCGTTCTATCGCTGGAGTAGCTTCCAGTATCTTTTTTTCAAGATCGAGTAGCGGCCCATTCAGAGCGGTAACGAGATGCGGAACCATAATGACCTTTGTTTGTATGCATGCATGAGAGCCAGCCTGCGCAGCAAGCTATTAACGGGAATAGTTGCTGCACGGTTAGCGATAATAGCGCTCTTAGCTTGGGACGAAAGAGTAATTATCAAGCCATTAAGGGTAGGGTACTTAGCCTTTGGAGTCAGACGCAGCATCACGTTACTAAATGGATTTTCCCAGCAAAGTGAAATGCTCGACGACCGGTGGTGCTGCAAAAAATGGACCGACAATAGCGCGCCATTGCAAAAAGGCCGGAGACTCGCGGAAATCCACCGTATGGTTCTCTAAAGTTTCCCAAAAAATCATCAGCACATAACGTTCTGGCGACTCTATGCCTTTATTCACTTTGTAACCACAAAAACCAGTTGCCTGAGTAATCACTTCGTCTAGCCCGCGCTGAATGGCGGCATCAAATGCGGCTTGCTGGCCGGGCTGAATACGAATGTCTGCGAGTTCGAGTATCATGTTTTTCCTATAATAAAGTCGGTAAATAATGGAGGATGTCAGATTATGGCAGACTTACACCAGCGACTGATCGCTGAGTTCTTTCTTGATATAGGCATAAAATACCGGTGCGGCAACCACGCCAGGCAAACCGAATAAGGTTTCCATGACCAAAATCGCCGTCAGCAATTCCCAGGATTTAGCATTGACCTTGGCACCAATGATGCGTGCATTCAAGAAATATTCAAGTTTATGAATCACCACCATGAAAGCGAGCGACATTAAGGCGATATGTGGGGAATGCGACAAACTGACAATGACGATCACGGTATTGGAGAGGATATTACCCACTACCGGGATCAACCCCGCCAGAAAAGTAATCGCGATCATGCTCTTGGTCAGCGGCAAATGCACCCCGGCCAAAGGCAGTACCAGAGCCAGATAAATGGCCGTAAAGCAAGTATTAATCAGAGAAATTCTTACCTGGGCAAAAACTATTTTGTGAAACATTTGCCCCAGATTAGCCACCCGCTGATGCAAGGCGGCGGCAAACGCGCGGTAATGTTGCTGACTGCTGACATCCTGCAAGGCCACCATACTACCGATGATCATGCCAAGCAAAAGATGGACGATCAGATGGCCGGCCTCCTGGCTCAGTAATTTGGCTTCTCCGGCATGCTCACGCAGCCAGTTTGACAGCATTCCTTTTAAAGGATCAACCCCTTCTGGCAAGGCCGCACTCACCATGGCTGGCAATTGACTGCGGGAAGCCTCGATAATATCCGCCAATTTTTGCAGCAGGCTTTGCACACTGCCAGCATCGCTGCGAAAAAAAACCAGCCCGGCCCAAATGCCGACACTAATACTGACAACAATCAACATCGACAACAGGATCACCGCAATCATGCGCGATTGCTTGTTATTAAATTTTTTCTCTATGGTGGGAGTCAGCAGATGCACCAGTGAATACACCAGCAAGCCTGAAAACAATGCCAATAACAGACCGGACTTGAGGACTATCCACAAAGCAAGCAAAGCGAGCACATAGGACGCCAGCACCGGCGGGGTAATTTTGATAGATGGATTCATAAGTATCTGGTCAGCGGAAATTAACGCAATAATCCATAAGCAGCGCCAACGACCAGCACTACTGACGCTACAGTGGCGATAGCAAAACCTGCTGCACGTTTGGAGGGATCACGATAATAACTAAGGGAATAGATTACCCTGGCAACGATCCAGATCACTCCGACTAAGGCCGCGATCTTGTCATTGAACCAATAAGCACATAACCACAGCGCCGGCAAAAAGAAAATCAGTTGCTCGACGGTGTTGATTTGCACACGTAAAGTGCGCAAGAATTCTGGCGGCCCCTCCACCGAGGGCGCACTCACCTTGTATTTTCCACGCGCCTTGCCTACATTAAAAATAATCCAAAAATACATTAATAATGTGGCGAGTGTGGTCCAAGATGTCCATGGCAGTTGCATTATTTTCTCCAATTGTTATTTTAAAATACAGATATGGTCTCGAAATATTAACTATCAAGAAATATTTTAAACATACTGTTACATTTTTCCGGGTAACTTTTTACCAGTTCATGCGTTAAATGAGAACTCTGACTAAAGAAACGAGATTTAACATGATGATTAATCTTAAAACCACAGCAAAAATTACTGCTACGATAACACTACTCTACCTAGGTGCAAGCCTCCCACTTGCGCAGGCCGCTGATTTTGATGATTTTGCACGTGTTATTAACGTGACGCCGCAAGTTGAACAAATCAATGTCCCACGCCAAGACTGCCGTACCGAATACGAAACATCGCAGCGCTATCCTGTGCGTGAACGTGAGCAAGAACGCAGTAATGGCGGTGCAATTATCGGTGGTCTCGCGGGTGGTTTGCTGGGCAGTCAGGTCGGCGGTGGCAATGGCCGTATCGCGGCCGCTGCGGTAGGTGCCGTAACCGGTGCCATTGTGGGTGACCGGGTGGATAATAATGGCAACAATAGCAATAATTACAATAACAATTCACAACCAGTCTATGAAAGCCGCCCGGTTCGTCAATGCCGTAATATCGATAACTGGGAAACCAGAACGACAGGGTATGCCGTGACTTATGAGTACCATAACCGCACCTACACCAGCGTCATGCCTTACGACCCGGGCTCACGTCTGAAGTTACATGTGTCACTGACGCCACGCCCTTGATTGTGCTTGTACAACATAAAAAAATGCCGCTCACTGCGGCATTTTTCTTATCCACCAGACATTGAGTAAACTTGCTCTCAAGCAAATTGGCAGGAAATCAAATCTTTTTATAGTATGATCTTGCCTCAGCAGCACTCAATTCCACCTGTGCCAGACGATCAAGCCTGACATCAACTTAGCAGCAAAAACATGCCCTTCGGCTCATGCGAAAATTTTTAAGACAATACGGTCTGTTAGTTTGGCTTTCTCTGATTTTGATCGCTGGTTTTATCGGCGTTCTATTGGTAGGATATCTGATTTCACGGGATGCGCTGCAACAAGGTATCGCTGAACAAAGCTTGCCCATCACGGGCGACAATATCTATTCCGAAATCCAGAAAGACATATTGCGGCCGGTATTTGTCTCGTCCCAGATGGCACAAGACACTTTTGTGCGTGACTGGCTCATAGACGGTGAACAAGATACCGCGCTCATCATTAAGTATTTAAAAGAAATCAAAACCAAGAACAATGCCATTTCCAGCTTCCTGGTATCCGACTTAACGCGTCAGTACTACCATGCCGATGGCGCACTCAAAACCATCAGTGAGAGCGCGGTACGCGACCAGTGGTTTTTCAGAGTCCGCAAGTTGAAAACACCGTATGAAACCAATGTCGATCTGGACATGGCCAATCGCGATAACATGACGATTTTCATCAACTATCGGATCCTTGATTACAGTGGAAAATTTATTGGCGTAACAGGTATCGGCCTGACACTTGATACCATGAAACGACAGATAGACAGCTATCAGTCACGCTTTCACCGCAATATTTATTTTGTCGATAGCAAAGGCAATATCGTTTTGGCAGGGAGTGCCGTCAAACGCCTGGGTAACAATATCCTGAACGGCACTGGCATCAGCGGTATCGCGCCTCAGATACTCGCCAACAAAAAAAATGATTCACTCCATCTTGCCTACGACACCGAGAATGACCGCGTGCTGGTCAACTCACGCTTCATTCCGGAACTGGGCTGGCACTTGCTGGTAGAACAAGAATTAGGCAATGAACTCAAGCCTTTGCACGATATGTTGGCGATCGATGCAGCGATCAGTGCCGGTATTATCCTGCTGGTTTTGACGATGGTATTGCTTTCGGTACGACGTTATCAAAAACGCATAGAGAAAACTGCAGCGACCGATCAGCTGACTTCACTGATGAATCGCCATGCATTTGACTTCGTCTTTGCCAACGCCTTGCTTGACAGCGAACGCTCGCGCCAACCGCTGTGTATCGCCTTAATCGATATCGATTTTTTCAAGAAGGTTAATGACAAGCATGGCCATCTGGTGGGCGACCATGTACTGAAAGAAATCGCCATGATCGCCAAGCGCTCATTACGCGAAAGCGATGTTATTTGTCGCTGGGGCGGTGAAGAATTTTTGATTCTGTTAAAAAATTGCACCTTGGAAAAAGCGACGTCCATTGCAGAAAATTTGCGTAATACCATTGCGAATAATGATTTTTCCCGCACCACTGATCTGGCCAAGAAACGGCTGGCGATCACCGTCAGCATGGGTGTAGCGGAATGCAAAACCAATGAAACCGAAGACAGCGTATTTGACCGTGCCGATGTCGCCTTGTATCAAGCCAAAGAGAATGGCCGCAATAGCGTTTATTTCTCGGAATAAGCTCGCTTATCTGATTATTCAGTGCGCATTTTACGCGCAGCCAGAGCGACGGTTGGCGGCGTGAAGGCTTGATACAAGCTTCCCGCTGCCGCATTCCAGGCCAGCACTACCTGCTGTTGTGCCGCAACCGTCGCCATGTCGCCACGCGCGATAGGGCCGGTCAGCGCCGCCACAGTACCGAGCTGAAATATATTGTCTAACGTTTGTCTGGCCAGCGGCTCCGCCATCGCCTTTGCCATGTCTGCCGGTATGCCCGCGGCCTGATACGCCTGCAAGGCAGTCTCCATCAGCGTCACCAGATAATTACTGGCGAACACTGACCCTGCGTGATACAGCAGCTTGTTGGCCGCACTGATCTGTACCACTTTAGCCTGAATAGAGTGCAATGCCGGGATCAACAGTTCCAACGCTGGCACGTCGCCTTCCACGCTACAAATGGTGCCGGCAAAATCGGCGGCGACCTGAGCAGGATCAGCAAAACTGCGCACCGGATGCACACTGGCAATGCTAACGCCAGCCAAGCTCGCTTGCGCCAGTTCAGTCGATGCTTTGGCACCGCTGCAATGAAATACGATACTCCCGGACGTCAGCGCGCCATGCGTAAGCAATGCCTTGCAGGTAGCGGCAATCTGGTCGTCCGGCACCGTTAACATTGTGACATCGGCAGCATGTAGCGCCGCAAAATTGGCGACCGGCGCACCGGCACCGATAAACTGCACCGCCTGCTGCGCGGCCAACTCGGTGCGATTAAATACCTGTGCCAATTGAAACACCTGATGCCGGGCAAATTGCCGTCCCAGCACCTGCCCGACCTTGCCCGCGCCGATAATATTGAGCCGCTTCATCGCTCAATATCGTCAGGAAAACTGCGCAAGCCTTCCAGATCGAGAATAGTGATACCGCCATAATCGACTGACAGCAATTTTTTCTTTTCTAATAATTGCAAAGATTGATTGGCGCGTTGACGTGACACGCTGGAGATATAACCGATCTCTTCCTGCGAAATTTGCAACTGCATACCGCTACCGGGATTCAGGTAAGGATTAAACATGGCAGCCAGACAACGTGCCACGCGTGTGTCCGTGTCAAGCATACGGTCATATTCAACCAAAGAGATAAATAGCCCCAGACGCGCGTTGAGTTGTTGCAGCAAAAAACGGTTAAAGGGAATACTGGTATCGAGCAGCCAATTAAAAGTGCTGCGTGGCATATACGCAACACGCGTGTCACGCAATGCGACGACATCGTATTTACGGGTTTCCGTCTTGAGCAGGGAGCCTTCACCAAACCATCCACCCGACAACATACAACTAAAAGTGATGGTTTTACCCTCGGGAGAAATACTGCTCATTTTGAGAAAACCGTCGATCACGCCCATCCAATAATCGACGCTGTCGCCCTTGCGACACACATAACCACCAGCCGGAACGAAGCGCTCGACCACTTCTGCCATCACTCTTTGCATGTGCTCCGGAGCCAGCAAACTTGCCCACATGGTTTTAACAAATCGTTCTTTTGGATCGCTTATTTCTTGAGTCATATTGTGCAGTGCACCACCGATAAAAACTAATTACAGCGAGATTGTCAGGCAGATGACAACACAAGGAATCTGAATTGCCTACTATCATCCCAACAAGAAAATAAAATCGAAATCAGTACGGAGACATTGTAAGCGACTATGGACACTACGTGAACCTGCGTAGGATGGCAAATGCCTGCCATAGTCACTGGCCCTGGTTCAATACCAGGCGCGTCTCCGGATATTTTCTCATCAACACAATCGTAGCGGCAAGCTGTCAGCTTGCCGTAAGTGTCGGTGAGGAGACTAGCAGTATAAAAAAGATGTTGGTGGAGACCATGAAAAAAGAAAATGCAGCGAACACGACTTTCCCCAAGCTATTGCTGCAACACGCCCAAATGCGTCCGCAGCACCCGGCCTTTCGCGAAAAGCATCTGGGCATCTGGCAAACCTGGGGCTGGAAACAAGTAAGCGAAGAAGTGCGTGCCCTGGCATGCGGGCTAGCAGCACAAGGTTTTCAACGCGGGATGAATCTGGCCATCATCGGCGACAACCGGCCGCGCTTGTACTGGGCGATGGCAGCAGCACAATGTCTGGGCGGGATTGCCGTGCCGCTATATCAAGATGCCCCCGCAGCCGACATGATTTTTGCCCTGGAGAATGCCGAGATCAGCTTTGCTATCGTCGAAGATCAGGAGCAAGTCGATAAATTACTCGACATCAAACAAAATTATCCGGCACTGGCACATATTGCCTACGATGACGACAAAGGCATGCGCCACTATCATCAGCCAGAACTCAGCTCTTACCAGCAATTACAAGAACTGGGGCGCCAGTTTGATACCGCGCACCCCGATTTTTTTATGCAGCAAGTTAATCTGGGGCAACCTGACGACACTGCCGTCATGCTGTACACCTCAGGCACCACCGGTAAACCTAAAGGCGTATGCCAGACCCACCGCTCATTCATGAGTGCCGCAGTCGGTGGTGTCAGCTTTGATCACCTGACTGAACACGAAGATATCTTGTCTTACCTGCCGATGGCATGGGTCGGTGATCATCTGTTCTCGTATGCACAGGCACTGGTCACCGGCTTTACCGTCAACTGTCCTGAATCGGGCGAAACCGTACTGACTGATTTGCGTGAAGTCGGCCCGACCTATTACTTTGCGCCACCAAGGGTGTTTGAAAACATGCTGACCACGGTCATGATACGCATGGAAGACGCCAGCAAAGTAAAACGCCAGTTGTTTCATCACTACATGGAAGTAGCACGCCGCGTCGGTGCCGACATTCTGGACGGCAAGCCGGTCGGGATGATGGATAAACTCAGTTATGCGATAGGTGATTTTCTGGTGTATGGTCCACTGAAAAACGTGCTCGGTTTAAGCCGGGTCAGAATTGCCTACACTGCCGGTGCTGCCATTGGCCCCGACCTGTTTCGCTTTTACCGTTCGATAGGGATTAACCTCAAACAGCTGTACGGTGCCACCGAAACTTGCGCCTATGTCTGCCTGCAACCGGATGGCAATATCAAGTTCGATAGTGTCGGTCTGGCGGCACCAGGGGTTGAAGTCAAACTCGCCGAAAACGGTGAAGTCCTGGTCAAATCGACCGCGATGCTGAAGGAATACTATAAACGTCCCGATGCCACCGCCGAAGTCATGGATGCCGATGGCTATTTCCATACCGGTGACGCCGGCATCTTCGATCATGAAGGGCACCTGAAAATCATCGACCGGGCGGCGGATGTGGGCAAGATGAACAAGGGTGACATGTTTGCGCCCAATTACATCGAAAACAAGCTGAAATTTTTCCCCTTCATCAAAGAAGCGGTGGCGTTTGGCCAGGATAGAGACATGGTCTGCGCCTTCATCAATATCGATATGGAAGCGGTCGGCAACTGGTCGGAAAGACGCGGCATCGCTTACTCCGGCTACACCGATCTGGCGGGTAAAAAAGAAACCTACGATCTGATCGCCGAATGCATACAAAAGGTGAATGCCGATCTGGCTGCGGAAGAACTGATGTCAGGCACGCAGATACACCGTTTCCTGATCTTGCATAAAGAACTCGATCCTGACGATGATGAGCTGACCCGCACCCGCAAAGTCAGACGGCGCTTTGTCGGCGAGAAATACAAGGTACTGATCGATGCCCTGTACAGCGGCAGGCAGTCGCAATACATAGAAACCCAGGTTAAGTTTGAAGATGGACGCAAAGGCATGGTAGCGGCAGATCTGCGCATCGTCGATGTCAAAACTTTCAACCCAGTCCAGCACGCGGCATAGAGATGACAATGACACACAATAGAAAAATCGGCGACGTGATTCTGGATTTGCAAGGCATTTCGCTGTCGTTTGGCGGCGTCAAAGCCTTGACCAATATTTCCTTCAACGTCAGGGAGCATGAAATCCGCGCCATCATTGGCCCCAATGGTGCCGGCAAAAGTTCTATGCTCAACGTCATCAATGGCGTGTATCACCCGCAACTCGGCGAGATCACGTATCGCGGTGTGCACCGTAAAGATATGGACACCTACGCCGCCGCCAAAAGCGGGATTGCGCGCACCTTCCAGAACATCGCGCTGTTTAAAGGCATGAGCGTGCTCGACAACATCATGACCGGGCGTAACCTGAAAATGAAAAGCAATTTTCTGATGCAAGCCCTGTACTGGGGACCGGCACAGAAAGAAGAAATCGCGCACCGTGAAAAAGTCGAAGAAATTATCGATTTTCTGGAGATCCAGCACATCCGCAAGACGCCGGTAGGACGCCTCTCGTATGGCTTGCAAAAGCGCGTAGAACTGGGACGGGCGCTGGCGGCGGAACCGGAGATTTTGCTGCTCGATGAACCGATGGCCGGCATGAACGTGGAAGAAAAGCAGGACATGAGCCGCTTTATCCTCGACGTGAATGACCAGCTCGGCACCACCATCGTCCTGATCGAACATGACATGGGCGTGGTGATGGATATTTCAGATCGCGTGGTGGTACTTGATTACGGCAAAAAAATTGGCGACGGCACACCAGCGGAAGTGCTGGCAAATCAGGAAGTGATTAATGCCTATCTTGGTGTAGCGCACTAGTAGGTTTAAAAAAGGTCAGTAAATAATTATGAATATCAATTTCTTTTTTGAAGTGCTTATCGGCGGCCTGCTGTCCGGTGTCATGTATGCACTGGTCGCACTCGGTTTCGTGCTGATTTACAAAGCCTCGGGCGTGTTCAATTTTGCCCAGGGTGCCATGGTGTTTTTTGCCGCCCTCACCTGTGTCGGCCTGACTGAGGAATTCGGCTTGCCGCTGTGGCTGGCGATTCCGCTGACGATGGCGGTGATGGTCGCGCTGGGCCTGGCGATTGAACGCGTGGTCTTGCGCCCGTTAGTGAACCAGCCAGAAATTACCCTTTTTATGGCCACCATCGGACTGACCTTTTTTATCGAAGGTCTGGCACAGTTGCTGTGGGGTTCGCAGCCGCACAAACTGACCCTGCCTATCGACGATGTGCCGATCGAATGGTTGCTGGAAAAATACAACATCATCGTCTCGCAATTTGATGTCATCGCCGCCATGATCTGCGCGGTTCTGGTCACCGGTCTGGCGCTGCTGTTTTCCAAAACCAAAATCGGCCGCGCCTTGCGGGCGGTGGCCGATGACCATCAGGCGGCGCTGGCAGTCGGCATCCCGCTGCAACAAATCTGGGGCATCGTCTGGGCGGTAGCGGGTTTTGTGGCACTGGTCGCGGGCTTATTGTGGGGCGCCAGAAATGGCGTGCAATTCGCCCTCACCTTTGTCGCACTGAAAGCCTTGCCGGTCTTGATCTTGGGCGGCTTTACCTCGGTCCCTGGCGCGATTGTCGGCGGCCTGATCATCGGTGCCTCGGAAAAGCTGGCGGAAGTGTATATCGGCCCGCTGGTCGGCGGTGGTATCGAGGGCTGGTTCCCGTATGTGCTGGCGTTATTGTTTTTGCTGGTGCGCCCTGAAGGCTTGTTTGGTGAAAAAGTGATACGGCGGATTTGATTTGACATGCCTCTGTCCCGCTAGTGGAGAGGGGTATAAAAAGACGAAGGCGCAGTATCCATGCGCCTTGCAGAGCAAAAATGGCTGGAAACCCGCATCAACATTGCGCGGTCGATATTAGAAAATAGAGGAAACCCATGTTCTATCGTGAAGCAGGTCAATTCAAGCCCAGTTATGCTGCGGACAACCAGATCTTCCCTATCCGCCAAGATAGAATAGGAATCGCGCTGATTCTTGCGCTCGCTTTTTTGGTGGTGCCGTTTATCGCTTCACCGTATACCTTTTCGGCGATCCTGATTCCGTTCCTGATTTTTTCGCTGGCGGCATTGGGCTTAAACATCTTGACCGGTTATGCCGGACAATTGTCCCTAGGCTCGGCGGCGTTTATGGCGGTCGGGGCTTTTGCTTCATATAATTTTATCTTGCGCATTCCTGGCATTCCCTTGTTGCTGGGTTTCGCACTCGGCGGCCTGTCGGCAGCGATGGTCGGCATTGCATTTGGCTTGCCATCGCTCAGGATTCGCGGTTTTTATCTGGCTGCAGCCACCCTGGCTACGCAATTTTTTGTAGTCTGGTGTTTAACCAAGGTGCAATGGTTTACTAATTACAGCTCTTCCGGCGTGATTACCGCACAAGAAATGGTGATACTCGGCATGAGTTTTAATACCCCAATTAAAAAATACCTTCTAACCCTGAGCATCGTTTGCGTCATGGCCTTGCTGGCCAAAAATATGGTGCGCTCCAACGTCGGCCGTTCATGGATGGCGGTACGCGATATGGACGTGGCGGCGGAAGTCATCGGATTTCGTCTGATGCGCACCAAGCTGCTGGCGTTTGCCGTATCTTCATTTTATTGCGGCATTGCCGGTGCCTTGTATGCCTTTGCTTACCTCGGTACCGTAGAGCCTGAAGCCTATAACCTCGACCTGTCGTTCCGCATTTTATTCATGATCATCATTGGCGGCGTCGGTTCGATACTCGGCTCTTTCCTTGGTTCTGCCTTCATCATTTTGTTACCGGTTGCACTCAATTTACTGGCCCATGGCTTGTCGCTGCCGACCAATGTCGCATCGAATCTGGAGCTGATGGTATTCGGCGCACTGATCATATTTTTCCTGATTGTCGAGCCGCATGGCCTGGCACGCCTGTGGCAAATCGCCAAGGAAAAATTACGCCTGTGGCCGTTCCCGCATTAATTTTTTTGTTCCATGAAGTTTATGTTTTTGTTTCACCATTGGGACTTACGCAAAATTGTTCCAGCTAGGCGTATCGCCGAAGACAGTACTTCAGTACGGCAAGGCGAGTACAACGACGCTGGGGCGGTTTTGCGTAAGTTCCACCATAACAAAGGTGCTGTGGCTCACTTCACTGAATCATCAAGCACCATGTCGTACCCTTCCAACCACCAGGAGACACCATGAAATTGATTAAATCCTTACTACTTGGCTCGGCATTGCTAGGCGCCATATCGGCGGCGCAGGCTGAAGAGCAATTCATTCCCGTGCTGTCGTATCGGGTTGGCCCGTATGCGGCTGGCGGCTCAGGCTTCTACGGCGGCGCGATCGATTACTTCAATCTGGTCAATGCCAAAGGCGGCCTGAACGGTGTCAAAATTTCTTGGGAAGAATGCGAAACCGAATACAACGCATCGCGCGGTGTCGAATGCTATGAACGTCTGAAAAAAAATAATGGCGGCGCTTCGCTGGTTGAACCACTGTCTACCGGTATCGCTTACGGCATTCTGGATCGCGTAGCCGAAGACAAAATCCCGATGACGACTCTCGGCTATGGCCGTTCTGATGCAGCCAATGGCAAGGTCTTTCCGTACATCTTCCCACTGATCACCAGCTATTGGAACCAGGCAGCAGCAATGACCAAATACCTGGGCGATAAATCTGGCGGCATGGATAAGCTCAAAGGCAAAAAAATCGTCCATCTGTATCACGATTCCGCCTTCGGCAAAGAACCGCTGCCGGTACTGGAAGCGCAAGCCAAGCAATATGGTTTTGAGCTGATCAAGATTCCCGTTGCCCATCCTGGTAATGAACAGCAATCCCAATGGCTGCAAATCCGCCAGGCTAATCCAGACTATGTGATTTTGTGGGGCTGGGGCGTGATGAATGCGGTGGCGATCAAGACCGCACAGCGTAATGGCTTCCCGCGCGAGAAAATGCTGGGCGTCTGGTGGGCAGGTTCAGAAGAGGATGTGATCCCGGCTGGCGACGCTGCCAAGGGTTACACCACGATGACCTTTAACACGCCAGGCAACTACCCTGTATTAGATGAAATCCGCAGCAAAGTATATGGTGCAGGCAAAGGCAATCTGAGCGACAAGAGCCGTGTCGGTTCGGTGTATCACATGCGCGGTGTGACGGCGGCGATGTTGTGGACTGAAGCCATCCTGAAAGCACAGGAAAAATACGGCAAAGGCAAACGCATGAATGGAGAACAAATCCGTTGGGGTTTCGAAAATCTCGACGTCAATGAAACGCGTCAAAAAACATTAGGTGCGCTGGGCATGTTCCCGCCAGTAAAAACCTCTTGCGAAGACCATGAAGGCTCGGGTGCCGTCAAAGTCCAGCAATGGACAGGCGACAAATGGAAAGCCATCACACCTAACTGGATGACTGGCGACAAAGCACTGACCCGCTCCTTGCTGGAAGAGTCATCGGCTAAATATGCGGTAGAGAAAAAAATTACGCCAGCTTGTTTGAAATAG
Organism: Undibacterium sp.; assembly: GCF_030651495.1. Classification (GTDB taxonomy): domain Bacteria; phylum Pseudomonadota; class Gammaproteobacteria; order Burkholderiales; family Burkholderiaceae_D; genus Undibacterium. Next base: position 73,375 of record NZ_JAUSFI010000009.1, read on the forward strand.
TTCCTTGGTGGATTTCCCACTCCTGAGGCAGCGCCGATTCGACCGGCCCTGATCGGGAGTGGATTCTTTTAAAGATTTTTAGACAGCAAAATACGTAATTTGTAAGATGGGTTGAGCGTTGTGCTCACCCACCCTACCTACGGTAATTAACGAGAACACCATGACGACCCAAACACTTCCCAGCAGCAGTAGTGCGGCAGCCATCCCCGCCTATCTGAGCGTCAACAATATCGAGGTGATTTACGATCACGTGATTCTGGTTTTAAAGGGGATTTCGCTGCAAGTACCAGAAGGAAAAATCGTCGCCTTACTGGGCGCAAACGGTGCGGGTAAGTCCACCACACTCAAGGCGATTTCTACCTTGCTGCGTAATGAACGCGGGGATATTACCAAAGGCGATATCAGCTTTAAAGGCCAGCGCGTCGATCATCTGACGCCCAATGAGCTGGTCAAGCGTGGCCTGTCGCAAGTGATGGAAGGTCGCCATTGTTTTGCCCATCTGAGCATAGAAGAAAACCTGTTGACCGGTGCCTACACGCGAAAGATTTCCCGCGCTGAACTAAAAGAATCGCTGGAAATGGTGTATCACTATTTTCCCCGTTTGCGCCAGCGCCGCAGCTCTTTAGCCGGGTACACCTCAGGGGGTGAGCAGCAAATGTGCGCGATAGGTCGCGCCCTGATGGCAAAACCCTCGATGATTTTGCTGGACGAACCTTCTATGGGTATCGCACCGCAATTGGTAGAAGAGATTTTTGAAATCGTCAAAAGCCTGAACGTGAAAGAAAACGTGTCGTTTTTACTGGCCGAACAAAATACCAACACCGCTTTACGCTACGCCGATTTTGGCTACATTTTAGAAAATGGCCGGGTCGTGATGGAAGGTAATGCGAAAGATCTGGCATCGAATGAAGACGTCAAGGAATTCTATCTGGGCGTCTCTGGCACTGGTCGCAAGAGTTTCCGCGAAATGAAATTTTATCGTCGCCGCAAACGTTGGCTGGCCTGAGTTAAACCAGCAAAAGCTTGCACAATAACCCCATTTTTTGGCTATTCTTCTCCCCACATCACATGAGCATGAGCATGAGTGACTACCTAGATGCACTTGAAACCCGCAATCCGCAAAGCCGTGAGCAAGCGTTAATGATCCGCCTGCCACAATTGATTGCGCAGGCACAGTCAGCGAGCGGTTGGTCTGCCATATTGCAAGGCGTGACAGCAACCGACATCAAAAGCCGTAGCGCCCTGGCGCAATTGCCCATCACGCGCAAGTCTGACCTGAAGCATTTACAAAAACAAAATTTACCCTTCGGTGGCTTAAACACGACACCAGCCAATCAGCTGCAACGTATCTTCATGTCGCCCGGCCCGATTTTTGATCCGCAAGGTCGCGGCCAGGATTGGTGGCGTTTTGCCCGTCCCCTGCACGCCGCCGGCTTGCGCGCCGGCGACCTGCTACAAAATTGCTTTTCTTACCACTTCACGCCGGCCGCCTACATGGTCGAAAGTGCCGCCGCCAAACTCGGTTGCGTGGTGATCCCGGCCGGTAGCGGCCAAACCGAAATGCAAGTGCAGGCGATAGTAGAGCTGCGGCCAGATGCCTATGTCGGCACGCCCAGCTTTTTAAAAATCATCATCGAAAAGGCGCTGGAACTGGGTGCAGATATTTCCAGCGTACAGCGCGCCGTGGTCGGTGCCGAAGCACTGCCACCGTCGTTACGCAAATGGCTGCAAGAGCACGGCGTAGCGCATGTATTGCAAATGTATGCCTCGGCAGATATCGGCAATATCGCGTATGAAACCGAAACCGATGGCCAGCTCAATCCCGGCATGGTGTTAGATGAAGACTTGATATTAGAAATCGTCCGCCCTGGCACTGGCGATCTGGTGGCAGAAGGTGAAGTCGGCGAAGTCGTGATTACCTCCTTCAACCCCGATTACCCCTTAATTCGCTTTGCTACCGGCGACATGTCTGCGGTCTTGCCTGGCATCTCGCCTTGCGGCCGCACCAACACCCGCATCAAAGGCTGGATGGGGCGCGCCGATCAAACCACCAAGGTCAAGGGTATGTTTGTGCATCCGTCACAAGTGGCGGAAGTCATCCGGCGTCACCCAGAAATCAACAAGGCGCGCCTGGTCGTCACGGGCGAAATGGCCAACGATGTGATGACCTTACATTGCGAAACAAACAATCACAACGACGCACTGAAAGCGGCATTGGTTGCCAGCATACGCGAGGTGACCAAGCTGCGCGGCGAAGTGGCACTGGTTGAAATGGGCAGCCTAGCCAATGACGGAAAAGTCATTGACGATGCACGTAAATATGAATAAAAAATACGTTTTATTTGACGCATAAAAACAAATACCTAAATGATTTTAGTTTGAAAATAGTCAGACTGTGATCGATTGTTCCCCACTTGAAAGAGTTATCAATGAAACGTTATTTCTTAAGTCTGGCACTTGCCATCAGCGCTTTTTTACCCATTGCCCAGGTGCTGGCGGCAAATGAGCATGGCAGCGCCGAAGAGGCGCGAGCCTTGGTCAAGAAAGGGATTACTTATTTCAAGGCAAATGGCGCCGAGAAAACCTATTCCGCCATTAGCGACCCGAAAGGTCAATTTGTCGATAAGGATCTGTACTTATTCATATTTGATGCATCAGGAAAAACCTTGGCTCATGGCGCAAATACAAAACTGATCGGCAAGAATCTGACTGATATGAAAGATATTGATAACAAGTACTTTATCAAAGAATTTTTATCGGTTGCCGATAAAAAAGGCAAAGGCTGGGTCGACTACAAATGGCCGCATCCGATCACCAAAAATATTGAGCAAAAATCCACCTATATCGAAAAACTCGATGACGGCAGCATCATAGGTTGTGGCATTTATAAATAAGCTGCCAGAAAAACCCGCCAGCCCAAAATAAAACCCGCTGAGATTACTGCAATCTCAGCGGGTTTTATTTTGGCATGATGAACTGGCCAGAGCGCTCAACCGCTATCAGCGGCTCATTTTATCCAGTGCCCCTGCCAGCGCGCATATTCCATGCGCTTCTTCAGCCACGTTGGTCTGCAAGCCGCACCAGATATGCGTGGCGGGCCTGCTGCCTTTGAATTCATCGAGCTAGCGGATCAGACTGGCGTGGTGCTTAATCCGATTCTTTGATCAGATGCACTGATGACTATTGCAGTGCTCCGGCGTTCTTCATAAAGCCTTGGTCGATTCCCAGGCAGTGATCAGGTACGTCGGTAAATTCTATTCGAAGTGAGCGAAACCAGTAGAGAAAAATAACCAGGATTTTGCTACTTAGCTAGACCTGATCCTTCTCATGCTTTTAGGACTAGCTGAATATGAAAGGAAGGCCACTAAAACAATAATAATTAACGTACATTTTTCTTGATAAAAATATATAAGCAAAAACTAATAATTCCCCAGGAAAAACAAAAAATTAATATGGCTGGCATGTCTAATTGGAGTGCGGGGGTTACTTCCTTAACGAAGGGGTAGGCAACAAAAGGCATGGTTAATGTTGCGAAAAGCCAAGCGATAAATTGCTTCCACTCTTTGCCATGACGGTTAAATTTTTTAGAAAACATGAAACTTCCCTTTTTTACATTAAATTCTTAATTTCAACTTGTGCATCAATATTCTCTTAATCAATTTAAAAAAACATTTTTCAAACAAAAGCTTCTTATAAAAAAATCTACATTCTTTTAATATCGTGTAGTAGCGCTGCAAAACAGCGTTATTACTTTATCCAAAACAACGGAAGAAATCCCTAGCATGAGTCAAGACAATAGAGTAATTATGATAATATATTTTCAATAAAATTGTTTTGCAAAATAGTTCACAATTCGATAATTTATTGCGTGTATGAATATTGAAATTTCACTTAGCGCTACGCTGATTAAGTCATTTTGTCGGTCCGCAACCCGGTGAGTACGTTGCTCCGTTCTTAAATCGGGTACTTGTTCAGCGCGACCCTTAGGCGCACTGGGAAATCACTCTTTAAAATGCCGAATAGCCTGCGAGCCGTACCGGATATGCGCAATGGATGTCAACGCGCTGGCCTGTCGCCTTTTGAATTCATCGAGCTAGCGGATCAGACTGGCGTGGTGCTTAATCCGATTCTTTGATCAGATGCACTGATGACTATTGCAGTGCTCCGGCGTTCTTCATAAAGCCTTGGTCGATTCCCAGGCAGTGATCAGGCACATAGGTAAATTCTATTCGGAGTGGGCGAGACATGAATTGGTTGAAATGGGCAGCTTAGCCGATGACGGAAAAGTCATTGATGATGCACGTAAATATGAATAATTGTGGCCGTATCGCAACAAAACTAATATAGCGAATAGTGCGAATTCGCGCCTATGTCATACTTACTTTTCATTTTTTATGACTTACAAAAGGGAGCTAATTATGCAAAAATTTTTGAAGATTTTCTCGTTCGCGATTTTTTCTTTCATTCTCAGTAATTCAGCCTTCGCGGCAGACCATGGTACGGCAGAAGAAGCGCAAGCGCTGGTAAAAAAGGCAATCTCTTACATTAAAGCGAACGGTTTAGAGAAAGCGAATGCCGAATTTAGCAATCCCAAAGGAACATTCGTTGATCGCGATCTCTACATATACGTGACCGACATGAATGGCAAAGCCTTGGCGCATGGTGCCAACGCTAAGCTGATCGGTAAGGATTTGCGTACGTTACGGGATGTCGATGACAAAGCATTTCTTATTGAGATTCTTGCTATCGCCAATAGTAAAGGACACGGCTGGGTAGATTATAAGTGGCCAAATCCGGCTAGCAAAGATAAACAAATCGTACAGAAATCGACTTACTTTGAAAAATTCGGTGACGTAGTGGTTGCCTGCGGTATCTATAAATAAGCCAGTATGATCCTGGCGATAAAAAAACGGTAAGCGATTAAGTCGCTTACCGTTTTTTTATCTGCACATGAAACAATAAGTAAAACCCAAACTGTCTTTGCTAAATTGCCGTTGCTCCCCATTAAAAATCATAGGATTTCAGCATATATTCAACCATCTGAAAATTTGATGATAGTACGTTTCATGTATATCTCTAGCATTTGAGTTTATCCATACCCGTTATATGAAATCAAAACCTAGTATGTTAACTCGACCAATGCCAAACCATATCCCTGGAAATTGATCATAGGATTCACAGTTGGATCTTTCGTTACCGCCAAAGGCCCTATCACTGGGTTCGTTGATGCATCAATTACAGTAACGGATATAGACTTTGCTTGTTTTCCAGATAATGAGCTTACTTTTAGTTGTAACGATAGATTTTCGCCTTGAGTTCCTTTTCCAGCGCTAGTTACATTCGAATTGGCAATCAAAATGCTGATACTCGAGCCATCCTCATGAAGCATCGCCAATACATCTACCTGACTGGTTGTGGCGACCTTAAGTGAACGGTCTCCCGCCTGGACAGCTTGTCGAATCAAGCGATCACGCCAATATGGAAGCAAAGGCGTACCTGTCCGCGGGTTAATGACAGATAAACGTTGTCCACCTGCTTCAACAAATTGAAATGGGATGAATCCAATTGAATGAGAACCCGAAAGCAACGCATTTTTAATAAACATTGAACTACCCAATGCGACGCCAAAATTGTTCCAGCCACGACTAAATGCATCATCATTGCCATCTGGGCTGACATTGTATTCATCTAAAAGTAAGGCGACCTTTGGCAGTCCACTGACATCAAGTGCGGCAAGCACTTTCTTGATCGCCGCTGAAATACCATCAATTCCAATAGCATCTCCGCCTCCGTGCAGGAGCTCAATATCTTGGGCGGTATTGGGACCCGCATATCCGTGCAGTGATATTACGTCCGGAGGAAAGCGCAGGGTGAGCACAGCATTCATGTAGCTAAGGTTCCTAGGATCAGAAACAGAAGGTCCGACGAATTTAATTGTCGGATCGACGGCACGCATACGCTGCGTGGTAATAGCCCACATCGCGGCAAACTCAGCCTCATTAAGCACGGCTTGATTTGCTTGAGCCTTAAGACAAGGAAACTCGTACGTTAATTCTGGTTCATTCCAAAGCTCCCAGTAATCAATGCGATGAGCGGTACCGTATGGATTTAAGTGAATGCCTGATGCATCAGTAAAACTGCCAAGGTTGTAATACGCAACCAGGGCCGTCATGTAATCAGCAAACGCCCCGAAACTGGTATCGCTTAGAGCACCAATTTTTTCATGGAAAGTATCACAAGTTGATAATGAGACGGGTGCATGACGCACGTTCAAAATGGGCTTAGCATGCGCCTGGTAAGCGATTTCGACAAGACGATTCAATGCGGTGAAATCCCAGACCGATTGACCGTTGCGAGGAGACGGTTCGGGAAGAGTCTCGCTATCTGCGCCGGCGTGAATACGAAACCAATCCGGATGAAGTGAGAGTAAAGAAGCCGTTCCATGCAACTGATCAAAAGCAGAAAAATCGTCCAACTGCTGACCTAAGGTGGTAGAAATGGCGGTACTAAGATTAGTATCAATTTGAATTTGATTTTGATCCGGAGCGGGATTAGGAATAACCGCAACTCCACCGTTAGATCCACCACCACATGCCGCTACGCTAAAAAAAACGAAAATATATAGAAGTTTTTTTATACTGAAAAAGTCAAATATAGAAGATTTAATCATTGGCAATTTTGCAAAAAATTTGATATCAAAATGATTAATTTTAACATGGAAAATTCACGAATTTGACCGATTCTACCCACGCATTTCCTGATTTATCACAAAACCAGGAAGACTTCCGAACGATGACATGAAGGATCAAGTTTTCAATCCGAGAAGCTAAGGAGTGACTCCAAAAAATCAATTATTGCACGTCCCGCCCCAACATAGAGAGATGAATCGACGCTGACAATCCAACGTTTCACCAATTAAAATCGTATATGGAAACTGTTGACGCTACCGCGTAGCGTTCACGCACAACCTGACAGTCTATACCCTGAAAAGTGCATGGATATGCGTACTGATATTGCGGGCGAAACCTACCGTTTTGTTAACTTTGGTAGTTACTCGTATCAGTCTTGCGGCAACTTAATTCGATTCCTTAATCAAGCGCCCTGATGGCTTCTGTATCGGCCTGGCATTCATCGGATACAGGCGGCTAAAAATGGCCAATTGCTCCGGCGAAATCTCTATTGCTTCTTTCATCACTAACCACAACACACCTTCGCTGCATGGTGGCGTCGTGAGTGAACCCATGTAGGTGTAATAATCGCGTCGGGTCGGCAAGATCTGGCTCAGATCCATCGTACTCAGTGCCTGTACCGCCTGGTTTTTTTCTAATGGCAGATTGTTCCAGACACTTTGCACCAGAGCTTGCGCCTTACCACGCTCGATCAAGACCGCGACCACGGCGAGTTTACCGTCGCCATCCTTATGTACCATATGCGCCACCATTTCAAAACCCTTGCCGTTGACGCGTTCTTCTGAGGGCTTGTGAAAATGAAATTGAACCAATTCATAAGTGCGTCCGGAGACGTTGATGTAATTGCCGGCGCTCAGATTGACTTGTATGGTGTGACCATTATCGATGACACTAAAACGCGAGGGTTTGTAATCAAACGTCAAGGGGTCCAGATCGACACGTATGCCGTCACGGATATCAATCGGCGATTGACGCTCGCCGATATCACATTTAGCGTAATCCGGATTGAGCTTGCCCCACATCAAGGGACCCCCCTCGCCTTCATAGCTCCAATGCGCGGTGCCGTGTGCCGCCGCACCTACACCTGCGGTGCTACTGATGGCAGCATGCGCATCGCTAATCACTTTGGGTTTAACTTCTCGTCGGGTTGGCGCGGCGTAACTTCTGATCATGGCTCGGGGCGCGTATTTCCCTGCGTCTTCTTTTTCTTTACGGATAAAGGCTAACTTTTCGGCAATTTTGGCCGCGAGTTCATCTGCCGCCAGCGCGTCTTTCGCCCGTGCTGCCTCCGCAGCTTTGCCCTCTTTACTATATTTGCTTTCTTTCGAGCTCGATTTCGGTTCTTCTTTAGTCGCAGCCGATGCCTCGTCCTTAGAAGAAGCTTGCTTGATCGGCTTAGACGGAGCAGAAGCGTCATTTGCCATTGCCGGTAGATAGATCGACAATAACAGCAACATGGCAGATAGACGGCGCATAAGATGAGTCTTAAAAAAGGGCAGATAAGCTGATTACGGCAGCGAGCCCCTAAAACTTGAATTCAGGCAAGAATTTTATTACACCGCCTACCGTCCAGGTCGATCATACCGACCCGCGCTATGCACCGTTACCGTCTCAGGCAAAAAAAAACGGCACCACTCGGATGCCGTTATCTTGCTGTCTACGTAGCGTCTGGTAGACAAAAATTACAATGCCAAAATTCTTGCTTTAGCGGCGTCGTATTCTGCCGTCAAGCGCTCTACCACTTCTGCCACCGAAGGCGCATCATGCATCAATCCGACGCCCTGACCTGCACCCCAGATATCGCGCCATGCTTTGGCGCTGCCGGAACCAAAGTTCATCGCGCTCTTATCGGCGACCGGCAAGGCATCTGGATCAAGCCCGGCGGCGACGATGGATTTTTTCAAGTAATTGCCGTGCACGCCGGTGAACAGATTGGTATACACGATGTCGGCGGCAGTGGATTCGATAATCGCCTGACGGTAGGCATCATCCACATTTGATTCTTTCGTTGCCAGCCAGCGCGAACCGATATACGCAAAATCGGCACCCAAAGCTTGCGCCGCCAGAATCGCATCGCCAGTCGCAATCGAGCCAGACAAGGCAATCGGGCCTTTGAAGAATTTGCGCACTTCGCCGACCAGGGCGAAAGGTGACAAGCCACCGGCATGGCCGCCAGCACCAGCGGCCACCAAAATTAACCCGTCGACACCCGCTTCCAGCGCTTTTTGTGCATGACGGATAGAGATCACATCATGCAGCACGATACCGCCGTAACTATGAATCGCATCCATCATTTCTTTCGGCGGTGCGCGCAGCGAAGAAATGATGATGGGCACCTGATGCTTAACGCACATGGCGACATCTTGCGCCAGTCTGTCATTCGATTGATGGACGATCTGATTCACCGCAATCGGACCCACTTTGGCGTTTGGATTGGCAATTTGATACGCGGCCAACTCGGCCTTCAGATCAGTCAGCCAGGTATCGAGCAACTCGGCCGGACGCGCATTGAGCGCAGGAAAAGAGCCAACAATACCCGCCTTGCATTGCGCTGCCACCAGTTTGGGGCCACTGGCGATGAACAAGGGCGAGCCGATAACAGGCAAGGCGAGGTTTTGCAATGCTTTAGGCAGATGGGAATTCGTCATGGTCATAATCCTGGCTTGTAAAATGAATGTTGGCGTTTTTTGATGAGGCTGATATGATGTTATCAGAAAAAACGTTGTTTTTCATTAGATTTATAAATGCTTTATTTATTGGTATGTCTTTATGACTAAACCCAAAGTCGTCGATTTCAGGCAAGGCCAGGAAGAGCTGCGCGACAGCCTGCGCCAGGGCATGCTCGATGCCGCCACCCGTCTGTTGCTGGAAGAAGGTGCCGCTGCACTCACGGTACGCAAGGTCGCTGAGGCCGTCAATTGCTCGACGACTTTATTGTATTCGCTGTTTGGTGGCAAGGATGGCTTATCGAATGCGCTGTATCTGGAGGGTTTTGCCCGCCTTAAGCAAGGTTTCATCGCCTATGAATCGAAGTTAGCGCCAGCACAAAAAGCCACCGGCATCGACCGTATTTGGGTCTATGCCACCAACTACCACGATTACGCGCGGCGCAATCCCAGCTATTACACAGTCATGTTTGGCGATGCCATTGCCGGCTTCGTACCGCCGCTGGAATCGCGGTTGGCGGCGTGGGAATCCTTCACCCCGCTGATCGCCGAATTTGAACGTTGCATGCAAGAAGGCAACCTGCCAAGTTCTAGCCCAAGCGCAGCGGCACGCTTGCTGTGGGCCGCCATGCACGGTGTTATCAGCCTGGAACTAAAAGGGTATTACCTGAAAAAAGAACACTCAGACGAGTTATATCGCGCTGCCGTGCGCGCCGTACTGTATTCCTTAGCCCACCCCGAGAATTAGCCAACCCACGATTTAGCCAACCCCGACAGCCATCAGGAGCCTCCATGACTTACCAATGTTTTGATTTCAGCATCAGCAACAAGATCGCTCACCTGCAATTTAACCGCCCGGACAGCATGAACACAATGCAGCCGGTGTTTTTCCGCGAACTGGTGAGCATCCTGCAAAGCCTGCAGCGCGACGCCTCTGCACGGGCCCTGGTGATCTCGTCAACCGGCAAACATTTCACGGCAGGTATGGCGCTCGATGTATTTGCTGGCGGTGGCATGACGCTGGACGATAGTAGCGCCATCGGTCGCGCCAATATTGCGCTGGTACTGCAAGACATGCACCAGTCGTTTAACATGATCGAGCAGTTGCGCATGCCGGTGATTACCGCTATCCATGGCGGCTGCATCGGCGGCGGTGTCGATCTGATCTGCGCCAGCGATATTCGCCTGGCGACCACGGACGCCTTTTTCTGCATCCAGGAAATCAATATCGGCATGACCGCCGATCTGGGCACACTGCAACGCTTACCTAAGCTGATTCCGGAAGGCATCGTGCACGAGATGGCGTACACCGGTCGCCGCCTGCCTGCCGCCCGTGCGCTGGCGGTTGGCCTGGTCAATGAAGTGTTCGAAACGCAGGCCGCGATGCTGGCGGCAGCACTGCAGATGGCGGCAGAAATCGCCGAGAAACCACCGGTAGCCATCTGGGGCAGCAAACAGGCAATCCACTATGCGCGCGACCACTCCACCCACGACGCCCTGCAACAAATGGGCTGGCTGCAATCGGGCATCTGGCAAAGCAGCAATCTGATGGAGGCCTTCATGGCAAAACAGCAAGGCAGACCAACCAATTATCCAGATCTGCCGGCGCTGAATCCGTTTGCCGATGCACCTTACCAATTGAAATAGGTGCAGTAGCAATTCCATTGAGCAGTGGGGCGACGACGGTTATCCGTTGCCCCACCGGACCAATCCCGATGCCTCTTCTTATAAGACGGCGTTGAGACGATGGTTATCATAAAAACTTGTCGATAGTTTGCTCAAGCCATTCCTGCGATTACTGAATAGCAGCACGGAAAACAAAGCCCAGGAATACAACAACGTTAAGAAACACGCTGATCCAAAAAACGATCAAAAACCGCGTCTTTTTCGATTTGTGGCGCAAAAATCGTTGCCCCAGAATGGCACCGGGCCAGCCACCTAGCAGCCCCCAAACAATCAGCGTTCGTTCCGAAATTCGCCGACGGCCGGCGATTGCGGCAGATTTATCCAGCGCATAGCTGACAAAGCACATCAGGCTGGTGAGCAAGTACCACGCGGCAATCCAGTTCCACGCATGCCATGGCTGTTCAGGCAAAAGAGTGATCATCAAGCGACCGGCAATAGTGCGGAAACGACCTGGATCATCGCCAGCCCCAGGACTTGATGCTGATCGGCATCCAGATATATTCCATCATGCCCCTGACGGTTGAGCCCGATTTCCAGTATCCCTGGCCAACGCTGATCAAACGCAAGACACTCGCGCGTGGTGGGAGTAATTTCCCAGGAAAGGGAATCTCCATACAAAAGGATGTGTTGCATACGTTCCGCCCTTCTTCAAATAAAAACCTTGCAGGATGTTTCTCACTTCAGTGCTGCTCTATTCTTGACTATAGCTAGACAAACAGCGTAAGGCAATCCACTCGAATCATCATTACAAATGCAGATACACGGCAGTAGCGGTATTGCGGGAACATGCAGCCGGATTGTGCGCCAGACTTGATGATCTGTGAGCGATCAAATCTTAAAATGGCGTACCGCCAGCACGCATAGCCCATGCGGGTTTGCGGGCAGGCAGGCTGAAAACCCGCATGGGCTATGCGCGCTGGGCTTGTCTTTAACCGCCTACGGCTGGAATTTTTGAAGTGTATTCAGCCCCCCCTTGCTTGGCTGGCTAGTGTAAAACCCAGCCAGCGCGGCAAACTTAACGGGTACTGATCAAGCGTTCACCGTCCATGCGTGCGGCACCGGCGCTGACCAACTCTCCCGCCAGTTGCCTGATCAAGAGATCGATGGGGGTCGCGAGTTGCGCTGCCGCGGCTGTCATCAGGCGGCTCGATCGGATATGTTCGGTCACTTCTTGCAACGAAAATTGCTGTGAGTCGAGCAGCAAAAATGCGATCAGTACCTTCAGCGCATTGCGCGCGTTTCGGCTGCTATCGGCGGAAAGATAATCGAGCCGGCTTCTGGCCCGGTCCAGCGCGGCAGCGACATTGGTGAAGGGTGCACCGTGCCCGGGGATCACCAGGCGCACCTCCAGCTCCGCAATCAGTTGCAGCACGGCGGCTTGTTCGGCAAAGCCGGATTCGCCGATCAACTCAGGAAAAATCACGCCAAAACCATGCTCCCACAAGGCATCGGCGGAAATCAGTATCGCTTCGCTGGCGCAATACAAGATCATGGAATGTGGATCATGCCCCGGTGCCGCCATGACTTGCCACTGCAAGCCCGCCAGCCTGAGCTGATCACCCGGCGCGATGCAGCCATCATAGCGAAACCGTTCGCATTGCTGGCCGGTTGCCTTGTAGGTGAGTACTTGCTCATCCCAGACTGCAACGGCGGGTGCATCGGCAACGGGGATCAGGGTACGGCAGTCATAGGTGCGTTGCAATAAGGCATTGCCGCCACAGTGATCCGAGTGCAAATGGGTATTGATCAAGGTCGTGAGTGAGCGTCCGTTAAGCCCGTGTTGTACCAGGGCGAGCGTCTGCTCGGCATGGGTCAGGTAACCGCTATCGACCAGCGCGGCGCTGTCGTCATCGATCAGGAGTATGTTATTGGATGACAGCCAGCCACGCTCGAAGACATGTATGCCAGCAGGTAAAGTGATAGCCTGATCCAATGCCATGTGCGGCTCCGTTTTAAGTAATTGAATAATGGGGTTTAGGTAGTGACAAACATGCGCTGCTTGATCTGGCGCCACACCGCACGCTTGCTATCATTGCTGGCGGTGCTCCAGGCAGTAAGTTCGTCGATCGAGCGAAAACAGCCCGAACACCATTGATTGTCTGCATCCATCTTGCAAATACCGATGCAAGGCGACGGCACCTCGGCGCTTGGATTCGCAAGCGGGCTGTCTGGTTCGTAGTCGTACAAGATGCTCATGCAAGTTCCTTCATTTCAATAAGCTGGGCAATGTCGGCTACTGGCGCGCCTGTCATCGTCTGCAGTTGCGCCGGCGTCAACTGGAACACGGCATGTGGATGACCGGCAGCTGCCCAGACGGCGGGGTATTGCATGAGATCCTGATCGACCAGCATCACGGCTTTTTCCAGATGGCCAATCGGGCAAACACCACCGATCGCGTAACCAATTTTTTCTTTGACAAATTTGGCGTCGGCCTTGCCTAAGGCACCGACAATAGCGGCAACTTTTTGCTCATCGACGCGGTTGATCCCGCTGGCCACGACCATCACGGCGGCATTGTCAGAAAGGCGACGGAACACGATAGATTTGGCGATTTCGGCGACGCTGCAACCCAAACCTGCCGCCGCCTCTGCCGAAGTCTTACCGGTTGCCCGCAACATGACAATAGAGGTCGGATGGCCCATGGCTAGCAGTAATGCCGCCACACGCCGCGCGCTTTCGGGAAGAAGTTGATCTGCGGGTATCATGACAAAAAAATGGGAAGAAAAGAGAATAACTGAGTCTCAATTTATAACACAGCATGCCTAGCCCTGCTTGCCACCGGCCAAATGCCATGCTGTTATGCGGCCATCGCGACCTTGCCACCCCAGCTTTTTAATAATTCCTGATGCTGTGGCGGCACCTCGAAATATTTCATCCCTGCGCGGTACTCACTACCGCTGAGCAGAGCATACAGGCAAGTCACCTTACAAATAACTTGTGTGCGCACTGACGCATCATGCTGATCTGGCACTTCCATCATCATCTGGTAGGTCTGTCCATCTTTTAACAGACGGTCACATTGGAGCTGGATACCGCTGCCAGAAAAATTTACCACTTTTGCGGGGACGATATTGCCAGAAGAAATCAAAATCGCCGAACGCCAGGACACATTCGAACGCGGGGTAGAACGGGACTCACTCATGAAAAAAATACCATCTCGATGTGAAAGAAAACAATGACATTATAACTAGTTTCCCTCTGTTAACTTCACTGAATTCAGACCTTGTGTTGACTTGACATCCATTCCAGTACTCCCTGGCCGGCTTGCCTGCCGGTGGCAAAACAAGCGGTGAGCAAATACCCGCCCGTCGGGGCTTCCCAATCGAGCATTTCTCCCGCACAAAACACCCCCGGCAAATCGTTTAGCATCAAATGAGGGCTCAGTGCCTCAAAGCGTATGCCGCCAGCACTACTGATGGCTTCGTCTATTGGTCGGGCGGCAATGAAGGTCAATGGCAACGCCTTGATCGCCGCGGCCAGTCGTTCCGGCTGCTGGAAATATTCAGCCGGCAGACACTCATGCAACAAAGCCGTTTTAAGGCTATCCAGGCCAAGCTTGCTTTTTAAATGGCTAGAGACTGAACGCGAGCCGCGCGGATGCATGACTTCATTGCGCACACGCTCTGCACTCTTGCCGGGCGCCAAATCCAAATAGAGCGTCGCCTTGCCATCACGTTGAATACCGTCGCGACAATGGGCCGACAACGCATAAATCAGACTACCCTCGACACCCCCTTCGGTGATCACAAATTGGCCCTGACGCACTATTTCTGCCCCGGCATGATCCACCACACGGGCGATCACGGAAGTCACTGGCTGGCCGGCAAACCGCTGACGAAAATAGGCTGACCATGCCACATCAAAACCACAGTTAGCCGCTTGTAAGGGCGCAATCTCTACCCCCTTACCTTGCAGCAGGGGAACCCAGGCACCATCCGAGCCCAGACGCGCCCAACTGCCACCGCCCAAGGCCAGCAACACCGCATCTGCCGGCACCAGCGCCTCGCCATCGGGAGTCGCAAAACGCAAGTTGTCATCGGACCAGCCGAGCCAGCGGTGACGCATATGAAAATGCACCCCTGTAGCACGCAACCGGTGCAACCACGCACGCAGCAGAGGGGCCGCTTTCATATCGACGGGAAACACGCGGCCAGAACTGCCGACAAAGGTTGCTACGCCCAACTCTGCGGCCCAGGCGCGCAAGGCCTGCGGATCAAAGTTATTCAGTAAGGGTTCCAGCTGTTTCTGGCGCGCAGCATAACGCGTTAAAAATAGGCTTTTGTCTTCGGCATGGGTCAGATTCATTCCGCCTTTACCTGCCAGCAGAAACTTACGCCCGACTGAAGGCATGGCATCATACAGGTCCACCCGCCAGCCAGCGTTCGCGATGGTTTCCGCCGCCATCAGACCGGCGGGGCCACCCCCGATCACTACGATCTTGCCCAGCTGTTTTTGCATGATTATTCCGTCTTGATCAATTGCGCGTCATTGTAAACGCATATACGACGTTTTTATGTCGAAGCGCAATACTGCGGTGACGGCATCGGGATAGACTGATAAAAAAAGTAGGGCACAAATTAAAAACAACGGAAATTGCATTTGGCCAATGTTATCCTAAAATGAAATTAAAAATATCCCTTCACGTAGCGAGGTCAGTATGTCTAACCACAAAGTATTAATCAGCGCTTATTCTCTGGCTTGCCTGTTATTGTCCGGTTGCGGCTCTCTGTTGCCGCATGCCACTCAAACTAATGATCTACCCTGGAGCAGTTATGAACAGGCGCAGCAGGCATTTGAAAGCATTACGCCAGAAAAAACCACCCTGGCTGATTTGCAGATGTTAGGGATACGGCCAGAGAGCACTCCGAATGTCTTATTGCTCAATCACGCTGATGTGGTACGCAGATTGGCGGTCACATCAAACATCGATATGCTTTTATTAGCGCCACCGGTACAACGCTGTCTCGCCGCCCTTGCCAGTTGTCATGCCTACGAGATTGAGCAAAAACATATTAATCGGCAACGTCATGGAAATTTCTTGATGGATTTTTTAAATTTCCGGCGCCAGACCAACATTTCTGGTTGGCAATTTAATGCGCTGATCATTATGCAAGATGACTTAGTCGCCTACAAGTTATGGAGCGGCAAGCCCCATTTCTTGCAACAGGAAGAAGAGCGCACCCCACTAGGGCCTTTGCAGGGATTGGGTTCCAGTATATTGCAGCGCTAGAAGGACGAAAAGACAGATAAGGATTACGGCGATGGGCGCTTGTTTTCGCCAAGTTTCATTCTGTATTTTTCCTGTGTCGGCAATAAAAAAAGCGCACCGTTTACTCGGTGCACTTTTTTTCAGCTGCTGATCCAGAGTAAACTCTATTTGATCCAGAACTTTTGATACTGCCCACGAAAATCATTGGCGGGATCAAATACGTTTTTGGGTCCGCCATCGTAGGCAATATTTTGGTTCGTAACCAAGTGTACCGGGGTAACGTAACCACTAGGAGGAACACCTGAGAACGCCCGGTTCATTTCATCAACCAACTGCCAGCCGTGCAAAAACAGCGGTTCTGGTACCGTGCCGATTTGCAGTGAATTGGTGCGTATGCGTTTGTAGGCAGAATTGGAGCCGTCACCAGCCGACAAGCCCTGTACCTTATTATTGGCGATGATTGCGGCTATTTCCGGCTTCTCCATTACATCAAAATAGACATCATTGATGCCAATCGCATGCGTCCACTTGGCTCCATGGCGCTTGACCAGCGTTTCGACGACTTGATGCATCTTCCGATACGCTTCAGCCACCGGCACATCTTCGACACTCAATAAACGACAACTTTCACATTGTTTAATGACTTCGACGATGGCGTTCGACTTCGCGGTTGAATAAGGGCTGGAAGAATCTGTAAATACAACGATCCCGGCTTTGCTATTGGATTCAACCACTCCATACAAGGCGGCGATTTGTGCGACTTCTTTAGGATTGGTCGTGATATTCGTAAACAAACCATCAATTGGTCCGGATTTAACGCTGGCATGCCAGCCGATGACCGGCACTTTAGCCGCGGCGGCGGCGGCCAAACCCTTGACCTGGCTGACCGCATCTACACCTGCCAGTATGATGCCGCTGGGCTTCATATCGAGCGCCTGACTGACAATTGCAGCGCCTTGATTGCATCTGCCACGGCAATCAATGAATAAGACTTCCCAACCGGCTCCCGCCGTGGCTTCTTTGACGCCATTAAAAATACCGTAAATACCTGCGTCGCTCATATCCGAGGCGATATACACCAATTTTTTATTTCTCTGCAATTTTGGTCCGTCGACCGGTCCATCCCAGCGAGATTGAATCGCCGCAGCTTTAGCTACCTTGGCATTGGCGCGGCTCTGAAATTGCATGGCATTTTCCTGAGCAATCGCCATACTGGTGAAATAAGACAAACACAACAACACTGTCAGGCACTTACCTTGGATAGCAGTCATGATTCGGTTTCGGTCAGGGTGAAAGAAAGTCGGCATGTTGCATCAAATGCGACATGCCGACCACATCAATATGAAAATTTTCTTACAAATCTGGAATGATTATCACAGAAAATTGTCCTGCGTAAATTAAAGTTTCACTACCAAAACAATGTACCGAATTTTATATTTAAATATTTAAATAATATCAATTTAATTTTGTGTACTTTTTAAAAAAGCATTAAATATGCCGTTTTCCGTGGTGCGTCCACGACAACAATACTTCTATTTTGAGCACCTCTGAGGTCATTATTCATTGCCAATGAATATCGTCTGAGCCCCTACGTTCTATATTTTGGTTGACAGAGTTTCCGTGTCAAATGTGGCTGAGGCAAACTAGCGGCTACTTCAAGATCACCACGTCCATTCACCATGCCATCAACGAACTTGCTTTCACAGGCCCACATGGTATTTTCCAGCACTTCGCCCGGCCAGCCTTTAAGCTCTTGCCGGAGCGTATTGATGCATTCTGTTTTGTTCATCGTATTCTCCCTGGACGATCCTTGGCGGGATCAAGCATTCGCATGGAGACACGGTAGGCAATCATCAGGGCAGAAGCCAGCGCGAAGCGGCAATACGCGGTGTGAAAGAAATAGATTGCGTAGAAGAAGCCTGAATTGCCATTTTTAAGTTGAACTTCTTTGCCTATCTGATGCTCCCAGCCGCGCGCTTATCAGCGCGGAATGTGCCTGCGATAGCAGGGAGCGGCAGCAAATAGCTCAGGCTATTTGCATTCGGTATCTATGTTAGATGTGGCGATCCAGGCATCCAGTTTTACCGCAGTATCATCTGGCAAATGCAAACCCAATTTTGACCGCCGCCATAAAATATCGTTAGCGCAGCGCGCCCACTCATATTGAATCAGATAGCGCACTTCTCGCGCATATAAGCCGTCGGCAATCGCCTCACCCATATCAGCCAGCGAATCACATGCTTTCAGTAAATGGCGAATTCTGCTGCCATAGGCATGCGCATAACGCCTTACCAGAAGCGCTGGCAACCAGGAAAATTCCTGTTGTACATTACGCACAAACGCATCGAATTCTAATACTGAGCGATTTTCTGGCAGGGGGCCAAAGATATCCCCGCCGGGTAGACAGGCATTACCAGTCCAGCGACGACCATGATTGGCCAACACCGGGGTGATCATGTCAACGGCGTCTTCCGCCAACTTACGAAACGTGGTGATCTTACCGCCAAATACGGTCAATACCGGTGCGCCAGCATGCTCTAACTCTAAACGGTAATCACGCGTAATCGCTTTGGCGTCAAGCTCCCCATCATCAACCAAAGGGCGCACGCCAGAATACGACCAGACCACATCGGCAGGGCAGATCGTCTGTTTAAAATACAGGCTGCTAAGTTCGCATAAATAGGCGATTTCATCTTGCGTTATCGGGACCTGATTAATATCGCCGTGATAGTCGATATCGGTGGTGCCGATCAGGGTAAAGTCTTGCTCGTAAGGGATGGCGAACACGATGCGACCATCGGGATGTTGAAAGATATACGCGTAGGGATGATCAAACAGGCGCTTGACTACGATGTGGCTGCCCTTGATCAGGCGCAGGGTCTTGCCACTTGCTTGCGGCGTGCTGGCTTGCTGAAACTGTGCTGCCCAGGAGCCGGTCGCGTTCACCAGGCAGCGCGCTTGTACCTGTAACAGATTTTGCCCGGCATCACGCAAAGTGGCCAACCACTTTCCGTCTTGTTGCAGCACCGATTCGCAAGCAGTACGGGTCATGACAGCCGCGCCTTTCTCTGCCGCATCCATCGCATTGAGCACCACCAGACGCGCATCGTCAACCCAGCCGTCAGAATACACAAAGCCACGCGTAAATGTTGCCTTGAGTGGCGCACCGGCCACATGCCGGCGCAAATCGACACTTTGCGATCCGGATAATAACTCGCGACGCGCCAGATGATCATACAGAAACAAGCCTGCACGCAGCATCCATGCGGGTCGCAGCCCTTTCAGATGTGGCATGACGAAGCGCAATGGTGAAATAATATGCGGCGCAGAACGCATTAATACTTCACGTTCGATTAAGGCTTTTCTGACCAGATTAAATTCGTAATATTCAAGATAGCGTAAGCCGCCGTGTATTAATTTGGACGAGGCGGATGAAGTATGTGAAGCTAAATCATTCTTCTCGCACAACAGCACTGACAGCCCACGCCCGGCAGCATCGCGCGCGATGCCCGTGCCATTGATGCCACCACCGACCACTAGTACATCGCACTCCAATTTTCTCTGCTCCTGATTCATTTATTTTCTCTTTGATCCCACAGAACCTATGTCGTTAAGGGTGAATTTTCAGCACCTGTTTAATAATTATTATCGCGCCCGGCAAAGCCCCCATTGTCGCCAAGCACAATATGATCCACATGTTCTTCCAAAACACTCGTGTTAGGCAACCCTCTCAAGCTGCATTCAAGAACTTGCTGGCGCAAGCTGGGCATGTAATTTTTAAATTGATTTACTTTAGATTGACGAAACCTAGTCTCTCGCTTGAATTTTGCCAAACCGAGTTTTTTCGGCAAAACTCTGTGCGCAAATTTGCGCTCGCTGGCCACGATATTTAAGTGTAAAGGGATAAAATTTTTTATCGCTGATCAGGGTGGATAAAAAATTTCCGTCTGATGCGTATGTTAAAGAAAATAACGCACACAATTGACCGGCAGGATACTACGACACTGCCTGAAATCTCAGGACATTGCCTCATGCCCGGCATCATAAGTACGCAACCAAGTCAGTTGCAACACCCTTGCATCACTACTGGCACGGTGCCGCAAGATGCCCAGTTCTTTCAATACCTTGTCTTTCGTTGTATGCCAGCGGATTTCCTGTTCTGGGGTAATGATTTCACGTAAATCTGCCAACTTAAAGTGCGACACGACACCGGCAGCATCAAACAGACGCGCCATCCAGACATAATCCTGACCCCAGCCATCGGTATAAACGGTATGACCCGCCAGAAATAAATTAAGCTGCTCTGCCACGTAAGATGAAGATTTGC
The DNA here is from genome assembly GCF_030651495.1 of Undibacterium sp. GTDB lineage: Bacteria > Pseudomonadota > Gammaproteobacteria > Burkholderiales > Burkholderiaceae_D > Undibacterium. The sequence continues at coordinate 93,952 of NZ_JAUSFI010000009.1, forward strand.
CACGTTCAACCAAAATTTCACGTGGTATATGATGCACTTTAGCGGCATCAATATCCCAGTGCAACCAGTCGTCCTCTGGACGAATCAAGGCACACCAACCCTCGCCATGCCGGCCTGAAAATCCCACCTCGATCGGATAACTGCCCTTACCAAAACCGGAGGCTTCAAAATCAATAATGATCGGTACTGTCATCATCACAATATCCCGGCTGGATGGTTAAATTTTCTGGCATTTTCTATTAAAAAGCGAAGGCTTATTCCAGCTGTTTTATTCTTGCTCTAACGTCGCCAGCCTGAGAATAACTTGGATCAATCTGCAAAACCCGTTTGAAGGCAGTAAGCGCCTCAGGTTTTTGTCCCCCATCTGCCCTGACCAAAGCAAGATGATAAAACGCTTCAGCCGATGCATTCGGGCTTTTGGTAATTGCCAGTAATAATTCCAGTGCCCCACTGGTATCACCACGTGCCCGCTTTACCCAAGCGAGAGTATCCTTGAAGGCCAGCGCTTTTGGCGCCAGTTCGACAGCTTTATTTGCCCAGCGCAACGCTTCATCCAGTCGTTCCTTGCGATCAGCCGCCATCCACGCAAGATTATTATAGGCCAAAGCTAGTTTATCATTGAGCCGCAACGCATTTTCATAGGACGTATATGCCTCTGCCCAATGCTTAGTCTGCTGATATAGCACACCCATTCTTAACGGGATGTCAGCCATCTTCGGTGCCAGCTTAGCAGCATCCTGCAATGAGACGATCGCCGCTTTATAGTCACCACTAGCAGCCTGGGCCTGACTCAAGGCAATTTTTGGTATAGGATTATCCGGAGCCAGGGTGCTGGCTTTAGTCAAATTAAGTAGCGCATCCGGATAATTTTTTAATGCAAAACTGGCGTTACCCAAACCAAAATGCGCACCAGCATGATCCGGTGACTGGCTAATTACCTGACGAAACAACTCTGCAGCCTTGTCCGGCTTATTCAAGGCTGTCATGTACAGCTCAGCTAAATCCAGCCGCGGCCCAATGGTGCCCGGAGCCAGCGTAGAGGCTTTCAGAAAGCGCGCCTCGGCATCTATGTAATTTTTTTTTGCATACAAAAGCCGCCCCATCGCAAGCTGACTGTCAGGGCTATCTGGAGCGACTTCAACCGCCTTACGCACTAGTTTTTCCGCTTCCACCTCTTTTTTATTGATACGCGCTATTTCTGCCAAACCCAACCAAGGCAACGCTGATGTTGGCTCGTTTTTGGCGGCGTCTTTGAATAATTTATCAGCAAGATCAAATTGTTTTTTCTCCATCGCGATCAAACCCTGGTCGTATGAAGTATTTGTTGCCGTACTAGAACTCGCACTGGCAATCTGCTTTTTTGGGGTAGAAGTTAAGATCACGGACCATGCTGGTATGGATAAAATGAGCAAGGACACAAAACTTATATTTTTAACAGTAGCACGCATAGTATGAATTATTTGCCATTACAGATAGATAATTGTAATTCGGTTTCTAGATCAATCGCGCACTTTATTCTCGCTTTTACTCGCCTAAAGTCGTGCTTGCAAGCTACCGCTGCGATCATGTTTAATTTAAAATCGATTAACAATAAAAAAGCCCCTCCTCGATAACACCGAGGAGGGGCTTACCAGATCGAGAAATTAATTCGATTTACGACGACGTAGCGCCAGCAGACTCAACATACCTAAACCAGCCAAAGCTAGTGAGCCTGGTTCTGGAACGGTACCGGTAACAGGAGGAATCAAGACTCCGCCTTCACCGCCAAAGCCAAACACAAACGTACTTGGCGTACCTGTTGTTGGATCACTTGCAGTTTGCCCTAGAGAATACAAACCAGCACCAACCAGGCCTAAGGCGTTCACTGCATCTGTTTCATTACCTGCAGCGCCATAGTAAGTCACAAATTCGCGTGTGGCACCATCTGCCAGACCTTCAAATTCGAAATCAAACAAGGCACCGTGATCACTTGGGCCGCAATCAGTAAAATCGACATCCGTTGGGCAACTAATGGAACCCGCAGCAGACAAGGGATTCGAGTTTGCAAAACCATTATCGCTAGTACCACGTACATTATTACCATTAGCGACACCCAAAGCACCTGGTACACCTTTGATCGTGACATATTCATTGAAATATGTTGGTTCGATATCCCAATCCATTACGCGACGATATACCAGATCACCGGCAGCAAAAGCTGTACCAGAGATATTTTTGACCGAGACATCCACTTCATACAAATTGCCGGAAACACTAGGATGATAACTATGCGTCACTATCATCGAGGTGCCGACCTGTACCACCGACACGGCTGTCGATGCTGTCGAGGTAAAACTCACCAAATTGAAGCCACCGGAACCAGCTGCTTCATTGGCGTAGCCAGCGATATTCAAAGAGCGCAAACCAACACCCCAGCCCTCACACAAACAACCATCAGCAGTTGCCTCAGCATTGTTCGCGTTGTAACGCAAACCCACAACAGAGGTAGAGCCGGTCATTGATGGAGTGCCACCGCGCACATTCAAATCGCCGGAATCATTCACACCCAGTGTGACGATACCGTTAGTGATAATGGCACCCGCGTTAGCCGCGCCAGCCGACAACAAAGCTGCCCCGAAAACAGTCATTGCTGTAGCTGTTTTTTTTAATTTCAGAAACATGATTTCTCCCCTCAATAAATTAATCAACATATAAAACATCACACAGGAATGAGCAAATTTCATGCCATATTTACATGTCATTGATTTTTATACAAAAAAATCTTTTTGTATAAAAATGTTGAGGAAAGTGTAAGATTTTTCGACATCAATACAGGCGACTATTTTCGCGATGTACATACATTACTTCCTCTTAAGTAAGTTTCTGAAGCAAAAACAGGGAATCGTCCTGATGGGTGATACGCCAACTTTATCCTGTGGTTTTCTAGACCGGAGAATCCGGTTGGAATAAGTCGCCAGACTCCACGTTTTAGCAGAGTCTGGCGACACCAACTCGACGTCAAACCGGCACTATCCAATTAAGGGAACACAGGTATGTGCGGCTCCATACCGCCAAAGCTGATTTCAGGATGCCGTCTGGCAATCATATCTTCTATCTCGGCCACCCGGCGTAACGGCAAATCCACGATCAACAACACCTGACCGCGCTCTATACCATCACGAAAAGGTTTGAGTCTGGAATTAGGTATTGCCGCCGCTGCCATACCAGATACCCAAGAGCCAAAAACTGCACCACCCAACGCAGAGGCAAGTAAAGCAATGACACGCATCGCGATGTCTTCCGGAGGAAAAATCAGCAACAGACTTCCTGCAATCAAACCAGAAGCAGCACCAATCAGTATGCCAACGCCTACCCCATGAATCAGATCCGTTTTTTGAAAAAAATTAGCCTCCGGCATACCCGCTGGCAATGCCCCTTCTTTTGCATAAAAATGCATATAGCGCTCTTCTACCCGCGCCAGCAATAACTCATCCAGCATTGCCCTCGCACTCGGGACGTCTGGTAACATATAATAAAGTCTGCGTTTCATGATGACCTCCTTGGATCAAACAACCACTCTAGGAGGCTTTGCGAAAAGATCGCGGTGATCGTTAAGAGATCAGGGGATAAGACTACAAGCATCGTTGACCAACGTTAGGGCAACTACAGAATGCGCAAAGCCTACACTTTCAGTATATGAAATTTTACGCAAAGATCAATTGCAGGATGAGGGTTGAATCGCAAAAAATATCTGCAAAAAAGAGCCGGCGTAGCACCTGATGCAGCCAACCGTATAGTTTGTCAGCACGGTATTCTTGAATTGTTAACCGCCCTCGCCAGCACGCACTGTTTATGCGGGGTTCCAAGGCAACCTGCTTTGCAGCCGCATGAACAGAACGTATCAGGGCAGCGCGTTGACGAACTGCGACCGGGAAATTTTCTCTACCTGTATCAATCGTCAGCAGCCATTCCCGATCCACTTCTCGTTTTTCGGCTATCCTTGCGTGAATTTAGCTGCATCAGCTTTGGCAGCACAACCAGAACTACAGAGGATACCCCCTTGAGCATACCTGTTAATGATCTCGGCACACTATTACACCGTCGCCTCGCGCTACTTGGCAGCGCCGCCTATCGACCGTTGCTTGGTCAAGGTTTGCGCGGGATAGAGCGCGAGACTTTGCGGGTGGATGCGGATGGTAAGCTGAATCTCACGCCGCATCCGCGCGCGCTGGGATCGGCCTTGACCAATCCGCAGATCACTACCGATTATTCCGAATCACTGCTCGAATTTATCACCCCGGCGGAGCCAGATATCGCTATCGCGCTGGATAAACTCGATGCCATCCATCGCTTTGCGTATACCGTGTTGGGCGAGCAGATGCTGTGGAGCCAATCGATGCCCTGTCGCTTGCCGAGCGAAGCAGATATCCCGATTGCCTGGTACGGCACTTCGCATATCGGCATGATCAAGCATGTGTATCGGCGCGGGCTGGCGCTACGCTATGGCAAAAGCATGCAATGCATCGCCGGCATCCACTACAATTACTCATTGTCGGAAGATTTGTGGCACGTATTGCAGATGGCCGAATGCTCTCAGGAACAACCACCTGAAACTGCGAAACATTATCAGTCAGAAAGCTATATTGCACTGATCCGCAATTTTCATCGTTACAGCTGGCTGTTGATGTATCTGTTTGGCGCATCGCCCGCCTTGTCCACTGAGTTTTTGCGTGGCCGTGCGCATAATCTCGACAGTTTGTCGGACGACACTCTGTATCTGCCTTACGCTACTAGTCTGCGCATGAGCGATCTGGGCTACCAAAACAATGCCCAAGATGGCCTGGTGCCACCCTACAATACGCTGCTGGAATACATGAGCAGCCTGTCGCGCGCGGTAAGAAAAACCTATCCGGCCTATGAAAAAATAGGTACGCAGCGCGAGGGCGAATGGGTACAGATCAACACCAGCGTGTTGCAAATCGAAAACGAGTTTTACGCCACCATCCGGCCCAAGCGCGTGATCCGCACTGGCGAGCGCCCGGTTGAAGCACTATGCATGCGCGGAGTGCAATACATTGAGGTTCGCTGTATGGACGTTGATCCGTTTGAACCGCTAGGCATCAGTCTGGAAACCTCACGCTTTCTCGACGCATTTTTATTGTTTTGCGCGCTCGATGACAGCCCGCTGACCAACGATGCCGAAGGCCACGAAAATACCGAGAATTTTGCCCTTACCGTCAAACAAGGGCGACGCCCGGGGCTGACACTGCAGCATGGTGGAAATCCCATCCGCTTGCAAACCTGGGGATTAGAACTATTGGCTAAAATCGCTCCCGTCGCCGCGCTGCTCGATGCCCAGCGCGGCGGTGCCGACCACGCCCATAGTTTGCAGACGCAAACTGAAAAATTGTTACATCCAGAGCAAACCCCTTCAGCCCGCGTACTCGACGCGATACGTGCCAGCGGCGGCTCGTTTGCCAGCTACGCGCTAGACCAAAGCAAGCGCCTGGCCGAACAATTCAGAGCTCGCCCGCCCAGCGCTGATGAACTCGCTTACTTTCAACGACTGGCGCAGACTTCGCTAGCAGAGCAGGACGAAATGGAACGCGTGCAAGTGGGTGATTTTGATCAGTTTATTGCAGATTACCGGTCTAGAAATTCGAGCCAGGTCTGTTGCGATAGTGAATCCTGCTAACCGCTTGTTGATCTGGAATAATTTGAGAAAATGACGGCGCTAAAAATAACAACAGCACCCTTGCCGTATCATTTTTTCTTACCGTTGATGATCTCGCGGTAGAGTCTTAAGGTTTCATCAAATTGCGCATTGATACGAATTTGCTCTGCTTCATAAGAGTCATTGATCATCTTACTTTTTTTGATAGAACGCTCCAATTCACTGGCGCGCGCTTGCAGAGTGGCAGACTCGGTACTCGACTTTTTTGCGCTGTTCTGCTGTTCAGCTTGCAGTTGCGCCAGGAGTTGAGTGATTGTTGCAATCTGCTCCTTTCCCAGCCGAATTCTTTCTTTCAGGGCGTCCAAGGATCGGCTGCGCATCAATTCAATATCATTTTCACTACGGTAATGTGCTAAAAGATAACGCTCTTCTTTTTGCCTGCTCTCTTCCAGCAGCGCCTCATTTTTTTGTTTATCCTGCTCTAATTGAAGCTTACGCCGCTCTTCCAAGCTGAGTGGAGCCGGTATTTCGCGTTGATATTGGCCATTGTTCTTACGCACTTTGATGGCACGGTCGGCGCATTCTGGAATCGGATGATCGGACGTAATGATGTGGCCAGTCACATCTTTACAGCTGTAGATTTCGGCTACTGCGTTGCGGGTAAAAAGTGCGCAAGTAATGATAAGCAACGCCACGGGTAGAAATTTCATTTTTTAGTATTTCCTCCCTAGCGAAGAAGTTGATCAAGTTCAATAAAATTTGCCAGTCAAATCTGGTATTCACGTGCGCACAAAATGAATATTTAGCAACTTGCCGGATGGAAGAGTCCGTCAGCTGCGTTCGTTTGTATCCAATGGGCTATATTACCATCCTCGGCAAATCTAATCAGCGCAGAAATAAATCGCCAGGAAGCAAAGCATGTATTTATTGATTCTGGTATTAAATTTTCCAAATTGAAACTATTTCTGTAATTTAGATCCAAGAATTGGCTTCCCAACTGGAAGTTCAGCGGTTTCGGCGTTATGCTAACGGCCATGAAGACCGACACGCCCATCAAATCTGTAGTGAATCTAGTAAATCCTCCGCTTATCCCCAAAGGACGCATAGGCAGGTTTGTCTACGAGCAAGAAATTGGACAGGGGTCGGTGGGCATTGTGTATCTCTTTCGCGATCCGCTGATCGGTCGTAAAGTCGCGATTAAAGTCTTGAATCCTCAGCTTCCAGCGGATAAGCGTCAGCTTTTTGAAAAACATTTCATTCAAGAAGCGCGCGCGGCGGGACGGCTCAATCATCCGAATATTGTCACGGTGTACGATGCCGACAAATCGGGGGATTTGCTGTTCATCGTGATGGAGTATCTGGAAGGCAAAGAGTTGAGCACGATGCTCAGCGAGGGTCATCAATTCAGTTACCGGCAAATTGCCGATCTGATTTCCCGTATCGCCAGTGCACTCGACTATGCGCATGAACATGGTGTGATCCACCGTGATATTAAGCCAGCAAATATTTTTATCAGCGACAAGGGCGCGCCCAAGGTACTCGACTTTGGTATTGCCAGCGCCTCGCGCCAGTTATCCGATGCCGATGCGACGCTCGATTACGATACTTTACTAGGCCGGCGCTTATTAGGCACACCCAATTACATGTCGCCGGAGCAGGCAAAAAGTGCAGCGGTCGATGCCCGCAGCGATATTTTCTCTTTGGGTGTCGTACTTTACCAATTACTGTGCGGCCAACTGCCTTTCAAAGCAAATGACATCCCGGGATTATTACGTGCCATTGCGCATGATTCAGTTATCCCGCCGCAAGAAATAAAATCCGATGTGCCTTTGCGTCTGGCGCGCATCGCAGCCAAAGCCTTATCCAAAAAACCTGCCGATCGTTATCAACTCGCCTCGGATATGGCGCGCGATCTGAACCGTTTTGTGGAAAAAGAAAGAACCGAACGTATCATCGCGAAGATTCAACAGCCAGAACAGAACAAGACAGGGTTCAGCAAAGAGCGCCGCGCCACACCACCAAGTCAACTGGGTAGACGCCACATAGGATTGGTTTTAGCTGCGATACTGGTAGTAAGTCCGGTGCTCTGGATGACACTCAAATCATTAAATAAATCGCCGCTTGCTGAGTCCACTCAAGCTGCAGAAATAAGCCCAAATCAAGTTGCCGCCAGCGATGCCAGCGCCAGCATCCCCGGCGCCGTGATAGCTGAGCCGCAACAATCGACAAAAACGGAAGCTGCCAGTATCAGTACCAGCATGCCCGAAGAAAGTGGCCCTTCCAGGCCGACTGCGGCGGAAAACAAAGTGGACAACAGTACCAAACTGAGTAATACCAAAGCGGCAGCGGTCATTCGCAAATCTGAACCGACGGTCTCCAGTACCGGCACGGTATCGATTGCGGTATCCCCCTGGGGTGAAGTATTTGTCGACGGGCACAGTAAAGGTGTCGCGCCGCCATTAACCAAACTCAAGCTTTCGCTAGGTAAGCATAAAATTGAAATGAAGAACGGGGACGATAACTATGCAGTCAATATTGAAGTCAATACAGAAAAAGAAATCAAACTTAGCCATCGATTTTAAGTTCGCGCGCAGCACCGCTGCGCTCCTCGCATGCTCATGCTGCATCTTGCTTAGCGGCTGCGCCACACCAGAGGCGCAAATCGGATTGTCAGACTTATCTGCGCGTCCTGCTGAAAAAGCACTGCTCTCCGGTATCCGTTCGTATGAAGAGGCACAATATCCTGAGGCAGAAAAGTCTCTGTCGGCCGCCTTAGCTGCGGGTTTTACGGTGAAGAAAGATGCCGCACTGGCGCAAAAATACCTCGCCTTTATTTACTGTACCAGCTCGCGTATCGACGACTGCAAACGCGCCTTCCTGGCCGCACGTGCGGCCGACCCAAAATTCAGTTTAAGCAAGAAAGAAATTGGCCATCCACAATGGGGACCGGTGTATAAGCAAGTGAGCGGAGAATAATTCTCTGGTATTGAGCAGGCCGTATAGTCATAGCGCGTTACTGCGCTTCGATCAGGACCGTGGCACGATAAGCCTCTTTAGCAATCACACTTTGTATGCTAGGGATAGGATCTAATGACTGCAAACTAACGCGAAGAATCCGCTGCTCCGTTGATTGCAACGGTTGCAGCTGTTGCGGAGTAGACGTATCAAGCATCAGGGATTGCGCTACGCTGCCGGAATGGCTCACCGTCAGCTTCACCGCCGCAATGCCCGCCCAGATGCATTTGGCACCGACCGGGCAACGCGAATCCATCACGTCATCCAACTGCACTGTCAGTGCTTCTTGCGCAATGGTTTGCGCTTGCCCAAGCTGCAAAGTAAGCGAATACTGCGCGCCTGCGTCAGCCTTCGGGCGATTGCAGTCGTTGCCACCCATGTCCGCCGCACTAACCACGCCAGCGGCATCGATGAGCACCGCAGATAAAAGAAACAGGCTAATCTTGCGCATGAAAACCTCCGCTTAAGTGATGATGCAAATAACCTCGCCAGCCGTTGCTAAGGCGATCGATCGGGATGAGTGTCGTCTTTATGCCCGTTTCCGCCAAACACTCGCCAGCCATGGCTGCTGATCCATTGGCAAGCCAGGTGGGCGATAATAATGCGTCAATTCATCGAAGCCGGCCGCTGTCAGATACCCACGCCAGCTGGTCAGATCGTGATACGCACCGTATCTATCCCGGTTCCAGCCTTCCTCATTATTTCCGCGTGGATTCGAGCTAAAAAATACCCCGTTCGGTTTCAGCGTTGCGTGTAGCTGCTTCAATACATGCGGCAGCGCCTGGCTGGGCACATGAAATAATGAGGCATTGGCATACACGCCATCAAAATAATCGTGCGGCAAATCGAGCTTAAAAAAATCTTGCTGCCAGACTTCGCAGCCGCTGTAGGTACGCGCCATCTCAACAAAACTCGCCGCCCCTTCCAGCCCTACGGCAATATGCCCCAGCTCGCGAAAAACCTTCAGATCCCGCCCCGGGCCACAACCGAAATCGAGGATGGCGAAAGGTGCCTCGGCTTCAATATAGCGCAATAAGGCGTTGATATTCTGGCTCACATCATGCTCACGCGTGCCGGCAAAAAAATCTTCGGCGCGCTGCTCATAGTGTGCCAAGGTGCGTTGGCTTAACTCGTCCAGCTGTGCTGTGCTTAATGTCATTTGCTCACTCCATCAATACTGCCGGCCCCGCGCAAGCGCAGTACCCGCTCCCGTCCGCTGGGATGGCTAGACAGGTAAGGCGTGAGGCCCGGGTCCAGCTTATCGAGTTTTTCAAACGCTGCGGCCAAATGCTCACGCGCTATGCCATTTTTATCCAGCATCTGCAAGGCATAGTCATCGGCTTCGGTTTCTGCATCGCGCGAATATTTCAAGTCTAGCATCAGGGTCGGGATATTGGCGATGAGCGCCGAAACATCGCCCAGAATCAGGATGGCGGCAGCGCCAATGGCCGAGCTTTGTATGATGCGGCGGGTTAAATGACGCTCGTGCAAATGGCCCAATTCATGCGCCAGTACCCCCATGACCGCATCATCATCGTTCATCAGTGCAATGATTTCATCCGTCACGACAATATCGCCAGAGGGCAAGGCAAATGCATTCGGGCCGATTTTACTTTTGCGAAACAGCAATTGATAAGCCGGACTATCGGCACGCGCAGACAGCAGACTGTGAAAGCGGCTGCTTAACGCTTGCTGCCGCGCTACCGGCAAGGCTGATTTTGTGAAAACATGCTGGTCCAGATACTCCAGCATGCCATCCCCCAGACCACGCTCCATCCTGAGCGGCACGGCAAACGCCAGCGTGCGCGCCGCCAGCGGCAACGCATACACATACGCCAGGCCGAGTAGCGCCAAAGTCGCGCACAAGGCCAGCAAGCTGCCGCGCCAGCTTTGTTGCAGGCGTACCACCCAGGAATCACGATAGCCGGTGTGTTCCAGCAACAGATTAAAGCCTGAATGATCATTGATTTCCAGATACGCCCCATCCGGAAAAGTCACCTTGCGCGGCGCATGCGCACTGCGCTCAGAGACACGCAATTGCGCCAGCGGGCAACTGCGCTGCAACTCGCCGGCCCCCAGAACTTGCGCCGCTTCCCGGATATGCGCGACCCCGTCTTGCACCGTCAAGCTTACCTGGTGCAAGCGCGAGGTTTTGCCATCAAAATAATGGGCTGCCACTGAAATCATAAAGACAGATCAAAATCCAGCAAATCGGCCATACCCTCGCCCATGGCGCTCACTTGCTCCTGGTTATCGGCAATAAAATGATCCAGACTGCCCGCCGCCTGCAAAGACATGCATTCCATCCGATAGCGCAATGCGCGTACCTGAGCAAACGGAATGAACAGGCCCAAAGTGCAGATGATGCCCAGCACATTGGTCAGCATGATGAAGCTCATGCGGCCCCAGTGCAGATGGCTGGCAATTTTATGTGCGCCGAGCTTGGTATGGTTCCAGATCAGGTTTTGCAGCAAAGTCAGGAAAATCGGATAGACCGCAAACAGCCAGAGATACAGCGCAAAGAAAAAACCAAACAGGGACAAGACGATGCCAGGCGCGGCAGCGCCCTTGCGCATGGAAGCCAGCATGGCAAACACCGAACCGCCAAAGACCAGGCTGATCGCCACCACCCCTGCCAGCATGATGCCAAAACCCACCAGATAGGCCCAGTAAAACTGCTTGACCTTCGCATCAAACGAAAAATGGGTGACACCGAAACGGCTTTCGTTATGCTGGAAAGACTTGATGCGTTGATGCATCATCGGCGCCAGCAAATAGATACTGATAAAAGTCAGCAGCGGCCACAGCAAATAGCTCAGGTAAGCTTGCTTGGCATCACCACGAAAGCCAAAACGGATGCCGCGATAACTCGAGTTATACAGCTTGAACTGCAAGCTCTTCCATACCAACCAAGGCATCATGGCGGCAAACAATGCCATCATCAAAAAGCCCAGCGCCAGCGAGGTCTTGAAAGCCAGATTATAGACAGCGATAAACGCCACCGCCACGAGTCGCCCTTTCAAAATGGCCATCGCATTTCCATGATATTCAAAGCTGCTGCCAGCTAATTGGGTACTGGAATAAAAGTAACGGTTGCGCCTGACTTTGGCCCAGGCAGAGTAGATCCCCAGGGTGACGATAGAGAGCAGTAAATTGACGATCCAGATGCGAAAATACTCGCTGCCGCTAGCTTTGAATTCAAATTGCAACGGTGCACCCGACGACGCCTCTGGTGCGGAAGCGAGTGTCGCTTGATTGATGTCCATCTTATCCCCTGGGAATTTTTTTGAGAGAAGGACAATGGCATGCAATTATTACTATGTCAAGCATGTTTGGCAACATTCATGGCGATCGACATTCGCGGTGTTTTGGCAAATAGACGGCACTCTAAAATTAAAAGTCCCCCCTTGCGCTCACGCATAGCCCATGCGGCTGGAGAAACCGCAAATGCGGCGCAGGCTGAAATCCGCTTTGAGCCGATCGATCAGGGCTTCGGTGGTGGATAAATTGAGTACCGCTTTGGCCACAAAAGCGCGTGTAATCGCAGTCCGGTCTTTGCACGGGCGACCTATTGCAGCAAATTGATATGCGCCCAGAAACCGTTCGATCTCGATCATTTCCAACGCCGTCACCACTTCCTGTAATTTCGGTGCCAGGGCAAGTTCGATCGCATCCAAAAACGGAAATAAATTGCTTTGAATCTGCTGCCAAAATTGCATTAACCGGGTGCGTAGGATAGTATTCATATCGAGGGTTTTGGATGACTTCTGATAATTTCATTTTGCCACGTTTGTGGTCAAAACCCTCCCTCCTTTTAGCTCTTAGCAGCACTTAATTCGACTTGCGTCTGGAGTTTTGCAATTGCTATTCTATTAGTCAATTTTAAGAAATATTCCTATGCTATTGAGCATTTTTTCAGGCTTCCTTTCTGGCTTTGTACTTTATTGGGCCACGGACTTTATTACACCCGTCAAACATAAATTCAAATCATACCAATTCATTTTTCTATTTTTTACTGCAATGGTTGTCATTGATTTTTTAATTCACTATTTTTCCGATACTGGGATACGTGCTTTTCCAGATTTATTTACCTCTATCGTAATGGAAACCTATGCCGTCATTCCATTTTTTCGTAGAAAAATGAAGCAGTGAAATCTATCCTCCAATTAGAATCAGCGAATGCGGCCTGGCTTGTCTGGCCATGCTCGCCAGCCATTACGGCCACCATACCGATCTGGCGGATTTGCGCCGGCAGTTTTCAATTAGCCTGAAAGGCGCGACGCTGATGATGCATGCGGCGCCATGCCCATGGGTTATCAGACGCGAGTCGGCGATATGGGCAGTAGCTTGTCGGGTGGACAAAAGCAGCGCGTCTTGCTGGCGCGGGCCTTGTACAAACAACCCAAGATACTGGCACTCGATGAAGCGACCAGCCATCTGGATATCGCCAACGAACATAGGGTAAATCAGGCACTGGGCCAGCTGAAACTGACGCGTATCATGGTGGCGCACCGGCCCGAGACGATTAATGCGGCAGAGCGAGTGGTGGAGTTGCGCGATGGACAGGCGCTGGAGCTGCGTGCGGTGCACGATCCGCTCATGCTGATTGCCTAGGCGCACTGCATGCTGCCGTGATTTTTAAACCGATGCATGCCTGAAGACGCATAGCCCATGCGGCTTACAGAGGCGATGCCTTGGAAAGCCGCATGGGATATGCGTGAGCGCGGTGGTGCCGGTGAAAATTGGCGCTAGCGGGGGGGCGGCGCTAGCGCTACAAAACGCTTACTTCAAGGCTTTCACCAAGGCCTCGAACTGGGTGCGCAGGGATTTGTCGTGCGGCGCGATCGGGGGCACCTCGCGCTCGATATTGAGCAACTGGTACACCGCCATCTGCGCGGCGCGCACCGAGTATTCGACCGTGAACACGACATCGTCGGCAATCTCGACAAACTGGCTGATAAAGGCCAGATTTTTCGAGTTCTTCGGCACCGGCAGTGGCCGGTCGCTGTACTGGCGCGGCATGAACATGCTGGTGATGTAGGGCATGCGGCAGGGGATGCAGTTGGCGCTGGCGACGCTCTCGGGATCAAAGCGGAGGTGGCCGCAAAGTTCACGCAGGATTTCTGCGCCGTTGCAATCGGCCATCGGTTTGGCGACAAAATTGCCGATGCGGTCGGGCGACAGCGCATAACCCCAGAACACTTGCACGTCGGCAGGCTGGCCGGCAAAGTGCGGCTGATGCGCCAGCACGATAGACATCAGCCAATTCGAGTCCTTGAACGTGACCAGGCCGCCGGTCCCGGCTTCATTGCCGCTAAATTGCTGCATCTTGTCGAAGAAGCGGGTGTCTTTCAAGGTGACGGTAAACGACTCCCAAAACGATTCGGCGATGCTGCTGTTGAACGCGGCCGGATTGCCGAATTCTGGCCGCCCCGCTGCCAGTTTCTCCCATAATGTCCAGCCATCGCTATCGACTTTGCTGAGTTTCTCGGGGGCCGCTTGCATCGATCCCAGGCTGGAGGCGTCGGTCATCGAGCCGTTCTGGAAAAACACCAGATCGCCTTCATTGACGGCGATGCTTTGCTCGCTGGCTTGCCCGCCCGCTTGCTGCCGGTATTGAATCGCGGTCACGACAAATTGTTCGTTTTCGATTTTGTGATCGAGCCCGGTGACTTTGCATCCCATCATAAATTGCACCCCCTGCTGTGTCAGCCAGGCCTGTAAAGGGCGCACCAGGGAATCGTATTGGTTGTAGACGGTGCGCTTGACCCCGCCCAGGGTTTCTATGCGCGAAAACTCCAGCATGAAGCGGTGCAGGTAGCGCTTGAATTCGACCGCACTATGCCAGGGCTGGAAGGCAAAGGTGGTGGCCCACATGTACCAGAATTCGGTCTCAAAAAAGGATGGCGACAGGTGGTCGCTAATGCAGCTGGCAGCCAGGCTGGCCTCATCGGCGTTACTCAGCGCCAGCAATTCGAGCCGGTCTTGCATGGAGAAGCCCATAGCGCTGACCGGCACCTTGGCGCGACGCCGGTCGACCAGGCGCGCCATCGAATTGGCCTTGTGTTTTTCATTGAATGCCAGGGTTTCGTCGAAGACCGACTGGCCCGGGGCCGTTAAGGAGGGTATCGTTTTATACAGGTCCCAGGTGCATTCGTAATTGTCGGTGGTCAGCATGCGCCCGCCACGCAAGGAGTAGCCGCGCTCAGGATTGCCCGCGCCATCGAGGCTGCCGCCCAAGATCGCTGCCGCTTCCAGAATCAGGATATTGCTCCCGGCGACATTGCCGTCACGGATCATGAATGCGGCTGCCGCCATCGAACCGATACCACCGCCCAGCAGATAGGCTTTTATGTTTTTGCTCATCAGTTTCACCCTTCAGTAGATTTGCGTGCTTAGAAATGCCATATCAATACGACATGTACCAGACTAAGCGTGGCACGCTTCTGCCGCGCGCAAAATGACCGTGATCAATTCAACTCGTCATATCAGGATAAAAACGGGCGCACTTGCGCCAGCGCATGCGCTTGGGCCCAAGCTTGGCCCAGCCTTGGCACTAGCGTGGCCAAACATAAAGTAAAAGGGAAATTAATGCGGCGCAACTTTGGTAAACATATTCAGCACGATCACGCCTGCCACGATCAGCGAAATGCCGATCACTGAAGGGAGATCCAAGCGCTGTCCATAAATCACCCAGCCCGCCAGCGAAACCAGCACCACGCCGACCCCGGACCAGATCGCGTAGGTGACGCCGACCGGTATTACCTTCAGCGTCAGCGATAAACAATAGAATGCGATGGCATAACCGAACACCACCAGCACCGAAGGCCATAGGCGGGAGAAGCCTTCCGATGCTTTGAGCGCCGAGGTGGCAATGACTTCGGCGACGATGGCGATAGAAAGTATGAGCCAATTCATGTGAGATCCCTAGCTGGTTGGTCTGGCGACCATTTTACCCGCTATGGATTTGACCGCATTCTTGGCCCACTAAACAGGCTCAGCTCAGTTCACTTTGCGTTTTTGGTCGCGCCAGTACGGCTCGCGGATATCTTTCTTGAGAATTTTTCCGGCACCGGAAATCGGCAAATTCGCTTGAAACACCACACTGCGCGGGCACTTATAGCCGGCGATGCGCTGTTTGCAATGCGCGATCAGCTCGTCGCTGCTGAGCTGCGCATCCGGCCTGAGCACCACCACCGCATGCACCAGTTCACCCCATTTTTCATCTGGGATGCCGATCACCGCGCACATCGCCACCGCCGGATGCTGGGCGAGGGCATTTTCGACTTCTGACGAATACACGTTTTCGCCGCCAGAAATGATCATGTCTTTCATCCTGTCCATGATGAAGACAAAACCATCTTCATCCAGATACGCGCCGTCACCGGTCAGCATCCAGCCATCGCGGATCGCGGCGGCGGTTTCCTGCGGTTTATTCCAGTAGCCCTGCATCACATTCGCGCCTTTTACCGCCACCTCGCCGACCGTACCGCAAGGGACTTCGAGGCCATCTGCGTCGACGATCTTGACGATAGAACAGAGCGCCGCCCGGCCAGCCGAACGCACTTTCCCTTGTTTTCTGCCGTCCACGGTATGGTAGTAAGCGGGTAATAGCGTGGCCACGGGTGACAACTCGGTCATGCCGTAGGCCTGGATAAAGCCGGCATTGGGGAAGGCTTGCATGGCGCGGTCCAGGACTTTTTCTGTCATCGGCGAAGCGCCATACACGATGGTACGCAAACTGCTGGTATCGTATTGATCCAGATTAGGCGCATCCGCCACCATTTGCACCATGGTCGGCACCAGCAGCGTGTGGGTGACCCGCTCAGCCTGGATCGCCGCCAGCGCCGCGGCCGGAGAAAATGACGCGATAAACACATGACTGCCACCGCGTATGCACTGCGCCATGCTCATGCCAAAATCGGCCGCATGGAACATCGGCGCTGCATGCAAATACGTGGCTTGATCCACGATCACATCTGCCGCTGCCGCAATGGCGCTGGCATACACATTGTTATGCGTGAGCATCACGCCCTTGGGAAAGCCGGTAGTGCCGCCGGTATAAAAAATCCCCGCCAGTTCATCGCCGCCGCGGCTGCGGTCAGGAATCGCCTCCGCGGCACTGACCAGCGCTTCATACGACAGCATGCCGTCCGGCGTTGCGCCGTCACCCAGGTAAATCACGGTTTTCAGCGCGCTGCACTTGCTTTGCAGGTCAGCGCCCATGGCCTTAAAGGTATCGTCCACGATCAGCACCGAGGTGGCGCAATCATCGAGCGAATACGCGACTTCGGCGGCGCTCCAGCGGATGTTGCAAGGATTCACCGCCAGCCCAGCCCAGAACACGCCGAGGTAATATTCAAGATAGCGGTCAGAATTAAGCGCCAGCATGGCGACCCGGTCCGAATCCTGTAAGCCGAGGCTGCGCAAGGCGCCCGCCAACTTGGCGACGCGCAGGCTTAAGGCCCCGAAGCTGGTTTTTCTGGCGTTAAAAGTGGTCGCGATCACATCGCGTTTTTGTTGTACGGAGCGGTGTAGCGCCTGGGTTAAGCTGATACTCATGTAGTCTCCTGAAATATTCTTTTTTATGAGGACTTCCGCAAAACCGCCCCAGCGTCGTTGCACTCGCCTTGCCGTACTAAACTAGCTGGAACAATGTTGCGTAAGTCCAATTTATATTGATATTGATATTGATAGCGCAGTATCCATGCGGGTCTTCAGGCATTTATGGCCTGCAAGACGCATGGATGTTGCGCATCCAGTTTTTAGCTGATGGCTAGCCCCGTCTATTTTTTCACCGCCAGCGTAAAGTAAGTCGCTTTCGCCACCGCATTGATTTTGCCTTGCGCATCTTTTATTTCGATGTCCTTGACCACCTTACACTTGCCGTGCAGCTTGGTTTCACGCTCGATATCATCCCATTCTTGATCCGAAATCGTCAAGGCAACCGTTAAGGTGCCGCTGGCCGGGGCCATAAAACGTATCGTGACTTCGCCCACCACCGGCACGATCTCGTCGGTGCTGAAGCGGTTCACACACATTACCCCGAAAGGGAACTCCGCCAGCGTAAAAATCGCCCCGGCGTAGACCCCGCCCAGATGATTGCCATTACCCTCTTGCGGCATGGCAATTTTGAGGGTATTGCGTGACTCTTCCAGCACTTGCAAACCCATATTTTTCAGGATGGCAATGCTTTGCATGGCTTGTTCTGTTTTAGTCAAAATCAGTCTCCTTGATTTGGATTTTCTTACTGCGCCTGAATAACGAAATGCTCTTTTTTTAACCACAGAGCGATTTCGCCGGATTCATTTTCCACTCCTGATCAGAGTGAGCGTGCGATGATTTCTTTCATGATTTCATTCGCGCCGCCGTAAATTTTTTGCACCCGCGCATCGACATACATCTGGGCGATCGGGTATTCCAGCATATAGCCATAACCGCCAAACAATTGCAGGCACTGGTCGATCACCTTGCACTGCAAATCCGAGATCCAGTATTTGGCCATCGAGGCCAGTTCCGCATCCATGCGGCCTTCTATCATGTCGACGATGCAGCGGTCGATAAAGGTACGCGCCACGGTCGCTTCAGTCTTGATTTCGGCCAGCACAAAACGCGTGTTTTGCATCTCGATTAAGGCTTGACCGAAGGCCTTGCGCTCCTTGGTATGCTCTACCGTCAGGCGCAAGGCGCGCTCAATCGAGGCGACCCCGCCGACACCGAGGATAGTGCGTTCGTACGGCAGCTCGGTCATCAGTTGCGTGAAACCCTTGCCCTCGACGCCGCCGAGGATATTGTCGAGCGGCACCCGCACGTTATCAAAGAACAGCTCGCAGGTATCCTGGCCTTTCTGGCCGATTTTTTCGAGTATGCGCCCGACCCGATAACCCGGGCAATCCTTGGTTTCCAGCAGCAATAAGGAGACGCCTTTGGCACCGGCGTCCGGATCAGTCTTGCACACCACCACGATCAGGTCGGCCAGATAGCCGTTCGAGATAAAGGTTTTGGAACCATTGAGCAGATAAGCATCGCCATCACGCAAGGCCGTGCTACGTATACCTTTCAGATCAGAGCCGGCACCGGGTTCGGACATCGCAATCGCGGCCACCATTTCGCCGCTGGCCAGCTTGGGTAAATATTTTGCTTTCTGCGCCGGCGTGCCCTGATTTTGTAGGTAATGCGCGACAATCGCATGCACATGCAAGCCAAAGCAAGAGTCGCCGGCCGCCGCAAGCTCTTCAAACACCACGCACTGATGGGCAAACGAGCCCCCCGAGCCGCCGTATTCTTCGGGGATATCGGCCAGCAAGATACCCATCTCGCCCGCCTTATTCCACAGGCTACGCTCTACATGTTGCTGCTTCTTCCAGTCCTCTTGATGCGGCACGATTTCTGCTGCGATAAAGCGGCGCACGGCATCGCGAAAACTCTCCAGTTCCGGCGTCATCCAGGCTGAGCTGTAATTCATGTTTTTTCCTTTGTTTGGTGTGATTTTTTTAAAGTAGTGGAGCCTAGATCGAGATGCCGCCGCCGCAGATGATGGTCTGGCCACTGATATAGTCGGATTCCGGCGTACACAAAGAGTACACGGCACCGGCCGCCTCATCCGGCGTACCGGCGCGACCGAGCGGAATACTGCGTTCCATCATCGTCATCAGCTCTGGATTGACGCCGACCTTGATCTCGCGCCCGGCGATGTTGACCTGGGCGTTGCCGTCGGCCGTGGCTTCGGTCAGACGGGTCTTGATCAAGCCAAACGCGACGCAATTGACGTTGACTTTCATGCGGCCCCATTCTTTCGATAGCGCCAGCGTCAGGCCGACGATACCGGCCTTGGCGGCGGAATAATTGACTTGCCCGGCATTGCCGCCCAGCCCCGCGACCGATGAGATATTCACCACTTTACGGAACACTTCACGGCCAGCTTCCTGCTCGGCCTTGCTGTAGGCGCGCAGCACCGGTTGCGCCGCGCGCAAGATGCGGAACGGGGCGGTCAGGTGCACATCCATAATCGCGTACCACTGCTCATCGCTCATCTTCTGGATCACGTTATCCCAGGTATAGCCGGCATTGTTGACGATGATGTCGAGGCCCTGATACGTATCGACGGCGGTCTTCACGAAGCGCTCGGCAAAATCGCTGGCAGTCACATTGCCGACGCAAGCCACCGCCTCGCCGCCGGCCTGGCGTATCAACTCCACCACTTCTTGCGCCGGTTCTGCATCGAGATCATTGATGACGACGCGCGCGCCTTCGCTGGCCAGTTTTAATGCGATAGAGCGGCCGATGCCGCGCCCCGAGCCGGATACCAGCGCTACTTTTCCTGCTAATCTAGACATGACTTATTTCCTTATTGGTTATAACGCGATCAGGGCGTCGCCCAGTATTTTTGTTTCGCCGTATTGGTTCGCGGCCAGAATTTCTACCTTCAGCAATTGCTCGCCGTCTTGCTCGATCTGCGCCACCACCTTGCCGCTGCAATGCACCAGATTGCCCAGATGCGTGATACCGACAAAGCGCGCATTGAACTGGCGGATTTTTTGCTGCGGCACCCAGTTGGTCAGCAGGCGTCCCAGATACGCCATCGACAGCATGCCGTGCGCAAACACATCCGGCATGCGCGCCTTGCGGGCAAAATCGAGATCGATGTGGATCGGGTTATGGTCACCCGAGGCACCGGCGTACAGCGCCAGCGTGGTGCGATTGATGGCCGGCATCGTCAGGGGCGGCAAGGTGTCGCCGACCGCCAGCGGTTTGCTTAGATTGCTGTTCATGTTATTGGCCTTATCCATTGCGCTGCACCACCGAGCCGGTCAGGTCGGCGACATGCTCGCCGCGCTGGTTGCTGACGCGGGTCTGGCGCACGACAAATTCCAGTGCACCGCCCTTCTTGTCGTACATATCGCTGATGCTGGTCTGAAACGTCAGCTGATCGCCGGCGCAGACCGGCAAAAAATAGCGGAACGACTGCTCGCCATGCAGGATGCGCGACAGGTCGGCCCCGATGACTTTCAGCCATGCCAGCGGGTCGGGCTGCTCCATTTCCAGGCAGAACAAGAAAGTCGGCGGGGCCGGCAGGCTGGCATAGCCGGCCGCCTGCGCCGCCGCCTCATCGAGATAGACAGGATTGGTCTCGCCGATCGCCTTGGCAAAAAAACGCAGCCGCCCGGCCTCCACCGCAACCGTGTGCGGCGGCAACACGGTACCGATCAATTTTTTGTCTAGCATGGCATCAGGACGCGCGATACATGGTCACCACGCAAGCGCCGCCCAGGCCCAGATTGTGCTGCAAGCCGACTTGCGCACCGGCAACCTGACGCGCACCGGCGCTGCCGCGCAACTGGTGCGTCAGCTCAAAACATTGCGCCAGCCCGGTCGCACCCAGCGGATGGCCTTTTGACAATAAGCCGCCAGATGGATTAGTCACGACCTTGCCGCCGTAAGTGTTGTCGCCATCGTTGATGAATTTGTCGGCACCGCCTTCAGGGCATAGGCCCAGCGCTTCATAGGTGATCAGCTCGTTATGCGCAAAACAGTCGTGCAGTTCAACCACATCAAGATCGTCCGGGCCGATGCCGGCTTCCTGATACACCTTGGCGGCGGCCGCCTTGCTCATGTCGTAGCCGACCACCCGCATCATGTCATCGGATTCAAAGGTGCTCGGGGTATCGGTGGTCATGGCTTGCGCCGCGATGTAGACCGCGGTATTGAGGCCACGCGCCTTGGCGAAGCTTTCTGACACCAGCACGGCCGCCGCTGCGCCGCAGGTCGGCGGACAAGCCATCAGCTTGGTCATCACGCCCGGCCAGATCATGGTGGAATTAAGCACGTCTTCGGTCGTCACGACTTGCTTGAACACGGCCAGCGGATTATTCGCGGCATGGCGGCTGGCCTTGGCGCGGATCTTGGCGAAGGCATCCAAAGGCGTGCCGTATTTTTGCATGTGCGACAGGCCGGCACCGCCGAAATAACGCAGCGCCAGCGGAATCTGCGGCATGCCGACCAGCTTGTCGGTGACAGCATCAAATGCATCAAACGGGCTAGGCCGGTCTTGAAACACCGAACCCAGGGCCCCCGGGCTCATCTGCTCAAAACCCAGCACCAGGGCGCAATCGACCGCACCGCTGGCGATGGCCTGGCGCGCCAGAAACAAGGCGGTAGAGCCGGTCGAGCAATTATTGTTGACGTTAAACACCGGTATGCCGCTCATGCCGATGCGGTACACCGCCTTCTGCCCGCTGGTCGAGTCGCCATACACGTAACCGACATAGGCTTGCTCGATATCCTCATAACTCAGGCCGGCATCGGCCAGCGCCATGCGACCGGCTTCGGCGCCCATCTGGTCATACGGTGCGGTGGCGCTGGGTTTAGTGAAAGGGATCATGCCAACGCCAGAGACAAATACTTTGCGGCTCATAGAGTGCTCCTGAAGAAAATGGGGATAGTCGGGTGACTAATAGGTCAATCGACCTAGAAATGCAAATTATAGGTCAGTTGACCTATTTGTCAATACCTGTGGGATAATTCCCACATTGAATCTTTCATTCATCTTCACATGCTGATCACCGACCCAACCCCTCTTAAGAATAAAGCCTCCGTCACGACCGAAAAAGGCAGCGAGCGCATGCAGGAAATCTTGCAGGCGGCGCGGCTGATTTTTGCCAGCGAAGGTTACGCCGGCTTATCGATGCGCAAGCTGGCGGCGCAAGTCGGCATGAGCTTAAGCAATGTCCAGCATTACTATCAAAGCAAAGACGTGCTGATCGAAGCCATGCTGCTGTACACCATGAATACCTTCCAGGCCAAGATAGACAATATCGCCAAGACGATGGAGCAGTCGCCGCGCATAGAGCAACTTAATTCCACCATAGAGATGTTTCTCGATGAATTAAGCGATCCGGTCACGCACGGGGTATTTTTTGAAATATGGGCGCTGGCGGGGCGCAATGCCTTTGCCTCGGCCCTGATGGACAAGATGCTGGTGCGCGAAAGAAAATCGATTTATAAATTGATACAGGGTTTGGTGCCCGGCATCTCGGATGAGCAGGCGATGCTGCGCGCGATACTGATCGTCGCGCAAGTCGAAGGCTTGATGCTGTTTCGCCTGCACAAGCATGTGCAGCGCGCCGAAGTGGTCGCAATACACGCTGCCTTGCGCCAGGCGGTGCTCAATCTGGCGACGGTGCCCTAATACCGGAGCGCCGGCGTTTATTTCTCCGTGCCTTTGTTTAACATCTCCTTGCGCTGCTTTTCATACTGCTCGTAGCTCATTTTATTTTTATTCAGGCAGGCCGACCTGTCATTCCAGTCGACGATTTTTTTACAGGCCTGCGCCGCATCCTCCTGCAAGATGTCATACGGCACCGAACAAGCCTGAAGCGCACCGAGAATGCCGATTGCCGACACGAGAAGAAATGTGGTTTTTAACATGAGAAGTTCGATTCAAGAGTTTGTGGTGTCAATAAACACGCATTAGAAAATAGTCGATTGTATATTTTAATCGTATCTATGCGGAGCTGACGTACTCATACGAAGCTTGCGCGTATTGATCTTGCTTTCCGTGCACGACTCCACTAGCATGGCTGGGTTCTCTTCCCGCCCCTATCGCCCATGCACACCCTGCCCGAATTAAGAGAACTGGAACGTCTGATCAAGCTTGGCCGCGGCCATCTGGAGACACATGTTGCCTGCGAAGTGAATGCGGCTGGGCAAACTTTCCCGGTCTATCAGCTAGCTTTGGGCAACCCGGATCCTGGCTTGCCTGCGATCGGTTTTTTTGGCGGCATTCATGGCTTAGAGCGCATCGGCACGCAGGTCTTGCTGTGTTTTTTGCGCGGCTTGATCACGCGTTTAGCCTGGGACAAAAGCCTGCACCATATGTTGCAGGAAGTGCGGCTGGTGTTTATGCCCCTGATAAATCCCGGCGGCATGGCGCACTCTACGCGCTGCAATCCGCAAGGGGTAGACCTGATGCGTAATGCGCCGGTCGAGGCGGCTGGCAAGGTGCCGTTTTTGCTCGGCGGCCATCGCATCAGCCCGCGCCTGCCCTGGTATCGCGGGGTGGAAGGGGCCGAGATGGAAATCGAGAATCAGGCGCTGTGCCGTGTGGTGCAAAGCGAGTTATTGACGCGGCCTTTCAGCATGGCGATTGATTGTCATTCTGGCTTTGGCTTACGTGACCGGGTCTGGTTTCCGCATGCGCATAGCGTGCACCCGATCGCCCATCTGGCCGACATCCTCGCGCTGGAAGAATTGTTTCAGCAAACCCACCCAAATCACCGTTATCTGTTTGAACCGCAAAGCTTGCAATATCGCACCCATGGTGATGTCTGGGATCATTTATATCTGCAGGCGCAGCAAGATCCCGGCAAAACTTTTTTACCGCTGACACTGGAAATGGGCTCGTGGTTATGGGTGAAAAAAAATCCGCGCCAGCTGTTTTCGCGTCACGGCATGTTTAACCCGACGGCGCAACATCGCCTGCAACGGGTATTGCGCGGCCATACGGTCTGGCTGGATTTTTTAATGCGGGCCGCCTACGCACACGATAACTGGCTGGCGACCGGCCCCAAGCGCTGCCGCCTGCAAGAGCGTGCGGTAGCGCGCTGGTATCGGCCATGACAACCTGGGTCTTGCTGCGCGGCCTGATGCGCGAGACGCGTCACTGGGGCGAGTTTCCGGCCCAGCTTCAACATGCCGTCGGTGCACAGCAGCTGGTGACGCTGGATTTTCCCGGTAATGGCCGCCTGCATGGGCAGGCCAGCGCCAGCAGCGTACCCGCGATGCGGCAACACATCCGCAGCCAGCTCAGGCAGCTGGGCCATGCACCGCCGTACCGCGTACTGGCCTTATCTCTGGGGGCGATGGTGGCGCTGGACTGGTGTAACGCCTGTCCGCAAGAGCTGGAAAGCGTGGTCCTGATCAATACCAGCCTGGCGCCGTACAACCCGTTTTATCACCGCCTGCGGCCGTCGAATTATCCGGCCCTGCTGCGCACGATGCTGGCTGGCTCACTGGCCCAGCGTGAAGCATTGATTTTGCGCCTGACCAGCCATCAAGACGGCAGCCCGCGCGGCGCGGCCATCCTGCGGCAATGGATAGACTATGCCAAAGCATGCCCGATCACGCGGACAAATATCCTGCGCCAGTTATTTGCGGCACTGCGCTACCGTGCCGCAGCGCAGACCCCGGCCGTGCCCTTGCTGCTGCTGGCGGGACAACAGGATCAGCTGGTCAACGTGCAGTGCTCGATACGGCTGGCGCAGCGCTGGCATTGCCCGCTCAACATCCATCCGAGTGCCGGGCATGATTTGCCGCTGGACGATGCGGCCTGGGTCATCGATCAGGTCAGGCAATGGCTGGCGACTGAATAGCGTTAAGCGCATCCGCCAGCGCCGCTTGCTTGCGGCATGACAATCAGGAATTCAAAACAGGCAGGCCGGACACGCATAGTCCATGCGCCTCACCAGATGGTCGAGGCTGCAGCCCGCATGGGCTATGCGCGCTGGGCCAGTGCTTATGTGAGATCGAGCGACAGGCGGCTACAGCAAATACGAAGGGCTGTTGCCCTGCGGCTTGTTCTGGCCATCATGCAATCCCGCCAGCGGCAGACGCTTATCGTGAGAAATATCGCCGTCGACCATCAGCGACAAATAGCGCAGGCAGCAGACGCGCAAGAACGAAGAAAAGTTATCGATCTCGCCGCGATAGGCGATCAACTCGTCATACAGCTTGGTGATTAACTGGTTGGTGTTCATGCCGTCACGCTCCGCCACTTCCTGCAGCACTTGCCAGAACAGTTTTTCCAGACGGATTGAGGT
Source organism: Undibacterium sp. (assembly GCF_030651495.1). Taxonomy (GTDB): domain Bacteria; phylum Pseudomonadota; class Gammaproteobacteria; order Burkholderiales; family Burkholderiaceae_D; genus Undibacterium. Next base: position 119,437 of record NZ_JAUSFI010000009.1, read on the forward strand.
CACCACGCCATGCAGGCGGATAGAACGCGCCTTGGCCTGATACAGGCTAGGGTCGGCTTTGACAAAAATATCGCACATGAGAACTCCTAAAGGGAGAAACTAAGCAGCAAAGCTTGGAAGGCCGCTTTGCTGCAGGAATTATACCCTTCAGTGTCGTTCTTACAACGTGATCTTGGTGCCGAGCAAAGCCAGATATTGCGCCATCCAGGCAGGATGCGCCGGCCATGCCGGCGCGGTAACAAAATTGCCATCCGTCACCGCTTCAGTCACGGCGATATCGGCAAAATTCCCGCCTGCCAGCTCGACTTCCGGCCGGCAGGCCGGGTAAGCCGAACAGCGTATCCCGTCGAGCACTTTAGCCGCCGCCAGAATTTGCGCGCCATGGCACACGGCAGCGATAGGCTTGTTGTGTTTCGCGACGTGTTTCACCAGGGCGATCACCGCCGGATACAGCCGCAAATATTCCGGTGCGCGGCCACCGGGAATCACCAAGCCATCATAGCCAGCGGCATCAATTGTGGCGAAATCATGGGTGATGGCGAAACGGTGACCCGGCTTTTCGGTGTAAGTTTGCTGGCCTTCAAAATCATGAATTGCCGTAGCGACATAATCACCCGGCTTCTTGTCGGGGCAAACGACATGCACCTGGTGACCTACCGCCAGCAAAGTCTGGAAAGGCACCATCGCCTCGTAATCTTCGACAAAATCCCCTACCAGCATGAGTAATTTTTTGCTCGCCATGATATCTCCTTGTTGTTCAAATCATTGGAGCTATATTGTTGGCGCATTTCGGCGGCGGCGGGTAATCACGGGTTACTACATTTGCAGTCCATCACTGACCGCGGCCTCAGGCGGTAGCCATCCCGGTCAACGGTTCAGGCCAATTCGTCCAGATTTGCCGCTTAAGACGAGGGTGCTGCCAGGCACTGGTTGCGGCCGTTTTCTTTGGCGCGATACAGGGCTTCGTCGGCCAGCTTGATGGTCGCGTTCGGTTCTGTTTTTCTGATATGTTCAGCCACCCCGATAGAAACGGTGACGCGCAAGCGTTGATCAATCTCAGGGAAGCACAAACTCTCGATCGAATACCGGACACGCTCTGCCGTGATCATGGCCCCCTCCAGCGGGGTATCCGTCAGCAGCATCAGAAATTCTTCTCCGCCAAAACGGCCAAAACAATCGGTCTGACGCAAGGCGCTGGAAGCGGTGCTAGCCACTGCGCGCAAAATGTCATCGCCGACCAAGTGACCATAAGTGTCGTTCACTTTTTTAAAAAAATCGATATCGATCATACAAATACAAAACACCGAACCGCTGCGTACGCAACGCAGGGTTTCTTCGCTGATTCTTTCCATCAAATAACGCCGGTTATACACCCCCGTCAACTCATCGCGTACCGCCAAATCGCCGATCCGTTGCAGCGCGCTTTCCAGTTCCACATTTTGTGCCGCGAGCTGCTGCGCCTTGTCGTGCAGCGTTGAACGTAAATTGCGAATAAATCCGGCCAGAAAACTCAGCTGCATCAGCGTCACGGCATACGCCATCCACTGCAATAGTTCCATCTTTAGTTTGATCTCATCGGCATGAAAAACCAGCAGCAAGGCGATCAACATCCCATAGCCGACCAAAATCACCAGCGCAAGGGCGACAAACTCGCGCGTCTTGAATCGAAACATGCCAAAAACAAACATCGCCAGACCGAGCAACAAAAAGGTCCCGCGGGCGTCGCCGGCAAAATACATCGAATACAGGCCTGGCAAAGCGGCCAGCGAAATTTGTAGAAAGGTCAGACTCGGGTCACTGAAGCGCTTATTCAAGCCACTGCGCAGCATCAAATACACCGAGGCATTCAAGGCCAAGGCCAGGACCAGATAGATCGCGACCACATGGCGATCCAAATACCCCATCGCCCAGCACAAAAAAACGAACACCGCGTTCATCGCATGCGCGCCGACGCCCATAAAAAATCGATTCAGACGGATTTTCTGTTCTGGATCATCCACCGGAAAAATCGTGAAGTCAGACATTTTCATGGCACATCCTTGTCGTTTTTTTAGGGTTAACTTGGCCAAAAATGGCTATTTCCAGATCCAGATTCAAGCAAAGCACCGCAAGAAACGCGCCGCTCAGGCTCGCGCTTATCCATTTCTGGTCACTTATGCCATTTTTCATCCAAAAAACCGATGTGGTCAGTCGTGGCGTTTCTGGCATCGTCGATGCTGATTTTCTTTTCCTGCAACAAGGTCTTCAGCGCCGCATTCATCGAATAACAGCCGGCGGCAGCCTTGGTGTCCATCAACGCGCGGATACCGACGATGCCGTTGGACTCAATCATCTTCACCACTTCCGGATTCGAGGTCAGACATTCGGTGGCAAGGTAATAGCGTTCACCGGCCAAAGATGGCAGCAGCGCCTGACACAAGACGCCGCGCAAGGCTTGCGCCAAGGCCTGAGCCTGCGGCTCGCCGTTGCCCAGCAAGCGCAGCATTTTTTGCAAACCCAGCTCGGTCGAGCGCGCGTGCAGCGAAGCGAGCACCAGCGGCCCCGATTCGGCTAGCGCCAGCGCTTCTTGCGCCGTCTGGGCATCGCGGATCTCGCCGATCACGATCACGTCCGGGCGTTCACGCAAGGCATCCAGCGCGCCCAGATAGTAACTCTCGACGTCGCCATCAAAACCCACTTCGCGCTGCGTGATGATGCATTTGCGTTGCGGGATCAAGGTTTCGACCGGGTCTTCAATCGTGATGATATGGCCGGAACGGGTCTTGTTGATCTGATCCAGCATCGAGGCGATGGTCGTCGACTTACCCTGGCAAGTATCGCCGATGATCAGCACCAGACCGCTGGTGAGCTTGGCAAAATCCTGCTCGCACTGGCGCAAACCGAGTTGGCTCAGCGCCATCGGTTCGCGCGGAAAACGCCGGATCACGCAACCGAGACGTTTCTTGCCCTGGAAAGTGAAGCAGTTAGCGCGGATGCGCGCGGTATTCAAATCGATAGACCGGTCAAAGGCGCGATCCTGTATCCGCTCGGACCAGTTGGGCTCGATCACTTCAAAAAATTCTTCCAGCTCTTCCTTGGTGATCGGCGAATCCGTCACCGCCACCAAGCCCTTAGGCTGGCGCAGCATAATCGGGCTGTTCTGATGGATCAGAATATCGCTAAAACTCAGGCGAGAATTGAGCAAATGCAGGATTTGCTCGACCAAGGTGCCAAACACCGGATGGTCTTCATTTTCGATATACGACAGCGTGCGAATTTGTGAGGACAACTGAGCTTCCATCATTCTTAAATCTCCTGGTTGAAACATACCGCTGATTATAAACTCAGTGCATTTGCGCTAGGGAAAGATTATCCAGTTTGTCGTTTTCAGGTAAGTCCATGAGTGGGCGCTTGGGTAAAAAGCGGACAGATGCATCACTGCGCTTTTAAAAAGCCACCACGGCCAGAGCGCACATTCCATGCGGGTCTCCAGCCACTCTGGCCTGCAAGCCGCATGGGTATTGCGTGAGCGGCGTGTCGGTTTTTTGTTGTTTAGATGAATGGCACTATTCGCCGGCATTTGGGCATAGGGGGCGGGGAAGTGACAAGACAAGCGGTGAATCAGCATTGCGGTCATATCGTTCCACCGCAGCCAGGGTCGTTGCGCACGCGATGGTGAATGCGCTATGATCACCGGCAGTAACAAAGCCGCGATACCCGTCTGTCAATGTTCACCATGGCGACGACCTCGTGCAATGGGCTTGCACCCTCCCTATGATCAACTTAATGCCCCTTCTTTTACCTGAGATTCACATGCAGCAAGACTCCGTTACCCCCGCCATTTCAGACAACAAAACCAGCACGGCCCTGAGCCAGTTGCTCAGCACATTCGAGCTCGACTGCGTCAAGCCCGATCACTACATCGGGCAGAGCCTGGATCTGGGGTTCCGCAATTTGTTTGGCGGACACATACTCGGGCAGGCGCTGGTGGCCGCCGGAAATACCTGCGATCAGCGCAATGCGCATTCCCTGCACGCCTATTTCATCCGAGGCGGCGATCCACGCGCGCCTATCGATTACAACGTGGACCGGATTCGGGATGGCAACAGTTTCAGCGTGCGCCGCGTGACGGCATCCCAGGGCGGCAAAGCGATCCTGATTCTGTCGTCATCGTTTCAGGCCGACGAGGCAGGCTTCGAGCATCAGATCGAGATGCCGGACGTACCGCCACCCGAATCGCTGGCAGGCGTGGCCAGCAACACTCGTCCGGTCACTGAACTGATTTCTTCCGGAGCGAAAGGAAAATTCACCAGTGATCTCGCCATCGAGATACGCCCCATTGATCCGGTCGATCCTTATCACCCGGAAAAGAAGGCGCCGGTTCAATACGTCTGGTTTCGCGCCGATGGGTCGGTTCCTGATAATCAGGCCCTGCAAAAATGCCTGCTAGCCTATGCATCCGACTTTGGCTTGCTTGGCACCTCCATGCGGCCGCATGGCGTCACCTACTATCAGCCCGGCATGGTGATGGCGAGTCTTGATCATGCGATGTGGTTTTATCGCGATTTCCGTATCGACGAATGGCTGCTCTATGCCTGCGAAAGCCCCACCGCCGGACATGCCCGCGGACTCAATCGTGGCAATATCTTTAGCCGCGATGGGAAGCTGGTAGCTTGCGTGGCGCAGGAAGGATTGATCAGGCAGCTAGGCGAAACCTCCGGCGCTTAATATGGACGGGGGCAAGCCAGCGTTATTTTTTTCAAAATACCACCCCGGCCAGCGCGCATATTCCATGCGGGTCTGCAGCCACTCTGGCCTGCAAGCCGCATGGAATATGCGCGAGCGGGCTACTGCATTTTGAAATATTCACCGTATCGAGAATAGCTACAGCGCCCGGATAAGGTGGGGCCAATATTCACTCGCTCACGTGGCAGCAGCGACCAAACGCTTTTTCAAGGCGAGCGCACGTTGCTCTATCAAATGCCAGGACACAACGGCAAGGGCAAGGGTGATGAGCGCCGACAACCCCATCAGCGCCAGCACAGAGATCCCGGGACACAAGGCGGCCACCGATTGCTGTACCGGGAAGGCGTAGATATACACGCCATACGAATAATCCCCGACGGCATTGTATTTTCTGATCCCGCCAGCAGGTACATAAGCGAGGTAAAACAGGATATAGCCAACGCTGAATTGATACACGGCGAAAAATGCCTGCTGATTGAGCAGGCCGGACACCAGCAAAGCGACGCCAAGCAACGCAAAAATCGGTCCTGAGAGTCGCACCCGATCTTTCAGCACCCAATACGCGGCCCCGGAGAAGAACATAAAAAACAGTCTGATTGACTGATTTTCATCCAAGATATAAAAATAATGGATAAAAACTAACACCCCGCCCACGGCTGCACTAGCCAGTATCAGCGCACGAAGCAGCATCACATGCTGTTTCTTTGCGAAGCGGCTGAGCCAGAAAAACAGCCCCAAAAAAATGTACATTTTGACTTCATACACCATCGTCCACAGCGAGCCATTCACCGCGCCCTTATACGGATTGCGGTCGAAGACCCCGGGCAAGTAATACGCAACGCCTGCAATCAGCGTGACGCATTTCATCAAATAAAAATAAAGTTGCGGGTGGAGATAGTAAGACGCCAAAGGCAGCGAAGTAAAAATGGCCCCGAGCACGAATACCGTCAACAGCAGCATCAGCAGCAGCGCGGGATAAATCCGCAAGACTCTGGCCCACACATATTCCGACAAACTTTGACGGGTGAGCAGACTGCCTGCCACCAAAAAACCGCTGGCAATAAAAAACAGATCGACAGCCATGAACCCTAAACTGATCCCAAGACTCGGTTTGAATGGCTCAGCATGATTCAGCAAGGCGAAACTATGATCAACAAGCACGGCAAGCGCAGCGATGATGCGAATTAGGTTGAAATTGTTATTTTTTCCCTGGGTAAAATTCGATAACTTCATTTAAAAATGTCCGGTTCAAAATTCAAAATAAGCGCGCGCAAGCTGCCTGCGCCATAAGCGCGACATTATCCGATGAAAACCCCCTGTGGCGACCGGAATCTGAACATGGCGGGCCAGGGGATTGCCGGAGTGGAGTGAAGGGGGATTGCTGAGGTGACTTAAAAAGGCTGTTTTGGCGCGGCGATCTGAAACAAAGGAATGTCATTTCGCCACACCAGTACCGTTGGAAAAACTTCTATTTCACCCTCTTGGCAATAACAAATAAAAGGGCGCGCATAGCGCACCCGGTTCAATACCCGTCCCCCATTAAATCGATGACGGGAGTGCCTGAAAATCACCCCAGCCGCTTGGCCGCCAGCGCATTCCCTGCCCGGCTCACCGCCTTGCGTCCCAGATGCGCAGAAATGAACTGTCCCGCATCGACCACCGCATCCAAATCTATCCCGGTGGCGATTCCCAATCCCTGCAGCAAGAACAGCACGTCTTCGGTCGCGACATTGCCGGTCGCGCCTTTGGCATACGGGCAGCCGCCCAGGCCGGCAACCGACGAATGGAAAATCGAAATCCCGACTTCGAGACTGGCGTAAATATTCGCCAGCGCCTGGCCATAGGTATCGTGGAAATGACCGGATAAGCTATAGATAGGGAAGTCTTGCGCCACCAGTTGCATCACGTTTTGCACTTGGCGTGCCGTGCCGACGCCGATGGTGTCGGCGATATCGATTTCGTCGCAACCGAGGTCACGCAGGCGCTTGACGACATCGGCCACGCTGGCGGGATCGACTTCGCCCTGGTACGGGCAACCGAACGCGCAACTAATACTGCCGCGCAGGCGGATTTTATTTTGTAGTGCCGCCGCCGAGACTTCGCGGAAGCGCTCTATCGATTCGGCGATCGAGCAATTGATATTTTTTTGCGCAAAGGCTTCCGAGGCCGAGCTGAAGATCACGACTTCATCGGCCCCAGCCGCCAGCGCGGCTTCAAAGCCCTTCATGTTCGGCGTCAGTACCGAGTAGATCACGCCGGGTTTGCGTGTGATACCAGCCATGACTTCGGTCGAGGTGGCCATTTGCGGCACCCACTTGGGCGAGACGAATGAGGCGGCTTCAATGTTACTAAAACCAGCCTCGGTCAGGCGATTCACCAGCGCGATCTTGATCTCGGCGGGGATGGTTTCTTTTTCGTTTTGCAAACCATCACGCGGGCCGACTTCGACGATTTTGACTTGCTTGGGTAATGACGTTTGCATATTAGTATCCTCTGTGTTGATCGACCAGTCCGCTGATGGCCAGGCCCGCTTGTAACATCTGAATCTTGGCGGCGATCTGGCGTGCGCTGTCATCGCGCAAAGTCAGTGCCGAAATATGCGGGGTAATGCTGATACGCGGCTCTTGCCAGAACGGATGGACAGGCGGCAAGGGTTCTTCGCGGAATACATCGAGCGTCGCACCGGCGATATGCTGTTGCTGTATCAGGGCGAGTAAATCGGCCTCGACCAGATGCGCACCGCGCGCCACGTTGATGACGTAAGCGCCACGCGGCAGTTTGGCGAGATTCTCGCAATTCAGGATATCTTCCGTCTCAGGCGTGAGTGGCAAAATCGCAACTAACACGCGTGAAGCGCGCAAGAAACCGTCCAGCCCGTCCTGGCCGGAATAACAGTGCACGCCAGGCAAGTCTTTTGGCGTGCGGCTCCAGCCATTGAGCGGGAAGTCAAACTGACGCAGCGCCTCGATGATGCGCTGGCCCAAGACACCCAGACCCAGCACGCCGATGCTGAAACTCTGCTTGTCAAATGGTTTTAAAAAGCGCCAAAGCTGATCGGTGTTTTGCAATGCATACGCATCGAGACGGCGAAAATAACGCAATACCGCATGCGCGACAAACTCGGCCATTTGGATACCCATACCGGCATCGTCCAGCCGGATGACCGGCACGCCAGGCGGCAGCGCATCACCCAGCTGCAAAATCGCATCGACTCCGGCCCCGAGGTTGAAAATCGCTTTCAGGTCGGTGCGGCCGCGCAGCATGGCGGCGGGCGGTTTCCAGACCAGGGCATAATCCGCCGGGGCCGTATCACCCTCTTGCCAGACGCGGATACTGGCGCCGGGAATCGCTTGCTGAAAGGCGCTGAGCCAAGCTTCCGGATTGGCACCCGTGGCGTGAAAGAGTATGTCCATATTCAATATTCGTTAGCGGTTAACTCCCTTCTCCCGCTAACGGGAGAAGGGTTCTACAAAATCACTCCTGCTTAAACGTCAGCAGCGGTGCGCCTTCGGTGACTTGGTCGCCTACGGCATACAAAACTTCTTCCACTACGCCATCGTGCGGTGCGGCGATCGTGTGTTCCATCTTCATCGCCTCCATGATCAGGAGGGCGTCGCCTTTTTTGACTTCCTGCTCTTGACTCACCAGCACGGCCACGATCTTGCCTGGCATCGGCGCGGTCAGGCGACCGCCTTCGGCTTCAGCTTCGCCGGCATGCGCCAGCGCATCTTTGTAATGCAGGTCGGTATGCACGCCCTGGCTGAAGACATGGAAGTGTTCGCCATCGCGCACTACCGTGCCTTTGATGGTCTGGTCGGCGATCTTGAGTACGATGTCGTTCTGATGGACAGAGGCGACGACGACCTGCACGCTGACGTCAGCCACGCGGACTTGCCAGCTGTCAGCCAGATACGTCACCTGCACTTGTTGCGCATGGGTTTCTTCATCAAATTGCAAATGGCGCTGCAAATGGCTGTTCAGGCGCCAGCCCTGGCTGCTTTGCCACGGATCATTGCCGGACGTTTTTTCCGACAAGAGCAGAGAAATGCTGGCCAGCGCCAGCACGGCCAGCGAAGCAGGAGCAGGTTGGGGGAATAAATCCGCCTGATTGCGCTCGATCAGGCCGGTGTCGAGGTCGGCGCTGGAGAAGGCAGGGCTTTCGATCAGGCGTTTCAGGAAAGCGATATTCGATGACAGGCCGACGATCTGGTATTCGGACAGCGCCTGCGCCATGCGTGCCAGCGCTTCTTTTCTGTCTTTGCCCCAGACGATCATCTTGGCGATCATCGGATCATAGAATGGCGAAATGGTGTCGCCCTCGCGCACGCCGCTGTCGATACGGAATGCGGCTGGCTCGGTGCTGCCACCGAGTTCAAAATTCACTGCGCTCGGGGTACGGGCGTGGCGCAAAGTGCCTATCGACGGCAAGAAACCTTTTTCCGGATTCTCGGCATACACGCGTGCTTCTATCGCATGGCCATGGATCTTGAGTTCGGACTGTTGCAAAGGCAGCTTTTCACCCGCGGCCACGCGCAATTGCCACTCGACCAGATCGGTGCCGGTGATCATTTCTGTAACCGGATGCTCGACTTGCAGGCGCGTGTTCATTTCCATGAAATAGAACGAGCCATCCTGGTTCGCGATGAACTCGACCGTTCCGGCACCGACATAACCGACGGCTTTGGCGGCAGCGACTGCGGCTTCACCCATGGCGGCGCGGCGCTCTGGCGGCATGCCGGGTGCAGGCGCTTCTTCGAGTACTTTTTGATGGCGGCGCTGTACCGAGCAATCGCGCTCGAACAGGTAAACGCAATCGCCGTGGGTGTCGGCAAACACCTGTATTTCGATATGACGCGGACGTTGCAGGTATTTTTCTGCCAGCACCTTGTCATCGCCAAACGAGCTGATCGCTTCGCGCTTGCAAGAGGCCAAAGCCGCCTTGAAATCGATGCTGTGCTCAATCACGCGCATGCCCTTGCCGCCGCCGCCGGCACTGGCTTTCAGCAACACCGGATAACCGATGCGGTCGGCCTCGTTCTGCAAGAAATCGGCGTCTTGATTGTCGCCATGGTAGCCTGGCACCAGCGGTACATTGGCTTTTTCCATCAAGGATTTAGCGGCAGATTTGCTGCCCATGGCACGGATCGCGGAAGCGGGCGGGCCGATGAAGACCAGACCGGCCTTGGCGCAGGCATCGGCAAAATCGCTATTCTCGGATAAGAAGCCGTAACCCGGGTGGATCGCCTGCGCGCCGGTAGCCAGCGCGACTTCGATGATTTTATCCGCGCGCAGATAACTCTCTTTGGCCGGTGCGGCACCGATCAAGACCGCCTCATCACAGACCGCCACATGCTTGGCATTGGCATCGGCTTCTGAATAGACCGCGACGGTTTTAATCCCCATACGGCGGGCGGTAGCGGCGACACGGCAGGCGATTTCGCCGCGATTGGCGATCAGGATTTTGCTAAACATGGTGCGATCTTTCTAAGAGAAATGACTTACCCGCCACTTTTTTACAGTGCCGTGAATACGTTCGTATATCGTGATTACTTGCAGCCGCCAGCCTTTGCCTCGACTTTGCCGCGGGTTTTCAAGCCCAGTTTGGCCAGCAATACGCGGTCATCTTCGGCATCAGGATTGCCGGTGGTGAGCAACTTATCGCCGTAAAAGATTGAATTCGCGCCAGCCAAAAAGCACATGGCTTGCACCGCTTCGCCCATCTGGCGCCGCCCGGCCGACAGGCGCACGCGCGCTTTTGGCATGGTAATGCGTGCCACCGCGATGGTGCGGACAAATTCCAGCGGATCGAGCGGATCGATGCCGTGTAAAGGCGTGCCTTCTACCTGCACCAGATGATTGACTGGCACGGATTCCGGATACGGGTTCAGGTTCGCCAATTGCGCGATCAGGCCGGCACGCTGGCGGCGAGATTCGCCCATGCCGACGATGCCGCCGCAGCAGACTTTGAGGCCGGCATTACGCACGTGACCCAGCGTATCAAGACGGTCTTGATAATCACGCGTCGAGATGACATTGCTGTAAAACTCAGGCGCGGTATCGAGATTGTGGTTGTAATAATCGAGGCCGGCATCTTTCAGGCGCTGTGCCTGCTCTTCTTTCAACATGCCCAGCGTGGCGCAGGTTTCCAGACCCATGGCTTTGACTTCGCGCACCATGACTTCGACTTTTTCCATGTCTCTATCTTTTGGCGAGCGCCAGGCCGCACCCATGCAAAAACGGGTGGCGCCGTTTTCACGCGCTGCTTTGGCGGCATCCAGCACTTCGCGCACGTCCAGCATTTTTTTGGCTTCGACACCGGTATCGTAACGCGCCGCTTGCGGGCAATAACCGCAATCTTCTTCGCAGCCACCGGTCTTGATCGACAGCAAAGTGGCCAGCTCAACATCGGCATCCGGAAAGTACTCACGGTGCGTTTGCTGTGCCTTGAACATCAAGTCATTGAAGGGCAAATCGAACAATGCCAGTACATCATCCACCGGCCAGGTCTCGGCTTCTATCGCTTTGACGGGGGATTGAAATGTGACAGGAGAGGCGCTTTGGTTCATGTTTTTTCCTAACTTAAAAATATTTAAAGCGTCAAAAAATTTACATTCAAATAGCCGGCAGCGGCTTGCGCTGTCGGTTGTTCAAATCGTGGAATCTGGCCCAGCAGCGGTGCCGCTAAGCGGGTGCGCAAGGCGGCCAGATTTTCATTCAGATACAGCATGTCGGCATCCACCGTGTTGGCGACCCAGCCTGCCAGCGTCAAACCGCGGGCGGCAATTGCCTCGGCGGTGAGCAAGGCATGATTGATACACCCGAGGCGCATGCCCACCACCAAAATCACCGGCAAACCCATCTGCTGCGCCAGGTCGGCGGTCGTTAATTCTTCATTCAGCGGCACACAAAATCCGCCGACGCCTTCAACGATCACGGCATCGGCTTGCTGCACCAATTGTTGGTAACAGGTCTGTATATGCGCGACAGAAATATGGACATTTTCTAGCGCGGCCACGATATGCGGCGCGGCCGGCGTCTGCATCAGATACGGCGCCACCCATGCTGTCGGACACGGTACGCTGGCCGCTGCCATCAAGGCATCGACGTCTTCATTGTGCCAGACGCCATTTTGCAGCTCGGCACCGGCGGCAACCGGCTTCATCCCCACCGTGCGCAAACCGTTTTGCGTGAATGCAAATAGCAAAGCCGAGCTGACCAGGGTTTTACCGATCTCGGTATCGGTGCCGGTGACAAAATAATCATGTTGACGCTGGTCTTGCATCAATCAGACTCCAAGGCATTGACGGCATCGAGCAGGCACGCCACGTCGTCCTGGGTATGCGCGGCGGATAAGGTAATACGTAAGCGGGCCGTACCGTCCGGCACCGTAGGCGGGCGTATCGCCGGCACCCACAAGCCTTGTTCGTACAGGCTGGCGGCGGCGCGCAGCGCTTCGGCATTATCGCCAATGATGATAGGCTCGATTGCGGTGATCGACGGCATCAGCTTCCACCGCTTGAGACGCAAGTCACTGCGCAATTGCGTGATTAAATCATTCAAATGCGCACGACGGGCGTGGCCCTCTTCGCCACCGATGATATCGAGGCTGGCCAGCAAGGCATGCGCCAAAGCCGGTGGAGCGGCGGTAGTATAAATATACGGACGCGCCTTTTGCACCAGCCAGTCGATCACGGTAGCATGCGCGGCGACAAAAGCGCCGCCGACACCGGCCGCCTTGCCCAGCGTCCCCATATAAACCAGATTGGGCGACGACAAATTAAAATGCTCCAGCACACCGCGGCCATGTTCGCCCATGGCCGCAAAGCCATGCGCATCATCGACGACCAGCCAGGCATTGTACTTTTCGCATAAGGCGAGAATGGCGGGCAGTGGTGCCAGATCGCCATCCATGCTAAATACGCTATCGGTCACGACGATCTTGGTCGCGGCGGAACTGGCCGCCAGCAGCGCTTGCAGCGCCATCACATCGCCATGCGGATACACCTGCACTTGCGCGCGCGACAGTTTGGCACCGTCGATCAGCGAGGCATGGTTCAGGCTTTCTGAAAAGATCTCCGTCTCGCGGCCAGACACCGCCGCCAGGCCAGAGAGCACGGCCAAATTCGCCATGTAACCGGTGCAAAAATACAGCGCACGGGCGGAGGCGATATGCGGCGACATGAAATCGGCCAGCCGCTCTTCCAACATGGCATGGGCACGGCTGTGGCCGCTGATCAGATGCGAAGCCCCGCTGCCGACACCATACAGGCTGGCACCTTGCTGCAAGGCGGCGATAATTTTTGGATGCGCGGCCAAACCGAGATAATCGTTGCTGCAAAACGCCAGCATGGGATTGCCATCGACCGTCACGCGCGGCGCACAGGCCGTTTCCGCAGTGCGGCGGCGGCGGCGCAGGCTCTTGGCGCTCAGCGCGTCGAGCTGGGTTTCTAATTGTTCTAGCAAAATCATGCAGCGACCTCCGCAAGCACTTGATTAAATACGCTCAGGGTAGAGTGACCCAGATCGCTGATTTCTTGCTCGCTCAAAATATACGGCGGCATCAGATACACGGTGTTGCCTATCGGGCGCAGCAGCAGTTCGTGTTCCAGCGCGGTACTGAAAAAGCGTTTCGAGAAATGACCCGCGGCAGCATCATCGAGAATCGCATCAAAGGCCCAGATCATGCCTTGCTGGCGGAAATTGTTAACTTTCTGATGTTGCGCCAAGGGCTGCAAAGCCTGTGTAATCGCGGCGGCCTTAATGCGGTTTTGCTTCAGTACATCATCCGTTTCAAATATCTCCAGCGTCGCCAAAGCGGCACGGCACGCCAGCGGGTTGCCGGTGTAGGAATGCGAATGCAGGAAACCGCGGCGCACATCGCTATGATAGAAGCCCTGATAAATTTCATCCCGCGTCATCACCAGAGATAGCGGCAGATAGCCGCCGCTGATACCTTTCGACAGGCAGACAAAATCCGGCCAGATGGCGGCGCTTTCGCAGGCAAAAAAAGTGCCGGTGCGGCCACAGCCGACGGCGATTTCATCGGCGATCAGATGCACCTGATACTGATCGCACAGGGCGCGTACCAGCCGCAGGTATTCGGGGTCATGCATCGCCATGCCGGTAGCGCATTGCACCAGCGGCTCAATGATGACGGCAGCGATTTTTCCGGCGCGCTGTTGCAGGCATTTTTCCAGATCGGCGGCAGCATGGCGTGCGACATCGGCAGCAGTTTCGCCCTCGATAGCCTGACGCGCATCGGGTGAAGCCACCACATGCGCCTTATTCAGCAAGGGGCCATAGGCATCCCTGAACAAAGGCACATCGGTCACCGCCAGCGCACCGATGGTCTCGCCGTGATAACTGCCCTTGAGACAGATGAATTCCTGCTTCTCGGACTGGCCGCTGTTGCGCCAGAAATGAAAACTCATCTTCAGCGAAATCTCGGTGGCAGATGCGCCGTCGGATGCGTAAAAGCAATGACCTAAAACGCCGCCCGTTAACGCCGAGAGTTTTTCAGACAGGCGGATCACCGGTTCATGGGTAAAGCCCGCGAGCATCGCGTGTTCGAGTTTATCGAGCTGGTCTTTCAAGGCCGCATTGATGCGCGGATTGGCATGGCCGAACAGGTTCACCCACCACGAACTGATGCCATCGAGGTAGCGCTTGCCTTCGGTATCGAACAGCCAGGCCCCGCGACCGTGGCTGACCGGGATCAAAGGGACAGTCTCGTGGTGCTGCATCTGCGTGCACGGGTGCCAGACACTTTTCAGGCTGCGTGCAACCCAGTCCGTTTTTGTATTTAAATTCAAAACCACTCCAGTTTTACTTCATCTGAACAGTCCCCTCTCCCGCTGGCGGGAGAGGGTTAGGGTAAGGGTGTTTGCAAGAGCAGAAAATCTTAAATTCGCCGTGATTTACATGCACCTTCCTTGCGCAACCACCCTCATCCCCAACCCTTCTCCCGCCTGCGGGAGAAGGGAGCTTAGCTACTTAGTTCAACCAATCCGGCTTACGCTTTTCCAAAAACGAGCGCACGCCTTCACGTCCTTCATCGGATGCGCGGATCTGCGCGATGCCCTGCACCGTAGCGGCAATCAAGCTTGCCGTGATTTCCTGGCCGCCGACTTCGCGTACCAGGGTCTTGGCTTGCTTGACCGCGTTCGGGCTATTACTGACCAGCGCCTTGACCAGCTCGGCCACTTTGGCGTCTAGCATTTCTGCCGCGACGACCTCGTGCGCGAAGCCGATACGCTGCGCCTCGTTCGCGCTAAACCGTTCTGCCGTCAAAAAATACCGCCGTGCCGCATTTTCGCCCATAGACTTGATGACATAGGGCGAAATGGTGGCAGGAATCAGGCCCAGCTTGACTTCGCTCAAGCAAAAGTTGGCGCTGTCGACTGTCACCACGATATCGCAGGCCGCCACCAGGCCCATGCCACCAGCATAGCAATCGCCCTGCACCTTGGCCACTACCGGTTTCGGGCAAGTATAAATCGTCTGCAGCATGCTCGCCAATTGCGCCGCATCCGCGAGGTTTTCCTCGTGGGTGTAGTCGGCCATCTTCTTCATCCAGTTCAAGTCAGCGCCAGCACAAAAAGCCACGCCCTGCGCGGCGAGCACAATAGCACGAATGCCTGCGTCAGCGCCCAACACCCCAAACGCCTGCGTCAGCTCGGCAATCGTGGTTTCGTTGAAGGCGTTGCGTACATCGGGGCGATTCAGCGTGATCGTTGCCAGATAGCCGTCGCGTGTCAGTTGCAGCGTTTGGTAAATAGTCATCATTACATCCTGAACAGGCCAAACTTCACATCCGGGATCGGTGCATTCAAGGCCGCCGACAAACCCAGACCCAATACCATGCGGGTATCGGCCGGATCGATCACGCCGTCATCCCACAGGCGTGCCGATGCATAGTAAGGATGACCCTGATGTTCATACTGGTCTTTGATCGGTTGCTTGAAAGCGTCTTCTTCTGCCGCTGTCCAGCTGCCGCCCTTGCCTTCGATACCGTCACGCTTGACGGTGGCAAGGACGCTGGCGGCTTGCTCGCCGCCCATGACCGAGATACGCGCATTGGGCCACATCCACATGAAGCGCGGTGAAAACGCACGGCCGCACATGCCGTAATTGCCGGCACCGAAGCTGCCGCCGATGATGACGGTAAATTTCGGCACATTGGCGGTGGCGACGGCCGTCACCATCTTCGCGCCGTTGCGCGCGATGCCTTCGTTTTCATATTTGCGGCCGACCATGAAACCGGTGATGTTTTGCAGAAACACCAGCGGAATCTTGCGCTGGCAGCACAGTTCGATAAAGTGCGTGCCTTTCAGCGCGGACTCAGAAAACAAGATGCCGTTATTCGCGATGATGCCGACCGGCATGCCGTGGATATGGGCAAAGCCGCAGACCAGCGTGGTGCCGTAACGCGCCTTGAATTCATCAAAATGGCTGCCATCGACGACGCGTGCAATCACTTCGCGCACGTCAAACGGCTTGCGCGTATCGACCGGGATCACGCCATACAATTCTTGCGCCGGAAATTTGGGTTCTTCTACCGCTTTCAGCACCACTTGCTGCGGTTTCTGGCGATTCAGATTCGAGACGATCGTGCGTGCCAGCGACAGGGCATGGGTATCGTTTTGCGCCAAGTGATCGACGACGCCAGACAGACGCGTGTGCACATCGCCGCCACCCAGATCTTCAGCGCTGACGACTTCACCCGTCGCCGCCTTGACCAATGGCGGGCCACCCAAAAAGATCGTGCCCTGGTTCTTGACGATGATGGATTCATCGCTCATCGCCGGCACATACGCGCCGCCGGCGGTACACGAGCCCATCACCACCGCGATTTGCGGGATGCCCTTGGCCGACATGGTGGCCTGATTAAAAAAGATGCGGCCGAAATGATCGCGATCGGGGAACACGTCTTCCTGATTCGGCAGGTTTGCGCCGCCACTATCGACCAGGTAAATGCACGGCAAATTGTTTTGCTCGGCGATTTCCTGGGCGCGCAAATGCTTCTTGACTGTCAGCGGGTAGTAAGTGCCGCCCTTGACCGTCGCATCGTTACACACGATCACGCATTCTTGCCCGGCCACGCGGCCGATGCCGGTGATCACGCCAGCCGAAGGGGCGGCATCGAGACCGCTCTTTTCCTTGTACATCTCGTAAGCGGCCAGCTGGGAGAATTCCAGAAATGGCGTACCGGCATCCAACAAGGTTTGCACCCGGTCACGCGGCAAGAGTTTGCCACGCGCCAGATGCTTGGCACGCGCCGGCTCGTCACCGCCAAGGGCGATCTTTGCCACTTTGGCTTTCAGGTCATCGACTACGCGCTGCATGGCAACGGCGTTAGCCTTGAAGTCTTCAGAGCGGCTGTTGAGTTTGGAATCTAGGGTCGTCATTTGCTTAATCTCGCTTTTGCGTCAATTCTTCGGAAAACTGCCATCCACGTAAAACCATTTGCCGTCATGCTGCACAAAACGGCTAATCTCATGCAGGCGATGTGCGCGCCCGCCTATCTTGTAACGTGCGACAAATTCCACTGTGGCGCTGTTGCCACTCGGAATAAATTGCTTAATTTCCAGGCCCAGCCATGTGGTCGGGTCGTCATGCACCAGACGTTCTGCCGGCAGCGTGCGCTCATCCCAGGTGGCGCGCAGATACGCCTCATCGTCCAAGGTATAAGCGACGTACCTGGAACGCATCAAGGCCTCTGCCGTCGGGGCGATCGCGCTACCGTTAAGATAGCGGCCACAACAGGCATCCAATGCTTTGCCTGAGCCGCAAGGACACATCATGCTTTTGGCTTACTTTCTTTGACCGCAACGGGCGCACCAGCGGCCTTCCATGCACCAAAGCCGCCATCGATATGCGCGACGTTTTCCAGCCCCATGTCTTGCACGGTTTTGGTGGTGAGGGCGCTGCGCCAGCCGGCGGCGCAAAACAGGATGAATTCCTTGCGCTCGCCGAACACCGGTTTGAAATACGGCGAATCCGGATCAACCCAAAATTCGATCATGCCACGCGGGGCATGGAAGGCGCCGGGCACGATGCCTTCACGCTCCAGCTCACGGATGTCGCGCACGTCGATAAATTGCACCTGAGGATCATGCATCTTCGCCAGTGCTTCTGCCACGCTATACGTCTTGATCTGCGCGCTGGCTTCATCTACTAAATCTTTGTAGCCTTTTTTCATTTTCGTTCTCCGGTTTCTACTCCCTCTCCCGCCAGCGGGAGAGGGGACTTAAATCAGGCCAAGGCCCGGCCTATCAAAATTTTCTGGATATCCGAGGTGCCTTCATAGATCTGGCATACCCGCACATCACGGTAGATGCGCTCGACCGGAAAATCGCTGACATAACCGTAGCCGCCATGAATCTGGATCGCATCGGAGCAGACTTTTTCTGCCATCTCGGAGGCAAACAGTTTTGCCATCGCGGCTTCCTTTAAACAGGGCTTGCCGGCATCCTTCATGCTGGCGGCATGCCAGATCAGCTGGCGCGCGGCTTCGATCTGGGTCGCCATGTCGGCCAGCTTGAACTGTACCGACTGGTGTTCAAATATCGTTTTGCCGAAACTGGTACGGTCTTTGGCGTAGGCCAAGGCCGCCTCAAATGCGGCGCGCGCCATGCCAACCGCTTGTGAGGCGATGCCGATGCGGCCGCCTTCCAGGCCAGACAGGGCGATCTTGTAACCCTGGCCTTCATCGCCGATCAGGTTTTCTGCCGGTACGCGGCAATTCTCGAACAGGATTTGCGCGGTATCGGAAGAATGCTGGCCCATCTTTTGTTCTATGCCGGCAACGATATAGCCCGGCGTCTTGGTATCGACCCAGAACGCGCTAATCCCCTTTTTGCCAGCTTCCTTATCCGTCACCGCCATCACGATCGCGACATCGGCATGCTTGCCGCTGGTGATGAATTGCTTGACGCCATTGAGCACGTAATGATCACCGTCCAGTTTTGCGGTGGTGCGCAGCTCTGAGGCATCGCTGCCGGCATGCGGCTCGGTCAGGCAAAAGGCACCGAGCATCTCGCCACGCGCCAGCGGCGTCAGCCACTGTTTTTTCTGCGCCTCGTTGGCATACATCATGGCGATACTGCATACCGGACAGTTATTCACCGAAATCACGGTAGAAGTGCCGCCATCGCCGGCCGCGACTTCTTCCAGCACCAGCGCCAGCGACAGGTAATCCATGCCGGCGCCGCCATACTGTTCCGGCACGGCCACACCATAGGCCCCCATCTGCGCCAGCTCTTTAAGTTCGGCGGCCGGGAAATGATGTTCCTTGTCCCAACGGGCGGCGTTAGGCACCAGCTTTTCCTGGGCAAAGGCGCGCACGGCGTCGCGGATCATTTCGTGTTCTGGTGTGAGTAGCATGGTCGTTTCTTTACTTAAATTCGTTTGCGCAATCTGGATGCGGCTCGCAGCCGTTTTTTGCCCTGCAAGCCGCATGGATACTGCGCCTTGCTTTTCTACAAGTGCTTTTTTCTTGGTTTTTTCGTGCGCTTCGTCGATTCAATTATCGGGATGCAGAGCAAGGCGCAAAACGCAGCAATACGTCGGTATTGCGAGTATTTGCAACAAAGCTATGCGCCCGAAAATTGGATCGATGAAGCGCACAAGAATTACGCCAGTTCGATCGCCATCGCGGTACCTTCACCACCACCGATACACAGCGAAGCCACACCGCGCTTCTTGCCCTGCTTTTTCAGTGCGCCGATCAGCGTGACGATGATACGCGCACCGGAGGCACCGATAGGATGGCCGAGGGCGCAAGCGCCGCCGTGAACGTTGATCTGTTCATGCGTAATACCCAAATCGTGCATGGCGGCCATCGGCACGGCAGCAAAGGCTTCGTTGATCTCGAACAGGTCGACGTCTTTTGTGGTCCAGCCCAGTTTTTTGTACAGCTTATTGATCGCGCCTACCGGTGCCGTGGTGAACCAGCCCGGTTCTTGCGCATGGGTAGCATGACCGAGGATTTTGGCGATGACGGTCAGGCCGAGTTCCTTGGCTTTGGATTCGCGCATCAGCACCAGTGCGGCAGCGCCATCGTTGATGGACGAAGACGAGGCGGCGGTAATCGTGCCGTCTTTTTTGAATGCCGGTTTCAAGGCCGGGATTTTATCGAGCTTGGCTTTGAGCGGGCCTTCATCTTTGTCGATCACGACATCGCCGCTGCGGCCGGATACCGTCACCGGAGCGATTTCCCAGGCGAACGAGCCGTCGGCAGTGGCGGCCTGGGCGCGCTTGACCGAGGCAATCGCAAAGGCGTCTTGCGCTTCCCGCGTGAAGCCGTATTTGGCCGAGCAATCTTCGGCAAAGGTGCCCATCGAGCGGCCCTTGTCGTACGCATCTTCCAGACCATCAAGCATCATGTGGTCGTACATCATGGCGTGGCCAATGCGATAGCCGCCGCGTGCTTTCGGGATCAGGTAAGGCGCATTGGTCATCGATTCCATGCCGCCGGTAACCAAAATGTCATTGCTGCCAGCCGTAATGGAATCAAACGCCATCATGGTCGCTTTCATCGCCGAGCCGCACATTTTAGACAGGGTAACCGCCCCGGCAGATACCGGCAAACCCGCTGCCAACGCGGCTTGGCGCGCAGGTGCCTGACCTTGTCCGGCCATCAGGCAATTGCCGAACAAGACTTCTTCGACCAGCGCCGGATCGAGACCGGCGCGCGCGACTGCCGCCTTGATGGCAACGGCACCGAGTTGGCTGGCGGTGACACTAGAAAAGTCGCCTTGAAAAGCACCCATAGGGGTACGGGCGGCACCGACGATAACGATAGGGTCATTCATTTTATTCTCCAGTATTAAGATCACAAAAGATCACAAAAGGGGTTGACTAATTTATTGCTATTTTTACTGCTATTTACTAATTTTTTACTGCAATTTTCTATTTCTATTTCTATTTCTATTTCTATTTCATACGCCAATAGCAGCCGGCACGGTTTCTGGCTTGGGCTGATTGCAGAAGCGGATTTCCTGCGGATACGGGAATACATCATCCACCTTGCCATCCAAAATACGCTGCTTGCGGCCTTGCCAGTATTCTGCCGTCAACAGATCCGCATGGTATTGCATAAAGTATTTGCGCACCTTGGTGTTGCCGAGCAAAAAAGTGCCGAATTGCTCGGGGAATACATCGTGCTTGCCGATCGAATACCAGGGCTCGGCCGACATCTCGTCTTCTTCATTGCGCGGCTCGGGTATTTTGCGGAAATTACAGTCGGTGATGTATTCGATCTCATCGTAATCGTAAAACACGACGCGGCCGTGACGCGTCACGCCGAAGTTTTTATACAGCATATCGCCCGGGAAAATATTCGCCCCGACCAGCTCTTTAATCGCATTGCCGTATTCAAAAATACCATGTTCCATCGCTTCATCATCGCCGCGTTTTTCCGCTTCGGTAAGCCAGATATTGAGCGGCACCATGCGCCGTTCTATATACATGTGCTTGATAATGACTTCGTCGTCATTGATTTCTAACAGCGAGGGCGCAAATTTCTTGATCTCATCCAATAAGGCTTGTGAAATACGCGCTCGCGGGAAAGCGACGTCCGAATATTCCAGCGTATCGGCCATGCGGCCGACGCGGTCATGGTTTTTTACCAGCAGATATTTTTCCTTGATCAGTGCCTTGGTGGTTTCTTTCGGCGCCGGAAAGTAATCCTTGATCAGCTTAAAGACATACGGAAACGAGGGCAGCGCAAACACCAGCATCACCAGGCCGCGGATACCGGGCGCAGCATCGATGATGTCGGAGGAATACTTAAGATGATGCAAAAAATCGCGGTAAAACAGGTTCTTGCCGTGCTTTTGCAAGCCCAGCATGGTGTAAATCTCGCTGCGCGGTTTTTTCGGCAAGATGCTGCGGATAAACTGCACATACGCCGACGGCACTTCCATATCGACCATGAAGTAGGCGCGCGTAAACGAAAACAGCACCGTGATCTGCATGGTGTCAAACAGCACCGTATCTAATACCAGCTCCCCCTTGCGGTTATGCATGATGGGCACGACAAACGGATACTCGCGATTGCCATTGATGCCCTTGCCAATGATATAAGCCGTTTTATTGCGGTAAAACAGATTGGCCAAGACTTGAATCTGGTGATTCGGTTCTAGCACGGAGGTACCGAAGATGGAACGCAAGCGCTGCTCTACCAGATCGACATCGCGCGTCAGATCGGCAAAATTGGCCCTTAGCTGACAATCGTTAACGATGTGCTTCAGGGTGGAATTGAGCCCGTCATTGGCCGGGTAATACACGCGATACGTCGCCGGGATCTCGTCGCCTTCGATATATTCGGTCGAGGTGGCCGGACGCACGAAGATGAAATCATTGTGGTAATAATTTCTGTTAAGTAATTTGGTACAGACCGTATTAAAAAAAGTTTCGGCCAATTCGGGTTGCAGGTGATCGATCAGCAAGCCCATGTAGTGCAGTTTAACTTCGCGCCAGACTTCATCGGTCAGATCGTCGTCGTTATATTCGTCTTCCATGATTTGCACGCATTCTTTGACGCGGGCATCATAAAAGCCGATACGTTCACGCGCCGAATGCTGGAAGGTCTTCCAGTTGCCGCGTTCAAAATCTGTTTTTGCGCCCTGGCTGGAGCTGCGAAACAAGCGGTAATGCTTGTCAAAACCGTCCAAAATCGTACGTGCGATATCGAACGCGATCTGGGAGGATAAAAGCTTAGGGAAGGCAACTTGGGTCATAGTGGTTTAGGCGAGTGACAGGTAGTTACAACTTACCCCAAGCCTGCAATTTAAGCAAATCCACGCCGATGCCGCGCAACTTGACCGCGCCAGACAATTGGCCGCTCTCCATTTTCAGCCAGACTTGGTGGTCCAGTTGCGAAGATAGACTGTGCTGCTGCCATAGCGGCGTGTGGATATGCAGTGGCGTCATAAGGAATCGATGAATTCTAAAAGTGTCTGCGCACTATCCATGCGGGTTTCAAGCCTAAAATGGCTCAAGATCCTATGGATAATGCGCATTGCTTATTTACTTTGTCTCTGCAAACAATTCACGGCCTATCAGCATGCGGCGGATCTCGCTGGTACCGGCACCGATTTCATACAGTTTGGCATCGCGCCACAGGCGGCCGACCGGATATTCATTGATATAGCCATTGCCGCCCAAGGTCTGGATCGCTTCGCCCGCCATCCAGGTCGCTTTTTCGGCCGAATACAAGATCGCGCCGGCGGCATCCTTGCGGATGGCGCGGATCGCTTCCGGATTTTTGGCGCGGTCACAAGCCTGGCCAACCGCATACACATACGCCTTGCACGCCATCATGGTGGAATACATATCCGCCAGCTTGCCCTGCATTAACTGGAATTCGCCGATAGGCTGGCCGAATTGCTTGCGGTCATGCACGTAAGGCACCACCACATCCATGCAGGCTTGCATAATGCCGAGCGGGCCGCCGGACAAGACTGTGCGCTCAAAATCGAGACCCGACATCAAGACATTCACGCCCTTGCCGAGACCACCGAGCACGTTTTCGGCCGGCACTTCGCAATCCTGGAATACCAGTTCGCCGGTATGCGAACCGCGCATGCCCAGCTTGTCGAGCTTTTGCGCAATCGAAAAGCCCTTGAAACCTTTTTCGATCAGAAATGCCGTCATGCCGCGCGGGCCGGCTTCCAGATCGTTCTTGGCGTACACCACCAGCGTATCGGCGTCGGGACCATTGGTGATCCACATCTTGGTGCCGTTCAGGACCCAGCGGTCACCCTTCCAGTCGGCGCGCAGCTTCATGCTGACGACGTCAGAACCGGCATTCGGCTCGGACATGGCCAAGGCACCGATATGCTCGCCGCTGATCAGTTTTGGCAGATACTTGGCTTTTTGCTCAGGCGTACCGTTGCGGTTGATCTGGTTCACGCACAGGTTCGAGTGGGCGCCGTAAGACAGGCCGACCGAGGCCGAGGCGCGCGAGATTTCTTCCATCGCGATGATATGCGCCAGATAGCCCATATTCGCGCCGCCGTATTCTTCCGACACAGTCATGCCATGCACGCCCAGATCACCCAGTTTGCGCCACAGATCCATAGGAAACTGGTCGCTGCGGTCGATTTCAGCGGCGCGCGGCGCGATTTCAGCGGCGGCAAATTGCTGTACTGCTTCACGCAAAGCGGCGATATCTTCGCCATGATCAAAGGTCAAACCGGGTAAATGCAGCATGTCATCCTCGCTAATAGGTATAAATTTTTATGGTTCAGGCACTACAACTGTCTTGGCTAGTCTACTTACTTAGCTTAACTTAGCTCAGCTAAGCTCTTCAATCTGATACTTTAGGTGATCCTTTGGGAATCACAAATAAAGTTTGCTGCATGATGGCGCAGAGTTTTTCTATACCCTGATTCACGACAAACACGTCGGCGCTGCTCACGACCAAAGTCTTGCCTGCCTTGAGTACCTTGCCGCGCGCAATCAGGGTGTCGCCTATCGCCGGCGCAACGAAGTTGATCTTGTATTCTGCAGTTAAGCACTCACTCACCGGCATCAGCAATGTATTCGCTGCATAGCCGCCGGCAGCGTCCGCCATCGTGCCGATCACACCGCCATGAAAATAGCCATGTTGCTGGTTCACCATCTGGCTCATCGGCAACGTGATTTCACAGGCACCGAGCGTCATGCCGGTCAGGCGCGCGTTCCACGAGATCAGGGCACCCGGCCGATTGAAGCTCTCCAGCAGGCTCAAGGCCAGCGTGTGATCAAGTGGCTTTGCTGTTGTTTCATTACTCATCGTCGCTCCGCCTCATCTAAGGGAAATCTGGGATGCAGAAAATAATACGCTTAATTGACGTTAACGTAAACGTCAATTAAGCGGTTTCCCCGCCCCCCGTATTTTTACGTGGCATTATTTTGACTTGCCAATGCCAGCAAGCGCTGGCTCTGTTCTTCATGGGCGCTGATTTCAGCGAGCATGATCTCGATATCTTCACGCTGCAATTCCAAAGCCGCCCGATGGCGTGCCAGCACCAGCAAAAAACTTTGCAATTGCACTGTAGTATCCTTAGGCGAACCATACATCTCGACCAGACTTTTAATGTCGGCCAGGCTCAAACCGAGGCGCTTGCCGCGCAAGGTCAGCTTCAGGTGGGTGCGTTCGCGTGCGGTATAGACGCGGTTGCGCCCGCTAGGGCCTTCACGCGTCGGGCTGATCAAGCCCTGGTCTTCGTAAAAACGAATAGCGCGTGGCGTGATGTCAAATTCTCGGGCGAGTTCGGTGATGGTGTAGGTGGCCATAGCGTCAAAAAAATACGGGAAATCGATTTTATCTTTACAATCTCGTTCATTCGCAGTTAACGTAAACGTCAAACAGCGTGAAACGCATTGTAGGCAGAACGCCATAGCAAAGACAAGCAATAACAAAAAAGAGAGACAGGAATGAACGCATTAGAAAAGCAGCTCAACTATCCTTTAGGCGAGACTTTGCCAGAGACCGGCAAAACCATAGAAATCGCACCGGGAGTGTTGTGGATACGGATGGGGCTGCCGTTTGCCTTGAACCACATCAATCTCTGGTTGCTTGAAGACCACTACCAGACCGACCACGGCATCGTGCACGGCTGGGCGGCGATCGATTGTGGCATCGCCAGCGATGCCACCCGCGACGCCTGGGAAATCTTATTCGGCGACCATAGCAACGGCTTGCGCGGCTTGCCCATCGTGCGCGTGATTGCCACCCATTGCCATCCCGATCACGTTGGCCTGGCCGACTGGCTGTGCTCGCGCTGGAACGCACCTTTATGGATGACCACCGGCGAATACGGCTTTGCGCGCATGATGTCGGCCAGCCTGCCGGGCGTAGACGGTTCTGCCATGTACCCGCACTTTAAAAAACACGGCCTGGTGTCATTCGAAATGCAAGAACGCATCGCCGAGCGGAAAAGTTATTACACCAAGCTGGTACCGACCATGCCGATTGCTTACCGCCGCATGCAGGATGGCGACCAGATCGCCATCGGTCAGCATAGCTGGCGCATCATCACCGGTTTTGGCCATTCGCCGGAACACGCCTCCCTGTACTGCGCTGCACTGAATCTGCTGATCTCCGGCGACATGGTATTGCCGCGCATCTCGACCAATGTGTCGGTATTCGCGGTCGAGCCGGAAGCCAATCCGGTACAGCAATATCTCGATTCGCTGAAAAAATATGGCGCTTTGCCGGCCGATGTCCTGATCCTGCCTTCGCACGGCAAACCCTTCATCGGCCTGCACACCCGCATCCGGCAACTCAATGAGCACCATACTGAGCGGCTGGCAGAAGTGGTGCACGCCTGCGCCACGTTACAGTCGGCCACCGACATCGTGCCGATCATGTTTCCGCGTCCGCTCGATGCACACCAGCTCACCTTTGCCCTGGGTGAGGCGCTGGCGCATTTGCATAAACTTTGGTTTGATGGCCTCTTGCGGCGCGAACTGGGTGACGATGGCGTGATGCGCTTTGTGGTGAAATAATCCGCCGTCATCCGCGCCTGGCTGATCCTCAGCGCCGGCGCCAAATTAGCCGGATAGATTAGCCGCCCACAGACGAGATAACAATGATCCCTGCCGAAACCCTGCTGAGCTTTTTTACTGTTGCGTTGCTGCTGGGCGTCGCCCCCGGCCCGGATAATATTTTTGTGCTGACCCAATCGGCGTTGCGCGGCCGCACTGCCGGTCTCATCGTGACGCTGGGTTTATGTACCGGCTTACTGGTGCATACGGCGGCGGTGGCCTTGGGGGTGGCGGCCATTTTCCAGGCATCCAGCACCGCCTTTACCCTGCTCAAACTGAGCGGTGCCGCGTATCTGATGTATCTGGCATGGCAGGCGTTTCGCGCCAAGGCAAGCAAAATCGCCCCGGGTAAAGCCAGCGCGCTCGATGGCTGGCAATGCTACCGGCGCGGCATCGTGATGAACGTCACGAATCCGAAAGTGTCGATCTTCTTCCTGGCCTTTTTGCCGCAGTTTGCCGATCCGCGCCTGGGTGCATTACCGCTGCAAATCGGCATGCTGGGCGCGGTCTTTATGCTGGCAACCTTGCTGGTGTTTGGCAGCGTGGCGCTGCTGGCAGGCTCGCTGGGGAAATGGCTGGAAGGTTCAGAAAGAACACAAATCATCATGAACCGCGTTGCCGGCACGGTGTTTATTGCGCTGGCCGCCAAGCTGGTCATGACCGAGCGTTAAGCCGCCCCCTACTCTTACTTCAAAATAAGCCTTATGCATAGCAAAGCCCCCGTCAGCACTTACCTGAAACTGATCTGCGTCGCCCTGTTCTGGGGTGGCACCTTTATAGCCGGCCGTATCGTCGCCAAAGAAATCCCGCATCTGATCGCTGCCGCAGGCCGCTTCCTGGTGGCCTGTAGCTTGTTGCTGTTGCTGGCCTGGCGCATGGAGGGCGGCTTGCCGAAACTCAATCGCCAGCAAATCCATGCCACCTTCGGCCTCGGCGCGACCGGCATCTTCCTCTACAACATTTGTTTTTTTGCCGCCTTAGAGCGCATGCCGGCCGGCCGCAGCGCGCTGTTTGTCGCGCTCAATCCTATCGTCACGGCGCTGGCATTGGCCATGCTGTTTGGCGAAAAACTCGGCCTCAAAAAATGGCTAGGCATCGCGATTGCCTTTGTCGGCGCAGCCATCGTCATCACGCGTGGCGACTTGCTCAGTGCCGCCCATGACATCTCCAACTCGGTCGGTAGCGGTGAATTGTTTATGCTGACCGCGGTCTGCGCCTGGGCCGCCTACACCATCCTCGGCCGCCACGCCTTAAAAGGGCTGAGCCCGATTGCCGCCACCACCTATGCCTCACTCTGGGGCTTGCTCTTGCTTGGCATCGGCGCCCTGTTTCAGTTGCCGCAACTCGACCGCAGCCATCTCACCTGGCCGGTGCTGGCGGCGATTTTTTACCTCGGGGCGTTCGGGACCGTGATCGGTTTTGTCTGGTATTACGAAGGCGTGAAGCGCATAGGCCCGACCCGCACCGCGGTCTTCAATAATCTGGTGCCGGTGTTCGGCATCAGCTTCGGCGCATTACTGCTGGGCGAACCGATTCTGGCATCGATGGTGATCGGCGGCTTGCTGGTGATTGCCGGCGTATCACTGACGAATCGCTGACGAATCGCTGACGAATCGGTCACCCAGCGGCGCTGGAAAAATTAAATCAGGGGGTGGCCGGAGACGCATATCCCATGCGGCTTACAGGCCAAACACCGCCAGCAGCCGCATGGGATATGCGCGCTGGCGAGGGGGGTATAAAAAATAGTGCTTCTCTGCCCCAGCGAGCTGAGACCTCCGGCTCAGCCCGGACTTGAAAGCCGCGCTCGATTGCCACCATTCACCTTGGCCAGGTACATCGCGGCATCGGCACTTCTCGATAACGCCAGCGCATCGCTGCCATCTTCCGGATAAACGGCGATGCCGATGCTCGATGAAATATGCAGGCTTAATTTATCGAGATCAAACGGAAGATTGAGGCCCTGGCAGATTTTTTCGGCCACCAGCAGCGCATCCTGGGGTACATCAACATACGGCAGCAGCACGACAAATTCATCGCCGCCCAGACGGCCCACCGTATCGGCGTGACGCACGCAGGCTTCCATCCTTACCGCAGCCGCTTTCAGCAGCAGATCACCGATGTGATGGCCGTAAGTATCATTGACCATTTTAAAGGCATCCAGATCGATAAACAGCAATGCCATGCGGCACTGGTCGCGCTGAGCCTGTGCCACCGCCTGCCCCAGTCTATCGTCAAATAAAGCGCGATTCGGCAAACCTGTCAGGGTATCGTGTTGTGCCAGATGCTTGAGCGCTTGCCGGCTCTCGTTTAACTCTTGCATGTTCGCCACGATGATCGCCTGCATGTCGTTCAGGCTGCGCGCCAGCATGCCGATTTCATCCTTACGAGCCAATGGCAGCGGGCTGAACAGATGCTTTTTTGAAAATAGCTTCATCGCGTCCGCCATGGTACTCAAAGGGCCAGTCACGGCGCGCGATACCAGCGCCGCCAATAGTGCCGCCAGTGCGCCCAGCAGCAAGATCATCTGCAGCGTCTTCCAGCCTAAATTCTTGGTTTCCCTGACGACATTTTCCAGCGGTTGCGATAGGCCAAGAATGACAAAATGCTTTTCAATCGAGCCGCCAAAAGGCAGGCGCACAAAGGCGGCGACCAAACCATCATTGGGCTGTTGCGCGCCTTCGATCTGGGTCACCACGCTGGCACTGTTGCCATTGATCAGGGCCGCGACAGGCGTAAACGCATCCTGAATAAATACGCGACGGCCTTGATCGAAACCAAACGTTTCAGCGGCATTCGGATGGATCAGATAATCGCCCCAGTGATTACTCAGATACAGTTGGTAGGCGCTTGGCAGATCGGTTTTCAGGTGGGCAAACAGGCGATTCAGATCAAGGTTAATCACGATCAAACCTAGCACCTTACCGCCGCCGCTGACCACTGGCGTGGCGACCCGCACGGTAGGCTTATCCAAGCCAGAATGCGCGCCCTGTTCGTGATTGAGGCCGATGTCGGACAAATATATCTGACCCCGCGCCAATTTCAAGGTATTGAAAACGTAGGGGTAATGGGCTTTCTCTTGTAAATCATCGGCCGCGATACGCACCAGTTGGTCACGGTCACGATCAACCCGCACCAGCTCCAGACCGTGCTGATTGACACCAATCAGCCGAATCTGCACATAGTCTGGATGCACTTCCAGCATCGCGCTAAAGGTATCGGCCAGCAATTTTTTGTCGCGCTCTATCGCCGCATGGTTTTCACTGCCGGCGTCGGCAGCGGCAATCGCAGGGCTGAGCGGAAGGCGCGTCAGCAACAGGGTATCGGCCGAGATCTCGTCGATCGTCGCTTGAAAACTTCGCCCCAGTACCTGCGTTGCGGTCAGCAAATCACGCTGTGCCACATTTAAGATGGTGGCGCGGCTGCTGACGTAGGAGGTGTACCCGACAATGCCCATCGCCACCAGGCCAAAACTGGCCAGCAATAGCCCCAACTTGAAGGCGATGCCATATTTAATATGCCTGATACCACATCTCATCTTGTCACGCATATTAAAACCTTTCCGGTACCGCGCCGGAAATAATGCGCGCCCACAATGCCGCTCTGCGTTTGTCATCTTCCACCGGCGCTAGCCAGATAATTTTGTCAGTCTCGCGGGCGTTGCCGCCGGCTTGTATCGTGTTGGATAAACCCTGACGTCTGGTCAACTCGGTGCTGACTTTGTGCTCCAGCATATAGTTGATCCAGTTTTCCGCCAGGGTTTTGTTCTTGGCTCCACGTGTAATCGCCCAGCAATCGAGCCAAGCCAAGGCGCCTTCACGCGGAATCACATATCCCACATCGGCACCGGCATCACGCAACAGCTTGAGCTGCTGGGTGCCATAATTGGCAAACATCAATGCCACTGAGTGGGTGCGAAACAATTCGACCGATTCTTCCGGCAAGGTATAAAAAGTCAGCACATTGCGACGCAACGCAATGAGGTGATTCACCACCGTCTTGAATCTTTTTTCATCAATCTGAAAAGGCTTGCCGTCCAGTGCCAGGGAGGCGATGGAAAAATTATGGCTACTGGCATCGAACATCAGCACCCGCCCCTGATATTTCGGGTTCCACAGCTCGCTTAACGAGCTTGGCGGCTGCTGAAATTGCTGGCGGTCATAGATCAGGCCCATTTCCGAATAAGTGTAGGGCACGGCATAGACCTGGCCCAACTGCGTGATCCCGGGAATGCCATACACATCCCGAAATCGCGCCAGCTGGTGTGCGGTATTGGGGATATTGCTGAGGCGCAGCGGGACAATCAGTTTATTTTCGATGTAATACTGCATTTCTGCGGTATTGGCGGCAAAAACATCAAAGCCGGCACCCTGCCCGGCATTGATTTTCTGCCTCAGCGCATCATCTGAACTGACGAAACTGACATCAACCCGCACCCCGTATTGCTTTTCAAACGCCTTGACCAGATCACTGTCAGCGTAGCCTGGCCAAGTCAGCACACGCAAGATTTCCAAGGCCCGTGCTGGCAAAGCGACGACCACAGCAAACATGAACAACATACAAAAACGTAAAAACATAGCGCGATGCGGCATGGATGTGGTCCGGTAAGGTTGCTTGACCGAAAATTTCAAGGGCCGGCTCCTGGACCATCCTTTGTTGCGGTCAACAAATCACAAGCCTTCATGATACACCGCACATGCCAGACTGCCATTGCTATGTTATCGGAGAGAAACAATCATTCGTCAATACCCAGCCGGTACGCACTGGCACGAATAAAAAATGGCGTCTTTTGGTGCGAAACTGAGCTAGTCGCGTTTGATCGCCGTGCCTGTTCGTCATACTTGTTAAACGTATTTCTCGGCAAGGTGCAGATAGCGAGACTCGCGGGCGCAGTTTGCGGGACTTTTGCCTATTTTCTGGTAGCATTTCAACATTTCTGTATTATTGCGTCTGATTCAGACTGGCTACTTTACTCTGCCTGGCAAAGATCCCCCTAAAGTTTAGTCGAGGTGCCATATGCCCACAGTTCAATTTTCCAGACTCAAGTTCGCCCGCTTGTATTGCGCCTGGTGCCTACTGATATTCGTGTCATCATTCGTGTCATCTTTGCCAACGCATGCCGCCAATAGCCAAAAAGGGGCAACCGCCCATGCGCTGGCGCAACCGGTACTGGCGGCTTTCCAGCATTCCATTTTGTCATCCCGGGCACTCGGCATCCAGTCCAAAGACAGTATAAGCTGTGTCGCGGCTTTACCAAAAGACAGCTTTTCTGACATGATTCAAGATGCTTTGAATCAGCATTTATCCACCTCAGATCTGACCGCCGTCGACGCCTATTTCAGTCGCCCGGCATTTGCCGCACAAATTCCGCCATTACTCGCGCAAATGCAAGGTTTGCCGTTAACCACGCCAAAAGAAGTGCGCGCACCGTTGAGCGAAACAGATAAAAAGCTGGAGGATGCGCTGAAGGAGCGTGACATCTTGAATAAATTAATGCTGGCGGAATACTTTAAAACACCACAGGTGCTGGCGGCGTTTTCCGCCAAAAGCAACGACTTGCTGACGCAATGCGCGGTCAGGCAAAATGCCCTGCACAATCCCTTGCGGCCGTTAGCTTAATGCGCGCCCTGCCTGGCCTCGCTTGCTTCTGAATGCATAAGGGGCGGCTACCGCCACCCCTTATGCATCCGATTTACACTGTTGAAATCAAATCAGCTTAAAATTTCTTCCAGATCCTGGCAAAATAAGAAGTGCCATTCAAGCCAAACTGCACGCTATCATAAATAAAACCATTGTCGGTTTCACCTGGATTTTGACGGCTAGGTTTGACGTTGAATATGTTATTCGCACCGATGGTGAGTTTGGTTTTATCATTAAACGCATAGGTCAGACTGGTGTCGGCCGAAGTCTTGGGCGCATAGTAAGAGTTAGGTATGCCATCCGGACCGGCGGTACCGGTCCACGTTCCCAGCGTTTGCTCACCAAAATGGATGACCGTAACATTCCCCGCCCATGGCCCCTGGCTGTAATCCAGCGCTAAAGTGGCTTTCATACGTGGGCCACCTTGCTCAATAAACAGACGCTCACGTTCAGACAATAAAACATCTTCAAAACCGATCAGGGAGGGCGGCGCCTTGACCTTCGTGACTTCCGTCTTGCTGTAATTGAAGCCCAGATAAGTGGATAATTTACCGGCCCCCAAATCCATTTTATGCGATGCGGTCAAATCCAGGCCCTGAGTCTTGGTGTTGACAGAATTTACAAAAAACTGTGCCTGCCCGACACCAAGGGCGGCCAATGCGTCCTTGAGCGGCAAAAAGCTGCTGTCAAAACGCCCTGACAGCACGATACGATCGCTAATGTCGATGCGGTACAGATCGGCGGTGACTGAGAACGTATTGCTCGGTTTGAAGGTCAGGCCGAGCGTGTAATTCTTGGAAGTTTCTTCCTTCAACTTGGGAATCCCAGCGGCATTGGCAAGTGTGCCACCATTTGGTGCCAGCACGACATTGACCTGCTCAGGGACGAAATCAGTAAAGGTGGAAGAGAAATACACCTGCTGCAAAGAGGGTGCACGGAAACCCGAACTGAGCGAACCGCGCAGCATGACGCTATCGTTGACTTTATAGCTCCCCGCCAACTTGCCAGTTAAGGTAGAGCCAAAATCGCTATACCGTTCGCCACGAATGGCCGTCTGTAGCTTAAACCGATTCGTCACATCGGTTTCTATATCCACATAGGCGGCCAGACTGTTACGACTGCGATCGGTACTGTCGCCAGGCTGAAAGCCAGGAAAACCTTGGCTGCCGGCATTGCCACCAAAACCGACACCATCGGCATCTATATACGAGCCGGGTTCACCGGCAAAAATTTTGTAATTTTCACGGCGGTATTCACCGCCAAAAGCGACGTTGACACCATTCATAAAACCGTCAAAAAAACGGCTGAAATCGAGATTTGTGGTGGCCTGCCCAAAAGAAAAGCCACCGGCATCAAATCGATTCGGGCTGAGGCCTTTGCCGCCGGCGAGTAAATCTTTATTCGCCATCGACGCATTCAGGGTATTGCTGACGTTGTACTTGAGTTCGTTGTAACCGATTGTCTGCGACAGATCGGTACGCCATTCGCCCATTTGCCAGCGATACCCAAACGTGCCGAAAACATCATTGATATCACCGTTGATGTAGGGCACGAAACCATCCGGATACATGGCGGCAGAATTTTTTGCAGGAATATCATCCGTACCATTGCGCGCCCACGCGGCCGAAGAGGCTTTACGCTGCTGTGTACCGAGCGTAAAGTAAAATTTGTCTGCACCACCATTCGGCAATTCACCGTTCAGATAGACCGCACCGCTTTGTACTTTGGTGTCACCGATAGTACGCGGATTACCTGGCTCGGCCCGGTTCGAGCGACCACGGTCATTGTATTCAACGGTAATCCCGAGCACGCCTTTGTTGCCGATTTCTATGCCGCAATAGGCCGATGGCAAAAAGCTTTTGCCATCGCCGACCGAATACTGGCTGTAGCCGAATACGGCCTCGCAACCCAGACTCTTTTTGAGACCGATATCCATGACGCCGGCAATCGCATCCGAGCCGTATTGCGCCGCGGCACCGTCGCGTAATATCTGTATATTGCTGATCGCCATCATCGGTATCGTATTCAGATCGGTACCGGTATTGCCGCGATTGCGGGCACCGAATAAGTTGACCAGCGCGGTAGTATGGTGACGCTTGCCATTCACCAATACCAGAGTCTGATCTGATCCCAAGCCACGTAGTGCGGCAGAATCGACCAAATCAGCACCATCGGCACCGGTTTGTCGAGTCGAGTTAAAGGAGGGCGAAATATATTGTAATGTCTGTGCCAGATCGAACTGCCCGCCTTGCTCCGCCACCTTGGACATGGAAATAAAATCAATCGGCAAGGGCGTATCGGTTGCGGAGGTATTCGCGCGGCGCGAGCCGATAATGGTTGTGGTCTGGATCGCTGGTTCAGCCGTTTTATCTGCTCCCGCGGCGGCTTGTGCAAAGACCATTGCCGGAGTGACGGCAGCGACCGAAGTGGCGCCATACAAGGCGAGTAAAACTGCTTTTCTTATTATCGTCATAGAAAATTCCCCTTAAAATAATTCGACCATAATCCCCCTGAAGAATAGGAGGACCGACATCTTATCTATATGCCATGCATGAACATGGCAACGTTATTGCAGAAAAGCAGCATAAGAATAAGTATCCCTGCCGCCTTGATTCGAAGTCAATACCGGTGTGTCTTTTATGAGCGATAGGAAATGCAAAAAACGATGAAATCAGGCTAAATTTAGGTGAAAAATAGGCTAAATCCCGAATAAACTCAAACTATTCGATTGAAATTTAACTATGTTCAAAATTATATATGGCTCTCTTTCTGATTTCCCAAACCATATAATCTGCGCGCGTGATAGTGATGAATGTCGAGGCAAAACATATCCGCGCCTTCTTGCAGGCACGCCTCAGAGCTTGTTTAGATATCGCAAGCCAGCGATAGCGCGGCTGCCATACCAGGACAGCATCTCGCCATCGACCAGTTGCACGGGTTTACCTAGCTGTTTTTCCAGCGCATCCACGTGCGTTTCGGTAAATCGATAAGGTTCACTGGAGAGCAGCACACCATCGATCTGATGCAGGATTGTGTCGCTCCATTCAAATGCTGGATAACGTTGCGGCGAGGTCGGCGAGATCCAAATTTTCCAACCTTTCAAATCCAGCATATTTGCAATATACGTATCGGCAGAGACGGTCATCCACGGATCTTTCCAGATGCAGTACAGCATGGTCTGTGTCGCCTTTACTGGGACAATCTGCGCATAAGCTTCATCAAATGCCGCGCACAATTGTTCGGCGCGCTGCTCCACTCTAAATATGTCGCCGAGCAGGCGATACAGAGCAAGATTGTCGCGCGGAGTCAGGGGGTGCGTCACGATGACATGCGGGATAAACTCAGCCAGTTGATCGACCGTAGGTTTTTCGTTTTCATCAATATTCACCAGCAAATGGGTCGGTGCAAGCTGGCGGGTTTTTTTTATATTGACGTCTTTAGTGCCACCGATTTTTGCAATCTGCTTAACGCAGGCTGCCGGGTGTATGCAAAACCCGGTGCGCCCCACCACATAGCGCGCCAGGCCAAGATCACAGAGCAATTCGGTAATCGAAGGCACCAGACTGACGATGCGTGGCGCTGCCGTGATTTGTGCATGTACTTGCCCTATAGCATCAGTCAGCATGATTCTCACCTCTGAATTCCTTAGTTTCATTCGCAGTCTCACGCGGTTTACGGAGTGCTTTTTCAAACACGGGGTCATAGAGCGAGTTGGGAAGCATGCGCAAAATTTTAGCCACAATGCCCATTTGCCAGGGAATAATCCGATACGATGCACCTTTGTCTATCGTCACAATAGCAGCCCGGGCAAATGCGTGCACCGGCATCAGAAAAGGCATGCGATAAGGATTATGACGCGTCATTGGCGTATCAATATAGCCTGGTGCAATAGTTACCACACGAATGCCACTGTCTCTCAATTCCACCCGCAACGACTCACAATAACTGATGATTGCTGCCTTGGACGCGCTATACGCCCCGGCACCCGGCAAGCCGCGTATTCCCGCCACACTGCCGATCCCAACCAGACGACAAGGTTCTTGCATTGCGCACTGTTTCATATGGGCAATAAAGGGGGCGAAGGTGGCAACCGTTGCGATCAGATTGGTTTCCATCACTCGCGCGAATACCGCCATGTCTCCTTCGTATTCGGTCAGTGTTCCAACTGAGATCCCGGCATTGGCGATCACCACATTCACCTTGCCAGCGATGCTGATGAAATCGGCAGCTGCCGCAGCCAAGGCGGCATGATCCGTCACATCAAGCGCATAAATTCTGTGATTATCAGCATGGGGCAAGCGTAGTCGTAACTGTTCCAGCATATCCTGGCGACGTGCGACCAGACCAAGTCGCGCACCTTGGCTGGCATAGTGTTCTGCCAAGGCGGCACCGATACCAGACGATGCTCCGGTGATGAAAACAGTTTTCATACTTTCAAGTTCCCATAAAAAAAGTCCGCCATATCAGGCGGACTTAAAATTAAATGACTTAAACAACTTACTTTTTCTTAACCGATGGCTTAACTGGATCGACCACGGCAGGAACATTTTTTTCTTTTTGGACCTTGGCAATCAGCCAGTCCAATACCGGCAACACGGATTGATTCTGAGCCTGTTCCGTGACTCGCCCCAGCGTCACCGCCGTCATAGCAGGCGCAGTAATGTAACGTCCGTCAATAGCGATAGTCGGTACCGAATCAATCTGAAAAGCCGTCATCAGCTGCGCGGACCGGTTCAATTTACTCTGAATAGCGAAAGAATTATAGACGTCAAGAAATTTCTGTTTGTCGATGCCTGATTTGGCGACGAACTCCATGACATCGCCATCGGTTTGCAAGCGGTTGCGGTCAACGTGATAGGCATTGAACACCTTGACGTGGAACTCCTCAATTTTACCCATCGCTTCTAATGCATAGTACAATTTTTGCTGGGGTGCAAGACCGTGAAAATTAACATGCACGCGTTTAAAACTAATGTTGTCGCCCTGCTTTTTTACCCAATCAGCAAGCAGTGGCTCGAGCGCATTGCAATGCGGACAAAAGTAACCAAAAAACTCGACGACTTCAATTTTTTTCCCACTTTCTACGGGTTGAGGTCTTTCCAGCAATTTATATTCTTTGCCGTTTTCAGGACTACCAACGGCAGCGTTCGCGCCCCCTAACATTAAACTCAAACTCAGCAAAGTCAACATTTGTCGAATTAAACGCATCATATTTCCCTATCAATTAGTTAATAATTATTTAGCTGTGCGAACTACCGCCACATCGACACTATTCTCAGACAATTTACTACGCATTCGGTTCATTGTTTCCAACTGATTAAAAGGTCCGATTCTTACACGGTAAAGAGTACCATTATCGGATGCCTTCTCACTGATACGTGCCTCAAAACCAATCAAAGCGAGCTTGGCACGCGCGCTTTCAGCATCCGCCTGATCACGGAAAGCGCCAGCCTGCAGGAAATAAATATATTTATCATCCGCTACTTCAGCTTTGGGGGTGGCGTCCGCCGTTTTTGCTTCTGCCTTGTCGACATTTTTTTCTGCCGGTTTTTCAGCAGGTGCTACGGCAACCTTGGCTTCAGATTTGACCTCTGAATTTTTATTGACACTCTCAGCCGGTTTACTGCTGTCTACCGCTCTGACAAAGTCTTTTGCCGCATCCTTGCTGCCATATAAGGGCTTATTAGGATCCTGCATTTGCGTCACGGGTACATCGACCTTATCTGACTTGGCATTTTTATTGGTAAATGGTGTCGAGGATTTAGTAATCAGCAAGGCAACTGCTACCGCGATACCTAACCCAACAACAAGACCGATAATCATGCCCATGAGTGTACCGCCGTGCTGGCGAGATAAGCTTGTTTGATGAAAGTTCATGCGTCTCCGATTGAATGATGAATTACATTTTGTTCGGGGCAGAGACACCGATCAGTGCCAGACCATTACGCAAAACCTGGCGTGTTGCCAACATCAGCGCAAGGCGTGCCATCTTGGTCGCTTCGTCATCGACCAATACCCGTTCAGCATTGTAATAGCTGTGCAACTCGCCAGCCAGATCGCGTAAATAAAACGCGACCTGATGCGGTCCGAGCTCTTCCAGCGCTTTTTGCAAGGCTTCTGGATATTCTGCCAGCTTTGCGAGCAAAGAGGCTTCCCGTAATGCTGTCAGTGGCGATAAATCGACGGATTGCAGCGCTGCCAAGACATTCTCGTCATTACTGTATTGCGCCAGCACAGAACAAATCCGTGCATGCGCATACTGTACATAGTAGACCGGATTTTCATCTGACCGCGCCAGCGCGACATCGACATCGAAAACAAATTCGGTATCCGCCTTGCGCGAGATCAGAAAGAAACGCACCGCATCACGGCCTTTGACCACATCGCCATTGCCTGACCATTCAATCAGATCTCGCACTGTGACATAGGAACCGGCACGTTTGGAGATCTTGACCTCGGCGCCATCCTTCATCACAGTGACCATTTTGTGCAGGACATAATCTGGATATCCCTTTGGAATACCCAAATTGACGGCCTGCAAACCAGCCCGTACACGGGCAATGGTGCCATGATGATCACTACCTTGTACATTAATGGCCTGCGTGTATCCGCGCTGCCATTTGACGATGTGATAAGCAACGTCCGGTACAAAGTAAGTGTACGTTCCATCGGATTTTTTCATTACCCGATCTTTGTCATCGCCATATTCAGTGGTGCGTAACCACAAAGCACCATCTTGTTCATAAGTCTTGCCAGCAGCTTTTAGTGCCGCGACCGTCGCCTCCACCTTCCCGTCGATATATAAGGAGGACTCGAGGTAATAGTGATCAAACTTGACGCCAAACGCCAATAAATCGATATCTTGCTCACGCCGCAGATAAGTAACACTGAACTGGCGTATAGAGCTGAGATCATCAATATCTCCGCTGGCAGTTACTGGAGCACCGTCACTAGCAGAGACCGTGTTTTTGGCAAGAAAATCCTGCGCTATTTCAGCGATATAATCGCCGTTGTATGCAGACTCTGGCCACTCCGCATCACCAGGTTTAAAACCTTTGGCACGCGCCTGAACCGACAGCGCCAGATTACCAATCTGGACTCCTGCATCGTTGTAATAAAATTCACGCGTAACATCATAACTCTGTGCTTCGAGCAGAGCCGCCAGGGCGTCACCTAAAGCACCTTGCCGGCCATGTCCTACATGTAAAGGGCCGGTAGGATTGGCAGAAACAAATTCGACGATGACCTTCTTACCGGCGCCTGTCGTTCCTTTACCAAACTCAGAAGTCTGTTGTAAAACAGTTTTGACAATCGCCTGTTTAGCCGCTGCTGTGAGCCTGATATTAATGAACCCAGGTCCGGCAATTTCTGCCGTGGCTATCAGTGCATTATTTTGCGCTGACAGCGATGCGACAATCGCCTGCGCCAGTTCGCGTGGATTTTTCTTAAGTGGTTTGGCGATCTGCATGGCGATATTGCAGGCGATGTCGCCATGCGAAGGGTCGCGAGGTCGCTCCAGAACAATATTCGGAGTCAGCTCACTTCCGTCCAGCAATGGGGCAACGGCATAATGGAGAAGTTCAAGTATTTCTTGTTTTTGTTGGGCAAGCATGGCGTGTTAATTTCATTTGCTGTAAGCAAACGCAAGGTGATAAACAGCGGACATTATACTGTCTTGGCCAGACGCATGTCCGTCATGACGCAAGTGTTGCAGATATTTCTTAACCGCCTTACTGGTTCCAATCCAGCGAGCCCACCCTTTATTGCCACCAATTGCAATCAGACTTTGAAAGTAATACAAGACGAGATCGGCGCTTGAGCCAATTGTCATTGCGAGCGTGTAGAATAAGTCGTTTTTCCTGTTTTGGATTTCTCATGTGGTTTAAAAATTTACAGATTTTTCGTTTACCTTCCCCTTGGAAGGTCGACATCGAGCAATTGGCTATTCAATTAGCATCACAAGCATTTTCCCAGTGTCCCTCTAATGAAATGCAAAGTGAGGGCTGGGCTTCCCCACGCGAAAATAATCAACTGGTGCACTGCGTTAATCAACAATTACTTTTGTTGCTATCTACCGAAAAAAAATTACTCCCGTCGACAGTCATCAATCAAGTTGCGAAAGCAAGGGCGGCTGAATTAGAGGAACAGCAAGGTTTTGCTCCTGGTCGCAAGGCGATGAAGGATTTAAAAGAAAGAATTACTGAAGAATTGTTACCGCGTGCGTTTGGCATCAAACGCAGTACTTGGGTTTGGATAGATCCTGTTCATGGCTGGCTTGTTATCGATACATCAAGCCCAAGCAAAGCCGATGAGGTCATCAAGTTACTACTAAAGTGTGACAAATTGCCGTTAGAAAGTTTACGCGTCAAATTGTCACCCCAAAGCGCGATGACTGATTGGCTGGTAGGCAATGAGGCGCCAAAAGGCTTCACCATTGACCAAGATACGGAATTACGCGCACATACGGAAGACAAGGCAACTGTACGCTACGTTAATCACTCTTTGGACGCGGATGACGTACAACGTCATATTGCAGCTGGCAAGCAATGCACAAAATTGGCACTGACATGGAATGACAGGATTTCTTTTATTCTCACCGAAACCCTTGCATTAAAACGCATCAAACCGCTGGATATTTTGGATGAAGATAAAGAAAATCGAACCAGCAATGAGGACGAGCGTTTTGATGCAGATTTTGTACTGATGACAGCCGAACTAGCAAGCATGCTCGATGATTTGGTATTCGCACTCGGCGGCCAATTAGACCAAACACAGGCCGCCTAATTTAAAAACGACACGTAAAAGGTGCGGTGCGATAGTTTTCGCACAGCACCTTAAAATTTTTTATTTTAGAGATATTTTTGACAAAAAAAAGACGAGCAATCTGCTCGTCTTTTTCACATCTGGCGGAGCGGACGGGACTCGAACCCGCGACCCCCGGCGTGACAGGCCGGTATTCTA
Organism: Undibacterium sp.; assembly: GCF_030651495.1. GTDB lineage: Bacteria > Pseudomonadota > Gammaproteobacteria > Burkholderiales > Burkholderiaceae_D > Undibacterium. Next base: position 160,300 of record NZ_JAUSFI010000009.1, read on the forward strand.
ACCAGCTGAACTACCGCTCCGAAACTACTTAAGCTTGCAAAACAACATTTATCTGATGGTGGGTGCTGAGAGGCTCGAACTCCCGACCTACGCCTTGTAAGGGCGCCGCTCTACCAACTGAGCTAAGCACCCAATATCTTCTTGCTTAGTTCAGATAAACATTCATCGTTTGTCACCACGACTACAGAAGAAATATTATAGGATATATTCACTACTTTGTCTATGCTTGTCGATGATTTTAATCCCGAGTTTTATAAATTTTTTAATTATTAGCCTGAATTGGCATCATCTTGACACGCGATCATACTGATGACACTGTGCGGGTGCGATGGCCGGATTCTTACTTAATCCGAGTTTCTTTGAAGGCCCACAGTCTACTACCAGAAAAATTCCAGCACAATCCTATGCCGGTAGTAATAAATTGCGAGAGCCATGGGTGCCAATCCCAATGATGCACAAATAAACTCATTAAGCCTAAATTTAGACACCATCCAATTGCTAGTACCGCAAAATATTTTGATGCTGCTTCAATATGTGACTTTCCACTTCCGAAAGTCAAAAAATAATTTAATACATAATTGACTATCGATCCTAAAACATATCCGATGGCAGATCCCGTTACAGTTGCTGCTTTTCCAGAATAAGCGATTGCGATGGCCACGCAGGCATATTGAACCCCCGTGCCTGATAGACCAACGGCAGCGAAACGAAAAAATTGACGGAAAATGGGGTTATGCATAAAGAAAAAAATCCTTAGATAGTAAAATATGAAATCGAATAATTTTACAGTAGATCGCTAATCAGAAAACAAGGGGGGTTTTTTGGCATATATCTAGCGCAATCGCTAGCAGGAAGTCATGGAAACGAAGTGAGCGAAACGGTAAATCAAGCTAAAAAGCAAAAACCCCTCAGCAGGAATCTGCTGAGGGGTTTTCTAATAAAAGCCTGACGATGACCTACTTTCACACTGGTTGC
>NZ_JAUSFI010000084.1 GCF_030651495.1 Undibacterium sp.
AACGAACGCCCTCGTGTCACGTTAAAAGGGCGCTCGCCAAATGAAGTGTGGACACACATGCTCGATGGTTTAACATTTGAAGAGGCCACCAATCAGCCTCTCCTAAAAATTTAGTGTTGCACTTGGAACTTTAGACCGCCCTATTTGAAAATGCCTGCGTCAAATTAAGGAATTGTTTGTTTGATACAAGCCAGAAGCTTGATAAAATGCAACAGAGTCGCAGCGATGGCTTGTATGATTTTTTGGTGCTGTGCAACAGCGCAGTACCTCGCTGGAAAACCACGCTGCCAGGGCGTTTTGAGCGTTTTTGCTTAAAACCTTATCTAACCTTCGTCCGTTTTATCTGTCACGGAGACGGACATTTCTAGTTAAACATCTGTAATGGCACATCTATATAAATCAGTTGCGGCATTGAGGATTTTTGGTGACACACTCAATCCAGATGAAATTACCCAAATATTAGGGTGCAATCCTTCGATGAGCTACGTTAACGGACAGGTGATTCCATCAAAAACAAGAGACATCATAAGAAAAACTGGAATGTGGCGTTTAGATGCAACGTCCTGTACACCAGAAAACCTTGATGCGCAGGTAGCTGAATTATTGGGTAAGTTATCGCCCGATTTGACAGTTTGGGCTGCTCTTGCAAATGATTATGAGATTGACCTATTTTGCGGGTTTTTCATGAAAACTAAAGGTGAAGGACTAGATATTTCAGCATTGACGCTAAAATCTTTGGGCGACCGTAATATTCCTACTGGATTGTGCTTATATTCATCAATGGAAGATGATTGCGATGAACACACGGCTTAACTTACCAGTCGACGCGGACGCTTTGCGTTCTGTCATTTTAATGTTCGGGCATGCGTAAGGCGCAATGTATTGCGCCGCATAGTGTCTTCACAAACTGAACCGCAGATTGCGAATCCACCATGACGCATGGCCGGACACGCAATGGCCATGGGCCTGCTGGCATGATATTGGCCTGTAAGCCGCATGGTTATTGCGTGTCCGGTTTTTGCTTTAGCCCAGCAATGCCATCAAGGCATGTGCTGCCGGTTCGGATGAGGCGGGGTTTTGCCCGGTGATGAGCAAGCCGTCGGTCAGCACATACGGCTGCCAGTCGGCTGCTTTGGAGTAGGTACCGCCATTTTGTGTCAGCATGTCTTCAACCAAAAACGGCACTACCTTGGTCAGGCCAACCGCTGCCTCCTCGGTATTGGTAAAGCCGGTCACCCGCTTGCCGTCCACGACCGATTTGCCGTCTGCCGTTTTAGGGTGACGCAATACTGCAGGCGCATGACAGACTGCCGCTACTGGCTTGCCGGCAGCGAGCATGGTTTCGATCAGGGCAATCGAGTTCGCATCTTCGGCCAGGTCCCACAGCGGGCCGTGGCCGCCCGGGTAAAACACGGCATCGAAGTCAGCGCCAGTGACCGTGCTTAATTTCACGGTATTTGCCAACACCTTGATGGCGGCAGGATCCGCTTTAAAGCGCACGGTGGCAGCGGTCTGGGAGGACGGATCGTCACTCTTCGGGTCGAGCGGCGGCTGACCACCGAGCGGAGAGGCCAGGGTAATCGTGACGCCGGCATCTTTAAAAACGTAATACGGGGCGGCGAATTCTTCCAGCCAGAAACCGGTTTTTTCACCGGTGTTGCCGAGATGGTCGTGGGAGGTCAAAACCATTAATAGTTTCATGTTAATTCCTGGTGAGTGTGCTGTGGAGTGCGTTGTGGAGTGCGTTCTTGGGTACGTCAGTGAATGGCTTAGTTCGTATGCGGATGGATACGGACGATCAACTTGCCGAAATTTTTTCCTTCCAGCAGACCGATAAAGGCTTGCGGGGCATGTTCCAGACCTTCGACGATGTCTTCGCGGAACTTGACCTTGCCATCTTTGAGCCAGCTGCTCATCTGGCCAAAAAATTCTGGGTAGCGCTGGCCGTAATCGTCAAAGATGATAAAGCCCTGCATCTTGATGCGCTTGGTCAGGATGGTGCGGGTCAGCAGGCCAAGGCGGTCTGGTCCGGCTGGCAAAGCGGTGTCGTTGTAGTGGGCAATCAACCCGCATACCGGAATGCGCGCGGCAGTGTTAAGCAAAGGCAAGACGGCGTCGAATACCGCCCCGCCGACGTTTTCAAAATACACGTCGATGCCTTTCGGGCAGGCGGCCGCCAGCTGCGCTTTAAAATCGGCGCTGCGGTGATCGATGCAGGCATCAAAACCGAGTTCTTCCACCACCGAGCGGCACTTTTCGGCACCGCCGGCAATCCCGACCACATGGCAGCCTTTCAGCTTGGCGATCTGGCCGACCATCGAGCCTACCGCACCGCTGGCAGCGGCCACCACCACGGTTTCGCCGGCTTTTGGCTGGCCGATGTCGAGTAAGCCCATGTAGGCGGTAAAGCCAGGCATGCCGAGTGCGCCGAGCGCCAGCGACGGATGTGCCATCGCCGGGTCCAGCTTGGTCAAGCCGGTACCATCCGAGATAGCAAAATCTTGCCAGCCGCTGTAAGCAAGGACCAGATCGCCGACCTGGTAGTCGGGATGTTGCGAGTTCTCTACCCGCGACACCGTGCTGCCGACCATGACTTCGCCCAAGACCACCGAGGCGGCATACGAGGCGGCATCACTCATGCGTCCGCGCATGTAAGGATCGAGCGACAGGTACAGGCTGCGCAACAAGACCTGGCCGGCAGCCGGGGTCGGTACGGCACTTTCCTCTAGGCGGAAGTTGTCGGCCACGGGGGCCCCGACCGGGCGTGAATTGAGTACAATTTTGCGGTTGATTGCTGTATTTTGGGTCATCGTATTTGCCTTTGGGTGATGCGATAAAATAGTATTAAAAATCGCCGTGATGCTGATATTTTTGCTGACTTTGGCGACCGTGTGAAAGTCCGCTTAGATTGCGTCGATCAAGATAGCCAGGCTCACTTCCAGCGTAATGTTTTGCGGCTCGCCCAATGCGGTCATGCCATGCGCACCGAGTTGCGTGACGATGGCCTCTACGGCCTCCGCCGCGGTGACGCCAAGATCGTATTCGGACAGGCGCGTCTTGATTCCCAGCCCTTCAAAGAACTGGCGCGTGCGTAAAATTACCTGATCGATACGCTGTTCTTCACTGCCTTCGGTGATCTGCCAGACCCGTTCGGCGTATTGCAGTAACTTGGCATGCTTGTGTTCACGCTGCAGATTGAGCAGCGACGGCAAGACGATCGCCAGGGTGCGGGCATGATCGATGCTATACAGCGCGGTGATCTCGTGACCGATCATGTGCGTCGCCCAGTCTTGCGGCACACCGGCACCGATCAAGCCATTTAAGGCCAGCGTCGCGACCCACATCAGGTTGGCGCGGGTGTCGTAGTCGTGTTCCATACTCAAGGCTTTAGGCGCGATCTCGATCAGGCTCTGCAACAGGCCTTCGGCAAATCGATCCTGCGGCAAGGCTTGTGCCGGATAAGTCAGGTATTGCTCGACCACATGCACGAAGGCGTCGGCGATGCCATTGGCGATTTGCCCTTGCGGCAGGGTGTAAGTCTTGGTCGGATCGAGAATGGAAAACTGCGGGAATACGTGGGCACTGGAAAAGGAAAACTTGGCATGCGTCGACTTGCGCATGATGACACCACCGTTGTTCATTTCCGAACCGGTGGCAGGCAAGGTCAGCACGCTGCCGAAAGGCATGGCACTTTTGACATTGCGGCCGCGCTTGAGCAAGATATCCCACGGTTCGCCATCAAAGCCGACTGCCGCTGCCACAAACTTGGTGCCGTCAATGACCGAACCGCCACCCACCGCCAGCAGAAAATCAATTTTTTCACGGCGCACCAGTTCGACGGCCTGCATCATGGTTTCGTAGCTGGGGTTAGGTTCAATCCCGCCAAACTCTTGCACTTCACGCGTACCCAGTGCCGCCTTGACTTCGCCCAGCGTCCCGGTGGTTTTGGCGCTGGCACCGCCAAACAGGATCAGTACGCGGGCATTGGCGGGAACCAGATTATCCAGTTTAGCGACGGTCTCGGCACCGAAAACGATTTTGGTCGGGTTGTAGAATTCAAAATTTCTCATGGCGTTTCCAATGGGGTTTTTAATAAAAATAGACCGGTCGTCTAATTTTGCAACAAAAAAATGAACGAACATTGATATTTCGCTCACAAGCATCAAACATTCAGCCACAGGCAGATCGGATTTCTTCCACAATCCATAGGCATAGTGATACGACTATGGGTCGGAAAAACAGCTCTGCGGCAGCACGCAACGCTGATCTTTTTGGATTATAAATTCAATTAGACCAGTCGTCTAGTAAATTTATTGGCTGTTTTCTAACCTGTTGATGCCGGAAGTGTTGGCGCTGGCACCAACACCAATACCGTGAAAATGGAATGACAGCCATTCGGAGTGACTATTTTCTTAGATGGAAAAATGATCGTTTTTTACACTGTCTGCGTCTGGTCGCGCCAGTCGGGCCTGGCCGAGAGGCCGCATCAGCGGCCTTGTGTATTCTTCATGTCTATCGTTACCATCGGCTAGAAGCAGTTATTGGCAAATAATGAGAATACCTTGTCAATAGCGGTATCGTTTTCCTTCATCCGCCAATAAACGTCAGTTGATGAGCGCTTTGGGATGGAACATGCCACAGACTGCCGATAACAGACACTAAGTATCCCGGCAATAAATAGAGGCAGTTGTGTAGAATACAATAACTAACCTTCACCATAAAGCCCCCCCCCGATGACCAAGCCAGCCAATGAGAAGCACCAGCGACTCCACCCCGATGTGCTCAAGCTCGGTTTAGTGAGTTTTCTGACTGACCTTAGCTCGGAGATGATTTTTTCCGTGTTCGCCATTTTCTTTACCACCGTGGCCGGCGCTTCCAGCGCTCTGCTCGGGCTGATCGAGGGACTGGCGGATTTTTCGGCGTCGTCCCTTAACTACCTGGCCGGCTGGCTGTCGGACCGCAGTGGCCGGCGCAAGTGGTTTGCTACCGCCGGTTATGGCTTTTCCACGCTGGCCAAGCTGATCTTGCTGATGTCGTCGTCGGTTATCGGCTTAAGCATCTTTCGCGTCATTGAACGGCTGGGCAAAGGTTTTCGAGGGCCGCCGCGCGATGCCTGGCTGTCATCCATCGCCGTGAAGGAGTCGCGCGGCTATGCGTTCGGCGTGCACAAGGCGCTCGATAAATCGGGGGCCGTACTCGGGCCTCTGGTGGCTTATGCGCTACTGTCATGGCTTGGAGAATCAGCCAGCACTTACCGTACGCTGTTTTTGGTCGCCTTTGTTCCTGCGGTGATCAGCGTGGCGGTGCTCACGCGCATCCCGGACCAGCCCGGCACGGCGCACGAGCGTGAGAGCCTGCGGCAGAACTGGCAGCAACTCAGCCCGGGCTTCAAGCGTTTTTTGATCCCGGCTGGGGTGTTTGCGCTGGCGTATTTTAGCCTCGGTTTCATTTTGCTCAAGGCGCATGCCGTCGGCTTTAGCGTCACCAACATCGTACTGCTGTACGCCCTGTTCAATATCACCTGCGTAGTAGCGGCACCACTGGTGGGCAAGCTGGGCGACAGAGTGGGCCGCAGCCGCATCGTTGTGCTGGGTTATGCGGTCTACGCGCTGATCAATCTGTGGCTGGTGGTCGCCAGCAGCCGCTGGGAAGTCGTGGTCGTGTTCGCCATTTACGGGCTGTTTTATGCGATTGATGAATCGCAGAGCAAGGCTTTCATTGCCGACCTGGAGCCCGAGCGACGCGCTACGGCAGTAGGGGTTTACAACTTTGTCACCGGTGCGTTGTACCTGCCGGCTTCTCTGGTGGCGGGTGCCTTGTGGACTATTGCGCCGGGTATCGTGTTTGCCGTGGCGGCAGCGTTGTCTGTGGTTGCCATCGTGATTTTTGCGGTGCTGCGGCGAAAGTTAACTGTCATAGGCCAAATAGGCAAAACCTGATGACAATGGTGGCTGGGCGTCCAGAATATTTTTACCTGATCGACTGAATGACAGCGTTTGCCGTTACTCAATGGCAGAAGCAGTCTTCGGGCTAAAAATTTTCTTTTTCTGCTGCTGAATTATATTGCCTGAGAAATACGGAACGAATCCATTTGGTAACCGCGGCAGTACTTTGCATGGCGGGGCGTTCAATGAAGCGAAAGGTGACAAAACATAGGGAGACCAGTACCGGCGTCATCAGAATGACCAGTAGCCAGTGAGTTGGCGCCGATAGCAGTGTGGCCCTATCAAAACCGACTAAAAACTTAAAAAAAACAAATAGCATCACCCCATGTAAAAGGTAAATGCTGTACGCCATTTCTCCAAGAGTGCGGGAGACTTCGCTACTTAATGCGCCAAACATCGTATTTCCGCCTGCTATCAATGCAAAAGAGAACGAAAATAGTAAGAGCGGGACCGGTGCATGAGGCGACGGGAAAAGGATGACGGTTACCCCGATTGAAGCCAGCAAAACAAATGATGAAATCCGCTTTGACGCCAATTGACAGAACCATTCAAATCTGACCAGTAATGCAGCAGTAATTCCGCCGGCGAACGACAACAGATGCCACTGGTTTGAATAGCGCGTAGCAAAACCAACGACGCCAAAAATTCCTACTACGATGAATGGCAACGGCGGAATTTTGCCAACGGTCAGTGCCAATAGAGGAAGCGATAGATAAAACAACCATTCATAAGGTAGTGACCAAGTAACCCCCGCCAGGATACGTGGCGTGTTCTCTACACCGTTTAGGTCTGGGGCGCCGAGTATCGTAAAGCTAAGCCATTTCACCGAATCTTTAATTAACTGGAAAGGCGTGTCATTGAAAGAAGCATTTGAAAGAATAGCAACAATACAAAACAGCAATATCATGGCAAAAAAATAGAGTGGGACAAGGCGCAATGCTCGTGAAACAAACAACTTAATCCAATCGACACCCTTCTCCCTATCATTAATAATTTTGCTGAAGAACAAAAAACCCGTGATCATAAAAAAAAAGGCGACGCTGCTTTGTCCGAAATGAGTGTAAAGATTCGATGGCGGCACTTTCCAAGCCCCCGTTTTTAGGTAGAAATACCAGATGCACGAGTGATGAAGGAAAACAAAAAAGGCAAGATAGCCCCTGAGGCCATCGATGGCGACAAATCGTCCTTCTGCCGAAGGCGCACCGAATTTTCGTGCCAATATATGCGCTGTGAGCATCGCAAAAAAAATGGATGCCAAGGCTGGAAAAGGGCTAACGGGCGTGAACATTTTTGATGGTGGCCTCAAGGTTCTCAGAACCAGGTAACGGCAGACACGAAAAAAATCAGAGTGATAATCAGATTGATAACCAGAGTGATAACCCGAGCGTATTCATTTATCTGCAATTATTGTAATACAAATGTCTATTGCCAAAAAAATAAGCTGATGGATAGCCGATTTTGGCCGTTGGCTGATGTCCGGCGAAGCGCATGCTGAATGTGCTGAAACAGTGACTGGCAGAGATCACTTGGATCATGGGCGATCCAAGGCGGCAAATCATGACGGTCATTCCGTGCGTCACCGCACGGAATGACCGTCATGTTCGGTTTAGTCTGAGCCTTGCGCTGCACCATTCCTGCCAGGTTAAGCCACCAAGATTGTTCACTTTATGGTGGTTTGGAAGCAGGCAGCAGCGCACCAGACTTCATCACTTTCTCAACCGTTACCAAAAAAGGATACAGATCATGACTGAAAAAACCGCAAGCGTACACTGGGAAGGCGCAGGAAAAATCGGCCTGGGCCAGATCAGTACCGAGACCGCTGCCCTGAAGAATTATCCCTATGGCTTTTCCAGTCGTTTCGAGGATGACCGGCGCGGTACCAATCCGGAAGAGCTACTCGGCGCGGCCCACGCTGCCTGTTTCACTATGGCGTTTTCATTTGCCTGCGAAAAAGCCGGCCTGAAAACCAGCGACATCGACACTGAGGCGCGGGTAAGTTTGTCGAAGCAGGGCGAGGGCTTCATCATCGATAAAATTAGCTTGACGATGCAGGCCACGGTGCCCGGCATCGACGAGGCGCAGTTCCAGCAGATTGCCGCTGCCGCCAAGCGCGATTGCCCTTTATCGAAGGCACTTGCCGGCGTGCCGGAGATTACGCTGACGGCCACGCTGAGATTGGCGGCATCACGCTAGGTACCGCTTGGCATAGCTTTTACGGCAGCGTAATAAGTAAAAAATGGCACTGGCCCGCCGCGCATAGCCCATGCGGTTCTCCAAGGCATATGGCTGCAAACCCGCATGGGCTATGCGTGAGCGGGGTGGTGCCTGGTGGAAACCATTATCCGCACCGCGCATGGTTTACCGCGTCATTTTTGCGCCGACTGCATGCGCAGCATCAGGCCCTGAAGCCGGCGGAAAGTCCAGGTCAGTGGCCGTAGCGGGAAATACAGCCATTGCAGGCGGGCGGGTAGTTTCAGCAAGCGGTAGTCGTTGACGCTGGGATACAGCATCGCCATCAAATGCCATAGCAAGGCTTTCCATTGGCGTGCATTGCGCATGCGATGCATCCAGGTGAGTATCATGATGCGCGCGGGTGGTTTTTCCATCCACAGTTCCGGTCCCTGCTGGAACAGTTGGATCAGATGCCACTGGCTAGGACTGAGTTTGAAGCGAAAACCCTGGCGTATCTCTGCGCTCAGATGCAAGCCGCAGTATTGTTGCGCCAGCAATAGCCCTTGCTGTAGCGCCAGTCCGGCATCCAATTGGTGCGCCCGCTGCCAGACGCGTGGCCAGTCGAATGTATGGGTCTCGATCAGATTGGGTAAGTCAAACAGCCATTTCAGGCGCGCCCAGCCATGGGTAACCCCGTGCAGGCAAAGATAGATCAGCAAGTCTTCATGATGCAGGCCCGCCAGGCTGGTCTGCGCCAGCGCTGCGGTGCGCAAGGTCGGCCAGTCGAGTGGAAATTCGTAGGGGTTGTAGCTGGCACGCCAGTGCAATTCGAGTGGGGGAAAATTCTGCCGTAACAAAAGGCCGTGATGATGGCCGTAAGATAAGAGTCGTCGATTTTCCAAGGCCAATATGTCGTGCTCCGCAATGGCCCAGCCCTGGGCTTTTAAGACCGCCAGCACGCGCTCAAAATGGAGCGGGGCCACAACGATATCAATATCCCCGACGTGACGGACGGCCAGATCGCCGTAGGCCCTGATAGCCACATCCATGCCCTTGAGCCCTAGCAGCTGCAAACCCTGGGTGGCCCGTCCCAGTTCATGGCTGGCATGCAGTGCGCGCAGCGCCCTTTGCGTATTGCGCTGCTGCTGTAACTCTAGCGCTGGCAGCAACTCTTCGGCAAAGCTGCCCGGCGGGTGGGCTTTGACATTGCGGTATAACAGGGGGGAAATCTTGTGCCTTATTCCCAGCGCCAGTAGCTTACCGGTATCGAGCCCGGCCGCCGCCAATGCGCGCTGACGCACGACATGCGCCGCCGATGGTTGCGGCCGGCAGCAGGTGAGTAAAAATTCAAATTCAGGACCGTTGCCGGTGACGTCAAGCGGGCAGGTCAAGCTAGGTTGGGTGTTCATCAGCAAGCGTTTAGGATAAGTGTGGGACGGCTGCGGCCGAGAGCGGCGATGCGGCCGCTGTGGCCGCCAGGATCAGTTGCACCGCCAGGCTTAATTCTAAGGTTTCGGTATCGATGCGGAGAAAGGCCTGGGCGGGGATTTCATATGGGGCAGAAATACCGGTGAAATCGGCCAGCTCGCCGCTGCGCGCGCGCCGGTACAGGCCTTTGGGGTCGCGTTGTTCGCATACCTGCAAGCGCGTCGCGACGTGGATTTCGCGCCAGGCGCTGCCGATAATCGCATGCGCGACCGCACGGTCGGTCTGCAAGGGCGAGATGGCGGCGACTAAAACGGTCAGGCCGGCCTGATTCATGAGCGCCGCGACTTCGGCAATCCGGCGGATATTTTCGTGCCGGTCGGCTGCCGAATAGCCGAGGTCGGCGCATAAGCCCTGGCGTAACTGGTCGCCATCGAGTATCACGCAGGCAGAGCCGGACTTTTGTAACTGCAGCGCGGTGGCTTGCGCCAGGGTCGATTTGCCGGCGCCGGATAGGCCGGTAAACCACAGTGTTTTGACGCTTTTCATTGCTAGTCTCTCTTCTTCATTTTCTATTCTCGTTGAGTAAGCCGCCACGTTCCGCTTGCAGCGCATGCAGACGCCAGCTGGAATTGCCTTCCAACAGCAAGGCGCCAGCCTCGCTCAAGACAAAATCCCAGGCCACGCTATACAAGTCGCCAGCCAGCATCTGGTGTGCCAGCATGGCCGAGCGCAGCGCCTGCTGCCAATGGGGTAAGTTGGCCAGTGCAGCGTGTTGCCATACTGTCGCCAGCGCGCTGTCCGTTGGCCCAGAGACCCCGCTCGCCAGCAGCGCGCCGCTAGCCAAATCAATCGGCTGCATGCGGTGTTGCTGCGCCTGAAGCGGGATTTCCAGACAGGCAAAATCGACCACAACGTTGTCTTCGCTGCGCTTGGTCAATACCCGTAAAGTGATCGCTACGCTGGCCAGCGTAGCTAGCGCGCTGGCATTGGCGACACAGGGCTGTATCAGGTAATCTTGCTGCCGGCTGGCGCGCTGCCATTGCTGCCGGGGCGACAGGCGCGCTGATGCAGGCTGGCCATACACCTGCCAGTCAGCTGCGCCGTTCTTGCCGGCATACACATAAAAACAATCTTGCCCGGCACTGCCATAGCGAGGTTTTAAAAATAAGGGCAGGGCGAATCTGTCCCAGTCTGGCGCTGGACTGTTGCGCGGCAGCATGCAATAGGTCGTGGCGACGGCAATGCCGGCACTGGCCAAGGTTTGACTGCATTGCCATTTATCGGCCAGCATTTCCCGACTTGCCTGCTTATTTGATTGCTTATTTAGCGGCTTATTTGCTGGTGCGCTTGCCGGCAGCTGGCAGGCATCACGCCAGCGATGAAATGCACCGGTTTCGTGCTCACTTACATAATCCCATGGCTGCCGCTGCGGCAAGTAAAGCTGGTATTGGTAAATCATCCGTGGCGGCAGGCAACGCCCCAGTGCCAGGCGCAGGGCATAGCGCCATTGCGCAAACTGACTCAGGCCGGTCGCTGCCTGCACCGCCGGCCCATGCTGTTTGACCGTGCGCCAGCTGGCGCGCCAGCCCAGCCAGACTATCCAGCGCAAATACAGCCAACTCTGCTGGATCAGCCATAAGGGGCGCGGCAGGGCTGTCGGCGCATGCCACCAAAAATGCCGGTGTAAGCGGACCTGCCGACTCTGCCCCGGCCACAAGTAGCGCCAGCTGATCAAGCCATGCGGCAAATGGCGCTGCCAGAATTCACGGCGCAGAAACGTCAGGATTTTGCTGCCGGACAAGGCGTTCATTGCGGTCGCACCAGCCAGCGGTTAAGCCAATGTAATTGTTTGCCTGTCCGTTGCAGCATCATCATGGCGGCATCGAGTTCTTCACCTTGCATTTTCGGCAACTGGTGCGCGGCTTGCCTGATCCTGGCAGTATCGAGCAAGGTGTCCAGCTCAGGCCCGACGCGTTCCAGTTCAGTGAGTAATTGGCTGGCGATCGCTTGCAGCTGTTCTGGCGCTCGTCGTTGCAAGGAATAGGTATCCATCCCCATGTCCTTGCTGACTTTCCATTGCACCATGGCAGGCGCCATCCCTTCCATGGCGCGGCGGTGCAAATATCGCCCCATGCCATTCGGGCCATATTTTTCTAATGAGGGGGTCGACAGGTATTGCTGGATCAGGCGTACATCGAGCAAGGGCCAGCGGTAATCGACGCCAGACATGGCGGCGACCAGCGAACAGTTTTCCAGTCGGGTCGGAATGAAGCTGGCGCTGAGGCGGTTTTTTAGCGCAAAATCATTGATGCGCCGATACGGTGCGTCGTAACTCGCGGTTGCCAAATATTCTGTTTGCAAGTCCAGCTGCGCCACCACCTCGTTGCGCAGCGGCTGATACGACCAGCGCTGTTGCCAGGCCTTCATGAAGCGCGGGTTGAATGTGGCTGGCCGTTGCTGCAATAGCCGCTTGCCCAGGCGCAGGCTGCGCATGGCCGGATTGCCGGGCAACACATGCCAGAGATTGCGCCAATCGCGCTGGTCAATTAATTCATGAATCAAATGATAGCCGGGATTGGTCACGACTTCGTCGCCGCCAAAGCCGGACAATAGGCTAGTCACGCCGAAGCGTTGACACAGCTGGTAAAACGGCAAATGTCCCGGGCCATTGCCGTGCTCGGCGGGGTACGCCAAGACGTCCAGGATACGGTCGATATCGGCATCCGCCAATGTGGCAAACCGGGTAAAAATATGATTATGCTGAATCTGGTGCATTTGGCTGGTCGCCAGAATATGGCTGGCTTCCTGCGGCAGTATCGCAAAGCCAAAAGTATGCAATCTGGCGCTGCCGGCGAGCTGGGCGGCGCAGCCCGTGACGGTGGCAGAATCGATACCGCCGCTGTTTTCACAGCCGATGTCTTGAGCCTTCTCCAAACGGCAGGCAATCGCCTGCTGTAAGCGCTCGCGGTACGCCGCGACCCAGCGCGGATCACGCTGTCTGCTGGCCGGCGCATCGTCTTGCCAGCTAAAGTACGAGCGTATTTGCAGGCTGTCGGAAGACAGCACGGCAACATGCCCGGGGGGCAGTTTCTTGATTTCGCGATACCCTGTTGCGCTATGGCTCATCGACAAATGCATTAAAAACCTGGCGGCCCAGTCCATGTCGCGTGTCGCGCTGCGCCCGGGCAAGGCCAGCAAGGCGGCCGGTGCCATGGATACCGCCAGCAAGTCCGCATCAAGCCGGTAATAGAGCGGCCGTACCCCGACCGGATCACGCGCCAGCATCACCGTCTGGCTGCGCGGGTCGTATAGGGCAAAGGCAAAATCCCCGATCAGGTGGCGCACACAATCGGTGTGCCAGCGATCATAGGCGGCCAGCAGTATTTGCATATCATCAACTGCGCCGAGTCCTAATTGCGCGGCCAGATCGTCGCGGTTATCGAGTCTCAGCCAGGCCAGCACACAGCGCCCGGTCACCGGGCAGTGATACGGCCGGCCAGCCTTGAGTGCAGTCGTGGCAGCGCCCGGAATCTGTACACAAAATCCGCGCGGCGCGGCGGCGTGACCGGGGTGCGGCAGCACGGGCTTGGAGTGCGTCTGCCATTGCGCTAAAAAATCGCGACTGTCGGGTACAACACGCTGGTACAGGAAAGCAAACAAGTTTAAGCCTCAAAGAAGATGACTGCACCGATGGATCAAATGAAGACGCGTTTGTTGAGGCGCATGGTGATCCAGCTTGTGATCAAGCGTCATACGCAATTAAAAAGAGGATTCTAAACCATCATGCATCGCGGCCCTGTGATTAAATTACGTCTACACACTGCCAGTATTGTATCGCCCAAAAAAGAAAGAAAAATACCACATCAAGGGCGAAGTCAAGCAAGGAATAATCGGCGGTTAGCCTGAAAATTATCGCTATAATGCCAAAAAAGCTGATTTCACTGACCAAACTCCTTATTTCATGGCATATCACTATCAGCTCTACCAGTTTGGCATCTCCAGCGAACTTCCTTTGCCAGAATTGCAACCCGCTTCAGATATTGAGCCTGAGGTTCGCATCCGTTATGCAAGTATTTGCTTGCCGTTGCAGGACGAAGCGCGTCAACTAGGCCCTTATCTGTGGGCCAGCGCGACGGCATTCTATTTGCGGGTGCCGGACGTGGCCGATTTCCTGATTCAGAACGGTAATGAAATCATCATTGCGCCCCATCCGGGGATAGACGAAGACAGTATCCGGGTGTTTTTGCTGGGCTCGGCCTTTGGTGCCCTGATGTTCCAGCGCCGGCATCTGGTCTTGCATGGCAATGCGGTGCAAGTCGGCGATGCCTGTCTGGTCTGTGTCGGTCCGTCTGGTGCTGGTAAATCGACCCTGGCGGCGGCACTGATGCAACGCGGGCACAAGTTGCTGGCCGATGACGTAGTGCCGGTGAACGCACAATGCCAAGCCTTGCCGGGCTTTCCGCGGATTAAATTGTGGCAAGACAGCGCCGATCATTTGCAGATCGCTACCGCGGCCTTGGCGCCGATCCGTCCCGGGCTGGAAAAATTCAATTTGCCGACGATGAGTGACATGGCACCGCAGCCTCTTGCCATCCGCTGGGTGTATATCCTGAGCGCGCACAATGAGGATACTTTTTCGTTTGAGCCGATTCATGGCATGGCGCGCTTTCAGTCGCTGCGCAATAACACTTACCGCCTGCGTTTTCTGGAAGGCATGCAAATGCAGGCAGAGCACTTGCAGCTGTGCGCCCGCTTATCGAACCAGATTCGGCTGGTGCGCATTACGCGTCCCAGGACTGGCTTTGCGCTGGATGAACTGGCGGAGCGGATACTGGCCGATGCGGCGGCGCATCCATGAGCGGGATTTACTGGCTGGCATCTTACCCAAAATCCGGCAATACCTGGTTGCGGGTTTTTTTAGCGAATCTGCAGCAAGCGCAAGACTATGCCGCCGTACCGGCCGATATCAATGCACTGGAAACCGGCGAAATCGCCAGCAGCCGTGGTTGGCTCGATGAATTGCTGGGCTTTGACAGCGCCGATTTACGGCCGGATGAAATTGAAAAACTGCGCCCTACGGTGTATCGCTGGACCGCACAGCAAGAAAGAACACAGGTCGGTTATCACAAGATCCATGACGCCTTCACGTATTTGCCCGGTGGTGAGCCGATGATCAGCCTGTCCGCGACCCTGGGCGCACTGTATATCATCCGCAATCCGCTGGATGTGGCGATCTCGGCCTCGCATCATTGGGGCTGTACGCTAGAGCGCGCGATTGCCAATCTGGCGCAAGACAATTTCACGCTGGCCCAATCCCGGCGCGGCTTGTCCAGCCAGGTGGCGCAGCGTTTGCTAAACTGGTCGCAGCATGTGCTGAGCTGGGCCGATGCACCGGGGCTAGCTTGTTGCGTGATCCGCTATGAAGACATGCTGGACGAGGCGTTGCCAACGTTTACCAGGGCGACAGAGTTTTTGGGCTTGCCGGCAGATCAGGCGGCCATCGGCCAGGCGATAGCGCACAGCGATTTCGAGGTATTGTCGGCGCAGGAGCAGGCGCAAGGTTTTAAAGAACGCTCGCATAAAGCCAGCCGGTTTTTTCGCAGCGGCCGGGCCGGGGGCTGGCAAGACATACTTAGCTCCAGCCAGGTCGAGCAGATCGTCTCGGTGCACGGCGCAGTAATGGCAAGATTTGGCTATCTGGATCAGCAAGGCTCACCGTATTTGAATAAGGAGTAACACCATGTCGGAAACTAGTTTAGATAGACAGTGCAAGCTGGCGCGTCACCCGGATTTGCTGGCGGTGCCGATGGACGGTGACCTGGTGATGATGAGCATCAGCCAGGGCAGTTATTATGGGATTAATCCGGTCGGCGTGCAAATTTGGCAGGCGCTGGAGTCGCCGCAATCGCTGGCCACCCTGTGCGAGCTGGTGACGGCTGAGTTTGACGTCAGCGCCGCTCAGTGCGAGCAAGATATGCAAGTATTTATCCGGCAAATGCTCAATGCCAAGGTACTCGAACTGGCATGAGCGTGGCGCAGATCGCCGTCAGGAAGCTCGCTAGCTTTTGGCGCTTGCCGGGATTCATCAAGCTGGCGCTGCTGCCAACCTGGGTATTGCTCGGGCTGGCACGTCTGCTGGTGCTGTGTTTGCCATTCCAGGCGCTGGCGCCCCGGCTCGGGCAGCATGTCGGCACCTGCGTCTTTATTCCACTGATTCCTGTGCACCTGCTAGGCCGCGCGCGCCTGATTGCGCGCCTGATCCGGACCACTGCGCAGTATTGCCCGTGGCGGGCCAATTGCTTTGCGCAGGCGATTGCGGCCAGAGTCTGGCTGAAGGTTTTCGGTATTCCGTATGCCCTGTATTTTGGCTTATGCAAGAACGCGACGCAGCAGTTAAGCGCACACGCCTGGGTCTGTAGCGGACCGGTGTTTGTGAGCGGCGGCAACAGCTTTGCCCAATTTACCGTGGTGGGAACCTTCGTGTCCGACGCTGCCATGATGGGCTCGGCATGATGGGATTGACATTATGGGATTGACATGATTCAGCCTAACATCCGCGCATCGGCACAGGCTTTTTTCCGCCTGCTGAGAGAGCAGCCGCGCCGTCCCTTGCTGCTGGTTTTGGCGGGCATGTTACTGGGCAGCTTAAGCGAAGGTTTTGGCATCACGCTGCTGGTGCCGCTGCTGGAGTATTTGCAGGGCGCTGCCGTGCCCCAGCAGCATAGTGGCTGGGTGGCGCCAGCCGCTCTGGCACTGGGATGGGCGGGGCAGCCCGGCTTAGTGCTCTTGCTGTTGTTTGTCGTGCTGCAAGGACTCAGGATAGGCTTGCAATACCACCGTGAAATCATGGCCAGCCGCTTGCAGTTTGATCTGGTCGATCGCCTGCGCGAGCGTTGCTTTAGCGCGGTGTTGCAGAGTGAATGGCGCTGGCTGTCGCAGCGCGATAATGCCCAGTGTGCCAATCTCTTGCTCACCGATATGAACCGGATCGGCACCGGGCTGAATTTTTTCTTGCAGATATGCAGCGCCAGCGCGCTGCTGCTGGCCTACACCGTGGCCGCACTCTACCTGTCGTGGGCGATGAGCTTGCTGGTGCTGGCAATGGGCTTGCTGTTTGCCGTGAGCGAAAATGGCTTGCGCCGCGCCGCCCTGGCGCTTGGGCAGCGCATCGGCCAGACGTCGCAGGTCTTGCATCATGCCGTCAAAGAAAGCCTGGCCGGCATGAAGCTGGCCAAGATACTCGGCAATGAACAGCGCCACATCGATTTATTCCAGCAATCTATGCAAAGCTTTCGCCAGCAGCAGCTAGGATTTCAGCGCAGTTCTGGCCGCTCCCGGCTGCGTATGCAGTTGGGTAGCCTGCTCATCCTGGTGGCCTTGCTGTATGCCGGCCTGCGTTTTTGGCAGCTGCCGGTGGCCAGGCTGGCAACGCTGATTTTTATTTTTTCCAGACTGATGCCGATGGCTTCGCAATTGCAGCAGCATATCCATCATTGGCTGCATGCGCTGCCGGCGCTGGATAACGCCAATCGCCTGCTGGCCGAATGCCGGCAGGCGCAAGAGCCGGTCTTGCCGGCTGGCCTGGCAGCGCTGCCTTTGCAGCATGAGATGGTGTTGCAGCAGGTGGATTTTGCTTATCCGGGACGCACCCAGCCAGCCCTCAAGGGTATCAACTTGCATCTGGCGGCGCGCACCACGACCGCGATTATCGGCGCCTCGGGTGCCGGCAAAAGCACGCTGGCCGACATGCTGATGGGTTTGCTCAGCCCGGACCGTGGCCAGCTCTGCATCGATGGCCAGATTTTAGATGCCGCTGCGCGCATGCACTGGCGCCGCTCAGTCGCGTATGTGCCGCAAGAGACTATTTTGTTTAACGACAGCATACGGAATAATTTACATTGGGCCGTGCCAGAGGCCAGCGAGGCGCAATTGTGGCAGGCGCTGGAGCGGGCTGCCGCAGGCTTTGTGCGCCAGCTGCCGCAGGGCTTGGATACCGTGGTCGGCGAGCAGGGCGTGCGCCTGTCCGGCGGCGAACGCCAGCGCATTGCCCTGGCGCGCGCCTTGCTGGGCCGGCCGTCCCTGCTGATACTCGATGAAGCCACCAGTGCGCTCGATAGCGACAACGAAGAGCGCATCCGCCAGGCCATCGTCAACCTGCACGGCGATTTAACCGTCGTCGCCATCGGCCACCGTATGGCGACTTTGCAACATGCCGATCAGGTCGTGCTGATGGAGGCGGGGCAGATCATCAGGCAAGGCGACTGGCATGCCGTGCAAACGACCCCGCATCCAAATCGGCCAGCTGTGGTATTGGCCAACACCGCATGACGACAGCACCAATTTCTGTGCAATAATTCAGACGATGTTGAATGCTGGAAATTAATAGAAGTTAACAGCGGCAACCGATCCGGTAGCAATGCCGGCCCCAAAAAATAAAACCCTTTCAGCAGAGTGAGATAATGGATACCCAGCAAGCTATCAATGCGATCAGCCCCCAAGTCACGCCGGCGTCCGGCGCTACCCCGTCGCGCCGCCCGTATCAGGCACCGCAGCTGATCCCTTTATTGCAGAAGGATACTGAGGGTAAAATTCCCTTCACCTCTGAATTTAGCACTTTGGGGAATCATTCTTAAGCCCCTTGCGTCACTAGCTGTTATCTGCACGGGATACCACGTGTAGCCGTTTTGTCCAGAATGCCAGGCAATCGGACAATTAAAGAAAAAAGCCCAATTCTTTTAAGAACTGGGCTTTTTTTGTTCTGGGCGCAAATTGCCAAACCCGACACACTGCAATATCCGGCAAAAATCCCCCGCGCTTATCTTAGGCAAATTAAAACCGCTCCTGTCGTTCGTCAATCGGTGCTGACCCCGCTGAAACCCAACATGACGGAGCCAGATGGCTGATCCGCGCCAGCTGCGGGTTTATCAGAGATTTCTGTTAATCCAACGCTTCCGGCGGTCTACAATTACAAGGTCCGCCAGGGCGCATAGTCCATGCGCCCTGCAGGCCTGCATGGCTGCAAACCCGCATGGGCTATGCGTGAGCGGGGTGGTGCTTGGTGAAAATTTTTTAAAAAATTGACAAGCCTCTTTATTCCACTGTTACAGACTTCGCCAAATTCCGAGGCTTATCCACATCCGTGCCGCGTGCCAATGCCGTGTGATACGCCAGCAATTGCAGCGGTACCGTATGCAAAATCGGTGACAGCATGCCGTAATGTTCTGGCAGGCGGATTACGTGGACGCCTTCGCTGGAGGTGATGCGCGAGTCGGCGTCGGCGAAGACGTAGAGTTCGCCGCCGCGGGCGCGGACTTCTTGCATATTCGATTTGAGTTTTTCGATCAGCGCGTCTTTGGGTGCCACCGTGACGACCGGCATTTCTTTGGTGACCAATGCCAGCGGGCCATGCTTAAGTTCGCCTGCCGGGTAGGCTTCGGCGTGGATGTAGGATATTTCCTTGAGTTTTAATGCCCCCTCCAGCGCGATCGGGTAATGCATGCCGCGGCCTAAAAACAAGGCGTTTTCTTTGCGCGCAAAGTCTTCTGACCAGGCGATGATTTGCGGCTCCAGTGCCAGCACGGCAGTGATGGCTACCGGCAAGTGACGCAGGGCTTTGATGTGCTCGGCTTCCTGCTCATCGCTGAGGCGGTCTTTGCTTTGTGCCAGTGTCAGCGCCAGCAGGAACAGTGCGGCTAATTGGGTGGTGAAAGCCTTGGTGGATGCCACGCCGACTTCCACCCCGGCACGCGTGATGTAGGCCAGTTCGCATTCGCGTACCATGGCGCTGGTGCTGACGTTGCAAATCGTCAGGCTGTGCGGCATGCCTAATGAGCGGGCGTGTTTCAGGGCGGCCAGGGTGTCGGCGGTTTCGCCGCTTTGCGAAATCGTCACGACTAAGCTGCTTGGATTCGGTACGCTGTCGCGGTAACGGTATTCGCTGGCGATTTCGACATTCACGGGGATTTTGGCGATCGATTCTATCCAGTATTTGGCGGTCATGCCGGCGTAGTAGCTGGTGCCGCAGGCGAGTATCAATACGTTGTCGATCTGCTTGAAAACGCCATAAGCCTTGTCGCCAAACAGCTCTGGCATGATGGCGGTGACGCCTTCCAGCGTATCGCCTAGTGCGCGTGGTTGCTCGAAAATTTCTTTTTGCATATAGTGGCGATAGGGGCCTAGCTCGGCCGCGCCAGTATGGGCGTGCACCGTGCGCGCTTCGCGCTGGACTTGTTTGCCTTCGGCGTCGACGATCCAGACCCGTTGCAATTGCAGATCCACCACGTCGCCTTCTTCCAGGTAAATGATCTGGTCGGTGGTGCCGGCCAAGGCCATGGCGTCGGAGGCCAAGAAGTTTTCGCCCTGGCCGAGGCCGACGATGAGCGGTGAGCCCTGGCGTGCGCCGACTACGCGGTGTGGCTCATCCTGGCAAAATACGGCAATCGCAAACGCGCCTGTCAAACGCTTAACCGCCAGTTGTACCGTGGCGAACAGATCGCCGCTGTATAAATGATCGACCAAGTGCGCGATGACTTCGGTGTCGGTCTGGCTCTCGAATACATAGCCGAGTGCGCTGAGTTCGGCGCGCAGTTCTTCGTGGTTTTCGATGATGCCGTTATGGACTAAGGCAATGCGCTCACGCGAGAAGTGCGGGTGGGCATTGGCGGAAGACGGCACGCCATGCGTAGCCCAGCGGGTATGGGCGATGCCGGTAAAGCCCGCCAGGCCGGTTTGTTCTATCTGTGCTTGCAATTCGGCCACGCGCGCAGTGCTGCGCGAGCGTTCGAGGTGTCCGTTGACGTGCAGCGCGACGCCGCAAGAATCATAGCCACGGTATTCCAGGCGTTTTAAGCCTTCCAGTAAGATGGGAGTGATATTGCGTTGTGCTACTGCGCCGACGATGCCACACATAAGAGTCTCTTTAGGTTAATAATTAAAGTAATCTCATGCTAATCTAGTTAGATTGAAATTTTCTTTCAATATTTTAACTAAAATGACTTAAAATTTAATTCACTATTTATAGTGATTAAATAATTCAAATTATTTAAATATTTGACTGAAAATTACATCGTGGTTTTGTATTGAGGAAAAAGATGACACTAGATGAGTTGGATAAAAGGATCTTGCAGCAACTCCAGCACGATGCCGCGCTGACCAATCATGCGCTGGCGGCGCTGGTTCATGCCTCGCCGCCTACCTGTCTGCGCCGGGTCAATCGGCTGATCAGGGAGGGCGTGATTGCGCGCCAGGTTGCTATCCTCGCACCAGAAAAAGTGGGTGCCGGCCTGACCGCGATCGTCGAGATTACGCTGGATCATCAGGCTACCGAGAAGCAAATCGAGTTTGAAGCCTTGGTCGCGCAAGAGGGCGCGGTGCAGCAATGCTATCGGGTCTCGCCCGGGCCGGATTTCGTTCTGGTGATACAGGTAGCGGATATGGCGGCCTACCATGCGCTGGCGCACAGGTTATTTGCGACTCAGGCAAATGTGCGCAATGTGCGGAGTTTTTTCTCTATTTTACGCAGCAAGTTTGAGACGTTGGTGCAATTGCCATGACGCTGCAATGGCGCTGCAATGATGCTGCTGTGAGTCGGTTGATGCGTCAATGTGCGGTATCGCGAGGGCCTATGCTTTGCTTTAATACTTCGGCAGAATAGTAACGTTGAAAATTTTTCCAGACGACACCAGAATTGGCGGCGCGTTCTAATAATTCCCGCAGATTGTCCCTGTCATCATCAGTTAAGGAGCGCTTAGAGATATACACGCCGCTTTCACCCCAGGGCAGTTCGTCAATCGCTTCATATCTGAGTTTGCCTAGCAAGTCTTCAACCCGAGCATCACCCTGAATGGCGCCGGCAAAAATTGAGGGCGCCATAATAGTTAACTGAAAAGTCCCGGCTTTTAGCACCCGTGCAACGGAGGTCGGATCGGCTTCCATAGCGATGCGCCCTTGCTTGGTGAGTTCTGTCACCAAGGCTTGATAAGCCGGACCATAATCAAAACCACGCACCAGTACGACGCGCAGATCGCGCCGATTGATCAAATCTTGTGCTGACTTGATGGCTGGGCGTTTCGCCTCCTTTCGATCAATCGAGATGAGCGTGGCACGGTAGTGTATCAGCGGGATGAATAGGCCGAGTTCGTCACGCCTTGGGGTTTTACTGGCGGGGATTAACAGATCGGCGCTGCCAGATTCAAACATGGCCTCCAGCCTGGCACGGGGTACCACCGAAAATACGAAATTACACTCTTCTTTGTCCGCTATGCCACGCAACATCTCGGGGTAAATGCCGCTGACAGCTTCGCCCTTGATGATCACACTCTGGCCCGTCGCAGAAACTGGCACTTGAATCGGCCGCGAGCAAGCGGCAAACGCGATTGCCGGGAACAGCAAGCACAATGCCAGAAGGTTTTTTGAACGTAGCGTCAACGCAGAAAGTGACTTCATTATTTTTTTACTTTTGATGGCAGGTAGACGTCGCTTGTCATTTCAATGTCGATGCTACCCTAATTTTTTTCGCTGTGCTTGCTTCACCTGGCTTTATGGCCTTCTGCTGGCGTGCGGATTTACTCGTCGCCATACCGCGTCAATTTAGTTTCAGACAAAATTTCTATACAGCGATAACCCAGGCTGATGATCCCTTTTTGTACCAGTAGCTTGAGTTCTTTGGACAAAGTTTGCCGGCTGATCCCGATCATCATTGCCAGCGCCTCTTGCGATACCGGGACTTTGGGGCGGCCACTGGGCGCCATGCTGGCGTCGCCATGCGCCAGCAACAGCAGGCGGCGGGCGATCCGTGCTCGGGTCGAGCGTAGCGTGGCGTCTTCCACTATCCCATACAGCAAACGTATGCGTGCCGCCAGCATGGCCGCAATCGCCAGCGCAAAGCCGTTGCGTTGCATCAGCTGATTAAATATAGGCTGTGGCAATGTCAAGACCACCGCAGCGGCGAGTGCGGTGGCATCATGGGTGCGTGGCTGATGATCGATCAGCGAAATTTCGCCAAACCAGGTGCCGGTTTCCAGTACCACCAAAATCGCTTCCTTGCCGTCTGCGCTCAGAGTGGACATCTTAAGCTTGCCTTGCACCAGGGCATAGAGTCCGCCAGGGGCATCGCCCTGACGAAATAACATTTCACCGGGACGCAAGCTACGCAGGTCGGCAGCACCTAGCATGCGTTTTCTGTCGCGCAGGGGCAGCGCGCCAAACCAGGGATTGAGTGACAGTTGAGAGAGTAGGTTCAGCGGCGATGTCATTTGGTGTGATCGTGTTTTGTGATCGGAAAACCGCAATTGTAAAAGAATTGACAGTTTGTAGCAGGCAGTGCTTGTAAGGTGTAGGCTATTAAAAAAATACCTGTTATTCAATTAAAGGAGATCACATCATGCACACGCGCGCCCATTTCATCCATATGCAAGATAGCACCCAGCAAGACTGGCAACTTATCGGTGCCGATTTCATGAAATTTTCTAAGAAATTGCCGGATCGCATCATTAAGCATCTGCAACTTCTGGAAGGGGATTACGGCGGATTTCCTATCGACCGGTACGCCCATTCTTTACAGACGGCGACGCGTGCCTTACGCGACGGGCGCGATGATGAATATGTCTGTTGCGCCTTATTGCATGATATTGGTGACACGCTGGGCACGTTCAATCACCCTGACATTGCGGCGGCAATTTTAAAGCCATTTGTCAGCGATGAGAATTTATGGATGGTGCAGAACCACGGCATTTTTCAGGGCTACTATTTTTTCCATCACATCGGCATGGATAGAAATATGCGTGAGCAATTTCGCGGTCATCCCAGCTTTGAACGTACCGCAGAATTTTGCGAACTCTACGATAGCCCTGCCTTCGATCCGCATGCAGAAACCTTCCCGGTGGTGGAGTTTGAACCGATGTTGCGGCGCTTGTTTGCGCAGCCAAAAAATTCCATTTATAAAGCGGCGCTTGAATAAAAGCGCGCGTTTAACAGTCGTTCCCTTCCTCCCGTTACCGGAAGGAATCGCATGTGATTTGAACTCAATAACGCACAATAACGCACAATAATTCCCAATAAATCATTCAACACAATAAGGAGACATGCATGGAAATCCCTTCAGTCAAACACCTGGTCAGCGCCGAAGAATGGCAATTACGCGTCGATCTGGCCGCCTGTTATCGCTTGGTCGCCGCCTATGGCTGGAGCGACCTGGTATTCACCCATATCAGCGCGCGCATTCCTGGGCCTGAGCATCATTTTCTGATCAATCCGTATGGCTTGATGTTTGACGAAATCACCGCCTCTTCGCTGGTCAAAGTCGATCAGCAATGCAATAAAATGATCGAGTCGCCTTTCCCGGTGAACCCAGCCGGTTTTGTGATTCATAGCGCGGTGCATGAAGCGCGCGACGATGTGCAATGCGTGCTGCATACGCACACCCGCGCCGGTGTCGCGGTCAGCGCGCAGAAATGCGGTGTGCTGCCGCTGTCGCAGCAATCGACTTTTGTGCTGGCGTCGCTGGCGTATCACGAGTACGAAGGAGTGGCTTTTCGCGATGAAGAAAAACCGCGCCTGCAAGCCGATATGGGGCGGGCGAATTTCCTGATGTTGCGTAATCACGGTTTGCTGGTGGCGGGCAAAAGCATCGCCGATGCCTTCCTCTCGATGTACACCTTTGAAGCTACTTGCCAGATCCAGTTGTCGGCCCAGGCAGGTGGTGAACTGGTGCAGGTGAATCCTGCGATTATCAAAGGCGTGGCAGAAGCGATGCGAGTGCAGACCGGCGGCATGGGCGGCGCCTTTGTCTGGCCCTCATTGATCCGCAAGCTCGATCGCATGGATGAAAGCTACAAGTTATGAGCGTAGCGCGCAAGGTCATCATCATTACCGGCAGTTCCGACGGTATCGGCGCCGAGATGGCACGCCAGCTGGCCGCCACCTATGGCAGCAAGCTGGCCTTGGTACTGGCGGCGCGCAATCAAGAATTGTTGCAAGCCGTGGCAGCCGATTGCGCCAGACACGGCTGCGCCACGCTGGTCGTTAAAACCGATGTCGGCATCGAAGCAGAATGCCGTCAACTGATTGCCAGCTGCGTAGAAAAGTTCGGCCGGATCGATGTCCTGATCAATAACGCCGGCAAATCGGCACAGGCGCTGTTTGAAGACGTCGATAATCTGGCCTGGTATGAAGAGCTGATGCGGATTAACTTCTGGGGCAGCGTCTGGTGTACCCATGCCGCCTTGCCACACCTGAAAGCGGCACATGGCCGCATCGTTGCAGTGTCGTCGCTGGCCGGCTTGATCGGGGTGCCGGGGCGTACTGCCTATAGTGCCAGCAAGTTTGCCATGGGTGGCTTTTTTGAATGCCTGCGGATGGAACTCAAAGAAGCCAAGGTCTCGGTGACGCTGGCTTACCCGGGCGTGGTCGCTACCCAAATCCGCTACCGCGGCTATAACGCGGCGGGTGCGGCGGCCGGCAGCAGCGGCTTGAAGGAAGACGATGCCATGTCGGTCAAAGAGTGTGCCGGCCTGATCCTGCGCGGCATGGAAAGCGGCCAGCGCGAAGTAGTCATGTCGGCCAAAGGCAAGCTGGGACGCTGGCTAAAACTGATCGCACCAGGTCTGGTCGAGAAGATGGCGCTGGCGGCTCTGAAGACCGAGGTGCGGCCGCATTGATGGGCCGGTAGCCGCAGGCAGAGGCGCGAATACAGCAGAAGTCAGGCGCGGGATGGCATAATGCTTGATTACGCAGATGTTCGGTGCCTTACCCACTTACTTCTCTCAAAGGAAATGCCGCTATGGCTGGTGCTAGCCTATTAACCCTACTCGATGACATTGCCAGTGTTTTAGATGACGTCGCATCCATGACGGGCATGGCTGCCAAAAAAACGGCCGGTGTCCTGGGTGATGACCTGGCCCTGAATGCCGAACAAGTCAGCGGTGTCCGGGCCAATCGCGAATTGCCGGTGGTCTGGGCGGTGGCACTCGGTTCGTTTAAAAACAAGCTGATTCTGGTACCAATGGCGCTGGCACTGAGTGCTTTTGCACCTGGCGTGATTACGCCCGTACTCATGCTGGGCGGCGCGTATTTATGTTTTGAAGGCTTCGAAAAACTGGCACATAAATTTCTGCATAGCGCAGCCGAAGACCAGAGCGCGCATAACGAACTGGTGCAAGCCCTGGCGCAGGAAGAAGTCGATATCGTTGCGTTCGAAAAAGATAAAATCAAAGGCGCGGTACGCACCGATTTTGTCTTGAGCGGAGAAATCATCATCATCACCCTGGGCACCGTGGCCGGCGCGCCTTTTTCTACCCAAGTGACCGTGCTGAGTCTAATCGGCATCATCATGACGGTAGGCGTGTACGGCCTGGTCGGACTGATCGTCAAGCTCGACGATATTGGCCTGTATCTGAAACAAAAACAAGGCAGCGCCGCCTTGCGTCTGCTACGCCACGGCACTGGTGACGCCTTGCTGTCGTTTGCCCCCAGACTGATGAAATCGCTGACCGTGATCGGCACGGTTGCGATGTTTTTAGTCGGTGGCGGCATCCTGACACATGGCATCCCAGCCGCACATCACTGGATAGAAAGCGCTAGCCAGGCAGCGGGTACACTGGCCGGCGTGGGGGCAGTGTTGCAAGCAATCACGCCATCGCTGCTGAACATTATCGCCGGCGTGATCGCCGGTGCCATCGTGTTAGGCGCAGTGACGCTAGCACAGCGTATGTATGGGGTATTCAAGCCGCAGACAGGCCAGAAGTAATTTTAACAACAGGTGCCGCCAGCGCGCATATTCCATGCGGGTTTCCAGCCTGCCCGGGCTGCAGGCCGCACTGGTGTTGCGTGCTGGCAGGGTGTTATTGTTAAGTACCGGTCCTGGTTTCTAATACACATCGCGACGATAACGCCCATCTTCTGCCATGGCTTCCAATTGTTCTGCGCCGAGTATGTCCGCCAATGTGGCGGAAACGGCCGCCGCCATCCCCGCTAAGCTGCCGCAGACATAGATCGCGGCACCGTCCTTGACCCATACCTTGATGGCGGCCGCTTGCGCCGCAATATGGTCTTGCACATACAGGCGCTGCGGTTGGTCGCGTGAAAACGCGAGATCGAGTTTTTGCAGCACGCCTTTGGCCAGCCAATGCGCTATCTCGTCTTTATAAAAATAGTCATGTTGTATGTTGCGCTCGCCAAAGAATAGCCAGTTGCGATGTTGGCCCTTTTGTTCACGTTGCTTTAAATGCGCGCGCAAACCTGCTAAGCCGGTGCCGTTGCCGATCAAAATGAGCGCTCGGTCATCATCGGGCGCATGGAAGCTGCGGTTTTCGCGGATGCGCAAGGCGATCTCGCCGCCAGTGCTGGCGTAGTGGGTCAGCCAGCCAGAACCCAGGCCCAGCTTGCCATTGGTTTGCTGCACTTGGCGTACCATTAATTCGAGTGTGCCGTCGCCGGGGAGCGAGGCGATGGAATATTCACGATGCGGCAAAGCTGCCAGCGCATCTGCCAGCGCTTGCGCCGGTAGCCCCTGAATTTTGGCATAAGCGGCATTGTCTTGCGGTAACAGGCGGGTGGCCAGATGCGCTTCTAAGCTTTGCGTTTGCCGGCCCGTTTGTACCGGCGTACTGCCGGATAATTGCAGGCGTCCGAGTACCGCCTCTACTTCATGCAGGGCATTGGCCGAGCCGATTTCTGCAATGTCGCCCGCTTGCCAGGTGATGCCTGTAGCGCTCGCAGTCAGCGCCAGATGATAGGCTGGCGCGCCCGCGCTGCCAGGGTTCAGCAAGCGGCGTTCTGTGAGTATCCACGGGTGATAAGTGGGCCGGCTCCAGTCCGCCATCACGCTGCTGCCGCTGAGCCCGCCCAGATGATATTGCCAATGCCGCAGTGCGCCTTGATCTGCACGATCGACTTCGACCAGATCAAATAAATTGTTTGCCTGTTGCTGATGCAGCCAGTGTTGTAGCCGATGGCCGAAGGCGCAATAGTGTTGATAATGGCGGTCACCCAAAGCGAGTATGCCGAAGTGCAGTTCGGGCAAGGCCAGAGTCTGTCGCATCAGCTTGCGGACAAATCCGGCCGCATGGTCGGGCGCGTCGCCCTCACCGCTGGTGCTGACGATGAACAGGATTTTTTTTGCCTGTTGCAGTAGCCGGCTATCCAATTGTGCCAGCGGCAAGCACTGTACGGCCATGCCCGCTTGTTGCAGCGCAGTCGCCGTCTGTTGGGCCAGCTGCGCGGCGTAGCCAGTCTGGCTGGCATATACGACCAGTACGCTGCCAGACTGGATTTTGGCCGAGGTGATCGCACCAGATTTGTGCCGTTGCGCGGCATAGGTCGCGCCGCAAAATACCAGATACGCCAGCATAATGGCGCCGCCCGCCGCCAGCCGTGCCGCTGGCTGATCCGGCCATAGATGCAGACTAAGTAAGGCAGCGCTACTGGCTAGCAAGGCAAGAAAATACAGCCAGCGCGATGGATGCAATGAAGCAAATAGGCGGAACAGGAAATGCATGTGATTACTCTTTTTCCAGCATCGCCCGCATCGCGCTGCTCATGGTTTCGCTCAAACCCTGTGCGCTGCGGCTGATGAATAAGCACGGCAAGCGCCATTGCTCGGCATACGCCAGACCCGCCTCTGGCCCCAGCACCAGCATGGCGGTAGCGAGCGCATCGGCGGCCATGCATTCGGCATGCAATACCGTCACCGACGCCAGGGCGTGCTCGATGGGGTAACCGGTGCGCGGATCGATGGTGTGCGAATAGCGCTGGCCCTCTTGCTCAAAATAGCGCCGATAGTCACCCGAAGTCGCGATGGACAGGCCATGCAAGGCGACAATGGTGCGGATGGCGGTGACGCGATTGCTGGCGGGCTGTTCCAGCTGTACCCACCAGGGGCTATTGTCCGGCTTGCAGCCGAGACCTCGCAATTCTCCGCCGACCTCGACCAGATAAGCGTTAATGCCTTGCGCCTCCAGATAACGCGCTACCTGGTCGACGCCAAAACCTTTGGCAATGCCAGATAAATCGAGATGCACGCCGCCAGGCTGATAGGCCCGTTGTGGCAGGCGCTCGACGGATAATTGCTGCCAGCCGCAGCTTTGCCGGGCTTGCTGCAAGACGGTGGCGTCCGGTACCGTCGATGCGCGGTGGTCCGGGCCAAAGCCCCAGATATTTACTATTTTTCCAATGCTGGGGTCAAACGCGCCGCCACTTTGTTGGGCGATAAACAGGGCGTAATCGAGCACGGTAAATAATGCTGGCGGCAAGCAGTGCCAGCTACCGGCGGGCGCACTGTTGAAGCGGCTGAGATCAGAATTGACATCCCAGTGGCTCATCTGTGCCACCACTTGATCGAGCGTGTGCTGAACACCCGTTTGCAGTTCACTCAATGCCATGTGTGGCGGGCGCATCAGTTTGACGTGCCAGCTGGTGCCCATGGTGTGGCCGCCCATATCGGCGGCCTGCGCGCCGCTCGTTAGCGGCGCGGGTACTGGCATGTTGATGGGGATGAGTACCCGGCTGGAGATATTTTTATTCACTGCTTACTTCATTTCTGCGTTGGCGACCCATGCCCTTCGCCCGCCTGCGGCAGAGGGGCAGGTACGGCATCGACATTGACCTTTACTGTGGCAAGACTTCTAGCGTGGCCACATAGCTGGCACGTCTTTCCTTGGCGGCAGAAAGGCTGGTTTTATCGTCATTGGTGCTCGCTTCTAGCCACACCATGCCAGCGCCTTGCCAGTTGACGCTGAACTTGCCATCGGCATCGGTAGTCAGAATTTGTTCGTCGAGTTTTTGCCGATAGCGTATGCCGCCGGCGATGACGGTAACTTTGACGCCGGCGGCGGCCTTGCCGTCTAATAACAGCCGGAAATGCGCAGCTTCGCCCGCGATTAAATCATTCGGGTGGCTGATTGCGGCCATTTCCAGCCCCTTGCCGGTGACTTCCAGCGCTTTTTTGCTGGGCTTGCCATTCGTGACAAAGGTTTCTATGCGGCCCTGTACTTGCGTTACGTGCAGTTCTTCTGCGCTGGCCGGGATCTCTTTGGCCAGCATGTCGGTCGTGCCGCGCCAGCGCTTGGCGATGCCATGGTCTTTGTAACTGGCCATCAGGCTGTCATTGATCAGGCTAATTTTGTAGGTGCCAGCCTGTACCGCGTGCAGATCAAAGCTGCTGCGAAACTTGCCGGTGCTGGGATTCTCAGCTTTGGCGGCAGTGCCGTCCGGTGCGGTAATTTGCAAGGCGTCGAGCTTGAGCGGCATGTGATCAAAAAAGAAGACATCGCTGGCGGCTGCGGCATCGACGCTGACCCAGGGGGCATTGCCGGCGAGGACGGTTGAGGTTGGCATTAAAAAAGTGCGGTGCGCCAGCGCTGTCAATGGCAGCAAAAGTGAAGTACATAATGCCACTATGATCAATTTATTTGAGCGGTGCATATTCATTTCCGATTTGTGAGAGGGTGATCAATCAGGGTTTGACGCTTATTTGATGCTTGCTGAATACCTATCTGATATTGATTTGAGATTGATTTGAGATTGATTTGAGATTTATTTGACGCTGATCGACACCAGCCCCAGCTCATTCATCCCTTGCGCTTTGGCATTTTGTTCCCCTTTGCTTGCCCACTGAAAAGGGACTTTAAGCACTTCGCGGCCGCCGCCCTCGCGCGCCGCTTCGACGATTAACTGATATTCGCCGGCCGGCAGTTTAGCCAGTACGCCTTTCTCGCCAGAAAAACTGAGTGTGTGCTCACCTACTGTGCGTGTCGCGCCGCTGATGCCATCCACCGGCATCTGTAAATCGCGACCGCTGCGACGCCACCACTGGCGTAAATCCTTCAGCCATTTTGCGCCTTCGTTATCGCGCTTTTTAAGGTCGTACCAGATGGCCAGATTGCCCGCCAACGTCTGATCCGGCCGTTCTATCCAGACCGCCACATAAGGACGGTGATATTCCGCCACATTCAGGCGTGGCACTTCAATTTTA
The DNA here is from genome assembly GCF_030651495.1 of Undibacterium sp. Classification (GTDB taxonomy): domain Bacteria; phylum Pseudomonadota; class Gammaproteobacteria; order Burkholderiales; family Burkholderiaceae_D; genus Undibacterium. The sequence goes on from NZ_JAUSFI010000084.1 coordinate 30,514, forward strand.
ATCGTCAGGTCAGTCGCCATGGCCGGTGCGGCAAGCAGGCTGGAAATGGCAAACGGGAGTAGCTTATGCATAGAGATAAACCTAGAGTAGGATGAAAGGCTAATGAATAAAAACGATCGCTAATAGCAAGGGCAGCACAAGGCCCAAGCCAACCACTGGCCAGGTGGCAGCGCGATTGCCGGCATGGATTTGCAGCAGAAATAAGCCGGTCAGGCAAAAGATCAGGCAAGCCGCAGCAAAAAAATCGATAAACCAGGCCCAGGCATTGCCGGTATTGCGCCCCTTGTGTAAATCATTGAAATAGGCGACCCAGCCGCGCTCGGTTTTTTCGTATTCCAGCTTGCCGCTATCGAGTTCAATTCTTAGCCAAGCATCGCCACCGGGGCGCGGCAGAGCGATATAAAGTTCTTCCGGCGACCATTCGACGCTGTGCTGGCCTACGCTGATCGCCGCATTTTTTTCTATCCATGCACGCAAGTCTGCAGGCAAGGGATCTTTATCGGTATGGTTTTTTTGAACCAGCGTAGCGAGTAAGGCTGGCGGTAGTTGTGCCGTCTTTGTCATGACCACCGGATGCGCTTCAATATCCGCAGAGTGATTTAAGGTTATGCCGGTGGCGGCAAATAACAGCATGGCCATCAGACACAGCGCCGAGCTGATCCAGTGCCATTGGTGCAAATGCCGTAGCCAAAAGGCGCGGCGTTGCCGGTTGTTGACTGGTGCTGGAGAGCAGGCGGTGACGCTCATAAAGATTATCAGAAGCTGAAAAGCTTAATTATAAATGATAATCATTCTCAATTGTGAATTGATGCGTGTAAATAGTATGGTGGTGCGTTTTCTGCCTCAACCGATATGCATTGAGGGACAGTAGCTAGAGCGCTTGGTGCGTCGGTGCCTTACTCGTCATGCTCAGACAGCGCCTTGCGGATATCTTCCTGTGTCAGATTCGGGGCAAATTGCTGGATAAAATCGTAGGTGTACGTCCGCAGATAAGCGCCGCGCCTGACTGCCAGTCGCGTTACATTCGAGGAAAATAAATGCGTTGCCGCAATGGTGCGCAGTGCTGGCGTACGCTGGTTTTCAATCGCCATTGACGCCACCAAGCCTACGCCTAGCCCCAGCGCGACATATTGCTGGATCACGTCAGAATCCATCGCGGTTAACACGATATCGGTGCGTAGCCCTGCCTTTTTGAAGGCATCATCAATATGGCCGCGGCCGGTAAAGCCGACGTCATAGGTGATCAGGGGATAATTCGATAAATCTTCCAGCGTCAATCTCTCTTTGCGCAGCAAGGGATGGCCGTCCGGCACTACCGCCACGTGGTTCCATTCGTAACAAGGGAAAGACACCAGATCCTTAAATTGCGACAAACCTTCGGTGGCGATGCCGATATCCGCTTTGCCAGAGAGTACCCACTCGGCGATATGTTCCGGCGAGCTTTGTTGCAAGGCGATGCGTACATCGGGAAAAGCCAGACGAAACTGCTGCACCACCTTGGGCAGCACATAGCGCGCCTGGGTATGCGTGGTGGCTATCGCCAGCGTGCCCTTGGTCTGGTCAGAATAATCATTACCCGCCTGTTGCAGGTTTTCCGCTTCCAGCAGCAGGCGTTCTATGATGGGCAATATACCTTTACCGGGTTCAGTGAGCCCTGTCAGGCGCTTGCCATTGCGCTCAAAAATATCCACGCCTAACTCTTCTTCCAGTTCGCGTATCTGGCGGCTGACACCGGGTTGCGAAGTGAACAGCACATTCGCCACTTCAGTCAGGTTATAACCGCAACGCGAGGCTTCGCGGATAGAGCGTAATTGTTGGAAATTCATCGTGATCCTAATTCAGGGGTATCCACAAAGACATGCAGGCGTTGAGGTTTCACTACCAGCGCTTCGCCGACCTTGAGCCGCAGCTGCGCATAACGTTCGCTAGAGATCATCGCCTCAAGCAGTTCGCCATTGTCATCGCGCTCCAGTTCCAGTTGCGCCAGCGGGCCTATGCTGTGGACCCGGCGCAACTGCACCAGCAGGCCTTCGGCACCGGGTGAGTAGCGCTCAATGTCCAGCTCATGCGGACGCACATAGCCGGTACCAAACGCATCGCGCGTGTCCGCGTGATCTGGCACAGCAAAGGCAACCCCACCGGCATCGAGCACACCTTCATGCACGCGTCCATGGAACAGGTTGACGTTCCCCAAAAAGCCATAGACAAACGGCGTCGCCGGATGCTGATACACCTGCGCCGGCGCACCGACTTGCTCTACCTTGCCGTGATTCATCACCACGATTTTATCGGCCACTTCCAGCGCTTCTTCCTGGTCATGCGTGACAAAAATACTGGTCACGTGTAATTCATCATGCAGCCTGCGCAACCAGCGGCGCAATTCTTTGCGCACCTTGGCATCAAGCGCACCGAAAGGCTCATCGAGCAGCAAGACCCGCGGCTCGACCGCCAAGGCGCGGGCCAGGGCAATGCGCTGGCGCTGGCCGCCTGATAACTGTGGCGGGTAACGGTCAGCCAGCCAGTCCAGCTGCACCAGTTCCAGCAATTGCATCACCTTTTCTTTGATCTGCGCGTCACTCGGGCGCAGATGGCGCGGCTTGACGCGCAAGCCGAAGGCGATGTTTTCAAAGATCGTCATGTGCTTGAACAGCGCATAGTGCTGGAATACAAACCCCACCTGACGTTCACGCACGTGCTGTTTTGATGCGTCCTGGCCATTTAGCAGCACCTGGCCGCTGTCGGCATATTCCAGCCCCGCGATGATGCGCAACAGCGTCGTTTTGCCGCAGCCCGATGGCCCCAATAAGGCCGTCAGTTCACCATTCGGAAAATCGAGCGAGACATTTTCCAGCGCAGTGAAATTGCCGAAACGTTTGTGTAATTGATTGACAGCGATACTCATCATTTTCTCCGGCTATTCTTGGGGGGCTTGGCGACGACTTTCATCGGTGCGCCATTCAACGATCGATTTCAGTGCCAGCGTCAGCAATGCCAGCAAGGTCAGCAGCGAGGCCACCGCAAATGCCGCAGTGAAGTTGTACTCGTTGTATAAAATCTCGACTTGCAAAGGCATGGTATTGGTCTCGCCGCGGATATGTCCGGACACCACCGACACCGCGCCAAACTCGCCCATGGCACGCGCATTACACAAGATCACGCCATACAGCAGGCCCCACTTAATATTCGGTAAAGTCACGCGCCAGAAGGTCTGCCAGCCAGACGCACCGAGTACCAGCGCCGCTTCTTCCTCTTCGCTGCCCTGGGCCTGCATCAGCGGTATCAGTTCACGCGCGATGAACGGAAAGGTCACAAAAATCGTCGCCAGCACGATGCCAGGCACGGCGAACAAGATTTTGATATCGTGCTCGCGCAGCCAGCCGCCAAACCAGCCTTGCGCGCCGAACAGCAGCACATAAATCAGGCCAGAAATCACCGGCGACACCGAGAACGGCAGATCGATCAGTGTCAGTAAAACGCTCTTGCCACGGAACTCGAACTTGGCAATAGTCCAGGCTGCCGCTACGCCAAATACCAGATTCAGCGGTACAGAAATGCCCGCAGCAATCAGCGTCAGGCGGATAGCGGATAAGGCGTCCGGGTCAATAATCGCTTGCAGATAGACTTGCCAGCCTTTTTTCAAGGCTTCGGCAAACACCGCCACCAGAGGCACGAATAAAAATAAAGTCAAAAAGGCAAACGCCAGGGTGACGAGCAGCACCCGCACCCACAAGGGTTCTGCCGTGGCCGATAAAGCAATCGCAGGTTCGGTGCGGCGCTGGCTTAACGATGCTGCGGCTGAGGCCGGAGTGGCAATTGTGGTAGCAGTCATTATTCTCTCCCCGCATGTTGTTTAGCCCGCGTCCACGATTGCAGCGCATTGATCGTCAGCAATAAGGTAAAAGACAGCAGCAGCATCACCACCGCAATCGCGGTCGCTCCGGCGTAATCGTATTGTTCCAGTTTGGTAATCATAAACAGCGGCGTAATTTCAGACACCATCGGCATATTGCCCGCAATAAAAATCACCGAGCCGTATTCGCCTGTGGCTCTTGCAAAGGCGAGCGCAAAACCCGTCATCAGGGCCGGCAAGATGGTCGGCAGCGTCACCCGGACAAAGGTTTGCCAATGGCTGGCACCGAGGCTGAGTGCGGCTTCTTCCAATTCTTTTTCCGCTTCTTCCAGCACCGGCTGCACGGTGCGTACCACAAACGGCAGTCCGATAAAGATCAGCGCAACCAGGATACCCAGCGGGGTGTAAGCGACCTTGATGCCAAGCGGCGCGAGCAAGTGCCCCAGCCAGCCATTCGGCGCATATAAAGTTGCCAGCGTGATCCCCGCCACCGCAGTCGGCAAGGCAAACGGCAAATCGACCAAGGCATCAATCAAGCGCTTGCCCGGAAATTTATAGCGCACCAATACCCACGCCACGATGCCGCCGAACAGCACGTTAATCAGCGCCGCCAATAACGATGCGCCGAAGGTCAGGCGATAGGAAGCCATCACCCGGTCTGAGGTAACGGTAGTCCAGAACGCCTCCCAAGTCATCGTGAAGGTTTTCAGAAATACCGCCGACAAGGGGATTAAAACGATCAGCCCAAGGTAAAACAGGGTAAATCCCAGCGATAAATGAAACCCCGGAATAACGCGTCGCGCCGTTGATTTGCTAGGTAAAAAGAACGCCATGCCAGCCTTTATTACGTTTGTAACTATAGAGGGCTAATCATTGCAGAGTTTTGTTATATGGAAAACGAATTTTTTCGCATGTTGATAGACAATTTTTGCATAAGGCCGGGGGTTGGTGTTGTCACCTCAGCCTCATCGGCATTCAAGCCAGTCTTGGGCCGATCAAACAAAAAGCCCTGGCCCTCCGATTGAGTAAGGTTCAATCTTTTGTGTCAAAAGTGGAAACAGGGGGACGGTATCTGGATGTTCTTGAGTTTCTGAGATGGTGCGAAGCCACTAACGCGAATGCGGCTGAAATCATCGAAAGAGTTTTAAAAATTACAACTACCTGACGTCGTTGACGCAATGAATAAAACACAGGCAGGCTGGGTGGCTGTGTATGCGAGGTCAATCAATCAAACCAGCCGTTATAGCCGCTCAATTTAACTGATTTGATCCATCGCCGGCCATTGCTGCGCTGTGTGTTTCAATCGTAAAATCTCAAATTTTTCGTTTAAAATTAAAATCACCCTGCTGGGTAATTTCCTGCTGTTATTCCACGTTTTTAAAAATGAAAATCATCTAAAAAATTATCATCGTAGTCTGGCCGCTTGGTAATTTTGACCTGCTTGAGCATGGCTTTGATCTGATTTAATTCTTGTAATTCGACTAAGTCAGCCTCGATAGCGTCGATATCGGCGCGTGCGTCGCGGATGAACTGCTCCAGCATGCGCATTAGCTCACCGGGTTTTAGCGACACGTGAGGCGGAATATTGGCCTGCATGCGGAAGATGAATTCGAGTTCATTGGTCTCGTATTTCAGTTCATTGACTTGCTCGGTTAATATTTTATTAAAGTATTTCAATCTATCTTCGCTGAGCGTGTTGAGCATGTTTTGGTCAATTTGCTCGATTTCTAATTGCAGCTCCAATAAGCCCAATAAATCCTGTTTTTCATACGCGACATTCACGCGCTGCATGAGTTCCGTTTTACGTTTGCGTTCTGCTGCATCCGGTTCTCTATCCGGATGCAAGCTACTGACGAGTTTTCTGTAGACTTCGCGTAACGACAGGGTGATGTTTTTCTGTTCTTCTTGCAGCTGGGCCTCTTTCATTAGCGTTTTTTTGGATTTTTTGCGCTGCGCTTGCTGCGTTTGCCGTTCTTGATCATCCCTGCTCTGTTGTGCTTTCGCCTGCATCAGTTTGGCAATATCTGCTGGCGAATCGAGATCGACATCGTCGCCCAACTCCATGCCTAATATTTCTCCCATGATGGCTTTGAAATCGGCATCCTCTTCTGCCATTTCAGTATCAAAATCCTTACCGCTGTGTTTGTTGTAGATGGCTTTTAATTCGTCGGTATCGTCGGTGTCGTCGCTCACTGCGATGAGTTCTTCTGCCAAATCACAAATGATATGCGTCAGTTTTTTTGTCTCAGGCTTGGTGAATTTGTATTGCTCAAAAGCCTGATCTAGCAGGCGCAGCATAGTGATGCGAGCTTGATCGAATTCGACTTGCAGCGGTTGCAGCTGTTCGGCATATTGAGTTTGATACTGGGGGATCGCCTCCTGCCACAGCTTAAATTTTGCGCGCTCCGTCTCTATCTCTTTGATGAGTTTATTGAAAGACTTTTGTGCCCGGGATAAACCCGTTTGCTTAGCTGGCTCAGCCAACGGTGTTACCTGCACGATAGACGATGTCGATTTTTTCATGGGGGAAACTGCTTGGTCAGTGATGTTGTCAATGATTGAGGGTCAGTGACAATATTGTACCAAGCAAGCCTATCAGGATGATGAATCCGATATGGAAAAAGATACGCAAAGCCCCGAGGGGTGCTTGAATCAAAAACGCTGCTTACGCTCTACCTGTGCGCCAGGGTTGACGGGTGCCTGCAGCGCTGGAGATTGACCGTCATTGGCATTCAAGCCAGCCCTGGGCCGATCAAACAAAAAACCCTGCACGCAGTAAGGGCTGATCGTGTCGTGGGCATTTTGCAGTGCCTGATAATTCTTTTCGCTTTCAATACCCTTGAAGATGATGGCGCATTGCTGGCGCTCTGCCTGCTCCAGTAACTGGCTTTGCGCCTGTGCGTCATTGGCCTGGCTGATGTCGAGCTTGATGGCGGCGGGGCGCAGGCGTTCCAGCAAGTCACTGGCTTGTGCCAGATTGCCGGCGTTGGCACCAATGCGGAAACCATTGCGGCGATAATTCTCGGCAACATGAGTGAGCACCCAGCGCTGGCTAGGGGTAATCAGCGGCAGTTGCAATATGATCTGTTGATGCGGTAATTCCAGCGCATCCAGAATGCGCCGGAACGCCATGCCGTGATTGCCGGCCACGGCGGCCAGCAGCCGGCTGTGCACGCTGAGGTATACATCCAGATGCACTGATTCTACCTGGCGATAAAAATTGATCGCATGCAGCAGGCGGCACAGTCTATCGAGCTCTACCGATTCGTCATCGCTGGCGGCATAGTCGAGTAACTTCCAGATATTGAGTCCCTGGTCACTGGCTGAATAACTGCGCGCATAGCCTTCACAGGCGAGCACCTGGCCATCATCGCCAGAACGTATCGCTTGAAACGCGCTGGTCAGCGTGGCATTCACATAGCGGCCACGGGCGCGGCCTTGCTCATCCAGCCAGAGCGTGCTGCCCGCGCCGTGCTCGTGGTGATTGTCATGCAGCCGGCTCAGGTAGTTTTGCAAGGTGGGGTTGTGCATGATGGTCTATTTTCCGGGCTGATAAATCTGATCAAACACACCGCCGTCGGCAAAGTGGTTTTTTTGTGCCTTGGTCCATCCACCAAAAGTGGTATCGATATTAAATAGGGCGACTTTGGCGAACTGGCCGCTAAATTTTTTCAAGGCTTTTTCAGTCGTAGGACGGTAATAGTTTTTGCCGATAATCTCTTGCGCTTCATCGGTGTACAGATAATTCAGGTAAGCCTCAGCGACTTTGCGCGTACCGTGTTTGTCGACGACTTTATCGACGACGGCTACCGGCGGTTCGGCCAGAATACTGACGGAAGGCGTGACGATCTCCACTTTGTCGGCGCCAAACTCCTTGATCGCCAGATAGGCTTCGTTTTCCCAGGTCAGCAAGACATCACCGATACCGCGCTCGGCAAATGTCACCGTTGATCCACGCGCGCCGGAATCGAGTACCGGGACGTTTTTATAGACTTTCTGCACATATTCTTTTGCCGTTGCCTCATTGCCGCCTTTGAGCTTTAAGGCATAGCCCCAGGCAGCCAGATAGGCCCAACGTGCGCCGCCCGACGTCTTGGGATTGGCCGTAATCACAGAAACACCCGGCTTGGAAATATCGCCCCAATCCTTGATTCCTTTTGGATTCCCTTTGCGTACCAGAAAGACGATGGTGGAGGTGTACGGTGAGGCGTTGTGCGGCAGATGTTTTTGCCATGCCTTGTCGAGCAAGCCTTTTTCGGCGATCGCGTCGGTGTCGTAGGCCAGTGCCAAAGTAACGACGTCGGCATCGAGACCGTCAATTACGCCACGCGCCTGCTTGCCGGAGCCACCATGTGATTGCTTGATGGTGACGTTGTCGCCGGTCTTGGCTTTCCATTGCTTGGCAAAGGCTTGATTGACATCCTGATACAACTCACGGGTGGGATCATACGAGACATTAAGCAGGCTGATATCTGCGGCATGGGCGGCTAGCGACACCGTGCCGATGACGGCGATAGAGGCGGTCAGGAGAAGTTTCTTGATGATCATCTGCATTTCCTTTAGAGATAAATTGAGTAGTGAGGAATCTAGAATAAATCTAAGGATAAAAAACAAGAACGAATCATTTCAGGATTCGATATTCGATTTTCACATATCAAATCTGCCGGCTTGCCGGTGTCAACGCCACCATCCCTAAGGCACCATCACAAAGGCAACATGCCTTGCCGGAGTAGGCGACGCAGGTTCTGAAGATTGATCGGGACGGCAAGCGAGAAAATAGTGTGACAGGTGAAAAGTGGAAGCACGGGAAAAGCGTGTTGATACACAAAAGCGGCATTCGATTTTTCGAATGCCGCTTTTTTACACCGGTCCTTTGAATGCTTATAACTTGGCGATAGAGACTTCGGTTGCCTTGACCAGCGCCACCACTTCGGTGCCGATCACCAGCCCTAAATCACGGATAGAGCGGGTAGTGATGACCGAGGTGACGATGCCGGCCGGTGTGTCGACATCGACTTCCGACACCACCGGGCCTTCGATGATTTCTTTGATTTTGCCCCTGAATTGATTGCGTACGTTGATGGCTTGAATCGTCATGATAGGTTCCTGTATGTAAAGGGTAAGGGGATATACTCCCCATAAAAAGATAAAAAATGTGCTCCTTGCGCATAGTTATAAAGCGTTACTAAAATATACTGGGAGGGGTATATTAAAATTATGCTAAATCGCCCACGCAACCTGACTCACCGTGCGGATGAATGAGACATCCCCCAGCTCGCTGTCCGGCGCTGCCGCAGGATGGTTGAGTACCCGCGCCAGAATCTTGGCCTCCAGCTCGGCAAAGGCGGCATTGCCGCGTGCGCGCGGCCTGGGCAAGTCAATTTTCTGATCCAGCGTGATCTGGCCGTCTTCGATCAAAATCACCCGGTCGGCCAGCGCCACGGCTTCATGCACATCATGCGTTACCAGCAGCGCGGTAAAACCGCGTTGTTGCCACAGGCTCTCGATTAGGCTTTGCATTTCTATGCGCGTCAATGCATCGAGCGCGCCCAGCGGTTCGTCCAGCAGCAACAGCGCTGGCTCATGCACCAAGGCTCTGGCCAAGGCAACGCGCTGGCGCTGGCCGCCGGATAGCACTGAAGGCCAGTCGCCGGCGCGGTCGGACAGCGCCACTTGGTTCAGCGCATCAATAGACGCTGGTTGGCCATTTTTTAAGCCCAATGCAACATTGTTCACGACGCTTTTCCAGGGCAAGAGCCGCGAATCCTGAAACATCACGCGCGTCTCTGGCCGGGGTTGCCCCTGATCGAATTGCACATACCCGCTATCGGCCGGTTCCAGACCTGCCACCAGACGCAGCAGGGTGCTTTTGCCGCAGCCGCTGCGTCCGATGACGGCGATAAATTCGCCCGCTTTCACTTGCAGATTCAGCGACTTGAGTACCTGACGCCCTTGATACGATTTTTGTAATACGCGTATCTCAAGCGCAGTTCCATGCCCGCTGGCGGGCGCGGCTGCCTCCTGCCATTCATCCTGGTTTTGCCATTCGGCATCCAATTGATTTTTCAACGCGATGATCGTGGCCACGGTCGCGCTCGGATATTCGACAGATAAGTGATTCATACCATCCTCTTTTGATAACCCGGATGCCAGCGCAGCCAGTAATGTTCCAGCGCCCGCGACAACACGTCGGCCAGTTTGCCTAGCAAGGCGTACAGCAAGATCCCCACCAGGACTACGTCGGTTTGTAAAAATTCGCGTGCGTTCATCGTCATGTAACCGATACCGGCCTGGGCAGAAATGGTTTCCGCCACGATCAGCAGCACCCACACCAGCCCCAGCGAGAAACGCACGCCCACCAGTATCGATGGCAATGCGCCCGGTAAAATCACATCGCGATACAACGCCCAGCCCGACAGGCCATAGCTGCGCGCCATTTCGATCAAGCCCTTATCGACCGAACGGATGCCGTGAAAGGTATTCAGATATACCGGAAAAAAAACGCCGACCGAGACCAGAAACAGTTTGGCGCTTTCATCAATCCCGAACCACAAGATCACCAGCGGGATCAGGGCCAGGGCAGGGATATTTCTGATCATCTGCAGCGTGGTGTCGAGCAGGGTTTCTGCCAGCCTGAAGCTGCCGGTGAGCAAACCCAGCAGCAAGCCCAGACCGCCACCGACCGCAAAGCCTGAAATGGCGCGCCACAGACTGGTCTTGGCATGGAGCCAGATTTCGCCGGAGAGGGTCAACGCCCAAAACGCCTTGGCCACGGCCAGCGGCTCGGGCAAAATCCGGCTCGACAGCCAGCCGACCTGCGCCGCGATTTGCCAGAACAGGATCAGTGCGACCGGTACCGCCCACGGCGCCAGCTGGCGCCAAAGAGCGAGTGTCCATTTCTTCAGCTCCCGCCCCCAGTGATGCGTGACAATGCTTGTCTTACTGCTTATCTTGCGCGCATCGCCGGGGGCCTGCGCCGATTGAGTGATAAATTGGCCCATGGTGGTCACCCAAACTTTGCCGCCTTGGGCACCACGCTATTGGCGATGATTTCGCCAAACGGCCCGGTCAGGCTGCTCGTCACGGCCGGATTGCCTTTGCCAAGCAAGGGGAACACCAGCTCGGAAAACCGATACGATTCTTCCAGATGCGGATAGCCGGAGAAGATGAAGGTTTCTATCCCCAGGGCGGCATATTCTTTGATGCGCGCCACCACGGTTTCGGGATCGCCGACCAGCGCGGTACCTGCACCGCCGCGCACCAGGCCAACACCGGCCCAGAGATTCGGTGACACTTCGAGCTTGTCGCGCTTGCCGCCATGTAAAGCGCTCATCCTTTGCTGGCCGACCGAATCCATTTTGGCAAAGGATTTCTGCGCCCGTGCGATGACATCATCATCGACATATTTGATCAAGTCTTCTGCCGCCTGCCACGCTTCTTCATTGGTTTCGCGCACGATCACATGCAGGCGGATACCGAAGCGCAGGGTGCGTCCATACTTGGCCGCCCGGGCGCGCATGTCGGCAATTTTTGCAGCGACGGCGGCGGGTGGCTCGCCCCAGGTTAAATACACATCAACCTGCTCTGCCGCCAACTCATGCGCCGGCTCTGATGAACCCCCGAAGTACAGCGGCGGGTGTGGCTTTTGCACCGGCGGGTACAGCGTCTTTGCCCCCTTCACTTGCAGATGCTTGCCTGCAAAATCAAAGCCATTTCCTTCACCTTCGCTGTCTTCTCCGGCCAGCGAAGCGCGCCAGATACGCAAAAACTCATCGGTGATTTCGTAACGTTTTTCATGATCGGCAAACACGCCGTCGGCTTCCAGTTCAGCCTGATCGCCACCGGTGACGATATTGACCAGCAAGCGTCCGTTAGACAAGCGATCAAAGGTCGATGCCATGCGCACCGCCAGGCCAGGGCTGCTCAGCCCCGGGCGTATCGCCACTAGAAATTTCAGCTTGCGGGTCGCGCTGATCAGGCTGGAAGCGACTACCCAGGCATCTTCGCAAGAGCGGCCGGTCGGCAGCAATACGCCGTCAAAACCTTGCGTGTCAGCCGCCACCGCGACCTGGCGCAGGTAATCGTAATTGATCGCACGTGCGCCCTGGCTGGTGCCCAGATAACGGCTATCGCCGTGGGTAGGAATGAACCAAAAAATTTGCAAACTCATTTTATTTCCTTCAATTATTTTAAAATTTGATACCGACGACTGCATCCCTGATATTGATTTTCTTCGGTATCAGTTTCAGGTCGGCGAAGACATCGGCGATATTTTGCTGTTCTTTAATGACTTGCTCGCTCAAGGGCTTGACGCCAAAGACGAAGCGGTTTGTGGCGATGTCAACGATGGCCGGTTCCAGCCCGATCTGGGCCGACAGAATGGCGGTCACTTCCTTCAGATTTTTACTGCCCCATTCGTCGACCTTGACCAGTTCTTCGAGGAGAATGCGCAACACTTCAGGATTTTTTTGTGCGTACGGACGTGACGCCAGGTAAAACTGGTGATTGCTGACGAGGCCTTTACCGTCGACCAGCACCCGGGCGCCCAATTGTTTTTCTGCCGCGGCCAGGAAAGGGTCCCAGATCACCCAGGCATCGACACTGCCGCGTTCAAACGCCGCACGGGCATCCGCTGGCGGTAAAAAAATCACGTTGACGTCCTTATAAGCGATGCCGGCTTTTTCCAGCACTTTCACCAGCAGGTAGTGCACGTTCGAGCCTTTATTGAGGACGATTTTTTTACCCCTCAGATCAGCGGCTGATTTCAATGTTGAATTTTTCGGCACGATTACCGCTTCACCGCCTGGCGCCGGCGGTTCATTGCCTACGTAGACCAAGTCGGCACCGGCCGCCTGGGCAAAAATCGGCGGCGCTTCACCCGTGGTGCCAAAATCGATACTGCCGACATTCAAACCTTCCAGTAACACCGGGCCAGCCGGAAATTCTGTCCATTTTACGTCCACGCCCACGGCCGCCAGACGCTTGTCGAGCGCACCGGTGCCTTTTAATAAAGTCAGCGTGCCGTATTTTTGATAGCCGATGCGTAAACTGGAATGCAAGCTGCCTTTTGGTGCCGGCGATACCGGCGCATTTTGTGCGTAAGCGCAAGGAATGCCGCCGGCCAGCGTCATCGCGGTCAGTGCTGACAGCCAGCCTAAGGTGCGGCGTTTGGTGTTGCGTTGTTGATCTTTACTCATTGGATGACCTCAAAAATTAGGGATAAGCAGTCCCCCTGCCGTGAAGAAACGGCACGATAGACTACGGAAAACAGGGTGTGAATGGTTAGGCTTGACGCTTAGTTAAGCACTGCAACGGTTCTGCATTCGCATGACTGGCGCAGTGGACAATTCGGGTTCGTGCAAGGAGATCAGGCGTGCTGCCAGATAATGAACTCCCTCGTGCAAGCGCTTGATTATGCTCGGGTCGATCTGCAGGCCATGCTGCTCCGACCAGTCGACTTGGACATCGGTGGCATACACGCTGGGCAGCACATGGTCGGCAGAGAGGGCCGCCAGCACGGGCCGCAGGGCGTAATCGAGTGCCAGCAGATGTGACTGGCTGCCACCGGTTGCCAGTGGCAATACCAGTTTGCCATGCAAGCCATCCTGCGGCAAGATATCCAGAAACGTTTTTAGCAAGCCGCTGTACGACGCCTTATAGATCGGCGTGGCAATCACGATCGCCTTGGCCTCGGCCAGCTTTTGTTTTGCCGCGATCAGTTCGGGATGAGTGAAATCTGCATGCAGCAAGGCTTGCGCTGGCAAGTCTTTCACATTCAGGCTGACCGTGTGGTAGCCCAATGCTTTCAATTTATCGCCGGCATAGTGCAATAGACGACTGGAGCGTGATGGTGTTGATGGGCTTCCAGATAGCAGTAGGATGGTCATGATCGTTCTTTCGGTAATAGTTTTGTCTTACTTGATTTGCCATGATTCTTGCTGTTCATCTGCATGTTCTTCAACGACAAATTGAATAGCGAGGAATGTAGAATAGATCGAAGGCAAAGAAACAAGAACGAATCATTTCACGATTCGTTATTTGTTTTTCTTCTATAGAAAAATCGCCAGGGTGGAGCGTGACGATCTGCGCAAAGGCAATCCCCATAAAAAAAAGCGGCATCCGAAAAATGATTCGGATGCCGCTTTTTTTGTCGATCTTTGATGCTTATTTTTTTATGCCTTATTTTTTTGCTGCATAAATTTTGTCGAATTCGCCGCCATCATCAAAATGCTTTTTCTGCGCTTGCTTCCAGCCGCCGAATACTTCATCGACGGTAAATAAGCTGATGGGCTTGAAGGACGCCGCATATTTTTTTGCCGCCAGCGCGGAGCGCGGCCTGAAGAAATGTTTGGCGATAATCTCCTGGCCTTGCTCGGAATACAGAAATTGCAGGTAAGCCGTAGCCTGCTTGCGATTGCCCAGTTTGTTAACGACTTTATCAACGACCGCCACCGGCGATTCGGCAAGGATAGATATGTTCGGATAAACCACTTCAAAATGATCGCCAAACTCCTGACGCACCAACTGCACTTCGTTTTCAAACGTCACCAGCACATCGCCGATGTCACGTTGTGTGAACGTGGTGGTGGCACCGCGCCCGCCGCCATCCAGCACGGGCACATTCTTGAACAGGCGATCCACCAGCTGGCGCGCCTGCGCTTCCGTGCCGCCACTCTTGATCACTGATCCCCAGGCCGCCAGATACGTGTAGCGCCCGTTGCCGGAAGTTTTTGGATTGGGCACGATGACTTTCAAGCCTGGCTTGCCGAGATCTTCCCAGCTTTTGATCTGCTTCGGATTGCCCTTGCGGGTTAAAAACACCATGGTCGAATAAAACGGTGCCGCGCCATTCGGAAAAGCTTTGGTCCAGTCCGCAGGCAACAGGCCTTTGTCGGCAAGAATATCGATGTCATTGGCCTGGTTCATGCTGACGACCGACGCTTCCATGCCATCAATTACCGAGCGCGCCTGCTTGCTGGAGCCGCCGTGCGATTGATTGATGGTAAGGGTTTCGCCGGTCTTCTTTTTCCAGTCGGCGACGAAGGCAGGATTGATTTCCTTAAACAGTTCGCGCGTCACATCGTACGACGCATTGAGGATATCGCCGGCAGCGAAGGCGGAAGGAATCGCCATGCAAAGACTGATCCCCGTCGCCAGCAACATTGCCAGCAGCCCGTTGCGGCGACGGCGCTGCTGATTGAGGTGAACGCGGCGCTGGATCGGACAGATTGGATCGATATGATGGATCTGTTGGATTTGTTGGATACACGACATGGGTTTGCTCCGAAAAAAGTGTGCCCCATCTTGCACAGTATCGAGGCAAAAGGGAACGATCTTGTTCTTCTAAGAGTAGAAGAAAAACACATGAAGGCAAGTTTTGTATAACAGCGCAGCGTAGGAGGCCGATATGTTGACATGGGTTGACATGGGTTGACATGGGTTGACACGGCACTGGCGGGGGCAAGGTGAAAATGTCATTCAGTAAAAGCAACTTGTTGCGTTATTCACTTATACTGCAACTCGCCAATCGGCCCGCACACCTTACCTGAGGCATCGCCAACACCATGCAAGCTCCGAGCGCATCCACTCTCACCCTGTTCGCCCTTATTCCGCTGGTCGCGTGGCGGGTTTACTCCCGCTTTCGCCGCTTGGTCGGCCGGCAACGTTTGTCGAAAGTGCGTCCGTGGATCACGCTGGCCATCTTTCCAGCCCTGCTGGTCTTGCTCGGCTTCGCCGCGCATGCCCATCTGGAGCGGCTCTGGTGGCTGGCGGGAGGGCTGGGCCTTGGCGCATTGTTAGGCATCTTCGGCTTGCGCAAGACGCGCTTCGAGCCTACGCCTGAAGGATTGTTTTACACGCCCAATGCCCACCTCGGCATCGCCCTCTCTCTGCTGTTTGTCGTGCGCCTGATGTTCCGCCTGATTGAGGTCTATGCCATCGCACCAGGTACCGCGCATGGGATGGACGACTTCGCCCGCAGCCCGCTGACGCTGGCCGTGTTTGGCCTGCTGGCGGGTTATTACATGACCTACGCGATCGGCCTGCTGCGCTGGCGTTTTCGCGTCTTGCGCGCCAAGCGGGCGCGTGAGGCGCTGACACCCGAAGCCTGAGCCATCGCCCGCCTAAGACGTAATTTCAACCACGTGCAGGCCGGAGACGCATATCCCATGCGGCTTGCAGGCAAGATGCCTTGGGAAGGCGCATGGACTATGCGCGCTGGCAGGGGTGATGGATTTATCGCTTGTGGTGTTTCGGCGCTGAAGTATCCGCCGTTCTTGCTGTGCGATTGCCGGCCGGTGGTAGACCGGCAGCTACTCACTTTTCTTGCTTCGCCAAGAAAAAGTAAGCAAAAGAAGGCGACGCAAAGTCGCTGTCCCTTCGGGATACCCGCTTATGCAAGTCAAAAAATGGGAAGCGTCCACAACTCGCTGCGCTCAGACAAGGACGCTTCTTTTTCCATTTTCTGCCATGCACAAGCGGCAGCGCCACATGCTGAAGGCTCACATCAAAAGCAGAGTCAAAAACAAGCCCAGATCACGGCAAATTTGGGGTCAGTTCTAACATTCATACATTTCTTTGGCTTAATGTTGGAATGTTAGAACTGACCCCGTTGTACTGGGAAACGTCCATGTGCCTAAGATGCCCAACGTAGAGCTAACCGGCGGCGCTTTAGCGCCGTCCTGCGATCGAAGGGAGCGAGGTTGAGCGCCGAGTTAGAGCGTACTGAATTAGTACCACTCACTTTCATCTCCTTGAACCTTTGCACCGAGCTTTGATGCGACTATCTTCATCTTTTTGATCGCACTATCCGTTGGGTTCTTAACGATTACCCTGCCACGCGAATAGTAGAAGTAGTGATTTTCTTTAGTTTTTGGGTCAACCCAAGAAGCCATTAGTGGGTTGCTGATCTGGATGACCTCATGTGTTTCTGGATCTTCGGCGGTGGCGGTTGTATCCATTGCGAACTCACCGTCAGCGAGAACCACTGTCTTCCATTGCTCTTCAGTAATGGGGTGCCTTGCACTTTCTGACCACTCAGCGGCTTTGGTGATATGCAAGTCGTAGCCCATGGAGACCCCTGATAGAAGAGACAATATTAATGCGCCAATTATTTTCCAAGCGAGTTGCTTCATTGGATGCGCTCTAACTAGATATGTCCGTCACCGTGACGGGCGAATTGGATTTTTGTCGCATAACATTTCGAGAGAAAACGCTAGCAACCCTTTTGCAGCTTCGCTTTCCATTGACGCACGGGATATTCAATCAGTACTAAAAAATCGTGAAAAGCGTCACTGCTATTTAATTTCATTCTACCAACAACTTTGTCAAAGTTAAAAAAATATCAAACCTTATTATTGCCTGTCCATTCGTTACGTCTAATTTTTCTACCATAAAGATATGACATCAAGCCCGGTAAGTCGCAATCTTTGCGTAGGTCAATAGCCGCAGGCGTATTGCTCCGATGAAATTTCAACCACGTGCAAGCCGGAGGCGCATACCCCATGCGGCTTGCAGGCCGGATGCCTTGGAAAGGCGCATGGAATATGCGCGCTGGGGCATGCCGTATTTGTGGTCCTGGCCGCTGGCGCGGTCAGGATGTTTTTTGTTGAAATTACAGTGCCCGTGCCGGTAGCAGGGTGCCGCTGACTTCGCCAAAGCCGATGCGGGCGCTGCCGGCTTTTTGGGCCCAGCCGCGCATGATGATGCGGTCGCCGTCGGCGATGAAAACGCGCTGTTCGCCGTTGGCCAGGTTGATCGGTTTTTTGCCGCCTTCGGTCAGTTCCAATAGCGAGCCGGCTTCTTCTGGCAAGGGGCCAGATTGGGTGCCGGAGCCGAGCAAATCGCCGGCGCGCAGGTTGCAGCCGTTGACGGTGTGATGTGTGACTAATTGCGCGACGGTCCAGTACGAGTGGCTAAAATTCGACAGCGACAGGCGTTGCGGCGGCATGCCTTCGCTGCGCATTTTTTCGGTTTGCAGCAAGACTTCGAGCTCGATATCAAATGCGCCGCTGTCGCGCAAGTCGTTTGATTCCAGATACGGCAGCGGCTGCGGGTCAGCGGTATCGCGGCTCCAGGCCTTGCGGTACGGTGCCAGGGCGTCGAGCGTGACGACCCAGGGCGAGATCGTCGAGGCGAAATTTTTTGCCAGGAAAGGGCCTAGCGGCTGGTATTCCCAAGCTTGCATGTCGCGCGCCGACCAGTCGTTCAGCAGGCACAGGCCAAACACATGTTGTTCGGCGTCGTTGATGGCGATAGCTTCGCCGAGGGCGTTGCCGTTGCCGATAAAGATGCCGATCTCCATCTCGTAATCCATGCGCTTGGCCGGGCCAAATACCGGTGCGCTAGCGCCAGGCGGCATGGTTTGGCCTAGCGGACGGCGAAACTCTTGGCCGGACACCGCAATCGATGAGGCGCGGCCGTGATAGCCGATCGGCACCCATTTGTAATTCGGCAGCAGCGGGTTATCCGGGCGGAACAGCTTGCCGACGGCAGTGGCGTGATGGAGTGAGGTGTAAAAATCGGTATAGTCGCCGATCTGCGCCGGCAGCGTGTATTCGGCGTCAAGCTGCGCCAACAGGCAGCTCGCCAGCGCCGCCTGTTGCGTGGCACCGTCGCGCAAGGCGCGTGACAGCGTCAGGCGCAGGCTGGACCAGACGGCAGGTGGCAAGTTCATCAGGCCATTGAGGCTGTCGCTGAGAATGGCACGATCGAAGGCCTGGTTTTCCAGGGCGGAAAAAATCCCGGCCACGCGGGCCGCCACCAGATCGAGAATCTGTTCGCCGATGGCGACGCCGAGACGGAATGGCTGCTCGCTGCCGCGGCGGCGGAACACGCCATACGGCAAGTTTTGCAGCGGAAAATCGGTGTTGCCGGTATTGGCCGAGCTGACCCAGCTGCGCAGTGCGGCGTCATGGGTTTCGTTGAGTTGTGGCTTCATTTATTGTTGCTCCGGATTGAAATTTTTCTTGATACCTTGCCAGCACTGGTAATACTCGGCCTGCAATTGCGCGGACTCCATCGCGGCGCGGGTAGGCTTGAGGATATTGCAGCTTTCTATCATAAAGGCCATGGTGTCATCGATTTTTTGCGGTGCGCTGGTGTCGATGTGACTGGCTTTTTCAAAGGTCGGCGCATCCGGGCCGTGGCCGCTCATGCAATTATGCAGGCTGGCACCGCCGGGGCGGAACCCGTTCGACTTGGCATCGTACTCACCGTGGATCAGGCCCATGAATTCGCTGGCGATATTGCGGTGGAACCAGGGCGGGCGGAAGGTGTTTTCGGCCGCCAGCCAGCGCGGTGGGAAGATCACGAAATCGATGCTGTCGACGCCGGGCGTATTGCTGGGCGACTGCAACACCAGAAAAATCGATGGGTCAGGGTGGTCGTAACTGATCGAGCCTATGGTGTTGAAGTGGCGCAAGTCATATTTATACGGCGCAAAATTGCCATGCCAGGCCACCACATCCAGCGGTGAATGGGCTATCTTGGCGCGCCACATATTGCCGCTGAATTTGGCGATCAGCTCAAACTCGCCTTCACGGTCTTCGTAACTGGCGGTCGGGATTAAAAAATCGCGTGGATTGGCCAGGCCATTCGAGCCGATCACGCCCAGATCCGGCAGTTTTAGCATGGCACCAAAATTTTCGCAGACATAGCCACACGCCGCACCGTCCGGCAACGTCACCTGAAAACGGATGCCGCGCGGGATCACGGCGATCTCTTGCGGTTCTATATTGAGCAAGCCCAGCTCGGTCTTGATATGCAGGCGCCCTTGTTGCGGGATGATCAAGAGTTCGGCATCGGCGTTATAAAAGAAGCGCTCGCGCATGTCGCGGTTGGCCGCATACAGGTGGATGGCGCAGCCGTTGAGGGCGTCGGCCGAACCGTTGCCGGCCATGGTCAGCCAGCTGTCGATGAAATCGGTGCTCTCTTCCGGTAGCGGCAGCGGGTCCCAGCGCAATTGATTCGGCGTCGATGGCACTTGATCAAACTGGTTCGTCATGCCGCGGTTGCCGATCTGGACAAACGGCTGGTGCATCGCGGCCGGACGTATGCGGTACAGCCAGGAACGGCGATTCGCGTGGCGCGGTGCGGTAAACGCGGTGCCGGACACTTGCTCGGCGTATAGGCCGTAGGCGCATTGCTGCGGTGAATTCTGGTTTTTTGGCAAGGCGCCGGGCAAGGCCTCGGTGGCGAATTCATTCGAGAACCCGGTTTGATAGCGCAGCGTGTCGGTGTTGAGGATATGGCCGATGTGACTCATGGTGCGTCCCTGTCAGATGGTTGCGGTGGCAAACACTAATGTAGTGCAATCGGCGCGTTTTTACGTTATAAATACATCAATGTAGTTCATTCATGGGATGAATAATGGTAGAGCCGAAAGATATAGACCTGAACCTGCTGGTGGTGTTTCACGAAGTGTTTCAGGCGCGGCAGATTTCTTCTGTGGCCAAAAAACTGGGCCTGTCGCAACCGGCCGTCAGCAATGCGCTGGCCCGCCTGCGCAAGAGTTTTGCCGACGAATTATTCGTCCGCACCGCGCAGGGCATGCAGCCGACGCCGCTGGCCGAGCAATTGGCCGACCCGATCGCCAATGCGCTGGGCAGCATTACCAGCGCGCTGAATCAGCATGAGCAATTTGATGCGGCCACCAGCAAACGCCGCTTTACGCTCGCCATGACCGACGTCGGTGAAGTGTATTTCATGCCGGTGCTGGTCGATCTGTGCCGCCGCCTGGCGCCGCAGATCGGGCTCGCGACGGTACGCGCCAGCAGTATCGACCTGAAAGCCGAGATGGAAACCGGCAGGGTCGATCTGGCGATCGGCGCTTTCGATGATATCTCCGGTGCGCTGTACCAGCGCCGCCTGTTCCAGCAAAACTATGTCTGCATGTTGCGCAGCGGCCACCCGCTGGCGGCCAAGGCCTTGAGCCTGAAAGATTTTTTGGCGGCGCAGCACCTGATTGTCGCCTCGATGGAAAGCCCGTACGACAAGATTAACCAGCAGCTGGAAAAAGCCGGCATCAAGGCCGGTGCGCATTTCACGGTGCCGCATTTTGTCGCCGTGCCATACATCGTCAGCAGCACCGACCTGCTGGTAACGGTGCCGCAAAAATTGGCAGAGCGCGCCGCCGCACCGTTTAATCTACAGTGCGTCAAGCCGCCGCTACGTCTGCCATCTTTGCAAACAAACATCTTTTGGCACCGGCGTTTTGCCCAGGATGAAGGCAACCAGTGGTTGCGCAATTTTATTGCCGCGCATTTTGCCGAATAAAAATGCATTACTATGAAAAAACTTCACGCTAAGTCTGAAACGTTTTCCGCCATCCGGTTTTATTTTTGTTCTACACTTTGCCCATCAAATTTCCCTCTCTGGAGCAGCCACCATGCCGGTCATCACTTGTGTAGAAGATTTACGCTTACTTGCCAAAAAACGCGTCCCTAAGGCGTTTTATGATTACGCCGACAGTGGCTCGTATACCGAGAGTACCTACCGCGCCAATACCAGTGACCTGGCAGCGCTGAAGTTGCGCCAGCGCGTGGCAATCAATGTCGATCAGCGCTCTACCCGCAGCACCATGGTCGGGCAAGAGGTGACGATGCCGGTGGCGATTGCGCCGACCGGCCTGACGGGCATGCAATGGGCAAATGGCGAGATGCTGGGCGCGATCGCTGCCGAGAAATTTGGCGTGCCTTTTACGCTTTCCACCATGAGTATTTGCTCGATTGAAGACGTCGCCAGCGTCACCACCAAGCCGTTCTGGTTTCAGCTGTATGTGATGCGTGATCGCGGTTTTGTCCGCGAATTGATACAGCGCGCCAAGGCGGCAAAATGCTCGGCACTGATGCTGACACTGGATTTGCAAATTCTCGGCCAGCGTCATAAAGATTTAAAGAACGGCATGTCGGTGCCACCAAAACTTACGCTGGCGAATATGATTGATCTGGCGACCAAACCGTCCTGGGCCTTGCGTGCGCTGATGGGGCGTAAAACTTTTGGCAATCTGGCCGGGCATGTCAAGGGCGGCAGTGGCATCGTGACGCTGAGCGAGTGGACCGCAAGCCAGTTTGATCCGACCCTGTCCTGGGATGACGTGGCCTGGATCAAGAAGGAATGGGGTGGCAAGCTGATACTCAAGGGCATACTTGATGTCGAGGATGCCAGGCTGGCAGTGGCGGCCGGTGCCGATGCGATCGTGGTCAGCAATCATGGCGGCCGTCAGCTTGATGGCGCGATGTCGTCGATCCAGGCGTTACCGGCGATTGTGGACGCGGTCGGCCATCAGACCGAAGTCTGGTTTGACGGCGGCATTCGTACCGGCCAGGATATTCTCAAAGCCACCGCCTTGGGTGCCAAGGGCAGTCTGGTCGGGCGCGCTTTCTTGTATGGACTGGGAGCGATGGGGGAGGCGGGCGTCACCAAGATGCTCGATATCTTGCATAAAGAACTCGACGTCAGCATGGCGTTGACCGGCACTAAAGATATACGTGAAGTCGGGCCACAGAATCTCGTCAAATAAAGTAAAAAACGCGGGCAATTTAGTGGTACAGGCGTTGCACAGTTGCCCGCGTTTTTTACTGCCTAAAAATTACGCTGCCTGACGTTCCTCGGCGGGCTGTACCAATTGCAGATTATCCCCGTCAATCGCGATCTTGCGTGGTTTGTAGGCTTCCGGCACTTCGCGTATCAATTCGATATTCAGCAAGCCATTGTCGAGCTTGGCACCGACTACCTTGACATGGTCCGCCAGACAGAAACTGTGCTCAAAATCGCGCGCCGCGATACCGCGATGCAGGAAGGTTGTCGGCGCTTCCAGCTTCTGTTTGCGGCCAACAATTTTCAATACGTCGCGTTCGGTTTCTATCTCCAGTTCAGCGCGCTCAAAGCCGGCTAAGGCCATCGTGATGCGGTATTTGTCTTCGGCGATCAATTCAATATTGTAAGGCGGGTAGCTAGGCGCTGCTTCGGCACGTTGTGCCTCATTAAACAACTGTGCCATACGGTCAAAGCCGATGGCGGAACGATATAGTGGAGCAAAGTCAACATTGCGCATGGTGATATCCTTTTAAATTGAAGCGATAAATGAGTCAGATAATGCCTAGTCGCAGACCTCGATTGAGCATCTGCTGTTACCAATATGGGATGCGCAAAGCGCGTTTCAAGATCTTGAAATTTGCTGACAACGTCCCTATATCAGGTCGCTTGGGCTGCATATTTAACGATTGAAATACCGGGAAAACACCCGGCAAAGGACTTGTCGTGGCAAAACTTTATTTCAGATATTCCGCCATGAACGCTGGCAAATCAACCGCCTTGCTGCAGGTGGCGCACAACTATGAAGAGCAGGGGCAGCAGGTGCGTTTGTACACGGCTGCCATCGACCACCGTTACGGCACGGGTCAGGTCACTTCGCGTCTCGGCCCGCAGCGTGAGGCGGAAGTCTTCGATCCTGATTTCAACTTTCTGCAACAGGCACTGCAGGTCAATTGCGTGCTGGTCGATGAGGCGCAGTTTTTGACGCCGGCCCAGGTCAAGCAATTGCACCAGCTGGCGCAGGTGCATGGCGTGCCGGTGATTTGTTATGGTTTACGGAGTGACTTCATGGGCGAGCCATTTGCCGGCTCTGCCTATTTACTGGCGCTGGCAGACGATATTGAAGAACTGAGAAATATTTGCGCCTGCGGCAAAAAAGCCACCATGAATATCCGCGTCGATCAGCATGGCAAGCGCGTCACTACAGGCGAGCAGGTCGATATCGGCGGCAATGAGCGCTACCGGCATGTATGCGGCCGCTGTTTTTATCAGGCGCGCGAGATCAGCCATCAATAAGGCGCCGTAACAATTTGCAACACTTTCATTGTCAACAGATTTCAGCCGGCTGGCGTTATAGGGATACGTAGAAATTGTCTACGGCAAAAATGAACAGGACACCACATGAACAAGCTGATCGCCACTCTCGTTGCTGCTACCTTCGCTATGGGTACAGCGTTCGCACAAACCGCTGCTAAACCGGCATCTGCACCTGCAGCCAGCGCACCAGTCGCTGCATCTGCTTCCGCATCGGCCGAAGCTAAGGCAGTGACACCTGCAACGGTAAAAAAGGCGAAGAAACACGTCAAGGCAAAGAAAGTAGCGGCACCTGCTGTAGAAGCTAAAGCGGCGACGCCTGCAAAATAAGTAGCAAACAAGTAGCAAACAAGTGGCAAATAAGTAGCTGCGGCATCTGCCAAGATGCCAGCACAAAAGTCCGGCTCTATTGAGACCGGATTTTTTGTTTTTGGCGCGATGGAGGACTATCTTGTGCTTGTTTTTTTCAGCATGTTTTTGACACTTAATGCGATGCAAGGCAAATTCGATTACGATACGCAGCCTGAATATCCTCTATCCGAAAGCAGTCATGTCCGTTACCGTACCAGATTCAACCGATTTGTCCCATGATTTGCCTGATGATTCATCCAGCGACATGACGCCGAATGACGACGTCAAAATACAAGAACCGCGTCTCTGGAGCGAAAAAGGCTGGACCGCACGCGTGATCAAGAATGAAGACGACGAAGGCTGGGCGGTGGCGATGATTAAAGACGGCGAGCCGGAACCCGCGCTGGTCGGCCCCTGGACTATGGGGCGCGACAAAAAAAATCCCAAGCCGCTCGATGGCACCGCCTTTCGCACCCTGGTCAAGACCGCATCCGAAGTATTGCGCCGGCATGAACAAGCCTTGCACGCCATTTTGCATAAGATTATTTTCGTCAATCTGGCGACTGCCGACATCCGTGTCAGCTTCGATATCGTGCCGGATGAAGATAATCCTTATGCACTGCTCAGCGCGCACGATGCCGATAATCTTGAACTGGCGCAGTGCCGGGTGTCGGCTGGTTTCAAGTTCAGTAAGGCCAGTGCCACCGCCTGGATAGAAAATGATTATCGTCATCCAGAATAAGCTCACTGCCAGGTAACATTGTCATGACCCAAAAAATCTCTCCGTCGACCGCACTGCTGCTGACGATACCGCCGCTGCTGTGGGCCGGCAATGCCATCGTCGGGCGTCTGGTACATGAAATGGTGCCGCCGATTACGCTGAATTTTTTTCGCTGGGCGCTGGCTTTCCTGATCTTATTGCCGCTGGCGCCGGCGATCTTCCGGCAGGGCAGCGGCTTGTGGGCCAATCGCCAGCGTTTTGCCTTGCTGGGGTTGCTGGGGATAGGTCTTTACAATGCCCTGCAATATCTGGCGCTGCAAAGTTCGACCCCGATCAATGTCACCCTGGTCGCGGCCGGCATGCCGGTCTGGATGCTGCTGGTGGGCTATCTGTTTTTTGGTCTTCAGGTGGTGCGCAAGCAAATCGCCGGTGCGGTGTTGTCGATTGCCGGCGTGTTGCTGGTGCTGAGCCGCGGTAATTTGCAAGAATTGCTGGCATTTCACTTGGTGGCGGGCGATATCTTCATGATTTTTGCCACCATCGCCTGGTCGTTTTATAGCTGGCTATTGACGCAGCCGAAAGATCCGCCGGCAATCCGCAATAACTGGGCGGCGTTTTTGCTGGCACAGGTGGCGTTCGGCGTGGTCTGGTCGGGCTTGTTCGCCGCCGGTGAATGGACCCTCAGCGCGCCCAAAATCCTCTGGAGCTGGCCGTTGGCTGCCGCCTTGCTGTTCGTCGCGGTCGGCCCGGCGATTATCGCTTTTCGTTGCTGGGGTGCCGGGATACAGCGTGCCGGCCCCAGCGTGGCGGGTTTTTTCAGCAACCTGACACCGCTGTTCGCGGCACTCATGTCATCGGCTTTTTTGGGCGAATTGCCGCATTGGTATCATGTGCTGGCGTTCGTGCTGATCGTCGGCGGGATCGTAGTGTCGTCACGTAGATAGAAAGCCTGGCGACCCGGAAATTTTGGTCTGGACGGCAAAAATTAAACTGGTGCCTGCCCGCTCACGCACAGTCCATGCGGGTTTCCAAGGCATTGCCTCTGCAGCCCGCATGGACTATGCGTGAGCGGCGAGGTCACTTTTTAAATGCCGGCAGCGCCCGGCTTAGCTTAATCCAGCTCAACTCAATGACTGCACTGCCGCGTGGCGGGGTCTGCTACCGGGTCGATCAGAGGCATCAGGCTCGGTGCCAGTACGGTCAGCAGTTGCACCGGCAGGGCGCTGGTAAAGTCATAGTTCTTAGCCTGCGGTCCATGCACGTACGCCGTCATGCTGCCGAAAAACCGCTCGCCGATATTGAACACAAAAGTGGCTGAACGGTTGACGAAGCGCGATTCGATCAGCCGTCCGCCGGCACCATACACGTCAAAGCGCTGATCGCCGGTACCGGTTTTTCCACCGACCGGAATGTTGCTGCCATCCTGTGCGATGAAGGCGGCGCGTGCGCGTCTGGCCGTGCCTAGCGCCACCACTTCGCGTACTGCATCGGCCACCACCCGCGCCACTTCCGGTGCCAGCACCAGTTCGCCCTGCGCCTGGTTGCGCTGGATCAGCAGGGTTTCATAAGGCGTGTCGGCGGCGAAATGCAGCGAAGTGATGCGCTGGCTGGGTTTGCGTACGCCGCCGTTGATGATGATGCCCATCAGCTCGGCCAGTGCGGCCGGGCGGTCGGCCGAAGCGCCTAAGGCGGTTGCGTAAGACGGGGTCAATGAGGCAAACGGATAACCCATGCGGTTCCATTGGCGCTGAATTTCCAGGAAGGCTTCGACCTCCAGCAAGCCCGCAATGCGTTTGTCTTGCGCATGCTTGCGGCTGGTTTTGAAGAGCCATTCATAGACTAACTGGCGCTCCTTGGCGCTGGCGGCAACCACTTCGGTCAGCGTCGCGCCCTGATGCTGACGCAGGAAACCGACCATCCACAACTCAAGCGGATGGATCGTGGCGAGATAGCCGCGATCCGCCAGCGACATATTCTCAGGCGAGTACTGCTGGTACATTTTGGCGGCGCGCTCACTGCTGATCTCATTTTGCGAGGCCAGATTGTCGTTCAGGAAAGTCTCGAACTCGGCCAGTGTGGCTTCCGGTGCGATGGTACGATGCACGTTCGCCAGGCGCAATGCGGTCGGACGTAGGCTGGAAAGCAAGAGTTGTTCATCTTCCTTGGCCGTCTTGCCTTTGTATTTGGCATAGAAGCGTTGCAGAAATTCGCGCCCTTCGCGGTCGGCGAAGCGACTGAGATAGTCGGCGCGGCGCGGGTCGTCGGCGTTCGCCAGCAGGTTGGCTGACGAACCGGGGGTCTGGAACATGTAAAAACGCACCACGTCGCGCATCAGGCGCACAAACGGCAGGTTCACCGAGTGGCGCAGCGATTCGCGCACAGTGAGGATGCGGCCCTCGTCTTCTTTTTTGAAATTGCCAAAATAATGCAGGCCGCCACCAGTGAAGAAGCCTTCGCTGGTGCTGGCCGAATAAGTGCGCTCCATGGCGGCGTTCAGCATGGCAGGTAAGTCACGCGCGCCCCCTTTTTGAAAATACTCGATGGCCCAGTGCGATATTTTATCTTTGGGATCGAGCACGACTTTGCCCAGTTCGGCGGCACTGGCCGTGCTGTGGCGCTGGTGCAGCTGGGCGATGATATCAAGATAGGTAACCAGCGTGCGTAGCTTGGCGGTGGAGCCGAGATCGAGCTTGGCGCCATCGTTGATGTCTAGCGGCTGATCGAAATTGTCGGTTTGCAGCCGCAGATAATTGGCGTGCTCGCCCTTTTCCAGCAGGGTAAAACTGTAGACGACATTGGCTGGGTCGCCGTTACCCAGCATGCCCTTGCCGGTCAGGCCTGCTTCCTTGGCGGTTTCCGGGTCGCGCAAATGACGCAGCACTTCGGTTATTTTCTGTTGTGCCTGCGCATCGAGTGTGCTTGTTACCGTTAAATCAAGCCGGTCCAGGCTGTACAGGCGGGTATCGCCTAATAATCCGGACAGCTGGTTGCGCACGGCATTGCTGGCCTTGCGGTTGACGAAGGAATTGCTCGCCGCTGCCGGGTTGCCTGCTTTACCTAGCGGCTGCAGCTTGACTTGCAAAGCGGCATCGCGCAGTGATTGCGAAATGATGCCGGCTTGTGCCAGCAGGCGCAGGTGGCTATTGGTTAATTGTTCCAGGTCGGCGGCACCCTGGTCTAAATAGTAGGAAGGGCGACGCTGGGCGATAAACAGGCTCAGCGCCTGTTTGTAGGCCAAGGCACTGGCCGGCTTATCCAGATTGCCTTGCAGGGCGAGATTGATTTCGCCAAAGTCGCGGCCGTACCAGACCCACATGCCATCGCCGATGCCGTTAACTTCGCCGTAACCCGGCTTGGCCGACAAGGGCACCGAATTTAAATAGTCGACTACGATCTGGCGTCGCGCCACGGTGGTATCTTCGCCACCCTGATAGGCGCGCAGTGACGCAGACACCATCTGGTTAAATTTGTCGGTCAGGGAATTGGTGCGCCCTTCGGCGGAATGACGGTATTTTTCTATCTGGGTCGCCAGCGTGCTGCCACCTGCCGAGCGATGGCCGACACCGAACATATTCATCGATTTGTCGAATACCGCTTTGCTCAACCTATCCCACTCTACGGCGGGATTGCGTTTTGGATACTTTGGATCAAGCAATTCGCGGTTCTCGATGAACAGCAAGCTATTGATCAGTACCTGCGGCGTTGTCTCAAAATTCGCGTAAAAACGTTCCGGATAGCGCGCCGAAAACAAGACTTGGTTGCGGCAATCAAGTATGTTCAGGCCGACGCCGGTCTTTTCACGGTAGGTGGCAAAAAAGCCGCGGTCCGCCATGTCCACCATCTTTGGTGAAATGCGTGCCTGCGCGGCGATCTTGAAGTCTTTGGCTTGCAGTTTAGTTAAAAAATCGGGCAGCTTGGCATAGCCGGTACGCTCGTCATACGGGCTGTCATGCGGAAAACGGATGGCCGTACTTGGGCTAGGGCCAGGCGCCACCTTATAGCTGAGTTTTTTCGCCAGTTTGGTAAAAAACTCTGCCTGCATTTCATAGTTGCGCGTTTCTTGCCAGACCCACCAGGCCGCCGCTGATACCAGTGCCAGCAATAGCAGCAAGAAAATCGGCCATAGGCGGCGTGGCTTAGGCTTGACGGGCGGCGTGCTCATCGGTATCACGGGGGCTGGTGCCACCGTTGGCAGCTCAGAAGCTTGCTCGGTAGAAGGTTCCGCAGGTTCCTCGGTAACAGGTTCCTTGCGAATAGCCGGCTGACGGGACAATGGAATGGAAGCCAGCTTCGCGCTCATTTTGCGCAGCGCGTTGGGGATATTGAAAGAATTGCGAAAACGAAGATTACTTAACATGTTGTTTCAACCGCTCAGGCGGATCTTGATTGGTGCCACGACGCTGCATCGATAGCGACAGCGTCGAAAAAATAGGATTTGATGCTTAACATTCATTGATTAAGACCTGCACGGTATCAGCACAGGACTTACCTTCTGCCATTGCATCACATCAGCGCTTCACGATGGCGTGATCTCGTCAAAAATAGATGTTTGGCTAGGATTTTCGCAAAAAAACAACAGCATTTTTAGCCCACTCTCCGTGCTTGACAAAACTACCGTTTACCCTGGTTTACCTGCTGCGCAAGGCGTCAGGTGCGCCTTGCGGCAATCGCATCTTTGTGCCGGGCACGCAGCCAGTTACGCAGCCAGTTACAATACGCGCTTATATTCACTCCGCTTCACTGCATTTCATGACCAATTCCCTACGCCTTGCCAAACGACTCGCCGACCAAACCCCTTGCTCGCGCCAGGAAGCTGAAATGTATATCGCCGGTGGCTGGGTCCAGGTGGATGGGCAAATCGTGGAAGAGCCAGGCTTTCGGGTGCAGCCTGAGCAGCAGGTAACACTGTTGCCACAAGCCAGTCTGGCGCCGGTCGCCCCGGTGACGATCTTGCTGCACAAACCTGCCGGCATCGACCCTACTACCTTATTGCAAAGCATTCACGCCGGCACGATGGCCGCCGGCAACCGCTCCGGCTTGCAATTTTTGAAACGCCACACGACTAACCTGAATTTTACCGATGCGCTGGAAACCAAGGCCAGCGGCCTGATGGTGCTGTCCCAAGATTGGCTGATCGCCCGCAAGCTGGTCGATGATGCCGCCAAGATCGAGCAGGAATACATCGTCGAAGTGGCGGGAAACATTGCCCCGGAGGGTCTTGCACTGCTCAATCACGGCCTCACATTTAATGGTAAGGCATTGCCGCCGATTAAAGTCAGCTGGCAGAATGAAACGCGCTTGCGCTTTGCGCTGAAAGGGCCGCAGCCTTACCAGATTACCCACATGTGCGAGAAGGTCGGCTTAAGCGTGGTGGCACTCAAGCGCATCCGCATCGCGCGCGTGCCTATGGCCAGCTTGCCAGTCGGGCAGTGGCGCTATTTGCTTGGCTATGAGCGCTTCTAAACAATATTGAGACGGGAGAATAGGATGATCAAGAAACCAGACAGCAGCAGACTCGACAAGATTGTTGCCGAAGCGAACCGCAATGCGGCGCAGCGCGCCACCGGTTACCGCGAACGTTCGCTCAAAATGTATCCCTGGGTCTGTGGCCGCTGCACCCGCGAATTCACCCACGCCAATGTGTCGCAATTGACGGTGCATCACCGTGATCATAATCATGACAATAATCCGCCCGATGGCAGCAATTGGGAATTACTCTGCCTGTACTGCCACGATAACGAACACTCGCGCTACCTCGAAGCCGATCAGCAGGGCACCTCGGGTTCCAGCACCAATGCCTTGAAGCATGCGACGCATAATCCATTTGCCGCACTGCAAGGCTTATTGAAGAAAAAAGACTGAGACGATTTTAGCCGAATGCTGGCGCTGCCTTACCAGCGCAATTTAGCCCAGGCCGCTTGTTGTACCGGCGTTAAAAAAGTCCAGGCAACAAAGCGGCTTTGCTTTTGGCCTTGGCTCATGGCAATGGTTTTTTGTTCTTGCACCTTGGCTTGCTTGAGTGCCGCGTAAATACCCGGCAGGCTGGCCGATTTCGATACCAGCGTAGTGAACCAGAAACAGCGCGTAGCGATCTGCGCGCTTTCCTTGATCATGCGCTGGATGAAAGCCAGCTCGCCGCCGGGGCACCAGAGTTCGGCATCCTGTCCGCCAAAATTCAGACTCGATTGTGACTCGCTGCCGGGCTTGCCGAGATTTTGCCATTTACGTTGCGTGCCTTCCCTTGCCTCTGCCAGCGAGGTATGAAACGGCGGATTGCACATGCTCAGGTCAAACCACTCGTCGTCACCCACGATACCTTTAAAAATCGCATTGGCTGAGGGCTGCAAGCGCAAGTTGATCTTCTGTGCCAGCTTGGGATTCAGATCTAAAATCGCCTGTGCATTGGCCAGCGAGGCAGGGTTGATGTCGGCCGCGACAAACTCCCAGCCATATTCACTGCTGCCGATCAACGGGTAAATCAGGTTCGCGCCGGTGCCGATATCGAGCGCTTGCAAGCCCTTCTTTTTCGGGATGACGCCGCGATTGCTGCCCGCCAGCAAGTCGGCCAGATAATGCAGATAATCGGCACGCCCGGGCACCGGCGGGCAAAGATTCTGCGGCGGAATATCCCAGCCCTGTATGCCGTAGCTGTCTTTCAGCAGCGCCCGGTTGAGCGCCTTGACCGCGGCCGCATCGGCAAAATCGATGCCCTGATCGCCGTGTTCATTGATGCTGAGAAAGTTGTTTAAATCCGGCTCAGCCTTGAGCAGGCGGGCAAAATCGTAACGGCCCTGATGCCGGTTGCGCGGGTGGAGTTTGCTTGCAGGAGTCGCGCCAGTAGTCATGCCTGGCGCAGTGACGGTAGCCGCTGAATGGATGTTTTTTGTTCGCATAGCCAGATTTTGACACGCTATCTAGCCAGACAGTACTATGTCAGCACTTTTTTCAGCAGCGCAGTGGTGCTTGGTGCTGCTATGATCCTGCCTCAAAAGGAAAAAACATGAGCGATCAACAATTACCCCGCACTCTCGATGGCATCACCTTAGAGGCGATTCTCACGCAGCTGGAAGCGCATTACGGTTGGGAGAAAATGGGCGCACTGGTGGACATTAAATGCTTCACCAGTGACCCCAGCATTAAATCAAGCCTGAAATTTCTCCGAAAAACACCCTGGGCCAGAACCAAGGTTGAAGAGTTGTATCTAGCCATGGATAGGTAGGCTGGCGATCTGCCAAAGAAAAATGCACTATTCTGAATACGAATAGTGCATTTTTTTGTTCATCGCCGCTTACGGTAACGATGACCGTTCAGCTTGGCAACAATTAAGCTGCGCTAGGTGCCAAATGCGGGAAACGCTTGTCGATAACTTGATTCCACTTGGTCAGTTTTTCTGCCTCTTGTTTCATCAGGTCTGAAGTGTCGCCTTCAATCGTCAGTTTTTCAATAATATCGCCCTTGACGATGCTATCGACTACTTTTTGGTCTGCTGCGCTGACAACGGCACCGAACACGGTATGTTTTCCGTTCAGGTGAGGCGTAGGGCCATGCGTGATGAAGAATTGGCTGCCGTTAGTGCCTGGTCCAGCGTTTGCCATCGACAAAATACCTGCCTTGTCATGGCGCAGGTCGCCGGTGCACTCATCTTCAAACTGGTAGCCCGGGCCGCCCATGCCTGTGCCGTCCGGGCAACCGCCCTGGATCATGAAATCGTTGATAACACGGTGAAATGTCAGGCCGTTGTAGTAACCGCGCGCTGCCAGATTGGCGAAGCTGGCGCAGGTAACCGGTGTCTTGTCGGCAAACAGATTGATGTTAATCGTGCCCTTGTTGGTTTGCATGATGGCTTTTAATTGTGTCATTTTATTCTCACTTTAAGTGGTTAATGTTGCGAATGTGGTTAATGTGCTTTTGCTCGGTGCGTAGGTCCACATTCTAACAGTTCAGGCAGCATATTTTTAACGTGGATTTAGCGTTCGGTTCAGCTAGTTCAAAACAGCTTAATTTATTTTTTTAACTTCACCGGGCGTGCCCAGTTCTCTATCGTAATTTGCCGGGCGCGCGATACCGTCAGTTTGCCGTCGGGGGCATCCTTGGTCAGCGTGGTGCCGGCACCCAGGGTGGCGCCTTTGCCTACGCGTACCGGCGCCACCAGTTGGCTGTCGCTGCCGATGAAGGCGTCGTCTTCGATGACTGTGCGGAATTTATTTGCGCCGTCGTAGTTGCAGGTGATGGTGCCGGCACCGATATTCACGCGGCTGCCGATGGTGGCGTCGCCGATATAGGCCAGGTGATTGGCCTTGCTATGGGCGGCGATCTGGCTGTTTTTGATCTCGACAAAATTGCCGATATGCACGTCCTGCGCCAGTTCGGTGCCGGGGCGCAATCTGGCGTAAGGGCCGATCTGTCCCTGTGCACCGACGCTGGCTTCTTCAATGTGGCAGAAGGCCTTGATGCTGCTGCCAGCGCCTATGTGGGCATCCTTGATCACGCAGTTCGGCCCTACGCTGACGCCGTCTTCCAGCGTGACCTTGCCTTCAAACACGCAGCCGACATCGATACTGACATCGCGTCCGCAAGTGAGCGTGCCGCGCACGTCGATGCGTGCCGGATCGAGCAGGGTGACGCCCTGTTCCAGCAAACTTCGGGCGATATTGCCCTGGTGCACGCGCTCCAGTTCGGCCAGCTGCACCTTGCTGTTCACGCCCAGGGTTTCCCAGATCGCGTCGGGCTGCGCCGAGACGACCGCGACGCCATCGGCTACGGCCCGCGCGACGATATCGGTCAGGTAATACTCGCCCTGGGCATTGTTGTTGGACAGGGTGGTCAGCCAGTGTTTCAGCTTGGCGGTCGGCGCGATCAGGATGCCGGTGTTGATTTCGGTGATCTTTTTTTCCGCTTCATTCGCGTCTTTTTGCTCGACGATACGGGTGATCTTGCCGTCTTCGCGCACCATGCGGCCGAGGCCGCTCGGGTCGGCCATTTCGGCCGTCAGGATCGCCAGCTTATCGCTGCCGGCAGCGTCTATCAGGCGTTGCAGGCTGGCGCCGGTGGTGAGCGGCACGTCGCCGTACAGTACCAGCGTCGGGACGCTGTCATCGAGTAGCGTGCTGGCTTGCGCGACCGCATGGCCGGTGCCGAGTTGCGGTTCTTGCTTGGCAAAGCGCAGGTCGGGCGCGGCCACCATGGCCGGCACCTGCTCGCCGCCGTGACCGTAGATCACGCAGATATTCGCCAGGCCGACGCCGTGCAGGCTGCGCGCGGTGTCGATCACATGCGACAACAGGGGTTTGCCGGCCAGCGGGTGCAAGACTTTAGGTAAGGCGGACTGCATGCGTTTGCCCATACCGGCAGCGAGGATGACGACGTTCATGAAGAGTCTTTCGAGGTGAGATAGTGAAATTTTAGCATGTGCGTCTGGCCCGCCGGCAATCTGCGGGCGGGCAGGGGTTTATTTTTCTGCGCCAGAACGGGCCAGAGCGGCAATGAAGCCGGCGGATTTTTTTACATCCGACGCACACTCTCATCAAGCCTATGTGGGATGCCGAACAGACGACGTTCTTCCATCCCGATACCTTGACGGAGGGTGATGTGCCAGTTGCCGTTTTTTTTGCGCCGCACTAGGCCTGAACCACGATGCCACACTCAATTAATAGGATAAACACAAACACAAAGGACAATGATGAAAAAGACGATCTTCATGGCGACGCTCAGTGTTGCCGGTGCGTTGATGGTAGTGGGTACAGCGCATGCTCAAGCTGCTGGTT
The DNA here is from genome assembly GCF_030651495.1 of Undibacterium sp. Classification (GTDB taxonomy): domain Bacteria; phylum Pseudomonadota; class Gammaproteobacteria; order Burkholderiales; family Burkholderiaceae_D; genus Undibacterium. The sequence goes on from NZ_JAUSFI010000084.1 coordinate 65,048, forward strand.
CGACGGCGAAAGTGGATATAGTGACGACCGATACCGGTCAAGTGGCCGCGGGCTGGAGTGTGCATAAGAGTATTCTTGGCAAGGTTCTGTATAACGATACCGGAGAAAAAATCGGCAAGATAGAAGATGTCATTATCGCCCCAGACAGGAAAATTTCTTTCTTAATTGTCCGAGCCGGTGGCTTTATTGGCATAGGGCGACACGACGTTGCGATTCCTTTCTCTCAGATCATGGAGAAGGGCGATAAGCTGACACTACCCGGTGCAACAAAAGAAACCATCAAAGCGATGGAACAATTTGATTATGCGAGCGGCAACACGAAATATGACCAATTCATCACCAAGGCAGATCTTGATCTTGCCAAAGCAAAAGAACTGGCCGCTGACCTTCAGAAAAAATCCATTTCTGCCACGGGCGACGCCAAGCTGAAACTGGATCAAAAGATCACCATTCTTCAGCAAGATATGAAATTGGCAGAGGATAAACTGGCTGAAATGAAAAACGCAGGCGTAAAACGCTGGAAAGAATTTGAAAGCGCCGTGAACAAGGCGATAGCGAAGATGAAACAGTCTCTGGATGATGCCGGTAAATAAATAACGACTTGCCCAGTCGGGTGATGCCTGACTGTGGCGACTGAGGCAATCCAGCTGCGTGGTGGTGGATGACGATGCTGGCCGCGCAAACTGCTGGATTGTTCGGGAAATCCTGTTCTCTCCCCTATCGATCTGATTCTGTTACACATAGGATTTTTTTGGATATTAACCTGCCAATGGCAGGTTTTTTTGTGACTCGATCCGGCTGCGTGGACAGCAAAACGCCATGCACTTGATGGCGGGCGGGCAGAGCTTTAATTTTCTGCGCCAGAATGGGTTGCTCCAGCGCCAGCGCCCGCATGGGCAAACAGCGGCGGGTGCTGTTCGGAATATTCGCGCAGCAGATTCCAGACTACCCGCACCCTTGGCAGCCGGTACAGGTCGACCGGTGCCGCCAGCCAGAACGAGCGCTCGGCATGGAAGCTCGCTTGCAGTACCGGTATCAGCCCGCTTTCCGGGCGTATCGCATACGGCGGTGCCAGCACCAGGCCCAGCCCCAGCGCGGCCGCTTCGCACTGCGCCATCATGCCGGTGCAGCACAGCCGCCGCCGTGGCGTGAAGCCGAGCTCATCGAGAAAGCTCAGCTCGCTGCTGGCCAGTCTATCTTGCACGTAATCGACAAAATCGTGTTGCGCCAGATCGGCGCGCTGGCGTATCGGCGGATGGCTGGCCAAATAGCTCGGTGCGCCATACAGATACAGGCGGAAGGTGGCCAGCTTGGTCACCATATAGCGTCCGGTGCTGGGCGGTTCCAGCATCACGCCCAGATCGGCTTCCCGATTGGCCAGATTGGCAAAACGCGGCAACAGCAGTAAATCGACGCTTAACTCCGGATGTTCTTGCAGCAAGCCCACCAGCAGCGGCGCCACCACGCGGGTGCCGAATATTTCCGGCACGCCCAGCCTGACTACGCCGCGGGCCGAAATCTGTGCGCCGCTCAGTTGCTCGGTGGCCGCCAGTGCGGCACTTTCCATCGCTTCGGCGTGCGGCAATAAGGCCAGGCCCATTTCGGTCAGCTGGTAGCCTTCGCGGCTGCGGTCAAACAGGGTGCTGCCTAATTGGATCTCCAGCCGGTCAATCCGGCGCGCCACCGTGGTGTGCTCGACCGCCAGCCGGCGCGACGCGCCCGACAGCGTGCCGGCGCGTGCCAGCTCCAGGAAAAACCGTAGATCGGTCCATTCAGGCAAGGTATTCATGCCGGCTATTGTGCATCAAAACACAGGCGGAAAAAACCTATCGCCTGATTGTGGCGTAATTGTCACGCCGCTGTTCCGCCTGCGGGAGCGAAGCTGTAGAGCGAAAACCCCGGCAATGTCAGCACATGTGCATTTATGCACAAAGGGGTGGCATTTCGGCATCTTTCGCCAGCTTACAATTTAAGCCAGACTCGCTTCCCATGCGATTCTGAACGCATACCAAAACTACAAAAAATAATGGAGACGAAGATGCGTTTAACTAAGAAGAACATGCAATTACTGCGCCACTCGGCGACTGCCGCAGCCGCATTAGCGCTGTCGGGCGCTGCTGGCGCGCAGACGCAGACAGTGCCGAGCGCCGATACTGCCACCAGCGCTGAGACCGCCACCGTCATGGTGACGGCGCGCCGGCGCGAAGAGTCGCTGCAAGATGTGCCGGTCTCGGTCACTGCCTACAGCGCCGATCAGCTGTCAAAAACCGGTATCCCTGACATTACCGGCCTGGCGCAGACTTTACCGAATACTACGCTGAAAGCCTCGCGCGCCACCAACTCGACCCTGACCGCCTTCATTCGCGGTGTCGGCCAGCAAGACCCGCTGGCCGGTTTTGAATCCGGCGTGGGTATCTATATGGATGATATCTTTCTGGCGCGCCCTCAAGGTGCGGTGGCCGATATCTATGACGTCGAGCGCATCGAGGTATTGCGCGGGCCGCAAGGTACCCTGTACGGCCGCAACACGATAGGCGGCGCGGTCAAATATGTCACCCGCAAACTGGGGCCGACTCCCGATCTGCGCCTGAAGACAACCGTCGGCAGCTATGGCCAGACCGATGCCGTCTTGACCGGCAGCACGCCCTTGTCGGACACCGTGCGTATCGGTGCCACGCTGGCAAAATTTAAGCGCGACGGCTTTGGAAAAAATCTCACTACCGGCGGCGATAACTATGACAAAGATATTTCCGCCGGTCGCGTCAGCCTGGAACTGACACCTAGCAGTTCACTTTTTATCCGGCTGGCGGCCGATGCCAGCCAGGATGATTCTAGCCCCAAGAATGGCCATCGCCTGGTCGCCGGCAAAACCAGCGGCGCGCCGCTGCTGGATAATGTATTTGACACGCAAGCCGGAATGGTGACGACGCTAGGGCATGCCCAGCAAGTCAAGGCGCATGGTGAATCGGCTTTGATCGAATGGCAAATTAATCCTGAGCTGACGCTGAAATCGATCACCGCCTCGCGGCACGATACCTCGTACGCCCCGATCGATTTCGATTCCTTGGCTAAAGTGGATTTTGAAGCGCCGGCAGTCTACAAAAACAGCCAGTTCAGCCAGGAATTACAACTCACTTACAGCGGCAGTAAGGTCCAGGGCGTGGCCGGCGTGTATTACATAGACGCCAATGCGTTCGATAAATTCGATGCCGTGCTGGCCTTTGCGCCACCCCTCACGGCCTTTAACCGCTCGATTTTCACCAAGGGCGATATCGACACCAAGGCCTGGGCGGTATTTGCCGATGCCAGTATCAATTTGACGGACGCCTTCAGCCTCTCTGCCGGTGGCCGTTACACTGAAGACCGGCGTCAGGCCAGTATCTTGCGTACCGTGTACGCGGGCTTGAACGGCTCGCCGGAAATGGGCAATCCGGGTGCCACGCTGATCGCCACCGATACCAATCTGATTAATGGCGAACTCGACCGCACCGATAAAAAATTCACGCCGCGCGTGTCCGCCAGCTGGAAAGCCAGCGCCGAGCAAAACCTGTACGCGTCTTACGCGCAGGGCTTTAAAGGCGGCGGTTTTGATCCGCGCATCGTTGCCCCGACTGCGGCGGTCGTCGCGGTGGCGAAACAGGGATTTTTGCCAGAAACTATCAGCACTTTTGAACTGGGCCTGAAATCGCAATTTAATCAAGGCCGCATCCTGACCAATATCGCCGTTTTCAGCAGCGATTACAAAGATGTGCAAATTCCTAGCTCGATTCCTATCGATACCAATGGCGATGGCAAGGACGACAGTTTTGCCGGTGCCACCACCAATGCCGGTAAGGCCAAGATCAAGGGGATAGAACTCGAAGCCAGTGCCAGAGTGACCGACAGCTTCAGCCTGTCAGGAATGCTGAGCTATATCGATGCCCAGTATAAGGAATTCATCATCCTCGATCCGGTCAGCAAAACTCTGATCAACGTGGCCTCGCAGCGTGCCTTCCAGAACACGCCGAAGTATTCTGCCAGCCTGCGTGCCAATTACGACTGGGCGCTCCCTGTGGCTGGTCGCGCCGGCAAACTATCCTTGATCGGCATGGCCTCGTATAAAGGCGATACCCAGCAGTTTGAACTGGCCAATGCCTTGCTGGACCAGAGCGCCTATACCTTGTGGGATGCCAGTCTGGTCTGGACCAGTTCAGACAGCCATATCCGGGTCGGCCTGCATGGAAAAAACCTGAGTGATGCGCATTACAAAGTCGCCGGCTACCTGTTCCCTACCTTGGGGGCAGAAGGCACTACCAGCGCCTTTTACGGCAATCCGCGCACGGTATCGGCAACGCTAGAGTATCGTTTTTAATCGCCTCTGCCAGCCCCGGTGACCCAGATTTTTCTGGCACCGGTGGCCTTAATTTTTGGTGCAGGATTTTTTTAACTTGAGCGGGATTTCACTAACGTGTCCACTTTTACTGAAATCAGTTTTACCAGTAGCGATGGCCTGGCGCTGTACGCGCGTGATTATGCGGCCCACAGCGGTGTCGCCAAATGCCCGGTGATCTGCATCCACGGCTTGACGCGTAATTCGTCTGATTTTGAAGAAATAGCGCCCTGGATCGCCAGCCTGGGACGCCGGGTGATTGCGGTCGATGTGCGCGGCCGCGGCCATTCTGCGTACGACCCTGACGCCAGCCATTACACACCTAGGGTGTATGCCGGCGACATCATCAAGCTCGCGCACGATCTGGGGATCGCCCGCGCGGTCTTTATCGGCACTTCGATGGGCGGCATCATTACTATGACGCTAGCCTTGCGCCGACTGAGCCTGATTGCGGCGGCGATTCTTAACGATGTCGGTCCGGTGCTGGCGCAAACCGGTCTCAGTCGCATCGGTGCCTATGCGGGCAAAGGGCAGCCCTTGGCTTCCTGGGCGGCAGCGACCGAGTATATAAAAAGCATCAATCAATTGGCGTTTCCCAATAACAGCATGGAAGAGTGGGCCAAATGGGCGCGCCGCGCCTTTACAGAAAATGCGCAGGGACAGTTGCTACTGCGCTATGATCCAAATATCGCGCTGCCTTTGCAAAATGGCAAACTTAAAGCACGCTCACTGATTGCCAAGCTGGCTTTCCGGCGTCTGGCGCGACAGCGTCCGACCTTGCTGATACGCGGGGCGCTGTCGGATCTGATCGAACCGGAGCAAGCCCATGCCATGCGGGCGGCAGCACCGGCGATGCAGTATGCCGAAGTGCCCAGGGTAGGCCACGCGCCGATGTTGATGGAGGCAGTCGCGAAGGAGGCAATACGCCAATTTTTGGCGCAGGTTGATTGATAAGCAGAATTAAAAATCTATCCAACAGGAGACAAAATGCAAACAAAAAAATTAGTCAGTCTAGGTAAAATGGCGGCATTGGCGGCAAGTATCAGCACCGTATTGGCGGCCGGCACGGTCAGCGCGCAAGAACTCAAGATCGCCCTGATTGCCGGCAAGACCGGCCCGCTGGAAGCGTATGCCAAAGAAACCGAGACCGGCTTCATGATGGGGCTGGAATACCTGACCGCCGGCAAGATGGAGCTCAATGGCCGCAAGATCAGGGTCATCGTCAAGGATGATCAAAGTAAACCCGATATCGGCCGCACCATGCTGGCCGAAGCCTATGGCGACGATAAGGTCGATATCGCGGTCGGCACCAGCTCGTCCGGTTCGGCCATTGCGATGCTGCCGGTAGCGGAAGAATACAAGAAAGTACTGATCGTCGAGCCAGCCGTGGCGGACGCCATCACTGGCGAAAAATGGAACCGCTACATCTTCCGTACCAGCCGCAACTCGATGCAAGACGGCCTGGCTGCGGCCAGCACCATCAAGGCCGGTGGCAGCATCGCCTTTCTGGCGCAGGATTACGCTTTCGGCCGTGACGGCGTGAAGGCGGCAAAAGAGGCCTTAGTCACGGTCGGCGCCAAGGCAAAAATAGTGCATGAAGAATACGCGGCGCAAAACACCACCGATTTTACCGCGGCGGCGCAGCGCATCTTTGATGTACTCAAGGACAAGCCAGAACCGCGCGTGTTGCAGATTATCTGGGCCGGTGCCAATCCTATGAGCAAGCTGGCCGACATGAAACCGGAACGCTATGGAATTACCCTGGCACCCGGCGGCAATATCTTGCCCGTCATGAAAACCTGGAAAAGCTTCGTCGGCACCCAGGGCACGATTTATTACTACTACGACTTCCCGAAAAACAAGATGAACGACTGGCTGGTGGCCGAGCACACCAAGCGCTTCAAGGCTCCGCCAGACTTCTTTACGGCCGGCGGTTTTGCCGCCGCCAGTGCGGTGTATACGGCGATCAGCAAGGCCAAATCGAGCGAGACTGAAAAGCTCATCAGCAGCATGGAGGGGATGGATTTTGACACTCCCAAAGGCAAGATGACTTTCCGCAAGGAAGACCATCAGGCGATGCAGTCCATGTACCATTTCCGTATCAAGAAAGAGCAGAAAAACGAATGGGATTTGCTCGAACTGGTGCGAGAAATCCCCGCCAGCGAATTGCCGGTGCCGCTCAAAAACAAGCGCTAGATACAGCTCCCTCTCCCGCTAGCGGGAGAGGGTTGGGGTGAGGGATGCCGTGAATCCAGGCGTCCATTCATTTCTGAACTTGACCACTACACCTGTAAGTTTGCGTTTTGACTTGAAACGTTTTCTGTTTTGCAAACACCCTCACCCCCTGCCTCTCTCCCGCTCGCGGGAGAGGGGGAGTGTAATGCTAGCCTTAAGCAATAAAAACACATCATCACTATGACCACTAGCCCTACCGCAAGCGCAACCGCCCTCAAGCCGTCCCTGACGACGCGCGACCTGACGATCCGCTTCGGCGGGCATGTCGCGGTGAATCAGGTGACGGCGGATTTTTATCCGGGCACGCTGACTGTCATCGTCGGCCCTAACGGTGCCGGCAAGACCACTTACTTCAACCTGATGTCGGGCCAATTG
>NZ_JAUSFI010000086.1 GCF_030651495.1 Undibacterium sp.
TTGGCAAACACGTCAAGCTTCTTTTGCCGATGTTCTTGCGCAAATAAATCCCCCATTTTGAATGTCATTTCTATTTCCTACCCGCTTGTTTGCAGAAAAATCGCTCTGATTGCTTAGACAGGTGGGTTTTTAGAAGTTCCCTTCTAGCCAACCCGCACTATCCACGCGCCCTCTAGCCGCATTTGGCCCTAAAACCCGCATCCGCATTGCGTCTTCCTTTTTAAATAATCACGCAACTTCCGCACATTTTCTGGCATGACTTCCCCGCCGCATTCGGTACAATACCCCATGCTCTCAGAATTCGACCTCATCAAGCGCTACTTTGCGCAACACAGTGTGACTGATCCGCGCATCGCCTTGGGAATCGGCGATGATTGCGCCTTGGTCAATCCCACGCCCGGCATGCAGCTGGCGATTTCCACTGACATGCTGGTATCGGGCCGGCACTTCTTCCCCGATGCCGATGCTTTCATGCTCGGACATAAATGTCTGGCGGTGAATCTCTCCGATCTGGCGGCCATGGGGGCAGCGCCCATGGCATTCACTCTGGCGCTGTCGTTGCCCGAGGCCAACCCCGATTGGCTGGAAAAATTTTCACAAGGCTTGTTGGCCCTGGCCGACGCCCATCAGTGCAGCCTGATCGGTGGCGACACCACTAAGGGGCCATTGAATATCTGCATCACGGTGTTTGGCGAACTACCGCCAGGCAGTGCGCTGCGGCGCGATGCGGCACAAGTCGGTGACGATATCTGGGTCTCTGGCGCGCTGGGAGATGCACGCCTGGCACTGGCCGGCTACTGGAAAGAAATCCATCTCGAACCGGCAGCACATCAACAGGCCGCGCAACGCATGCATCAGCCAACCCCGCGTATTGCGCTGGGACTGGCGTTGCGTGGTGTCGCCAATGCGGCGCTGGATATTTCAGACGGATTAATAGGCGATCTCGGGCATATTTTAGAGCGTTCAAAGGTCGGTGCCAGCTTACAACTGGACAGCCTGCCTGCGGGCCTGGTCTTGAGCCAGCAAGCGCTGGAACTGCGGCGAAAATTTACCCTGGCAGGCGGCGACGATTACGAACTCTGCTTTACTGCACCGGTCGCGCACAGGGCAAAGGTAATCGCTGCGGGCAGCGCCAGTGCCACCCCGGTAACCCGCGTAGGCTGCATAGAGCAAGCCCCAGGGCTGCGACTACTGGATGATTTTGGCCAGCCGGTGCAATTACAATTAAGCTCTTTTGATCATTTTTCGACCCCATGACAATTTTAGAATCTGGCCAGCAGGCAAAAATTACCAGGCCCACGGCGCGCTTCATGCTGGGGCATTCGGCCCATATACTGGCACAGGGCTTTGGCAGCGGCCTCTCGCCCATCATGCCGGGCACTACCGGTACCTTGTTTGCCTGGCTGACTTTCCATGTCTTGTCGGTACGCTGGCCGGATTTTTTTACCCCGCTGCATTGGGCCATCATCATTGCCCTCGGTTTTGTCTTTGGCGTGTGGGCTTGCGCGGTCACCGGGAAAAATATGGGAGTGCCTGACCATGGCAGTATGGTGTGGGATGAGATTATTGCGTTCTGGCTGGTGCTATTGCTAGTCACGCCTGCCGACTTCAAGACCCAGTGCTGGGCCTTTCTTTGGTTCCGTTTTTTTGATATGGTGAAACCACCACCGATAGGCTATTTTGACCGGCGCTTTAAAGGTGGCTTTGGCGTGATGTGGGACGATATCGTGGCCGCGTTTTTTACTTTACTGGTGTTTGCCTTGTGGCGGGCTGTCTGAGCTGCTGGGCTGCCCGAACTACCTGAAAGGCATCTCACCGTGTAAACTAGGGCGCAATGGAAGCGACTTGCTCCTGCCGCTTCGTGTTCATGGTTAAAAATCGACGAATCTTCAAGGCATCGACAAATCTGGCCGAACTTGCTCCGGCGTTTAACAAGACCAGGGTCGCTTTTTTTCCCGCCAGCTTGATGCGCATGATCAGACAATTGCCCGCCTCATTGGTAAATCCGGTTTTAGAGAGCAGGATATCCCAGCCCTGGCTCCCCACCAGGCGGTTGGTATTGCGAAATTTTACGCGATGTCCCTTAATCGTAATCAGGTTAGAACTATCCGTCGTGATATCAGCGATCTCGGGATAACGAGAAGCGGCGACCGCCATTTTGACCAGATCAGCGGCGGTCGACGTATTGTTGGGGGATAAACCCGTTGCTTCTTCAATCACCGTATTACTCATCCCCAGGCTTTTCATTTTTGCCCGTACGGCATGGACAAATTTGAGATTCCCCCCTGGATAAGTCCGGGCAAGCGCTGCCGCGGCGCGATTATCGGATGACATTAAGGCGAGCTGCAACATTTCCCGCCGCGCTAAAGAAGTCCCTAACGGCACATGTGAGCGGCTATGTTTTAACATATCAAAATCAGCTTGCTCTATGGAGATGATTTCATCCATATTCGGCTTGGCATCCAATATCACCATCGCTGTCATTAACTTGGTCAAGGAGGCAATCGGCACTTTAACATTGGCATTTTTTTCAAATAAGACTTGCTCTGTCCCATCCTCGACCACCACCGCATACTGAGAATTAAGCGGCATGGCAGCGCTGCTGACAGCATAAAAAAATGCCAGTGTGCCAAAAATTCGCTTCACCATTTGAATCCACCAGGAGTAAGAGAAAAAATGTGCCGGCATGCCAAGCAATGTAAGTGGATCGTCATTTTGCCTTTCGAAACCTATAAATGAATTTCATGTCAACGCTATCGAATTGGCTACTTGAGCTATGCCAAAGCACATAAAATTTTCCGGCTTTGGCATACCATCTGAGAGGCAGTTAATCCATTTCTCAGATGTTTATGCTCATGACTGATGCCAACGGCCGCAGCCATGAGAGTGACGCGTCAGTTATTGGGCCGGATAAACAATGTCAGCACGGCGATTTTCTGCCCACGATGCTTCATTATTGCCATTGGCTTTCGGCTTTTCTTTACCTAAAGAGACGGCTTCTATTTGCCCATCTGACGCACCCGACAAGACCATCGCTTTACTTACCGCCTCTGCACGTTTTTGACCTAAAGCAAGGTTGTACTCGCTGCCGCCACGCTCATCGGTATTGCCTTGAATGAGGATTTTTCTGGCTTTATTGCTGGCTAAAAATTTTGCATGAGCATCTACCACAGGGTTAAATTCTTTTTTAACGCCGTAGCTATCAAAATCAAAATACACACTGCGTTTCGACAAGATATTTTTTGGATCGTTAAGTGGATCCATGGCGGGAGCTACAACCGCAGCAACTGTGCGCCTATCTGGCGTGGTCACGGTACTAGACCCAGCCGCAGCCGGGGATACTGGTTTTTCTGCTACTTTTACTGGCGAGCTGCAAGCCGCCAAAAATAGAGCGCCAGATACGACGGTGGTGAATGTGGCGATGGCACGCATTAAAATTCCCTTAGAAAGTCTTCGTTATTTGGATGAATTGACGTTTTTTTACTGCTGATCATGCACAGCAAATTTCAAAACTTCCCTAGTGTGCCTGACTAGACTTAGGCGAAACTTAAACGCGGCACCACGTTCATCAAGCCTCGTTAAAATACGGGAAATTGATACCCGACGCCGGTCGCCGAATTAACCGAATTAACCGGATTAACCAAATTAACCAAATTAACAGAATTAACCGAATTAACTTAGGCAGCTAAAGCAGGAAAACTAATTTTTACCGCGAACCCGCCGAGAACGGCATCTGTTAATACGATGCTTGCTTTATGACGCTCAGCAATCGTTTTGGCAATCGCCAAACCAAGCCCACTGCCGCTGGCGCTAGTTCCAGGCACCCGATAAAAGCGATCAAAAATCCGACTGCGCTCTTCAAGAGGGATGCCGCTACCGGAATCTTGAATGATCAGCTCCACTGTCGATGTATAGCGCGCCAGGCTAATTTGGACACACCCATGGTCCGGGATGTAACGAATGGCATTATCGAGAAGATTGCGTAGCATGACGCGCAGGCTTTCGGCATCGCCAGTGATATAGGCGGATGCCAGGATGTCACTTTTCATGTGTATATTTTTTGACTGCGCAAACGCGCTGACATCAGAGACGGCCTGATCCACGCAGGCGTTCAATAAGGTTAAGCTCGATTCAAAGTGTTGTGACGAGGGGTCCTGTCTTGCCAGCACCAGCAATTGTTCCACTAAACGCGAAGCGCGGTCTACCCCGCCTAGCAGGCGCGTAACCCCTTGCGCCAGCGCGACATCATCTTTGGATCTGGCCAAAGTTTGCACCTGCAAGCGCAGTGCCGTCATCGGCGAGCGTAGTTCATGTGCGGCATCGGCAACAAATCTCTGCTGCGACTGTATCGCCTGTGCCATACGAACAAATAAGGAATTGAGTTCAGTCACCAGCAAGGAAACCTCTTGCGGCACCCCCTGGTCAGATACCGGCTCGATCGATTCCGCGCTACGGTTGGCCAGATCCTGCCCTATGCGATTGAGCGGTGCCAGCGCAGAAGTGACAACCCACCAGGCGGCGCCAAACAACAGCAAAGAGACCGGAATCACTGGCCATAAGGCGCTCAGGGCGAGAGACATCGCACGTTCGCGCCTGGTGTCGATTTTCTGGGCCACCTGCACCACGCGCTTGTTGGCGCTGACGGCATACACGCGCCAGTCGCCATTTTCCAGTGCTACCGTGGAATAGCCCAGCACCGCTTGCTGCGGCAAGAATCGGTAGCTACGCGATTGATAGACCCGGGCACCATCTTCGCTCCAGACTTGAACCACAAAATCAAAATGATTGCGCTCTATTCCTGGCAAGGTATGCCGTTCAATTTGATCAAAATTACTGTCTTGTAAAGATAAGGCCATTTGCTGCATGTGGTAATCGAATAATTTATTCGCTTCCGCCATCGCCGCCTGGAAAGAGGTGGCAAATTGCAATGCGGCGGCGGCGCCTATCGCGATGCCAAATAACAAAATCAAGCGAACGCGTAAGGATTTCATCCGGTTTTCTCTATCATGTAGCCGACGCCACGCACATTAACAATAAATTTTTGCCCTAATTTTTTGCGCAAGCCATGAATATAGACTTCGACGGCATTGCTTTCCACTTCACCGGACCAGCCAAAGAGTCGCTCTTCCAGCTGACTACGGGACAATATCGCGCCGGGGCGAGTGATCAAGGCATCGAGAATTGCCCACTCGCGCGAAGAGAGGATAATTTGACCATGACTGTTGGTGACTTCTTTCGTAATGGAGTTAATCGCAATATCGCCATTTTTGTACAGCAGCTCAATGCGGCCACGCGCACGCCGCACCAGCGCATGCAGGCGCGCAATCAATTCGTCGAGATCAAAAGGTTTCACCAGATAATCATCGGCACCGGCATGCAAGCCTAGTACACGTTGTGCGACCGTGTCGCGGGCGGTCATCACTAAAACAGGAAGAGAGTCGCCACGCGATCGCAGCGCACGTAAAATGTCCATTCCATCACGCTGCGGCAAACTCAGATCAAGCAAAAGGGCATCATAGCTATGCATATGAAGTGCATTTTCTGCGGTGACGCCATTGGTGACCCAATCCACCAGGATCGCTTCGCCCTCCAGTGCGATCTGAATATTCTCACCGATCATGGTGTCATCTTCAACCAACAAAACTTTCATAGTGTGTCTTTAAGGTAAAAATGACAGACTGAACAATCAGCTGTCATTGCCGGATTGTAAGCGAATCGAGGCATCAAGATGAAATAGCGGATCACAGGCCGGTTAATCGGTGAGCCGCCAGCTACTCACCAACACGTTACGGTGCATGCTGAGGTTTGCTGACTGACGGTCATGCAAGTTCAATTCTAAAAATGGAAACTTCCAAAGCAAACACGCATATCCCATGAGGGCTACAGCTGATTTTCGGCCTGTAGACCGCACGGATATTGCGCCTTGATTTTCAGAAACTTCTTAAAGTCTATTTTTAGAGCACGTACCCTTGTGCAAATTCTCGCAATACCGACGTATTACCCCGGTTTGCACCGCGCTCCGCCTCTCTATAAATGTCGTTTAAGAAGCTCTCTTTCAGGCATAAAAATAGAAAAAATCGCAAAACCTTAGCATCAAAGTGGTAAAGTATTTCTGCGCCCAACACCATAGGAGACCATGTCATGCTTAACTCAATTGAACGCGCGGAAAAACTTGGCGATGCACTTAAATCACGCAAGCTTTTACTGACCGTCGCCGAATCTTGTACCGGTGGCGGGGTCTGCCAAGCCATTACCGAAATTGCCGGCTCCTCCGAATGGTTTGATTGTGGCTTTGTCACTTATTCAAATGCATCGAAAACGGGATTGCTGAACATTGCCGATTCACTGCTGGCACAGCACGGAGCCGTCAGTGAAGAAATCGCAGCGGCCATGGCCGAAGGCGCGCTGGCTAACTGCGAGGCCCAAGTTGCCCTGTCCACCACGGGCATTGCGGGGCCAACTGGCGCGGTACCGGGCAAGCCGGTGGGAACCATCTGTTTCGGCTGGGTCGTTGGCGGTGTCACTCATACAGAGAGAAAAGTGTTTGCAGGCGACCGTCACTCGGTACGCGAGCAAACCGTCGCGTATGCCTTAGATCGACTACTGCGCTATGTAGATGAAATCTGAGTTGCCATCTCCTACGCGCATACAGGTATTGCTGGTCGACGATGACGCTGAAATCGGCGAGTTACTGGGCCGGTATCTGGAAAAATTTGGCATTACCTGCCTTGCCGTCAGCGATGGCAAGGCCATGCGCCAGCAGCTGGCGATACAGGCACCCGACGTCATCTTATTGGATCTGATGCTCCCCGGCGAAGATGGCTTATCCTTATTGCGGTTTTTACGTACCGCTGCAGAATTTAGCCGTATTCCGGTAGTGATGCTGACTGCACGCGGAGAGTTTTCCGACAAGATCATCGGACTAGAATCGGGCGCTGATGACTATGTCGTGAAACCATTTGATCCGCGTGAACTGGTGGCGCGCATCCATACGGTGCTGCGTCGCAGCCATCCAGAACCGCGCTCGCCTCAACACACCACCAACAAAGAGATCGTCTTCAATCGGCGCCGGCTCAATTGCCATAGCCGCCAGCTGACGACCACAAAAAACACGGTCATTCCATTATCCAATGCAGAATTTCGTTTATTGATGGCGTTTATCGAGCGGCCGGACCGGGTGCTTAGCCGCGATCAATTGCTTGATATCGCGCGCGGCAAGTCGGCCGACAGCTTTGACCGCAGCATCGATATTTTAGTATCTCGCTTACGCCAAAAATTGGATGATGATCCGCGCCAGCCAAGCATGCTAAAAACCATACGCGGTGAAGGCTACATGTTGACGCTGCAAGCCCAGAGCACCTAAAACCCCATGAAACGCATTTTCTCTGACACGATTTTTTCCCGCCTGTTCGGGCTAGCGATGGCCGCCGTGATAGTCAGCCACATCATGACTTTTGTCTTGCTGTTCGTATTTTTGGGTGAGCATCTTCCGCCTCATCCACCGGGACGTGTGGATGAGATCGGCCATCACTCCGTGCCCGCTTCCGCGTCTTACCTATCCGATAGCCCGCGCCTGCCACCACCCCGCCACGAGGGAGGTTTGATGTCAGGCCCATTTTTGGGTTTCTTCGTGAGCATGATGCTGCAACTGATCATTTTGGCGATGGCAGCGTGGTGGGGTTCCCGCAGCCTGGCAAAACCACTACAAGGTTTGGCACAAGCCGCACGTCAGATTGGCGACAAGCTGAATCCGCCCGCATTGCTAGAAAGCGGCCCGGCAGAAGTGCGGCAAGCGGCGCAGGTTTTTAATCAAATGCAGCAGAAAATTAGCGATCAAATGACAGAAAGAGGCCGTTTTCTGGCCTCAGTCTCACACGATCTGCGTACCCCCCTGACCCGCATGTATTTACGGGTTGAGCATCTGGACGATGGTATTGCCAAAGCCAAGTTACAGCAAGACATAGAAGAAATGCGCCATATGCTCGATGCCACCCTCGACTATTTACGCAACAATGGGCAAACGGCTGATCTCACTCAACTGGGGCAAAGCTTAGATATTCAGGCACTGCTGGAAGCGCTGGTCGATGATGCAAAAGAGCAAGGCAAAGAGCTGAGCCTGACTGGAGAAGCGAAGTTAATCATGGCGATTCCGTCGGACTTGCGCCGCTGCCTCAGCAACTTGCTGGAAAATGCGCTCCACTATGGCAAATGCGCACGGATTACGCTACACGATAGCGAGAAACAATTAGTCATTCGCATCAGCGATCAAGGCCAGGGAATACCGGAAGATGCCTTGCAACAAGTATTCGAACCGTTTTATCGCCTTTCCTCCTCGCGCAGCAAGAACAATGGCGGCGTAGGACTTGGCCTCAGCATTGCCAGAGAAATCGTGCGGCAACACGCCGGGGAACTTATCCTGTTCAACAACCCCGAAGGAATAGGACTCACTGCGCAAATTACCCTTACCAGGATGACTTAGGTACAGGGCAGATCAGCATACCGGCATGCGCCGAACAATCCGGTTGACAGAAAAAAACCTTATGTTTCAGGATTGATACAAACAAGACACATCCCCGCAACATCCATAGGCGAGACTGCTAACAGTAGAAATTATTTACAAAATTGCGCCAACCAGCGAGGAGTGTCACTATGAGTTCAATCGGAAGCATCAGCAGTTCGTCTGCCTACAGTAGTTCTGTCAGCGGCGTACAAAGACAGCGCCCTGATCCTGCAAAAATTGCCGACAGTGTTTTTTCAAAACTCGACACCAAAGGTCAGGGTTATCTGGAAGCCGCCGATTTGGAATCGGCCTTTAGCAAGATCAGTTCTGCAAGCGCGTCAACCTCCTCGACTTCGGCGAGTGCGGATGATCTGTTCAAAAAACTCGACAGCAACGGCGATGGCAAGGTCACTAAAAGCGAATTTAGTACCGGCCTGAAAAAACTCAGTGACGAACTCGATAGTCAATTCAACATCAGTCGCACCACGGATGCAACAGGAACCCAGGGAACGCAAGGTACCCATCGCCCGCCACCGCCGCCGGACGGTGATCAGGATGATGGCGTCAGCAAGGATCAGCTGACACAGATGGCCAGTGATGTCAGCAAGACCAACAGTACTGCGGGCGCTGCACTGACCAAAGTGGCAGAAAATTTTGCCGCGGCAGATACCAATCAGGATGGCAAAGTGTCGATGCAAGAAACCATCGACTACCTGGAAAAGAGCACGGCGGCGAGCGCTTCCGGTGCCGCCACATCCAGCACCAGCAGCATTAATGCAAGCGCAAGTTCAGCCTCAACAGATAGCAGTTCTGATGCAAACTCCAGCAGCAATAGCAGCAGCAAGACGGATGCTGCGATGTTCAAGAAAGCCATGCAATTACTGCATGCCTATAGCGATTCGTTTCAGCTCGGCGGCACACAAAGTGCCGGCAGCAGCGTCTCGGTGAGCGCCTGAATATTTCGCAGTAAAAAATTAAAAAGGGAGGCTTCGAGCCTCCCTTTTTTTATGTCGACTAGTCTCTAGCGATCAGCGACAGACATTGATCGCATCGCGGGTTTCCAGTGCTACGCGCCTTGCGGCCTGCGTATAAGTCTCGCCAGCGAGCGGTTTGGCGTACAAAATGGCACGGGAAGAATTGATCATCATGCCATTACCATCGGCCGTTTTACCGGCCGCCACGGTAGCGGCAATATCACCGCCCTGCGCCCCGATACCCGGCACCAGCAATGGCATATCGCCGATGATACTGCGCACTTGCGCCAATTCGTTCGGAAAAGTCGCCCCCACTACCAGCGCGCACTGACCATTGGTATTCCATTTATCCGCCACCAGTTGCGCGACATGCTGGTACAGCGGTTTGCCATCGACATTTAAAAACTGCAGGTCGGAGCCACCGGCATTGGAAGTACGGCACAACACGATCGCCCCGCGATCCTTCCATTCCAGATAGGGCGCCACCGAGTCAAACCCCATGTAAGGATTGACTGTCACGGCATCAGCGTCATAACGTTCAAAGGCTTCACGTGCATACTGCTCGGCGGTAGCGCCGATATCGCCACGCTTGGCGTCCAGGATGACAGGAATCGCCGGGTACGCGGTCTTGATGTAACGGCAAATGTCTTCCAACTGATCTTCGGCGCGCAAGGCGGCGAAGTAGGCGATCTGCGGCTTGAATGAACAGGCCAGATCCGCAGTGGCATCAACCATCGCTTTGCAAAAAGTGAAGATGGCGTCTGGCTGTTGCGCCAGCTCGGCAGGAAACTTGCTGACGTCAGGATCAAGCCCGACGCACAATAAGGAATGATTGCTTGCCCATGCGGCAGAGAGTTTTTGAATGAAAGTCACGGTATGCCTTTTGCAGAGAGGGCTTGTGCAGCTGCACAAAACGGCATCATTATACCTGCTGAGGGGCTGCGGCCAATGCCAGGAGAGCGATGAAACCTTCGCATGGCGGGAATAAAGCAGGATGCCGCGCAGAACCCGCACTGGCGCATGGATATTGCGCGCTGGGCCTGCCTGTTTCTGATTTGGTTTGGAAATTAGTTTGAAAGTTAGTTTGTAGCCGATTGCAGGCAGTTACGCCCAGCCTCCTTGGCGCGGTAAAGCGCCGCATCCGCCTGCCGCACCAAATCTTCTGGGCAATGCTGCTCTGACGGCACCAGGCTCGCCACACCAAGGCTGAAGGTAACGATGCCGGGCGCTGTTTCAGCGTGCGGCAACGCCAGTGACCAGACTTCACGCTGCATGTGTTGAGCGGCATCCAGCGCGTCAGCCATGTCCATACCTGGCAACAGGACCACAAATTCCTCACCGCCGTAGCGTGCCACCAGTTCCCCCGCACGCCGTCCGGCCTTGACCAGCGCCTGGGCCAGCGCGCGCAGGCAGTCGTCACCGGCCAAGTGGCCAAAATGGTCGTTAAAATGCTTGAAGTTGTCGACGTCAAGCATCACGACCGACAGGCTAGTACCTGCGCGCCTTGCCCGGTTCCATTCTTCTGTAAGCATATGATCAAAGCTGCGGCGGTTGGCGACACCTGTCAGTCCGTCCGTGTTACTTAGCAACTCCAGTTTTCTATTGGCATTTTCCAGTGCATGGGTGCGCTCATCAACCAATTTCTCGAGCTCAGTATTGCGTTTTTCCAAACCTTTTATCGGGTAGACTTCCCCATCCTGGACCAAATGATAAGGGATGGAAATACCACTATGTACAATTTTCCAGCCTTCGGTTTCAAGCCGAAACACCAGCACCAGACGCGCAGTCTCACGCGACAGGATTTGGTCGGGAATCGGTAGATGAATGTGAAAAAAAGCGCTGACAACGACTACCTCGTCACTAATATCTTGCAACGACAGGTCCAGCATCTCGATGCGGATACGCCCGGTCACTTGCGAGAAATCCTGCCGGGTTATCTTCATCCATTCGGCGCGATCTTTCACGAGAAAATTGCCGCCGCCGGTGTAGCCGCTGAAATTTTCACTGAAGTGCGTGGTCAATTGATCATCGCGTGAAGCATACATCTCAATGTACTCATCAAATAATGCGCGGATCAGTTGTTGCCGGTCAGGCCGGAAAGGGCTGGCATTCATAGGGGGCGCCCTGCATTTTCACCTGTCGAGCGGCCGCTGACTATTCGCTTATTGTCTCCCGCCATACCATGCCATGCATGCTCCTTACGCTGTCGAACAGTCTTTCTCATCTCAGGTCCCCTTTGCTCGTTCTTTGCCGATATTCATTCCATATTTAAGGCTACACCGTCTATTTTTTGCACCCTCTGACTTACATCAATAAGCTAGCCATAAAAAAAAGCTCGCCGAAGCGAGCTTTTTTTCACACAAGAACCAGTGATTAGAACTGGTTCATCGTGTTGTCTTTACCGGATGCTTTCAGAGCAGCTTCGCCGCTGAAATAATCTTTGTGGTCATCGCCCATGTCTGAACCAGCCATGTTCTGATGTTTAACACAAGCGATACCCTGACGGATTTCTTTGCGCTGAACGCCAGCAACATAACCCAACATACCTTGGTCACCGAAGTAGTCTTTTGCCAAGTTGTCAGTAGACAAGGCAGCAGTGTGGTAAGTAGGCAAAGTGATCAGGTGATGGAAAATGCCGGCTTCACGCGCTGAATCAGCTTGGAAAGTACGGATTTTTTCATCAGCACGAGTAGCCAATTCAGTGGCGTCGTATTCAACACTCATCAGAGCAGCGCGATCGTAAGCAGAAACGTCTTTGCCTTCATTTTTCATGATGTCAAAAATTTGCTGACGGAAGTTCAATGTCCAGTTAAATGATGGGCTGTTGTTGTAAACCAGCTTCGCATTTGGAATAACTTTACGGATTGCGCTGACCATGCCGCCGATCTGAGCGATATGTGGCTTTTCAGTTTCGATCCACAACAGATCGGCACCGTTTTGCAAGGCCGTAATGCAATCCAATACGCAACGCTCTTCACCTGTGCCAGCGCGGAACTGGAACAAATTACTAGGCAAACGCTTAGGACGCAACAGTTTGCCGTCACGCTTGATAACAACGTCGCCGTTGCCCATGGATTCAGTAGAAACTTCTTCAACATCGAGGAAAGAATTGTACTGATCGCCCAAATCGCCAACAGCATTTGTTACCGCGATTTGTTTGGTCAGGCCAGCACCCAGTGAATCGGTACGGGCAACGATGATGCCGTCGTCTACACCCAGTTCCAGGAACGCGTAACGGATCGCGCGGATCTTGGCGTGGAAATCTTCATGAGGAACAGTAACTTTACCGTCTTGATGACCGCATTGCTTTTCATCGGAAACTTGGTTTTCGATCTGGATACAGCAAGCACCCGCTTCGATAAACTGCTTAGCCAGCAAGTAAGTCGCTTCAGCATTGCCGAAACCGGCATCGATATCAGCAATAATAGGTACGATGTGCGTGACGTGGTTGTCGATCTTGTCTTGGATAGCTTGCTTGGCTGCGCCTTGAGCACTGTCCAACTGACGGAACAAACCGCCCAACTCACGTGCATCAGCTTGACGCAAGAAAGTGTAAAGCTCTTTGATCAGGGCAGAAACAGCCGTCTTTTCGTGCATGGACTGATCTGGCAACGGGCCGAACTCGGAACGCAGCGCGGCAACCATCCAGCCAGACAGGTACAAATAGCGACGTTCGGTGCTATTGAAGTGTTTCTTGATAGAAATCATCTTCTGTTGACCGATAAAACCGTGCCAGCAACCCAAAGACTGCGTGTACTTAGAAGAGTCAGCGTCGTAGTTAGCCATGTCATCGCGCATGATCTTGGCAGTGTACTTGGCGATATCCAAGCCAGTTTTGAATTTGTTCTGCGCGCGCATACGTGCAGCGGACTCAGGATTAATCGCGTTCCAAGCACTACCTTCTTTGTCTTTCAGGCCGGCAATGGCTTTGATATCTTCTTGATACTGTGACATGTGAATCTCCTAATTAATAAAGCAAGATTAAGAAAATCGCAGTTGAGTGTTTGTACATCTGATCACTCGCGTACGAAAAACGGAAAAAAAAGCGAAGCAAAACTGCATGGAAGAATGATAGACGGTTTTTTGGTCGGGAACAAGGTCTTATATAAGACATATAACTTAAATTAATATCTTTATTTTCAATGGGTTATGAACTATTTTTTGTAATGTGAAATTAAACCATTGAAAAATCGAATGCGCTTTCTAATTTATTGAGGACTTGTATCGCACAATGTGGAATTAGGTTTTCGTATTATGAAAAAAAGAAAGTTTTTACCGTGAAAAAGCTTGGTCGTTAAATTAAGCTGCTTAACCGTGGGCAATAAAAAACCCACCGTTCTATGAGAATCGATGGGGTATGGTCAAATCTTGTGATGATTTAGCAGAAATTTGGTCCCCCCGACAAGAATCGAACTTGTATCCCACGCTTAGGAGGCATGTGCACTATCCATTGTGCTACGGAGAGACGCTAGGAAAATAGCGATACGGCACTTTTCCCGGTCAAGCCCGCTATCTTACATGAGCGTTGACGAACAATCAAATAGGTAGAATCTCAGGCTATCGGTACAATACTGCTTTTATTTACCCCGCATCGGCTCATTTCAGCCCTACAGAAGTATTTATGGCAGTCATTTCACTTAGTAACGCCCAGTTGGCATTTGGCCACGTCGCCCTGCTCGATCATGCAGAATTCTCTCTCGAAACAGCAGAACGTGTTGGTTTGATCGGTCGCAATGGTACCGGCAAATCCTCTTTGCTGAAAATTATTGCCGGCACTTCCAAGCTCGACGATGGCTTATTGGTGATGCAACAGGGCATCAAGATCGCTTACGTAGAACAAGAGCCGCAATTCGATCCTGATCAAACGGTGTTTGATGCGGTCGCGTCCGGTCTGGGCGAAATGCCTGCGCTGCTGCTGGAATACGAAGCCATCACTGGTCAGTTCGGCGGCGACAATGACGACGCCCTGATGGATCGCATGCACGACATCCAGGTCAAACTCGATGCGGCCGATGCCTGGAACCTGAACAACACGGTAGAAACCACCTTAGACAAGCTTAACCTGTCGAAAGACGCCGTCATGAGCACGCTCTCTGGCGGGATGAAAAAGCGCGTGGCCCTGGCTTGCGCACTGGTCAGCGCACCCGATGTCTTGCTGCTCGATGAACCGACCAACCATCTGGATTTTTCCTCGATCTTGTGGCTGGAAGGCCTGCTGCGCGATTTTAAAGGCAGCGTGCTGTTCATTACCCATGATCGTAGTTTCCTGGACAATGTCACCACCCGCATCATCGAACTCGACCGCGGCAAGATCACTTCTTTCCCGGGTAATTTCAGCACTTACCAGATCCGCAAGGAAGAACAGCTGGAAGTCGAAGAAGTCGAAGCGGCCAAGTTTGACAAATTCCTGGCACAGGAAGAAATCTGGATCCGCAAGGGCGTGAAAGCGCGCCGCGTGCGCGATGAAGGCCGGGTCAAGCGCCTGGAGCATTTACGTGTTGAGCGCAGTGCGCGCCGTGACCAGCAAGGCCAGGTACGGCTGGACGTCACGACCGGCGAGCGTTCGGGCAAGATCGTGGCCGAGCTGGAACACGTCTTCAAGAGCTTTGGCGATAAGAAGATCATCAACGATTTTTCCAGCATTATCATGCGCGGCGACAAGATCGGCTTGATCGGCCAAAACGGTGCCGGCAAAACCACGCTGCTCAAACTCATTCTCGGTCAAGACCAGCCAGACAGCGGCACCATCAAGCAAGGCACCAAGCTACAGATCGCGTATTTCGATCAGATGCGCAGCCAGTTGAACGATGAAGACAGCCTGGCCGAGACCATTTCTCCGGGTAGCGACTGGGTCGAAGTCAATGGCCAGCGCAAGCACGTGATGTCGTATCTGGGCGACTTCTTGTTCGCCCCGGAACGCGCCCGTTCACCGGTAAAATCGCTGTCGGGTGGCGAGCGTAACCGCCTGTTGCTGGCACGCCTGTTCGCCAAGCCAGCCAACGTACTGGTGCTGGATGAACCGACCAATGATCTCGATATCGAGACGCTGGAATTGCTCGAGGAATTACTCGAAAACTACGACGGCACCGTGTTCCTGGTCAGCCATGACAGAACCTTCCTCGACAACGTCGTCACCCAGGTCATCGCCTCCGAAGGCGAAGGCAACTGGAAAGAATACGTCGGCGGTTACTCCGATTGGGAAAAATACCGTACCAGCGCTCCGGCACCGAGCAAAACAGCAATAGGTAAATCTGAACAAAAAGCGGCTGCCGCAGCAACGCCAGTTGCTGCAAAGCAAAAGAAACTGAGCTATAAAGAGCAAAAAGAGTTCGATGAATTGCCTGGCCTGATCGCCAAGTTTGAAGCTGAGCAAAAAGATATTTCCGACAGACTGGCCGACCAGGATTTATACAAGAAAAGCAAAGCCGACGAAATCAAAAAGATGAACGAGCGCTTCGCCGAACTCGATGACTTACTGCTGGCCGCGATGGAAAAGTGGGAGCAAATGGGCGGCTAAACGCCCATTCCCCAATAGGCAAGCCGGGCGCGCAATATCCATGCGCCTTTCCAGATAGGCAGGCCCAACACGCATATCCCATGCGGCTTGCAGGGCAATCAGGCTGGGGAGGCGCATGGAATATGCGCGCTGGCGATACCATTATATTATTTTCAAATTTCTATCGTTCAGCTCACTATGCGAGTAGCGACGAAATCCTCTCCCGCACGCGGGAGAGAGAGTTATACCTTGCGAGCTAAATAGATACGCAATTTTAACGATCATTTTTAGCTTGCTTCAATCGCGCCCGGTCGCTAGGATAGCGGCTCTTTAAATATGCGTCCGCGACTGCTTTACATGAAGCAATGTTAACTGCCAGCCAATTAAAAAATGAACATCACGATTAACGAAGCGCTGCGCGCTTATATCGATCCCTTGACCGCTAACGAGTTTCAGGCCTTGGAGCGCAGCATCTTAGCCGAGGGTTGCCGCGATGCGCTGGTGCTGTGGGGCGACGTGCTGATAGACGGGCATAATCGTTATGCCATCTGCCAGCAACACGGCATCGCATTTACCACCGTACAAAACACCCGCTTTAGCAGCATGGAAGATGTGATGTTATGGATGATCGATAATCATCTGGCAAGACGCAGCGTGTCTGATTTTCAGCGCGGCGTACTGGCCTTGCGCAAGAAAGAAATAGTGATGGGCAGGCTCAAGCAGAATGAAGACCTGAGTCCAGCCAGTGATAGCACGCCGGCACCGGCCGCCATGCAGACCCGCGAAGAAGTGGCCAAAGTGGCCGGTATCAGCAGCAATGCGATCACGCAGATCGAAAAAATTCAGCGTGCCGCAACGCCAGAATTGGTCGAAGCCGTACGTGCCGGCACGATCTCTATCAATGCTGCCGCTACTGTTGCATCGTTGCCAAGCGAGCAGCAAATTGCTGCCGTGGCTGGCGGTAAAAAAGAACTCCAACAAGCCGCAAAGCAGGTGCGCGAGATGCGTTCAGCGAACCAATCTGGCAGCAAAGTAACGGAAGAAAAAATCGCCTCAGAAGCCAGCGAACCGAATCGATCCAGTGAAAAAATAGCCGCCCTGCATGCCGAAAATACGGCCTTAAAAGCACAGATAGCGGAATTAACTTTAGCGCTGGAAGCCGCCAGACAAGGCGCATAAGCATGCGTAACGGAGGGACAAAGCCCGCTAAAACGCCACTTTCAGTGACGCCTATTTGCTGTCACGATGCGGTCATCTGTCCCGGGTAATTTGTCTACCTGAAGGTGAGTTATCCTCAGCCATCCGGCAGCGTTTTTCAATCTCTTGATATTTGAGCTTTTGCCCATAATTGAATGCGACATTTTGCTCTTTTTTATGTTTTTTTACCCATTGTGGCAAACTGGCTTATTTTTTTCATACACATCCCCCCCTTTAAATAGTTAGGAATATTCTCATGGTCATTAGCGTCAACGGCACTGAAATCAGTGAAGCCAGCATCGCTGCAGAAATCAACCAGGCAAAAGCAGCAGGACACCCTGATAACGATGCGCTGCGCGATGGCGCGGTTCAGGAACTCATTTTGCGCAAGTTGATGCTGGAGGAAGCTGCCAAATTAGGTATCAAGGCGGATGACGAGGAAGAAACTATCGGCACATTGCTGGCTCAGCAAGTAAACGTTGAACAAGCCGATGAAGCAGCATGCCGTGAATTTTACCAACAGAATCCGGCCAGTTTTCAACAAGGCGAGATGGCCGCTGCCAGCCATATCCTGTTTGCTGTCAACGATGATGCCGGTGCCAGTCTGGTCAAAGCAAAAGCGCAAGGCGTGCTGGAGCAAGTGCTGGCCAATCCCAGCCATTTTTCCACACTGGCACGCGAGCATTCGACTTGCCCTTCCGGTCAAGAAGGCGGTTCGCTGGGGCAGTTTGGCCGCGGACAGATGGTGCCCGAGTTTGAGACGGCGGTATTTAGCACAGCACCAGGCGAAATCGCAGCGGACCTGATCGAAACCCAATTCGGCTACCATATCATTCAAGTCACTGAACGCAAAGGCGGCGACCTGGTCAGCTTTGATGAAGTAAAAGAAAGACTGCAAGAGTTTTTGACTGACATGGCCGGCCGCAAAGCCAACCATGCCTATCTCGCTACACTACTGGCAGCAGCCAAGATCGAAGGCTATACCTTCCCCGCGTTTGAATAAGTAGACACCTCATCAGGGATGAGCACATCGTTTGCTCATCCTGTGTTTTCATTGTCCAAACCACTGGCCGTCGGTGGTGATTTTGCGCCCGCGACAAAAATATCCGCACTACCATCCCCCATCGCCGCCGAACGCCTCTCCTCATTTTACGACTAGAGGAGATTTTGGCTTTTTATCGCGCTTAATCTGGCCGAATTCAAGTGATCCTTGAGAAAAATTATCGCTCCCGGCATCTTATCTGACTCCCCTCTATAATCACTCCCTATTCACTCGAAAGGAATCTATGAATCATCCAATGTACGCCACATCCGTCCCCGTATTTAAACAGATGCTGAACAGTCTGCAAGCAATCCTGAACAAAGCGGAAGAGCATGCCAACACCAAGAACATCGGTGCGCATGTTTTCTTGCAGGCAAGCTTATTTCCAGACATGTTTCCACTATTGCGACAAGTGCAGATCGCTGCCGATTTTGCCAAAGGAGTCTGCGCTAGACTGGCGGACGTGCCAGTGCCAGAGTATGAAGATACGGAAACCAGCTTTGCAGACTTACGGGCGCGTCTGACGAAAACGCTGGAATTTATTAATGGTTTAAGCCCGGCACAATTCGAAGGCAGTGAAACACGCGAAATCGTCCTGCGTCCAGGTACACCGAAAGAAAGAAAAATGCTGGGACAAGCTTATCTTGTCAGCTACGGGCTGCCACAGTTTTTCTTTCACGTCACGACCGCTTATGCGATCCTGCGTCATCATGGCGTAGAACTTGGCAAGCGCGACTTTATGGGTGAGTATTAATTGCTTGTGTCCATAGGGCGGCTTAAGTACTAGCGGACTAGCAGAAATTGAAAATATATGAAATGTACTTAAATCATTTAGTTGTTTTAAGTGCATTTTTCATCATGCCATTTATTTTACCTGTAGAATACGCATATATATTTCAAAAAAAGCAATCATTAACACATCTGTACAACACCCAGCAGTACAGACTTGCTTTTGAAATAAAATAAATACACACTTGTAATTATTCCTTATTCTGTTTAGTGCACGGTAAGTAATTATTGTTTTCCCCCATTCCCCTTATTGAGCATCGCCATGTTTTCTGGCTTTTTAAAGAAAAATAAAGCAAGCATTCCGGCTTACGAAGAAAAACGATTCTTTCTGCAAGAAGATGAGATTTTCTATGGTCGTTTGTTGCGTGCACTGCCAAATTGCTACATCTTTCCCCAAGTGGAACTAGCGTCATTAATGGAACCACTTAGTATTAACCCAAAACAAAGACTTGCTGAACTAGAGCAACTCCAAGGTCGGAAAGTAGATTACGCCATATTTGACGGCAGTCTGGGTCTGTTATGTGTCATTGAACTCACCACGCAAGTCAGTACAGAAGAAAATACCGCATCGAATGCTGATTATCTCAAACTTGCCGGGATCAAAAATATTCGCTGGGGCAGGCACCCGCTTCCCTCCTACGAACAAATTCTCAGAACACTGGCGCCATTTTCATCGCTAGAATCACCTAAGCCTGATATCGCGGCCAGCACCATTATCAGAAACGCTTACGTTGAAACTGGCAAGAGCCTCGACACGGTAGAGGGCATGTACCAGGCCGACCCGGAGCCAAGCAATATCCTCGGACTGTCTGTCGCCACCCTTGAAAAGCTCGCCCCCCAAGGGCACGTTAAAAAACGCTACCCGCATGTCTGGCAACGCATCTGTTTGTTCTCCAGTGAGCCAAAACATTTGAAAAAATATCTTGCTACGCTATTCCTTCAGGACCGCGGTGTAGAGCGCGCAGGATTCCCGCCCGAGGTAATTAAAGAGATTGCCGATATTCAAAGCGAAAACGAACGTTTCTTGGATATTTCTGCACCTAAGACGACGTGGGGCACTTCGGTCCATAATCTTTAACGGCAACTTCATCCGAGCTGGCCCTTTAGACATGATATTGACTTAGCCGAATCAATCACAATATCTATCACCTCTATTTACTCGCCGCCCATGTCTGACACACCTTCTTTTCCTAGCTTACTCACTCCAAATTTTCTGTTAAGACAAATCGTTCAATCAGATATTGATAGCATCTTCAAGGGGCTATCTAATCCGCAAGTCACTGTCTGGTATGGCATCTCTTATGACAATCTCGAATCGACGCAAGCGCAAATGGAATGGTATCGAGACATCGTGGAACAGCAGAGTGGTATCTGGTGGGCCATCTGCCATCCCGACCATCCTGCTGTGCTGCTAGGGACTTGCGGTTTTTATGACCGCGATAAAGAAAGCCGCAACACGGATATGGGCTATTGGCTACATCCCGAATATTGGAGGCAAGGAATCACGCAGGAATGTATTCCAGCGATACTGCGCTATGCATTTCAACATTTGGAGATACACAGGGTGGAGGCTGAAGTCGAACCGGAGAATCTCGCCAGCCGGCGGCTGCTAAGCAAACTCGGTTTCAGCTACGAAGGAAAACGTAGACAATGCGAATGGAGAGGAGATCATTTTGTTGATCTTGAATACTACTCCATGTTAGCAGGAGAATTACGCTAATTCTCCTGCTCGCTTTCCACATTCAAGAACTACAAATCAGGTTGCAACAGATGGCCCAATTTGCTTGCCTTGGTGCTTAAATAGCGCTCATTGAAAGGGTTACGCTTGATGATCAAAGGAATATGCTCTTCCACCTTTATCTGCATTCCTTCCATCGCAGAAATCTTGCGCGGATTATTCGTCATCAGACGCACAGCACGGATGCCCAGATGTTTCAGCATCGGTTCGCACAAACTGTAATTACGTAAGTCAGCAGCAAAACCCAATTGCTGATTCGCCTCAACGGTATCAGCCCCTTCGTCCTGCAAGCGATACGCGTGCACTTTATTGAGCAAACCGATACCGCGACCTTCCTGACGCAAATACAGCAAGGCTCCGCGGCCTTCCTGTGCAATTTTCTGCATGGCCAGCTCCAATTGTGGCCCACAATCACAACGCTGGCTAAATAAGGCATCGCCTGTCAGACATTCTGAATGGATGCGTGCCAGTACAGGCCTACCATCGGCGACATCGCCCAAGGTCAAGGCGATATGTTCTTTACCAGTGGCATGCTCGACAAAAGCATGCATCTGGAAAGTAGCCCAAGTAGTTGGCAATTTACAAGAAGTGACGTAGTCCAATAATTGATCTTGGGTACTTGCAGGCAGGTCCTTACTTGGCATAACAATTCTCACGGATTCTTTTTGTAGTTTACAGATGACTTAACAACGATCTAAAACTTACTTGGAAGATACTGAATACCCAAATATCTTTTTGTTTTACACCTACAGTATAAACGACCGTAGCGTGTCGCATCGAAAGTGTGCGAACGATCGTCCTATTCTCCAATACTTATGGGCAGCATGCAGAAATGCAAGACTATTAAAAAGTAAGATATCAACTAAGCGAAAGAAACCCTGAGTAAAGCTTGTTTGCGCTTTGCTCAGGGTCTCAGTACTGAAATTTAGGAAACGTTATCTTTTCAATTGTGAGATATCTCTGACCGCACCACGATCCGCCGAGGTGGCCAGCGCCGCATAGGCTTGTAATGCTTGCGACACATAGCGCTCACGGCTTACCGGTTTCCAGGCCAAGTCGCCTTTCGCTTCCATCGCGACACGACGTGCCGCCAGATCGGCATCGCTGATTTTTAAATGCATGCTACGCCCCGGAATATCGATTTCGATGATATCCCCCTCTTCCACCAAACCAATCGCGCCACCTTCTGCCGCTTCTGGTGAAGCATGGCCAATCACCAAACCCGATGAGCCGCCAGAGAAACGACCGTCTGTGAACAAGGCACAAGCTTTGCCAAGGCCTTTGGACTTGATATACGAGGTTGGATATAGCATTTCCTGCATGCCCGGCCCGCCTTTTGGCCCTTCGTAACGAATGATGACGATGTCACCTTCATGCACGGCATCACCCAGAATCGCTTCGACCGCATCATCCTGGCTCTCAAACACACGCGCTTTACCGGTGAATTTCAGTATACTTTCATCCACACCCGCGGTTTTAACGATACAGCCTTTTTCTGCCAGATTACCGTACAACACCGCCAGACCACCGTCTTGCGAATAAGCGTGCGCCTTGTCGCGGATGCATCCTTCAGCGCGATCCATATCCAGACTATCAAAACGCTGTTCTTGCGAGAAAGCGGTTTGAGTAGGCACTCCGCCTGGTGCTGCGCTAAATAACTTACGCACTGCGGCATTGTCGCTGACCATAATGTCATTCTGCGCAATCGCTTCGGCCATGGTGGCGCTATGCACCGTAGGAAGTGAGGTATCGAGCAAACCACCGCGCGCCAGCTCACCCAAAATCGCAAAAATTCCGCCGGCACGATGAACGTCTTCGATATGGTATTTATCCGTCATCGGTGCCACTTTGCACAAACACGGCACCTTGCGTGAGATACGGTCAATATCGGCCATCTTAAAATCAACGCCCGCTTCGTGTGCGGCTGCCAACATATGCAACACTGTATTGGTAGAGCCGCCCATCGCTACATCCAGCGCCATAGCATTTTCAAAAGCCGCCTTGGTCGCGATCGACCGCGGCAAGACAGTATAGTCATCTTGCTCATAATGGCGCTTCGCCAAATCGACAATCACGCGGCCAGCGCGTAAAAACAATTCTTTCCTATCCGCATGGGTTGCCAATATGGTCCCATTACCTGGCAAGGACAGACCCAATGCTTCGGTCAGACAGTTCATCGAGTTTGCCGTGAACATGCCGGAACAAGAACCGCAGGTCGGGCAAGCAGAACGTTCGATGCGGCCAATTTCTTCATCCGAGACACTGCTGTCACCCGCCTTAATCATGGCATCGACCAGATCGATCTTCATGATTTTTTGTATGCCTGTTTGCTTAGGATGCAGCGTCTCCAGCACCTTACCGGCTTCCATCGGGCCGCCAGAGACAAACACTACAGGGATATTCAGACGCATCGCGGCCATCAACATACCCGGGGTAATCTTGTCACAGTTAGAGATACACACCATGGCATCCGCACAATGCGCATTCACCATATACTCGACTGAATCGGCAATCAATTCGCGTGAGGGCAGCGAGTACAGCATGCCGCCGTGACCCATCGCGATACCGTCATCGACCGCAATGGTATTGAATTCTTTGGCCACACCACCGGCCGCCTCAATCTCACGCGCCACCATTTGGCCGAGATCTTTCAGATGTACATGACCAGGCACAAATTGGGTAAACGAATTGACGACAGCGACGATAGGCTTTTCGAAATCGCCATCCTTCATGCCAGTAGCACGCCACAAAGCGCGCGCGCCGGCCATATTGCGGCCGTGAGTGGTAGTACGGGAACGGTATACAGGCATGATAAAACTCCAGGCAGCAATCGAAAAGTAAATGAAGAAGAAAAATGATGAAAGCAGATTGCCTTGATTTTAGTTATATGTCAAATATGAAATATCGCGACAATTAAGATGTTATGCATATAAATAAAATGCAGAAGATTCTTTGCGTATTTAAATAACATGACAATGGCGCCATTTTCCATCAGCCGCAAGAAGTTGTGCATCCCACTCAATATTTGCAGAATCAATGCCAGCCTTAAGCAGGCAAAGGATTACGCAGTTTTTTTTCTTTTCGCCAAAGTGAACAAAAAAACAGCATACTAGTCACAGCAACTTAACCACTTGAACGTTCCTATCTCACCCCAAACTATATGCAAAATAGCGCTACACTGTGTTATGTATGAAATGAGCAAATTCTAGACGTTTTCATTAATCTAGATAATTAATTGCATCTAGACTAATATTCAGCGAGTAAGAACAAGTAACGACAGACCGAAATTTCTTTGTTTAAAAGGGAAAATGATGATTGATACAACTTTTGGCACAGCTTCAGGTGCCTTAGCGACCAGAACAACCGTATTACAGAATACTTACCGCCTGTTGTCGATGACACTTATCTGGAGTTCGGTGACTGCTTATTTAGGCATGCTATTCCCGGTGGGTGGTTTCGGCATGCTAGGTATTATGCTGCTTGCAATTGGTATCTTGTTTGCTACCCGCGCTTACAGCAATAGCGGTACCGGTGTCTTGCTCGTGTTCGGTTTCACTGGGCTCATGGGTTTTAGCCTCGGGCCCACGATGAATCATTACTTGAGCTTGCCACATGGTTCAGAAATCGTCGGGACGGCACTGCTAGCGACCGGTGCTGCATTTTTGGGTTTATCCGCTTATGTACAGGTGACCAAGAAAGATTTCGCGTTTCTGGGCGGCTTTTTGATGGTTGCGCTGATTGGATTGCTGGTGGTCAGCCTGATCGGCATGTTTTTCCCAACGCCCGCACTCAGCTTAGGATTGGCTTATATCAGCGTGCTCATTTTTGGCGGATATATTTTGTACGATACGAGCAATATTATTTCTGGTCGTGAAACAAATTACATCATGGCGACAATTAGCCTATATCTCGATATCTTGAATATGTTCTTGGCAATTCTTCGAATTGTAACGGGATCGCGCAACTAATTTTCTTATACTTTATTCAATAAAAAAGGGTTACAAGCAGAAGCATGTAACCCTTTTGTATTATTTAGTGTTATTAATTAATAACAACAGAAATATAATTTATTCCTGATGATATTGAGTGACGCGCTCAACTTCATTTTTCGAGCCCAAGAATACCGGTACACGCTGATGCAACTTGGTCGGCTCAATATCTAGCATACGTTGTCTGCCGTCAGTAGCGGCACCACCAGCTTGCTCTACGATCATAGCCATAGGGTTGGCTTCGTACATCAGGCGTAACTTGCCTGGTTTATCTGGATCACGCGCATCGGCCGGGTACATGAAAATGCCGCCGCGATTTAAGATACGGTGCACGTCGGCCACCATCGAAGCGATCCAGCGCATATTATAGTCTTTGTTCAGCGGCCCAGTCTTACCTGCCAACATTTCATTGACATAACGGGTTACCGGCGGATACCAGTGACGTGTGTTAGAGCTATTAATGGAAAATTCCTGGGTATCTTCAGGGATCTTCATATCGCGTTCAGTTAACACCCATGAACCCATCTCACGATCTAGCGTGAAGCAGTTAACCCCATTGCCGGTAGTTAGTACCAGCATGGTTTGCGGACCATACACGGCATAGCCGGCAGCGACCTGTTTACTGCCGGCCTGCATGAAATCTTGTTCGGTTGGCGCATCCATGCCATCGCGTGCTTTGAGTACCGAGAAAATCGTACCGATAGAGACATTGACATCGATATTACTGGAACCATCGAGTGGGTCAAACAACAGCAAGTATTCACCCATCGGATATCGATTAGGAATCGGATGAATACTTTCCATTTCTTCTGAAGCCATGGCTGCCAGATGGCCGCCCCACTCATTGGCTTCGAGTAAAATTTCATTGGAGAGAATGTCCAGCTTCTTTTGTACTTCGCCCTGCACGTTTTCGCTTTCGGCGGAGCCCAGCACTTCGCCCAATGCGCCTTTACCTACGGCGTGGCTAATGGTTTTACAGGCGCGCGCCACGACCTCAATCAAGAGGCGTAATTCGGCCGGAATCGTGTTATTTAAGCGTTGTTCTTCAACCAAATATTGCGTCAGACTTACTCGTTTCATGTTGTTCCTTGTGTTGACTTGTTTTTACCTGTTTTATACTTGGTATTGGATTTAAGATGCCAGCGCCTTGCTAACGACTTCCAGTACATCTTTAGATAGCTTTTTGGTGCCTGCCACTTTTTGCAATGCCACTTGCATGTGCGTTTGCAGATTTTTTGGATATTTTTTCCATCGGTCCATACTGCGCGCCAATCTGGCAGCGACTTGCGGATTGATCTTATTGAGCGCAATCACCACCTCTGCCCACAAGGCATAACCACTGCCATCAGCCGCATGGAAACGGGATGGGTTGGCATTGCAAAAACTAAATATCAAGCTGCGCGCACGGTTAGGATTGCTCAGGGTATACGCCGGATGCTGCATCAATTCGCGCACCTTACTGACATCGGCAGTGTGTGCGGTGGCTTGCAACATAAACCATTTATCGATGACCAGGGCTTCTTTTTTGAAGTCTTTATAAAATTTCTGCAGTGCCTGCGCCGCCGCTTTAGCGTTCTTGGCAGAACCTGAAAAATTGCTCAGTGCGGTCAGTGCCGCCATTCTGTCGGTCATATTTTCCGCTTCGTCAAACTGGGTTTTTGCCAGCGCAAAGGTGGCATCGTCTGGCCACTCCAGTAAATACGACAGGGCAAGGTTTTTCAAGGCACGCTTAGCAGAAGAAACTGCATCG
Source organism: Undibacterium sp. (assembly GCF_030651495.1). Taxonomy (GTDB): domain Bacteria; phylum Pseudomonadota; class Gammaproteobacteria; order Burkholderiales; family Burkholderiaceae_D; genus Undibacterium. The sequence continues at coordinate 26,476 of NZ_JAUSFI010000086.1, forward strand.
GGGCTGTATTTGCCGGGAGTCAGATTGGCTTCATAAGCATTGAGCAAATCGGCTTTCAGATGCTGGGTCAAGGTGGCGCGCACAAACTGGCGTGCGGTATGGATGCTTTGCGGGTCAACCACCTTAAACTGTTCTGCGATCATGGCCTCGGATGGCAGCGTCATGACAACTTCACGGAAAGAAGGATCGAGTGTTGTATCGTTAAGAGTAGCGCGCAAGGCATGGATGAACATGGCGTCTAATTCCAGCACATCACCTTGTTGCACGGCGTTCGTGAGTTTAACCAAACGACGCATTGCCAGGCGCTGGCCTGCTTCCCAGCGATTAAACGGGTCGCTGTCATTGGCCAGCAGATGGCCCAGCTCTTCATCGGTGTAATCGTAATCGAGCACGACCGGTGCAGAAAAATTACGCAAGATAGAAGGGGTAGGTTTGTGATCTACGCCGGAAAAACGGAAGCTTTGGCTGGCTTCAGTCAGTTCCAGTACCAGTGTCGTCGCCCCGGATGTTATCTGTCCGTCTAATTGCAAGACGATATCTTTACCTTCTGCATCGAGCAAACCGAGCGCGACCGGAATATGAAACGGTAATTTTTTGTTTTGCCCAGGTGTCGTCGGACAAGACTGGCTCAGCGTGATTTGATACAGCTTGGCATCGGCATCGTAGCTGGTAACGGCTTTCACACATGGCGTACCGGCCTGGCTATACCAACGCTCAAACTGTGTCAGATCGCGGCCGCTGGAGTCTGCCATCGCTGCGCGGAAATCATCACAGGCAACGGCCTGACCGTCATGGCGCTGGAAGTAGAGATCCATCCCTTTGCGAAAGCCATCGTGGCCCAGCAAGGTGTAATACATGCGCACGACTTCCGAACCTTTTTCGTAAATCGTGACGGTGTAAAAATTATTAATTTCGACAAATGAATCTGGTCGCACCGGATGCGCCATCGGGCCGGCATCTTCGGAGAACTGGACTTGACGCAACAGACGTACATCTTCGATCCGCTTCACGGCACGGCCGGTGGTCGTACCAACCAGATCGGCAGAGAATTCCTGATCGCGGAAGACGGTCAGCCCTTCTTTCAGCGATAGCTGGAACCAGTCGCGGCACGTCACGCGATTGCCGGTCCAGTTATGGAAATATTCGTGTCCCACCACAGATTCGATACCGGCATAATCAACATCAGTGGCCAGACTAGGATTGGCGAGAACAAATTTGGTATTGAAAATATTCAAGCCCTTGTTTTCCATGGCGCCCATATTGAAGTCGCTGGTGGCAACGATCATAAAGCGATCTAAATCGAACTCAAGGCCAAAGCGCTCTTCATCCCAGCGTATGCTGTTCTTCAGCGAATCCATGGCGTGCTGGGTTTTATCCAGATTGCCGGCTTCTACCCACACCTGCAACAAGACCTTGCGACCGGATTTGAGTTTGTATTTTTCTTCCTGGCAAACCAGCTTACCTGCCACCAGTGCGAACAGGTAAGAAGGTTTTTTGAACGGATCTTCCCATTTGGCATAATGACGGCCATCACCTAAGTCACCCTCGGTAATCAGGTTGCCGTTGGACAGCAATACCGGATATTTTTTCTTGTCGCCGCGCAGCATGACGGTAAAAGTTGCCATCACATCCGGGCGATCCGGGTAGTAGGTAATCTTGCGGAAGCCTTCGGCCTCACATTGCGTAAAGAAATTTCCATTTGAGACATACAACCCAGCCATGGTGGTGTTTTTGCTAGCTTGAATGACGGTTTCAATTTCCAGCGTAACGACATCGGGCGCATTAAGGATGGTTAATTTACCTTCAACAATGGTATAGGCGCTTTTCTTCAGATTGACGCCGTTCATGCGCAATTGCAGCAGCTTGATGGTCTCACCTAACAGCACCAGGTTTTTTTCGCCGCTATCGTGGTTACGACGCATAGTCAAACGTGTAGCAACGTGGGTAGAGACCGGATCAAGGTCAAAACCCATCTCGACGGTATCTACCCAAAAGCCTGGGGCGACATAATCTTTACGGAAGATAGTGACTGGTTTGCTTGCAATGTCTGTGCGCATGGGCTTGAAACTCTCGTAAATATCTGAAAAGAAAAGCAAAGTTTTGCCAATACTTTGCACAAGCGCCTATTTTACCAAGGCAAGGCACATTCATCACGGCATTACCTGATAACCAAAGAAAATTTGGCATTTGTGTTATTTTTTCGACTGCTTTTTACCTGCCGGCCAACTATGAGCAACTAAGTCAAATAAGCAGAACTAAGACCAGTTATTCCGTTGGATCTCGCAAGGCTTCGATCAAGGCGCGATCCACCACAGAATCCGAAATGATCAGCGTCGCCAGTCCTGAGCGGAATTTATCCACCAATTCTTCCCCTGAAATAGAAAAAGCATCATGCCCCTGTCGGTTGGTAAAAATATAACGGGTCCGTTTAGGGCTGACCCATGCCAGCTTATAACGCGCAGTCGAATCGTTTTGCTGCACAAAACTCAACCAGACACCACGTTCCAGCATCTCAAGCTGTTGAGAACTGACGTCATTGGGTTGCTCAATTTGATCTTGCACATGTCTGTTTAAACGTCGCTCGCTGGCGCGTTGCGCGATATTCACCGCGATTTCCAGCTGTCTTCTGGGAGAGAATTCTAGCGGTGCGCGGGCAATTGCGGCATGCCGCTCCGCCAGTTTGGAAAAGAAAAAAACGCGATCCGGCTCATCCCATTTAATCGCATTCAACCAGGCATTAAGCAAAGACAACATGGACGGAAGTTTACTGACCAATAATTTACGCTCTTCTGCGCTGTTTTTGGATTTAAGGCTCCAGATCAGGTCATCCATGGTCTTGAGTGCATTCTCAAGCGCATGTGGTTTTTGGTCTTTAACGCTATGGGCAATGGTCAGAATACGTATCCATTGCTCCAATAAAAAAGTTTCCAGAAAGCCAGCGACTTCACCCGTTTCTACTCGGATGGCGACATCATGCTCAGCAAATTCTCTTGCCAGACGCATTTTTTCTTGCTTCAGCGCTTTTGCCACTGGCAGGCTGATCGCCTCTTCGGTTTTTTCTTCCTCTTCTTTCAGGAAAGCTTCAAGGTCAGCCACCACGTCTGAAAACAAGTCGATCTGCTCATCAAACTCTTGCTGCACACGCTCGACGATCCCTTCGATCATCTGATACAAGGGATCTTCGCTAACAGCATCATCAAGTAGCGCCCCGGATTTGGCCAGCGTATCAATCAGGACGCGCGCCGGATGACTTTCTTTGAAAAAGAAATCTTTATCGAGCAATGCCACCTTCAGCGTCGGTATTTGCAATTGGCCAATCAGGTTTTTAATGTCTTCCGGAATAGTCGCATCATTAAAAACAAAATCAAAAATCCTGGCCAGCAGTTCTATCGTATTTTGATCGATATGGGTCAAATTCTCGGCAGGCGCTTGTTGCGAAATTTGCCGCAAAGGAGAAGTGCCCCGATCAACACCCGCTTCTGAAGGTCGATCCGCTTTTTGTATACTAGTCAGATAGTCGAAAAAAGGACGATCTATCATCACGCTACCAGTACGTCCTGCGCTGCCAGTTCCACTGAAGCCACTTCCTGATCCCGTCCACTCCAGACCACCGGCGGTTCTCTTGCCGATACCGGGTACCGGCTGCCCCGAAAAAATACTTCTGAGTTTATTGTGCAAATAGGGGTCACGCTCATCCAGTTCGTCTGACCGAGTCGGTTCACCGCCTTTGCTCTTGCCCCGGTACACATCACTGATATCTGGCAGTATCCCGCGCGCGATCAAGGCTTCATTGACCTCTTCCAAAATCGGTTTTAGCTGCAAAAATATATCTGGCTGCAACAAGCGTAAAACCAGATGATGTGCCTCCGGAGTGGCATCAAATTCCATCCATGCCTGATATACGGCATTGACAAATATATCTGGCCGGAATGGATTTTGCGAAATGCTGATCGGGGTGCTTCTCAGCACGTTACCGATACGAATATTGAGTGCCACCAGAATTTCGGCATTATTGACTTCCAAGGCTTGACTCAGATTACGTATTAATACCTTGCTTTCCATTTCCTCAAAGGTGACGAGCGAAAAATCTTGCGGGCTCTCTTCTTTTTTGGTATTTTTTTTGGTATTCGCGGTACTCACTTCTTTTATCAATGCAGCGTTGATTTTTCCAGCGACCAGCCGATAAAAAGCCGTGTTGTTTTTCTTCAATAGCTGATATGCGTGAAAGCTATTCGCCGCCTCTTCGGGCCGGATGGTCTGGTCAGAAAGTTTAAAGAGTGCTTCTGTCAGGCGTGCAGAAAACGCTTCCAGCTGGGAGGAAACTAAATGAGACGCAATCGGCACCAGACCTTGTAAAATCAACAAGCGACTGGAGCTGGAAAATTCGCTTTTTTTTACCGAATTATGTAATGGTTTCGTATCCATTTATTTGCCTGGCGGATGATGATGAGGGGGAATGCTTTGATCAGTTGGAATAATAAGCTTCAGTCGCAAACGTAATAAATACGATGAGAGCGACCGCAAAAAAGAGGACGATCAATAACCGGCCAAATTTAGGGCTATCATCCTTGCCCGTCGCCGATTTGGGTAATTGTTCGGGTGCTTGCTGTTTTTGGTTCATTTTATGTCTGCTGACGTGGTATTTCGATTCGCCGATGTTAACCGACACTAGCTGGGCAGCGGCGAAAACTGTTGTCTTACGGAATGAGAATAGTCGAACCTGTTGTTTTTCGTGCCTCAAGATCGCGATGTGCCTGCGCCACCTCCCTTAAGGGGTAAGTTTGGCGAATGTCAACTTTGATCTTGCCGCTTTCTATCATGCCAAATAGCTGGGCCGCCATTTGCTCCAGATCCGACCTTTTGGCGGTATAGTTCATCAGGCTTGGCCGTGTAATAAACAAAGAGCCACGGGAAGCCAACTCATGTAAACTAAATTCTGGCACCGGGCCAGAAGCATTGCCAAAACTCACCATCATTCCCAGAGGTGCCAGGCAATCGAGTGAGCCAATAAAAGTATCCTTGCCGATAGAATCATAGACCACCGGAACGCCCTTACCTTCGGTAATCTCGCGGACACGCCTGGCAAAATTTTCGGTATTGTAGTTGATCACATGGGTGCAGCCGTGCGCTTTGGCCAATTCACCTTTTTCATCCGAGCCTACGGTGCCTATCATGGTCACGCCGATTGCCCGCGCCCATTGGCAAGCGATCAGACCAACCCCGCCCGCTGCTGCATGAAACAAAATTGTCTCCCCACCTTTCAGCGGGAAAGTCCGGTGAAACAGATATTGTACGGTCAAGCCCTGCAACATCATTGCCGCAGCCGTCTCAAAACTGATGCTATCGGGCAGTTTCACCAAATTATCAACCGGCATCACACGTGCTTCGGCGTAAGCACCGATAGGCCGGCCAGCGTAGGCAACCCGGTCGCCCGGCTTGACATGGCTAACGCCCGGCCCTACCGCCTCAACGATCCCAGCCCCCTCCATACCCAAGCCAGCAGGCAAGGGCTGAGGATACAAGCCGGTACGAAAATACACATCTATAAAATTCAAGCCACAAGCCTTATGCAGCACTAAGGCTTCACCCGCTCCCGGTGCCGGCAGATCGACATCAACATACTCCATGACCTCTGGCCCGCCAACTTGCTGCATTCTGATAATTTTTGTCATGATATTCCTTGGATTATTTTCTGCTTGTGTCTATTTTTTTACTCAATAAATACATACCGGTAATCACCAGCGCCGTACCTGCCAATTGCCAACTAGTCACGGCTTCATTCAAAAATAATGCGCCTAAAAATAAGGTAGAGACTGGCCCTATCATACCGGCCTGAGATGCGGTGGCGGCACCTATTCGCTGCACCGCGAACATGGTCAGAAACACCGGCAATACGGTACAAAAAATCGCATTCACCAGCGACAGCCAATACACGGCAGCGGGCTGTATCAGAAAGGACGCTGGGCGCAAGACAAAAAATTGTCCGATGCAAGCCGCACTAGAGACGCACATGGCATACGACACCAAACGTAGCGAACCAAGACGTAACACTAGTTGGCCAGATTGAATCAGATACATAGCATACGACATCGCCGCCCCCAGCACCAGCACCGAGCCAAGCATGACTTTATCACCGCCGAATTTCAGGTCATGCACAAAAACCAGCACGATACCCAGATAAGAAACCCCCAGCGCAGCCCATTCAAGCATGCGCACGTTGCGCTTCAAAAAAATGGCAGAAATCAATAGCACGAAAGAAGGCGTCAAGAAAAGAATCAAGCGTTCAAGCCCGGCCGTAATGTATTGCAAGCCGAGAAAGTCGAGAAAACTGGACAAGTAATAACCGACCAGGCCCAAGCCGACCAGACGCCAGCGATCAGTGCCAGACAGGCGTGGGCCCTGACGTGCCTGCCAGAGCGCAATCATGGCAAAAACTGGCAGAGAAAACAACATGCGGAAGGCAATCAGCGTCACCGCATCGACCTGATAGCGATAAATCAGCTTGGCCACAATCGCCTTGGTAGAAAACAAAATAGCACCAGAAATCGCTATCGCCAGACCGATCAGGTATTGCTGCCTGTCGTGTAGATGTTGGGGGGATGAGTTCATGGCCTTCATTGTAAAGGCTAAAATCAGACTGCGTCCGGCGCATTATAGAGAAACGAACTGAAATTTAAGCTGTGCAGGTGCTGAATACAGGGATCAAAAAATTCCAAAACAGGCACTGGCCCAGCGCGCATATCCCATGCGGCCCGCAGGCCAGAGTGGCTGGAGACCCGCATGGGATATGCGCCTCCGGCCGCCCACTATTGGGATTTCAAACTACCTGTATTGCCAGGTCAATCCTAGCGCTTTTTCAAGATTGAACCAAGTACGCCACGGATGATTTCTCGCCCGACTTGTGAGCCCATCGTACGTACCGCCGATTTGACCATGGTTTCGGCCACGTTATCTTTACGACGGACACCGTTACCGGCACCAAATAAATTGCCAAACATCCCGTTCAATGCCTCGCCAATTCCCCCCTCCTGTTCTGGCGCTGGTGGCGCTGGTGGCGCTGGTGGCGCTTGTTGTGTTCTCGGAGCGGGTTGCGGTGGCAATGCCTGGCTTGGCGCTGCCTGACCAGAAGAATGCCCCCAGCCATTAATGTCATTGCTGCCATTATTGGCAGAGCTGGCCTGAACGTCGCTGTGCGAGGCGGCACTGGCGGCAACTCGCCCTTTCAGCTTTTCATAGGCGGAATCTCTATCCACCGCTTTTTCGTAAACCCCGGCCACGATTGAGTTGGCAATGATTTTTTGGCGCTCTTCCATGCTAATCGGCCCGATTTGCGACGCCGGCGGCAAGATAAAACCCCGTTGCACGATAGCCGGCCGGCCTTTCTCATCCAGAAAAGAAATCAAGGCTTCACCGACACCGAGTTCACCGATGACTTGCGCCGTATCAATATCAGGATTGGGGCGGAATGTTTCGGCCGCTGCCTGCACGGCTTTTTGGTCACGCGGAGTATAGGCGCGTAGCGCATGCTGCACGCGATTGCCTAACTGGCCCAGCACCGTATCGGGAATATCCAGCGGGTTTTGCGTCACAAAATACACGCCCACCCCTTTAGAACGGATCAGGCGCACCACTTGTTCGATTTTTTGCAGCAGGATCTTGGGCGCCTCATCAAATAACAGATGCGCTTCATCGAAGAAAAAAACCATTTTGGGCTGATCCAGATCACCCACTTCAGGCAAATGTTCATACAGCTCAGACAGCATCCAGAGTAAAAAGGTGGAATACAGCCTGGGCGCCTGCAACAACTGATCGGCTGCCAGAATGTTGATCACACCTTTGCCGTTGGCGTCGGTTTGCAGCATATCATCCAGATTGAGCATCGGCTCGCCAAAAAACTGATCGCCGCCCTGCTCTGAAACTGCCAATAAACCACGTTGTATCGCACCGATGCTGGCCGCTGAAATATTGCCGTATTCAGTTTGGTATTCGCTCGCATTCTCCCCGAGATGCTGCAGCATGGCGCGCAGATCTTTGGTATCAAGCAACAGCAAGCCATTGTCATCGGCGATTTTAAACGCCAGTTGCATCACACCGGCCTGCGTTTCATTCAGGTTGAGCATGCGGCTTAACAGTAAAGGGCCGAGATCCGAAATCGTGGCGCGCACCGGATGCCCTTGCTTGCCGAAGACATCCCAGAAAGTGACGGGGCAAGCCTGCCATAGCGGCTCTTCAATGGCCAACTGTTCACAACGTTGCTGCATTTTTGGCGAAAGCTGCCCCGCATGGGCCATCCCGGACAAATCCCCCTTGACGTCTGCCATAAACACGGGCACGCCGATACTGGAAAACGCCTGCGCCATTACTTGCAGGGTCACTGTCTTTCCCGTGCCAGTCGCGCCGGTAATACAGCCATGACGATTAGCCCAGTCGGACAATAAATTTAATTCAATAGTTTGATTTTTGGCAATCGTTTTTGCTATTAACAAGGGTTTCGACATGGTTTTCTACATTCTTTTATGGAATTTGAATAAAATCAATATGTTAGAATAGCGCCCTTCATTATAAAACCAAAGCTAAGTAAAATTGCCAGCGTAAGTGGTAGGCTATGGTGAACTATTGCAAAACCAGAGAGAGTGATCATGGCAGGACACAGCAAATGGGCCAACATCAAGCATAAAAAAGCAGCGACCGATGCCAAACGTGGCAAGGTCTGGACGCGCTTGATTAAAGAAATTACGGTTGCAGCACGCATGGGCGGCGACGACATCGCCACTAATCCGCGTTTGCGCCTTTCAGTAGATAAAGCCGCCGACGCCAACATGCCGAAAGAAAACGTCACGCGCGCAATACAGCGCGGTGCCGGCCTGCTGGAAGGTGCCAACTATGAAGAAGTCCGCTATGAAGGTTACGGCATAGGCGGCGCGGCAATCATCGTTGACTGCATGACCGACAATCGGGTCCGCACCGTCGCTGAGGTACGCAATGCTTTCAACAAGAACGGCGGCAATATGGGCAACGAAGGCTCCGTCGCCTACCTGTTCACGCATTGCGGTCAGCTATTTTTTGCTCCGGGCACCAATGAAGACGCGTTGATGGAAGCCGCCTTAGAAGCGGGTGCCGATGATGTCACGACGGATGACGAGGGTGGCATTGAAGTGCTGACGCCACCGCACGATTTATCGGCAGTCAAGGATGCACTGGAAAAAGCCGGGTTCAAATCAGAAATGGCAGAAGTCATTATGAAACCGCAAACTGAAACCGTGTTTGCTGGTGACGATGCAGTAAAAATGCAAAAATTGATCGATGCGCTGGAAAATCTGGACGATGTTCAGGAAGTGTATACCAACGCAATACTCGAAGATTAAGCTGCAGATTAAATCGAAGAATAAGTTGAAAAGTAATTCAGAACGAATCGTTTAGAAATAACAAGAGCGCAATATGAAAATTCTCGTGGTCGGCTCCGGTGGTCGTGAACATGCACTGGCTTGGAAATTGACACAATCTGAACGGATTCAGAGTGTCTTTGTTGCCCCAGGCAACGGCGGTACAGCGCTAAATCCTCACTTAATCAATATTCCGCTTAGTGATCCCTTAGCCTTGGCTGAATTTGCCATTCAGGAACAAATTGGTATCACGGTAGTCGGCCCGGAAGTCCCTCTGGCAGCCGGCATAGTGAATATTTTTCGTGACAAGGGTTTGAAGATTTTCGGCCCCACTAAAGAAGCCGCGCAACTAGAAAGCTCGAAAGATTTTGCCAAGGCATTCATGCATAAGCATGCTATTCCAACCGCAGAATATCAAACCTTTTCGGACCTGCAAGCGGCACACGCCTATATCAGTCAAAAAGGCGCGCCTATCGTCATCAAGGCGGATGGTCTGGCGGCTGGCAAGGGCGTGGTCGTGGCGATGACATTAGACGACGCACACGCCGCAGTCGACATGATGCTGTCTGACAATAAATTAGGCGACGCCGGTGCACGCGTCGTGATTGAAGAATTTTTAGCCGGCGAAGAAGCCAGTTTCATCGTCATGGTCGATGGCAAAAACATTTTGCCATTGGCCACCAGCCAGGATCACAAACGTTTACTCGACGATGATCAGGGCCCGAATACCGGTGGCATGGGCGCTTACTCACCTGCGCCTATTGTGACACCGCAATTGCACGCCCGCGTCATGCGTGAAATCATCCAGCCGACAGTACAAGGGATGGCTAAAGATGGCATCGTCTTTACCGGTTTTCTGTATGCGGGCTTAATGATCGACGAGCACGGTAACCCAAAGACGCTGGAATTCAATTGCCGCATGGGCGATCCTGAAACGCAACCGATCATGGCGCGTCTGAAAACCGATCTGGTCACAGTGATGGAGCATGCGGTAAATGGCACGCTCGACACCATAGAACTGGAATGGGACCGGCGCACCGCGATGGGAGTCGTCATGGCAGCAGCAGGCTATCCGGATGACCCGCGCAAAGGCGATGTCATCTCAGGCATACCTGAAGAAACCGCCGACTGCATTACTTTTCATGCCGGGACGACGCTGATTGAGAAACAATTGACGACCAATGGTGGTCGTGTATTGTGCGTAGTCGGACTGGGTGACACCGTCAAACTGGCACAAAAACATGCTTATGAGGGGGTAGAGAAAATCCGCTTTCAAGGTGCGCAATACCGCCGCGATATTGGCTGGCGTGCACTGAATAAAAAACACTAACTGTTAAAAAATTAATGACCGATTCCGCTGCCGTAAAAAACTATCTGTTAAATTTGCAATCACGTATAGTGGCTGCGATGGAGGCGCTTGACGGTCAAGCATTTTTGACAGATAGCTGGGAACGCCCGGAAGGCGGCGGAGGCATCTCACGCGTGATCGAAGAAGGTAATGTCTTTGAACGCGGCGGCGTGAATTTTTCTCATGTCATGGGAAGTAGCCTACCTCCTTCTGCGGCGGCCAGTCGGCCTGAGCTCGCAGGCAGAAAATGGGAGGCAATGGGCGTATCATTGGTGCTGCATCCACGCAATCCATACGCGCCTACTGTACATATGAATGTACGCTTTTTTACCACCTATGCAGAAGGCACGCCGGCAGTATGGTGGTTTGGCGGAGGCATGGATCTGACGCCTTATTATGGTTTTAGCGAAGATGCCCGGCATTTTCACCAAACGTGTAAAGACGCACTTAGTCCATTCGCTACAGATTTACACCCACGCTTCAAAAAATGGTGCGACGAATATTTTTACCTGAAGCACCGCAAAGAAGCGCGCGGTGTCGGCGGCATCTTTTTTGATGATTTCAACGAGCTCGATTTTGACTCTAGCTTTGCGATGACAAAAAGTGTCGGCGATGCGTTTCTCGCCGCATATCGTCCCATCCTTGAAAAACGTATGGATATCGCCTATGGTGAACGCGAGCGAGATTTTCAGGCCTATCGTCATGGCCGCTATGTAGAATTTAATCTGGTGTTTGACCGTGGCACACTATTTGGTCTTCAATCTGGTGGCAGGACAGAATCCATACTGATGTCCATGCCACCTACCGCCAAATGGCGTTATGACTGGCAACCAGAATCCGGCAGTGCTGAAGCCAGACTTGCAACAGATTTTTTGGCGCATAAGGAATGGGTATAAACCCACATCGCTGTGTATTGGTACTGGGCGGCAGCTTTGATCCGGTACATCAGGGACATGTCGCGCTGGCACAGCATTTTGTAAAACGACTGCAACCGCAAGAGTTACGTCTTGTACCTGCAGGTCAGCCTTGGCAAAAAAATCGTTTAATTGCCAACGCGGAACAACGTATCCAGATGTTGCGACTGGCTTTCGAATCTGGTTTTGACTTACCTGTACTGATCGACCAACAAGAAATCAAACGAGCAGAACAGCAAGAAGCTAGCTTTACTATCAATACCTTGGGCAATATGCGTGCGGAATTAGGACCAGCTACTTCCCTTGTTTTTTTGATCGGTGCGGATCAGTTGCGAAACCTGTCAAGCTGGAGACAGTGGCGGCAACTGTTCGACTTAGCACACATATGCGCTGCATCACGGCCAGGTTTTGCACTGGACCAAGACAGTCTTGACCAAGACGTAGCGCAGGAATGGTGTCAAAGAGCGGGAACACTGGAAGAAATACGGAATCTGCCAGCAGGTAAATCGTATTTGGCGCAAGGTCTAGCATGGGATGTATCGGCCACCAGCATCCGGCACGAATTACAGCAAACACAGCAAACAACATCGCTAATACCACCCAAGGTGTTAGACTATATCCAACAACATCATTTATACAGATAAGTACAGAAAATATGGACATTAAAAAACTACAAGCCTTAGTCGTCGAAGCGCTCGAAGACGTGAAAGCACAAGACATTCAAGTATTTGACACAATGCATCTCACCAGTTTGTTTGATCGCGTAGCGATTGCTTCCGGTACCTCCAACCGTCAAACCAAGGCACTCGCTGCCTCAGTGCGTGACATGGTCAAAGAAAACGGCGGCAATATCGTTGGTATGGAAGGTGAAACAACCGGCGAATGGGTACTGGTCGATTTGGGCGACATGGTTGTCCACATCATGCAACCAGCCATTCGCGCCTACTATCGATTGGAAGAACTCTGGGGCGACAAGGAAGTTAAATTTGGCGCCGCCAAACGGGTATCCAAGGGATTGGCTAAAGCGTCTGAAGATGATACTGAAGTGGAAGATAAACCCAAACGCGCTAGTCGCAGCAAGGCCGCACCAGTCGAAGTCACACCAGATATGATGGCGATCCAGACTACCCTGGATGATGACGTGAAGAAGCCGGTACGCAAGCCTCGCGCTACCAAGGCAGCGACCGATGCCGCACCAGCGAAACCTGCACGCAAGACCGCCGTCAGTAAAACTGCCGGCACCACCAGTTCCAGCACTGCGCCTGCGGTTAAAAAACCACGCGTCAAGACACCTGCTGGCGCGCGCGTCAAAGTTGCCTCGACCAAAACAGCAACGGCCTCGGCCAAGCAAGCGGCAACCAAGCGTGCCACGACACGTCGCAAGACAGCTGAGTAAGTTTCGCCTTGATGTTGTTTTTATTTAGTGTAAAAATAACATGAATACATCGACAACAAGACCAGCAGCATTCTCTATGTTACTGGTCTTGTTTAGTGTCTTTAAGTAATATCTGGATATTCCTGTAGCAACTGACTATCCATTCCCAAATTTTTCTTCAGCCATATCCCCCATGCAGCTAATCATCGCCGCCGTTGGTCATAAAATGCCCGCCTGGATAGAAACCGGTTATCAGGAATACGTCAAACGTATGCCTCCTGAATGTCGGGTTCACCTCAAAGAAATCAAACCCATAGAGCGCTCCGGCAGTAAAACAGCAGAAACCGTGATGGCGCTGGAAAGCAGCAAAATAGAAGCCGTCATCCCCAAAAATGCGCGCATCATTGCATTAGATGAACATGGCAAAGACCTCACCTCAATGGCGCTCTCACAGCACCTGACTCTATGGCAGCAAGACGGGCGAGACGTCGTGTTTGTCATCGGTGGAGCTGATGGCCTGGATACGCAATTCAAATCTAAAGCAGATATGCTGATACGTATTTCCAGCCTGACTTTACCGCACGGCATGGTGCGCGTATTATTGGCAGAACAGCTATACCGCGCGTGGTCAATTACCCAAAATCATCCTTATCATAGAGCCTGATTCTTCAACGATGATTCTTCAACGATGATTCATCGACTATGTTGCGGCGAGTCTGATGCGTCGAATATGATAAGCAGTGTCAAGATCCAATGCAGAAAGATATATGGTTCTCAATCAAAATAAGATCTATCTTGCCTCAAAAAGCCCGCGTCGCCGCGAACTACTCCGTCAGGTCGGCATCGAATTTGATTTATTGCTGCTGCGTGATGCGATGCCACGTGGACCTGATGTAACAGAAGTGGTATTGCCTGATGAGCGTCCAGAAGCCTACGTTGCACGAGTTACACAAGAAAAAGCCAGCGCAGCTTGGGATATCATCCAGATCCGTAAATTGCCACTTCGACCCGTGCTAGCAGCCGACACTACGGTAGTGATCAATCAACAAATTTTGGGAAAACCAGCCAATCAAGAGGAAGCCATCAGCATGTTAAGACAGCTATCTGGCAATACCCATCAGGTACTCACCAGTTTGGCAGTGCACTACCAGAACAATAGTTTCCACTGTACGCAATCATCGGAGGTCACTTTTTCAGCCTTAAGCGATGAGCAAATACTCGCCTATTGCAGCACTCAAGAACCCTATGACAAAGCAGGTGGATATGGCATACAGGGGCTTGCTGCGCGCTTTATTTCTCACATCAGTGGTAGTTATTCTGGCATCATGGGTCTACCCTTGTTTGAGACTACAAATTTGTTACGGCAGGCAGGGATCCGACTCCCCTAATTTTTTAATTTATGAGCGAAAATCTCCTCATCAACATCACCCCGCAAGAAACCCGCGTTGCCCTCATTTTTCAGGGTGCGGTACAAGAACTTCATATCGAACGCACGCTATCCCGTGGATTAGTTGGCAATGTTTATCTGGGTAAAGTAGTGCGTGTTTTGCCTGGTATGCAATCTGCATTTATTGACATTGGACTTGAGCGCGCTGCTTTTCTGCATGTTGCCGATATCTGGGATGCACGCGCACAAGATGGTAACGGCGGCAATAATAATGTACTGACGCCGATAGAAAAACTGCTTTATGACGGTCAATCGGTCACCGTTCAGGTCGTCAAAGACCCTATAGGCACCAAGGGTGCACGGCTTTCTACTCAAATTTCTATCGCAGGACGCATGCTGGTATATCTGCCCCAAGATTCACACATAGGCATTTCACAAAGGATAGAAAACGAAGCAGAGCGTGAAGCCTTGCGTACTCGGGTGAAGAGTCTGCAACAGCCAGATGAAAAAGGCGGGTTCATCGTCCGCACAATGGCAGAAGATGCCTCAGATCAAGATCTTAAATCCGACGTTGAATATTTGCGCCGCACTTGGTCTACCATTACCCAGCTCGCAAAAACTCAACCAAGCACTACGTTACTGCATCAAGATCTCAATCTGGCGCAGCGGGTCTTGCGTGATTTCGTCAATGAAGAAACTGACAGTATCCAAGTCGATTCGAGAGAAAATCATTTGATGTTGCAAGAGTTTGGTAAAACCTACACTCCATCGGTATTACCCAAACTACAGCACTATACCGGCGAGCGCCCGTTATTCGATCTGTATGGTGTAGAAGAAGAAATTGAGCGAGCTCTGGGTCGCCGGGTTAACCTTAAGTCTGGTGGCTATCTCATCATCGATCAAACCGAAGCGATGACCACGATAGACGTAAATACGGGTAGTTTTGTGGCAGGACGCAATTTCGACGACACTATCTTCAAGACTAATTTAGAAGCTGCCCATGCGATTGCACGCCAACTACGTCTGCGCAATCTGGGTGGGATCATCATTCTCGACATCATCGACATGGAGAATGAAGAGCATAAAGCAGCGGTTCTGGCGGAACTCAATAAAGCCTTATCACGCGACCGTACCAAGTTATCGGTATCCGGTTTTTCTGCATTGGGGTTAGTCGAAGTCACCCGCAAACGCACTCGTGAATCACTAGCACATGTACTCTGTGAACCCTGCCCTGCATGCGCCGGCAAAGGTCAAGTCAAGACCGCTCGCACTATCTGCTACGAAATTCTGCGCGAGTTATTACGCGAAGCCAAACAATTTAATCCGCGTGAATTCCGCATCATGGCGTCGCAAATCGTGGTCGATATGTTTCTAGAAGAAGAATCGCAACATTTAGCGATGTTGGGTGATTTCATCGGCAAGCCAATTTCTCTGCAAGTAGAAAATGTCTTCCCTCAGGAACAATACGACATTATTTTGATGTAGTTTAAAATAGTTACCAAATTCAAATTACTACTGGCGTGAAACATCTCATTTTGAAGCATATAAACGAAACTAAAATTCGTTGAATGAGAAAGAAATTATTTAGCGCCAACAGTTTATCCTAACTTCGATAGTTATTATATTTTGCGACAATGTATCCTTGGTTGCCGCAGTCTATAATGAAAGCGGAAGAACCGTTGAAAAATATCGGGTAAATTACACCGCATTTGAATGCGATGAACTATGTTAAAAATGTGATGAACTTGTTTCAAAAATCAACGCATCCGTTTCACAGAAAGTTAGTGGACACACCGAATATATTAATGCGCTAAACAATGGTTTTTTTGTTGATTTGTTACGGAGCGATGGCTGTATTGGCCGCTACGTGACCCAATATATTGGGGCTAGGTAATGTTAATCCAGACACTATTAGGCAAACGGGATTTATTGGTTCCTTACTTTAAATTTCGTAAGGAATTGCAAAACAACCTTCAGTCTGAATTGCTTAAAGAGATTTTTGCACTTCGTTATGAAGTGTATTGTCTTGAATGTCATTACCTCCCCACAGAAGAATTTCAAAATGGTTTAGAGAGTGATGAATATGACGCATGTTCGGCACATTTCGCAGCGTTCACCTTAGATGACTCTATTATTGGCACCGTCAGGCTAGTGCAACCGCCCGACAATCTACCCTATCCATTTCAAAGCCACTGTAGCGTCTTTGAAGACTTCGTAATGCCGCCAAGAGAGCAGTGTGGAGAGATTTCCAGACTGGTAGTAAGAAAAACGCACAGGCGCCGTCGCGGGGATTCAATGGAAGGTGTGTCCCGTGATTTTTTTGAAAAAGGGAGCGTTACCTCGATCAAGCCACACAGCGATGGAAAAAAACGGGAAGGTAACAGCCCAATGCTGTTGCTAGGCCTTTATCGCGAAATTTACAGATACAGTCGTCAGAATGGAGTTCGATACTTCTATGCTGCCATGGAGCGCTCATTGGCGCGTTCTCTGGATAAGATGGGTTTTCCTTTTGTACGCATTGGACCCCAGACCGATTACTATGGGCCGGTAACGCCTTTTATTCTTGACATTAACGAATTATATGCAAGGTTACACAAGGAAAATAAATTCTTAGCCGCATGGTTTACGGATGAGCCAATTCCTCCGTTGGTATTGTTAAGAGTATTCACCGATAAAATAATTCGCCGATTTTTCAAAAAACAGTAAGCTGATTTCAATTACAAAGATAAAGTAGTCATATCAAGGTATCAGCTTATTTGAATTAATAGCAATGTTTATTCTGAGACATTAATCAGCTTTGTTTCATGATTTCTAAAGCTATGTACCACCATATTGGGCGCAGTTGGAACTGGCAGTCCGGCAAGAACATCGTGCATCATCGAGACGGCCATTGCTGCAATAGTGAAACTGCCAACGGCAATTTGTGATGCAGGACAAGGCTTACCATCTTCCATGATAGTCAATGCTTTCGCCACTTGCTCTACAACCTGTTGATCAAGATGTGCGCCAATACGCCCCATAATTTTAGAAAACACATTGGCATAACTCCCATCACCTTCTTTTTTTGCTCTCTGTATATCGTTTTCCATAAAATCAACCAATGAAATATTGGAATTAGCCGGAAAGTAAAGTACACCAGCGCCGTACCCAATAGAGAGTGCGGTGAATAATTCGGCATGATGTTTTTTTGCTGCTATATGAAGGCCCAAGATTGCGTCGAGATCAAGAAAGTCGACCGTATCAAAAATAATATCGGCTTTTTTTACAATTTCATCGGTATTATTCTTATCAAGATAGGTATTGATCGCTTCAACCTTTGCGTCAGGATTGATGCGTAAGATCTTATCTTTCAGCCCATCTACTTTTGGATTCCCAATATCCTCAAAATCATAAAACTGCCGATTGAGATTATGCGCATCCACCACGTCGCCATCGACCAAAATAAAGTTACAGAAACCCATTCGTGCTGCACAAACTGCAACACTACTACCAATGCCGCATCCAGCAATAAGTAGAGTAGACGTCTTAATTTTTTGTTGGGTCGCCTCAGCAACATAACCTTTATTGCGGGTTACAAAAGTATCATAATCAAATTGGGTTGACATAATAAATCCTCCAAGTAGGTGTTTTTAGAAATTATTCGGCTCTATCGATGAGATCGTCCAAAACAAATTATTTTCTTGATCTTCTACATGCAAATGCATGAAGGGTTAATCAAATCAATCACTCGTTTTACACTCACCTAATAATCTCATTTTATCAATTCAGTCAAAGATCAGCATATACTAAACTTAAAGTATTTTATTGTCATAAATGAATTTTTTAAAAATTTGATGTTTGATCGAATGTATATCTGGGTGTTTATTCGGATGAGGAAAATTAATGTTTTTGAAATATGATCGTAGCTAAATTCTAAAAGCTGATGTGGTATTCAAATTCATAATCACAAGTCCAAACTGATTGACGCGCCTAGACGAACAATTTAAATTCACGTAATAAGCGCATTGTGCATCCTACAAGTGGTCAGGGCAAAAAAAACCGCCGCAGATTGCGACGGTTTTTTTACTTTGCACAACAGACAATTAAAACTTTCTGCGACGTGCGGTGCCAGCCAAACCGAGCAAACCGACAGCGAACAATAATATTGTCGCTGGCTCAGGAACTGCAGTCCCAATCACAGGATCGGCAATTGCACCGAGCCAGCCATTCGAACCGCTAGTAGTAAGAGAGTTATCTTTAAGTGTGAATACACCGAAAAAGTCTGCTCCAGGTTGCTTAAATGTCGCACATGCTGGACCAGAGGCACATTCAGCATAGAAGCTACCGTTACCAGTCGCCGGAAGAGTTATTGAATTAACATGTTGAAACATTGTAGTGGTAGGATCGCCGATAACTACACCCGGCACCATGATCCAATCCATCAAAAGCGCAGTATCAGTCAGGCCGCCGAGAGCGTTGCCAACCCTGTCGCCTGGGCTGACACTGCCAGCACCAGCAAATCCAGGGTTAGTACCGCCCATCGCAGTGGTATTATCCAAGTAAAAAGAAATATGAATATTACCATCGCAGTTCGGTCCAACTGTACAGCCTTTATTGAACAGATCGAAACCGCCTAACGACGGAGTGCTGCTGATATCAGACATGCCCCACAACATATATGATATAGATCCAGTAGCATTGCCTGGTTGCCAGAAAATATTGGATGCGTTATTTTGGTCGTGAATATCACCCACGTAACCAGCGCCGAAGGTTGACTCTAATCCTGTCCCGGCCCCCCCGCCAGCTGCGCTTGGAGCGGTGAATCCAGTGAATTTTATTTCTATCGGACCTGAGCCAGTAAGACCAAAAGCAGGAATAGGGGCGGCATAGGCACTCGCTGCGCCGAATGCCACTGCAAGTCCAAGGATACCTTTTTTCAAAATAGTGCCAAGTTTCATAATATTCTCCAGATATTTAGTGGCCCACGCCTCAGTGGTTATTCACAGTCGCATATAGGCTCTGTCTTCCATTAAGCAAATGCTATGCCATACTTAAATTATCTATAACAATCAAATGGTTATGACTAATTGCCGTACATAAAGTCAAGCTTTCCGATACAAATGTAAAAATACTCGACACGCTCTCAATCAATCCCGGCAATATTATCGGCGCTTCTGAAATGAAATCGGAATACGCCCGTCGACGCCCTCTTCTTTCGCAAGAAAACGCTTCAGATTTAGCGGATCATGTTTTACCATGCCGGCCAGTAAACCAATGGGAGATGGGAATTATCGATACCGAAAAGGTGTGCTATTTTTTTGCTGCGTGATGAACAAGTGATCGAATACATCTGCAGCTGAATTCCGACAAGGTGGTGTTTGTGTCCTCCCCCCATCGTTTTGGCTCTAGTTTCAAACCACACGTGAATTTTCAAGCACTCGTATGAACGCAACCAAAAAATAACGTCCTTAATTATCACGCCGGTGCTTGCATAACAAATACGGGCAGGATAAATCACCCGTCCCTTCAAACTGTGGCCAGTTCTGGCGAACTACTAGTCAGGTCTTGAAGTGCATTGCCACGCGCCTTAGAACAAGACCAATCAGGATGGCTGTTAAGGTAGCATTTAACCGAGGGAATGGAGCGCTGCAGCGGTAAGTGTTTGGCAGACGGACCGACATGCTGCAGCACTAATGTGTTGGCTATATGCACTTTCTTTTTTTTGAGTAATTGTTTCTTTGTAGACGTTCTTATATTTAATACCTTCGACCAAAAATCGTACATGCAACATTAAACATTTGCTATACCGGCAAATCAAACACCCACTAAGAAACTGGCTCAGTTTTCGCTTAACTGAGATCTCATTGATCATTGAAATCAGTTGGTGTAAAAATTATCGGCACACTTTATTTCTTTTCTGCAATCCATCGTATTCGTTTGCTGGCATCCAGTGCAGCAACCCGACCTTCGTCGGTAGGGACTACCCATATTTCTACCGTGCTATCTGAAGCATGAATCGCCTGAATCGTTTCGCCAGTAGCGGATTGATTGAGCGTGGCATCAAGACACAAACCAAGATAGCCGAGCGCAGCACAGGTTTGTTGGCGCAAGACTACGTCGTGTTCACCGATACCTCCGGTAAATGCCAGCACATCGATGCCGCCTATGCACGCGGTCATGGCACCACACTCGCGCACTAAGCGATGAGTGAACAAGTCTATGGCGAATGCTGCCGATGTGAGCTTGCTGGCGCGTAAAGTACGCATATCCGCAGAGATACCTGAGACTCCCAGCAAGCCCGATTCTTTATACAAGGTAGTTTCAATTCTTTCAAGATCCCAGCCTTGTCGCAGTAAATGCAACAAAACACCCGGATCAAGTGCACCGCAACGCGTACCCATCATCAGGCCGTCCAGCGCCGAAAACCCCATGGTTGTGGCCTGACTCTTGCCACCCAGCATGCCGCATAGACTGGCTCCATTACCTAAATGTGCCATCACGACACGCTCACTGGCACGCGACGTCTGTTCGGCCAGACAAGCCGCTACATAGCGGAAAGACAAACCATGAAACCCATAACGTCGGATACCTGTGTCGCGCAATGCTTTAGGTATGGGAAGTACCCGTTCCAACTCAGGCAAATCGACATGAAAACCCGTATCGAAACAAGCAATCTGCGGCACCTCGGGATAGGCGCGCTGGAAAGCAGTGACACCCGCAAGATTATGCGGCTGATGTAACGGAGCCAGCGAATCCAGTGTATGCAGATACGCCAACACTTCGTCGTCTACCTGTACTGAATCGGCATACCGATCACCACCATGCACAATCCTATGTGCCACCGCTATCACCTGCACAGTGCTGGTGTACGCTACGATCAATTTCCGCAAGGACATCAAAGCATGCTCAAACGGATCGGCGGAGCTGGCAGGCAAAGAGTGAGATTCTTTTTGCAGCCCACTCTTAACGCTGATTTGCACCGTGCCACCTGGCTCCAACCCCTCCACCACACCCGTCAGGGTAGCGGCTGCAACGCCATTTACCACACAAGGATAAAGCGCGAACTTGATCGATGATGAACCGGAATTAACCGACAGAATTGCTGTTGTCGCTTGACTCATGGTGCCAGCTTCCGATATTGATGCGCGAGCAACTTAACCAATGCCGCTGATGCCACACGAGATGCGGCGCCATCGGCGCGACTGGTTAACGCGATCGGCACGCGGGCACCGAGAACCACACCGCAACTGGATGCGCCGGCCAGGTATTCAAGCTGTTTGGCCAGCATATTGCCGGATTCCAGGTCCGGCACCATCAAAATATCAGCGTGTCCTGCGACCGCTGAATCAATATCCTTGATACGCGCCGCCTCGGCAGAAATAGCATTATCAAAAGCCAGCGGCCCATCGACAATCGCCCCTGTAATCTGCTTTCTCTGTACCATTTTGCACAATGCCGCGGCGTCAATGGTGGATGCAATTTGCGGGGTAATGGTTTCTACCGCCGACAGGATCGCCACTTTCGGCTCGCTGATATTCAAGACATGCGCAAGGTCAATCACATTTTGTAGAATGTCGGCTTTTTCAAGCAGGTTTGGCGCAATATTCAGCGCGGCATCCGTCAACAGCAACACCTTGTGGTACATCGGCACATCCAAATGAAACACATGAGATAACCTGCGTTTCGTTCTCAAGGCGGCACAATTGACTACGGCATGCATCAGCTCATCGGTATGCAGGCTGCCCTTCATGAGCGCCTCGACCTCTCCACCCGCAGCCATGGCAACCGCTTTTTCTGCCGCAGCATGGCTGTGCGCGACGTCCACCAACTCTATCCCGCTGATGTCCAGATGCGCCGACTGTGCCAGAGCAATGATTTTCGCTGCCGGCGCGACTAACACCGGAATGATCAATCCCTGCCTGCCCGCATCCAGTGCGCCTTGCAGTGAGCCGATGTCACACGGATGAACCACCGCGCAGCGAACCGCAGGCAACTCGCGCACACTGGCAAGCAGGCTCGCTTGTCGTGCGCCCAAGTCAAACATCGTCATGGTTGGTAAGTGGGTACGCAGGCGACTGACCCGTTCAGTAGGTGCGACAACCAGTGCATTGCCAAATACCACTTGATCACCATGCTGATTAACTATCTGGCAATCTAGTGTGACGTGTTTTTTAATGTCATCTTTGGTAGTCACCGTAGCAGAAATCGTCAAGACATCACCTATCCTGACCGGTTTGACAAAATGCAGATTTTGTTCCAGATAAATCGTTCCAGGCCCTGGCAATTGCGTACCCAAGATCGTCGAGATCAGAGCGCCACCCCACATACCATGCGCAATCACACCATGAAACAGGGTATGGTCGGCGTACTCGGCATCCAAGTGCGCCGGGTTGACATCGCCCGAGACGGTAGCAAATGCCTGAATATCGGTTTGAGTGAGAGTCCGGCTTTGGGTCGCAGTTTGACCGATATAAATATCATCGTAGACCACGTTGACGATCAGGTCTTGCTCATTACCGGGATTACTGCTGTGATCGTTCATGCTCATTATCATTTTATTTCATTTCTTAATTAACGATGTGGTAGCCAGCATCGACGTACAATGTTTGCCCCGTCATCCCTGACGAAGCATCGCTGATCAGGAAGGCCGAAAGTTGACCAATTTCATCCAAATTCACCAGTCTTCCCAAAGGTGAACGACGGACCGCCTTTTGCATTAAAGCATCAAAATCTTGCAAACCAGAAGCGGCACGAGTCGGAACAGGTCCCGGTGACATCGCATGTACCCGCACGCCGCGCGGGCCCAACTCAGTGGCCAGATAGCGCACCAAAGATTCTAGCGCAGCCTTGACCGGCCCCATCAAGCCATAATGCGCAACCGCTTCATCTGCGCCAAGATAACTCATCGTGATCAGGCTGGCGCTGCTACTCAGATGCGGCTCGCACAATTTGGCGAGACGCGCAAAGGAATGGCAAGAGACATTCATGGCGCGTAAAAACCCCTCACTGGAACTATCAATCACACGCCCATGCAAATCTTCCATTGGTGCCCAGGCGATCGAATGAATCACGAAATCAAGTTGCCCCAGATGCGCTACCGCCTGAGTCACTAAATGCTCCAGGGCATCCGACTCTTCTACATTACAGCTAATTAACGGTGCATCCAGGCTGGCGGCTAACGGTGCGACGTATTGCTGCGACTTCTGATTCACGCAAGACAATACCAGGGAAGCGCCCAGATTTTTTGCTACCTTGGCACAGCCGTAGGCAATGCTATGTTCATTTGCCAATCCGATAATCAGGCCACGTTTGCCGCTCAAGGAAAAAAGTGCTTGTGCATCCATCATTATTTTTCCTTAATTTTTTTGAAAAACCTATTGTCAAAAATGACTGGAAAGTCAACCAAACTGCTTTTTAAAACGCAGCATAGTCACGCTGCTGACCACGATAGCAATTGTCAAGATCCCAGCTATCATCGGCCACAACACGCTCAATCCTGCGCCCTTCATTAAAATGCCGTAACTGGCATTGATAAAATAATACAAGGGCGACAGATACATGCCCCAGCGCATCACCGCCGGCATGGCTTCGGGCGGGGTCCAGGCACCGGACAAAAACATCATCGGTGCCAGTATAAGGATCACCATCATGCCCGCCTGCGCCATATTGCGCGTCATTGTGGCGATCAGTATGCCGATGCCAGCCAAAGTGCCGGTGTACAAGGTAGTGAGGGCAAAAAACAGCTGCAAACTGCCCTGGATGGGAATCGCGAACAGCGGCACCAGGATACCAAACAGACCGAGCGCCGTTCCCGCCAGGATCACCGCGACCATCGCGATGATCTTGGGCACCATGATCTGCAAAGGCGACAAAGGCGAGACCAATAATTGCTCGATAGTGCCACGCTCTTTTTCCCTGACCATGGCGGCGGCAGGCAGCAACATGGCAAACAGCGTGATCACATTGAGCAACTCCGAGATACCCATAAACCAGGCATCATTTTGATTCGGATTAAACCACACCCGCGTCTGATTGCTGATGATCGGTACGTCGATAGCCGCGCCACCGCTGCCAAGATTGAGGCCCAGGCGGGCCGCGGCTTGCTCCAGCCCAAAGCGCGCCACGATCTGGGCGGCGTCTACCGATGCCAAAAAACCCTGCACAGAATTTGAAGCATCTATCTGCAATTGCACTGCACTCCCGTCGCCGCGCGCTAAGGCCGCGCCAAAACCGGGCGGGATATCCAGCACCGCCATCGCCTTGCCGTCATCGAGCAATTTTTGCCCTTGCGCAGCATGGTTGATCGCCCCCGCCCAACGGAATTCCGGCGGCATGAAACGGCCAGCCAATTCACGCGATGCCGCACTCTTATCCATGTCGAGCAACACCAGGGCCGCGTTATTGAGCTGAAACGAGACGCCCGATGCGGCATTGTAGATATCGGCAGAAAACGCATACATCACAAAAACCAGCAAAATAGGGTCGCGCAATAGCTGCAACAATTCTTTCCAAGTCATGGCCTGCAAGCGGCTCCACCAAATCCGCTCAAATAAAAATCCCATAACGTCCTTTCATCGAGAGTTAAGTTTTTGCTCGCTTATTTTGCTGGCTTATTTTGCTGGCTTATTTTGGTC
Organism: Undibacterium sp.; assembly: GCF_030651495.1. GTDB lineage: Bacteria > Pseudomonadota > Gammaproteobacteria > Burkholderiales > Burkholderiaceae_D > Undibacterium. Next base: position 51,496 of record NZ_JAUSFI010000086.1, read on the forward strand.
CTCATTTTGGTCGCTTATTTTGGTCGCTTATGAAACGCCAGAAAGCCAGCCGTAAATAAGGCCGCCGCATACAAGGCAAGAATCAGCATATCTAGCCACAATGACGCGAAGCCAACCCCCTTCAAAAAACTGCCCATCGCGATTTCGGCGTAATACATGCCCGGTAACAGGTGCGCGATCACGGCCGCCAGTGCCGATAAAGACGGGATGGGAATGATCATGCCCGAATACAGCACCGCCGGCACCACCGTCACTATCGCCGTCCCGACCATCGCCGCTACCTGGGTATTGACCACCACGGACACCAGCAAACCGATACCGGTCGTGCACACTACATACAAGATGGTCGATACCAGGAAGAATAGCGGGTCGCCCTTAAACGGCGCGCCAAATAACAGCAAAGCAAACGCCGTCAGCGCACAGGCATTGACGATCGAGATGGCGACATACGGCAACAGCTTACCGATCAGGTATTCGCCACGCGACAAGGTCGACGCATACACGTTATAAATCGCACCGGATTCTTTCTCGCGCACCACGCCCAGCGCGGTCAAGAATGGCGGTGACAGCATTAAGATCACCATGATCAGCTTAGGCGCTATCGACCAGATACTTTTGACTTCCTGGTTATACAGATAGCGGGTTTCCAGACGGACCGGCTGCAATGCCGCACGTATCGTGTTACTGCCGATGCCCGTCAAAGCCGAAAAATGGGCCGATAAGGCATCCAGATTGATCGCCGCATTGATCGCAGTGACATAGCCTTTGGCCGTGAGTGCGCGAAAAGGAAACGTACCGTCGATCCAGGTTTGCACCGAGGCGGCACGTCCGGCACCCAAGTCTTGCCCGAAGCGGGGCGGGATGATGATCACTGCGCGCAAGCTGTTATCAATCACCAGTTTTTCTACCTCTTGCTCACGCTGCGCATAGCCCTGAAAAGCAAAATAGCGCGAATCGGTAAAACGGTGCGCATAATCACGCGACATGGCCGACTGATCGTAATCGATAATCGCCAGCGGAATATTTTCTACATCGAGCGACAAGCCATAGCCGAACAACAGCATAAGCAAAGAGGGCACCACAAACGCCAGTGCAAAAAACAGCCGGTCGCGCACAATTTCGCGCCACTCTTTGTAGGCGACGACCCGGATACGGCGCAGGTTCATGACTGCTCTCCTCTGACCAGGGCATCGGCAGCTTCCAGTCGCGTGACGATATGCACAAACACATCCTCCATCGACAAACGCTTAGGCACGATTTTGTCTATAGCCATGTCGCTTAAAGCCGCTTGCACGCGCGGCAAATCCCGCTCGGGATCGGTAAGCAAGACATGTATCCGTGCGCCGAACAAGGCTGCCGAAGTAAACCCAGCCGCCTGCAATTGATCCAGTGCCTGCTGCGCTTGCGCCGTGTGGATTTCAAACAGTTTGCCGGCCTGTCGCTCTACATCGAGTTTCAGCTGATCTGGCGAGGCATCCGCCACCACCCTGCCCGCGTACATCAGGGCGATATGATCGCAATGCTCGGCTTCTGACATGTAATGGGTGGTGACCAAGATGGTGACGTTTTCCTCCCTCGATAAGCGGAACAAGACTTCCCAAAAGGCACGCCGCCCCAGCGGATCGACACCGGAGGTTGGCTCATCTAAAAACAATACCTGCGGCCGATGGATCAAGGCACAGCCTAACGCCAGACGCTGGCGCAAGCCCATGGGCAAACTCGCCGCCAGCGCTTTGCCAAAAGGGCGCAGGCCCGCCATATCGAGTATCCAATCCATACGCTCGGCGGTTTGCTGGCGTGTCAGGCCATAGATACCGGCGTACAAGCGGATATTTTCCAGCACCGTCAAGTCCAGATACAGGGAAAACGCCTGCGACATATAACCGATACGCTCACGTATCTTCAGCCCGGCAGTGCGCATATCCGCCCCCGCGACCCTGCCCTTGCCATCGGTTTGGCTCAGGATGCCGGTCAGCATTTTGATGACCGTGCTTTTGCCAGCACCGTTTGCGCCCAACAAGCCAAAAATCTCGCCTTGCGGCACCGTAAAGCTGACTTGATCGACTGCCTTGAACTCGCCAAACGTGCGTGTCAGATTTTCTGCCTCTATCGCCGGACCGTTATCGGCTTGCCGATGCGGCGCAGTATCCTTCTCATCGCTTGTTGCCGGCGCATCACCGGACAGTTTGCGCTGTCGCAGCAAGGCGATGAAAACATCTTCCAGCTCCGGCTCCAGCACTTCGGTCGCGCTTTGCGGTATCTCGTGCAGGCACTGCTGCACCGCAATCGAGGCGGCGCCGGTATCTGCCTGATCGACAAAAATACGCATTTCTTGCCCCAGCACTTCCATCTGCGGAAACTGTGCCGACAGGCGACGCACCGCCATCATCTGTTGCGCCGGATCAACGCAGGCGGTACTGATCACGCAACCGAGCGCCATGCTCTTGATTTGTTCGGGATCGCCCGATGCCAGTATTTTCCCTGCATGCATCAACGATACGCGATTAAAGCGGCTGGCCTCATCCATATACGCAGTAGAGACTAGGGCGGTGATGCCTTTTTCTTTCAGCAAGCGTGACAAGATACTCCAGAATTCACGCCGCGATACCGGATCAACCCCGGTCGTCGGTTCATCCAGGATAACCAGCTTAGGCTCGTGAATCAGGGTGCAGACCAGCCCCAGTTTTTGCTTCATGCCGCCCGACAGGTTCTTCATAGGGCGGTCGCGAAAACGCTCTAACCTTGTGCTACGCAGCAGCGCCTCTTTGCGTGTGCTGAGTTCTTCCCTCGATAGCAATCGCAGGCCGCCGAAGTAATCGATATTTTCTTCCACCGACAAGTCGCCATACAGGTTTTGCCCTAAGCCTTGCGGCATCAGGCCGATTCTGTCCTTGATTTGCTCACATGCTTTTTCCGAATCGAGCAAACAGCCAAACACGCGCAAGTCACCGGCATCATGCGCCAACACGCCCGCTACGGCTTTCAGCAAGCTGCTTTTGCCGGCACCATCCGGACCGATCAGGCCATAAATTTCACCGGGACAAACTTGTAGCGCAATGCCATCCATCGCCATGCTGGTGCCATAGCGCTTGACCAAACCCGTTGCATCGACGATCAAGCCAGCGCTATTCTCCGGCAGCGCAACCGGCATTGCGGAAAACAAGCTCATTTCCAGCTAGGCTTTTGCCACGCCACGTCTTCTTTCCAGCGGATAACCGCATCTGCCGGCAAGCCAGGCATCAGCTTCTGCTCGGGATTTTTTTCCAGTGCCAGCTTGACGGCATACACCAACTTAACCCGTTCATCGGTAGTCTGCACTTCTTTAGGAGTGAACTCGGCACGTGAGGCAATGAAACTTACTTTGGCGCTATAAAACTGATCCGGTTGCGCATCGATGTATATCCGCACCGGCAAACCTAAACGTAACTGGCCGATTTTGGATTCTGGTACATAGACTTTCAGGTGCAAGGCATCCAGATCGACCATATCGAGTATCGCACTGCCCGGCATCACGACTTCGCCCGGCTCACGCAAGCGCGCCAGCACCACACCGGTGGCGGGTGCCTTAATCACCAGATCACCCAATACGGCATTGGCCTCAGCCACTGCCGCGGTGGCACGGTCACGTTGCGCTTGCAATGCGCCGATTTCTTGTTGTTTGGCCTTGACCTTGTCGTTACCCAAGCCAGCCTGCAATACGCCTTGCCTGGCGCGGCTAACGGCTTCTTGTGCCGCCTTCACATCGGCTTGCGCCACTTGCCAGGCCAGATCAGCTTGCTCGTAACGATGCCGCTCAATCACGCCGCGCTCAAAAAGTTCTTTATGCCTCTGGGCATCGCGGTGCGATTGTTGCTCTACCGCGCCAGCCTTGCCTAACATGGCTTGCGCCTGGCTGACAGCGGCATCGGCCAGACTCACGCCCATCGGCACTTCCTTTTGCGTGACATCGAGCGTGGCCTGAGCCGCGCGCAATTGCGCTTCGCTCGCATTCAGTGCCTGCCTGGCCTGCTCGACACGCGACTGAAAAGTATCATCTTCCAATTGGGCCACTACCGCACCTGCCGTTACCGTATCACCTTCCTTGGCCAGTATCTTACTGATACGCCCCGGATACTTGGCCGCGGCGACAATACGCTCGCCTTCAATCCGGCCACTGGCGGCGATCAGGCCATCGGGCAGTTTTTTGCTTTGTGCCAGATAATAGAAAAAGCCAGCAATGATGACGACAGCGGCCACGCCCAGCAAGCCAGGGCCGATCAAATTACGTTTATTTTCCATCATTTTTTGCATTATTATTTCCGGGAAAAATTAAAGTTGTCCGCTGGCATATTGCAACTGCAAGCGCGCCAATTCTCTGTCGTAGATCGCATTATCGCGATTCGAGTACGCCTGCAAGCGGCGCGTTTCGGCGTCCAGTACCTCGCTATTGGGCGCCAGGCCAGAGCGATAGCGTTCCCGCGCCAGCAACAAGGTTTCATCGGCTTGCTCTACCGCCTTGCCAACCAAGGCCATGCGCGCATTGGCTTCTTGTTGCGACAGCCAAGATACCCGCACTTGCAACGCGATACGCTCCCGGGTGTCTTCTTGTATTTCGCGCAGCGCCTCGGCATTCGCGCTCAGTTGCGATGCCTGATGACGGATCAAGCCGCCGTCAAACAATTCCCACTTCATGAGCACGCCGACCCACCAGCCCTTGTCTTCGGCCAGATAACGATTTTCCAGCTTGCTCCAGCCAGCGCTGATGCCGATTTGAGGAAGATGGCCGGCGGCAACACTGGCGGCTTGCTTTTTATACGCCTGACTTTGCTGATCCAGCTCTTGCAACTCTTTGCGTTGCGCATTGGCAGAAATGAGCAGACTAGCCAAATCACCACTCGCGGCAGTTTGAATTGGGGCGATGGCTTGTGTCGGGACAAGCGCGCCAGCATCAACAATATCGGCAATATCGACCACGCCATCCTGCGACCGGCCTAACCATCGGTTGTAAGCAGCCCGTGCCAGCGCCAATGCATTATTTGCCTGCAAACCTAATTGCTCAGCATTCGCCAGCGCCACCTGAGTAGCCAGTAAATCATGTCTGGCGACATAGCCCTGATCAAACAAGGCTTGCACATCACTGACATGCTTATTGATCGCGACAACATGGCTGGCAGCAACGGTAACCGCATGTTCGGCACGCAACACCGCCATATACGATTGCGCTACCGAGAGCTTAAGCTCGCTGCGGGTGAGCTCGGTACGCGCCTGCGCCGCTTCAGACTGCGCTTGTGCTGCTGAGACAGCTGAAGAAATTTTTCCACCGGTAAAAATCGGCGCAGAGATAGTGACGCCGCCATAATAGGCAGAATCCTGTGCGAATGGCAGGCTGGCGCCCTTCAAAAAAGGCAATGCAGGAATATTGATCTTGGCGGCGGGCTCGGTTTCAGTACGTAGATAGCCTGATTCGAGAGCCACTTTTGGTAGATAATTGGCTTGTGCAGCAGCGACCTGATGGCTGGCTGCAAGTTCTTTTTGCTGCGATGCGGCAAGATAATGATTTCGTTGCGTCGCGATGCCCCATGCCTGCTCCAGCGTCTCGGCGGCATGCGCCATCGTCAGCATATTGACGCAGATAAAACTCAAAGAAAAAACAGGATTTATTGAAATTTTTAAGCCAAATTTACATCGTTTTTGCGCGATTTTACACATCACCATAGAAAAAATATCTAGCGCGAACTGAGGGCAACGTATTCCTAGAATATAAGTCATCATGTCGACATGAAATAAGATTATTGTCAGTGTATTGCTGCAATAGCACATTTGAATTGATCAGGATCAATTCAGGCCATGATGATGTTTGCGAGAATAAAACCTACAGATAAAGGATAAGCAGATGACGACAAAAACGAATACGCTTGCACCCGTCACTACCGCCAGCGCAGATCAACCACATCAACCGCATCACATCTGCTACCTGACTGGCGATGAGGCACCTGTCAACTCTTTAGATATGGCGCTGCAGAGCCACATTGCCAAATTAACCGGAGGCGTGTCCCCCATCAGTGTGACACTCGCATGGATGGATTGGGCTATGCATCTCGGCGCGTCACCCGGCAAACAAATGGATTTATTGGCAATGCTGCAAAAGCAAACGACCAAATGGCCAATCGCACTACCAATAGCAACAACAGAAAAGCCGGAGGCACAGCCTGACGTAAAAGCAGACGAGGAAAAAGACTCGCGCTTCGCTCATCCTGGCTGGAGTAACTGGCCATTCAATGCGATGAGTGACGCTTTTCTGCAGCAACAGCAATTCTGGCAAGCCGCAACCACCGGCGTACGCGGCGTCTCGGCGCATCATGAATATGTGGTGAACTTCGCCTCCCGACAAATATTGGATATGGCATCTCCTTCCAACTATCCTTGGCTCAATCCCGAAGTGCTGGCCACCACGGTCGAAACCGGCGGTAAAAATCTGTTGTCCGGTGCATCGCACTGGCTGCATGACAATGGGCTGGAACTGGCGGCGGCGGGCAACGAACAACATGCCCACCGCACCGAACAACTGGAGTATCAGCCTGGCCGCGAAGTGGCGCTGACACCGGGCAAAGTCGTGTTCCGCAACAAGCTGATCGAGTTAATCCAATACGCACCACAGACCAGTAAGGTGTTCGCAGAACCGATATTGATCGTGCCATCCTGGATCATGAAATATTACATTCTTGATCTGTCGCCACATAATTCGATGGTGCGCTTTTTGGTCGAACAAGGTCATACCGTTTTCATGATCTCATGGAAAAATCCGGGCAAAGAAGACCGCGATCTCGGCATGCATGACTATATTGACAGCGGCGTGTTTGTCGCATTGGAAGAAGTCTCCCGCATTACCCACAAAAAACCTGTACACACCGTAGGCTACTGCCTCGGAGGTACACTCTTATCCATCGCCGTAGCCGCTTTGGCTAAAGAAGCCTCACTGGTCAGCAACCCCGCCATAGCACCGATAAAAAGCGTCACACTGCTGGCCGCGCAAACCGATTTTAGGGAACCTGGCGAACTTGGTTTATTCATCGACGAAAGCCAGTTGGCCATGCTCGATTCCCAGATGTGGGAGCAAGGTTATCTGGCTGGCGAACAAATGTCCGGTTCATTTCAGATACTCAATTCACGCGATCTGATCTGGTCTAGAATCATGCGCGAGTATCAGCTAGGAACTCGCAATGCGCCCAACGATCTGATGTCATGGAACGCCGATACCACGCGCATGCCTTATCGCATGCACAGCGAATATCTGAAGCACCTGTTCCTGCATAATGATTTGGCCGAGGGGCGTTATGAAGTCAATGGACATGCCATTGCCCTCAACGACATCCGTGTTCCGATGTTTGTAATAGGCACAGCACGTGACCACGTATCGCCATGGCGTTCAGTCTACAAAATCCATTTACTCACCGATGCGCCGATCGATTTTGTTCTCGCCTCCGGTGGCCACAATGCCGGCATCGTCTCGGAACCGGGCCATGCCCGTCGCAGCTACCAACATCTGCCGGCCGACCAGCGCAGTAAGACTTACAGCGACCCGGATGAATGGTTACTCGCCGCCAGCACAGAACAAGGCTCCTGGTGGATACACTGGCAGCAATGGCTTGCCCGGCAATCGAGCCCAGAAAAAATCAATGCACGGCATCCGCATGAAGAACCGCAGTTAGGGAATGCACCAGGGACGTATGTATTTGAAAAATAACCAGGCAGATGGCAGTGTACGCCGCCATCTGCCCTGAAGCCCTGCTCCGCCACTAGCCCCCCCCGCTCACGCAGTATCTATGCGGGTTTCCAACCTGTCGTGCCTGTAAGCCGCATGGCGATTGCACGGTGGGCCTGGCTACTTTTGAAATTTAATTCGAAAATGATTGCTCAGTCTACGGTCATAGAGTCGCCCGGCGGTCAATTACCCCTAGCTCGCCCTCCCTTTCGAGAGGGAGAGCTAAGGAGTTGATGGGTTTCACCAGCATCGCGTCAAACAAGTTTTAATTACCCAGCAAAATCTGGGCGATGATACCGCTGACAATCGCAACAAGAACATAGTCAGGCCCAGTCTGCACCCAGTGGTAACCTCTTGGTGGCGCACTCAGCTGATGTTCGCGCCAATTGCTGACGACGTATTGATTGCCACGGTATTCGTTAGGAATGCGCTGTCCTCTGCGCATATCATGTCGCGGGCCGGCACCGCGCGGGCCATTGCCCCGGTCGTCGTTTTGATACCCCTGGTAGTTAGAGCGGTCATTGCGCCCGCGCTCCTGGTAACTATCGTGTTCAGGGCGCTCTCTGCGCTGGTTTTGCATACTGCGACCACGATCGCTTTGTTCATTGCGGCCACGATCGCCACGGTCGCCCCTCTCGTTTTGACGCTCATGGCCCTGAGCAAAGGCAGAAGTGCCTGTCATCAACGATATTGCCATGACGGCGGAAATAAGTGCTTTCTTGTTCATACCAGCTCCTTTAGCGGTGAAAGTGCAGTCTGTGCCAATCACCCTGTGGAAAAAAACCGGTTCCGGCAACAAGGTAATGGACATCATTCTTATTTTTTGAATGATGGTTAGATTAGGCCTGTAAAAACGGATTATCTCTGTCTGGTAACGCACATTGCAAAAGCGATTGGAGCTTGCCTGTCTTAGCTGTCTTAGCTGTCTTAGCGCCCATAAATACGCCAAGATTGGTTTCCGTCTAGAATGGAAGCTCTTGCTCCGTTGCAACTCGTGTGGCTCGAATCAATGGCACACCCCGCATGACTGCAAGCCCGATACATTCACATCAAATACAGTGCATCATGCCGCGCAGTTCAGCTTAGTTCACGCAGACATTTTCATCCGCATCCCATTCCGTCGATATCAGGTCAATGACACATTTAAACGATTCAGCTACCACGCCACAACTTCCCATCCCTGGGATTGCTGTGCCTTTGTTATCTTTGGCCGCCTTTGGCAGCGGCATATCGCTACGCGTTACCGACCCCTTACTGCCACAGCTAAGCACAGAATTTGGCGTGAATCTCGGCGATGCATCGCTAGTGATCACCGTGTTTTCGGTGGCATATGGCTTGTCGCAATTGTTCTTCGGCCCGCTGGGTGACCGCTACGGCAAATATTTCATCGTGGCCTGTGCCGCTTTTGCCTGTGCGGTGACGTCGTCGCTGTGCGCGCTGGCGACCGGCTTTAGCTCACTGCTGGTAGCGCGCCTGCTGGCGGGTGCGACCGCAGCGGCCATCATCCCGCTCTCGATGGCATGGATAGGCGATGTGATTCCTTACGGCCAGCGGCAACCGGTGCTGGCGCGCTTTTTGATCGGCCAAATTCTCGGTTTATCGACGGGCGTGCTGATCGGCGGCTTGGCGGCCGATGCCCACCAATGGCGCCTGCCATTCATTCTGGTGGCCTTGATTTTTGTCATCGTCGGTATCGGCCTGCTGTCATTAAATCGGCGCCTGCCAGCACACGCAAAACTGGTGCGTCAGGTGGAAGGATCGGCGATCTTGCACATTCTGGCCGAGTTTCGCCAGATCGCCGCCCTGCCCTGGGCACGCCTGGTGCTCGCCACGGTATTTCTCGAAGGCGTATTTTTGTACGGTGCCTTCGCCTTTATCGCCACCCACCTGCACCGCGTCTACGGCATGTCACTGACCTCATCTGGCGCGATGATCATGCTGTTCGGCTTTGGCGGATTTGCCTTTGCCATCGGCTCGTCAACACTGGTGCGCAGGCTCGGTGAATCAGGATTAAGCCAATGGGGAGGGATTTTCCTGGCCGCCTCATTGCTCATCATCGGTGTGGCGCCCGCCTGGTGGTGGGCCATACCGGGCTGTTTCATGGCCGGCCTCGGCTTTTACATGCTGCACAATACCTTGCAGATCAACGCCACCCAGATGGCACCCGAACGCCGGGGCGCGGCGGTGTCGGCGTTCGCATCTTGCTTTTTCCTGGGGCAATCGGTCGGCGTCGGCATCGCCGGCAGGATGGTCGAGCGGATAGGCAGCGCCAACATCATGCTGATCGGCGCGACCGGCGTGCTGGCGGTGGCACTCCATTTCACCCGGCGCTTGCGCGGCAAGGACTAATATTCTCGCCGAATATAGCCGTCAACTGCCGGCTAGCATTCATACGGGTCTCTAGATATTGATTTTTTTAATGAATGATCAAAGTCGCAAACAGAATGCGACTCCTTGTCGTGAGTGACGACAAAAACTTGGTTCCTGTGTGTAACGTTTGACTTGAGGGACCGCCGCAGCGGCGAAGCCGTGAAGGGAACCCACAAGAGCAGCTTGTGGGCGGTCCCTCTCGACGGAATTGTTGGGCTTCATTTGTAATGCCCTTGTGTTCGCCTTGTCTTGATGTTGGAGTTTGTATCAGGATCCATTATTGGCAACGCCAAGATCTGCGCTCGAGAAAGCTGCTCAACATATGGCTTCAAGCGAATTTGCTCTTCGACGATCTTGCCTTGAATGTGCGTTACCCATTTGAAGCACAGAGACAGAGCCAGACGAAACTCGTCAATTTTTAGTGACCGAGAAGTTGCTTGGTAGGATGACATTCCTAAAACAAGGTCATTTGCATTTGGATCGTCATTGACGATTAAGTGAAGCGCATGCACCTCTTGTTGGTTAATTGGATGTGCGACATGCCAATCACGAACACCACGCATGCGGTCGTGGATAGCAATTTCGTCTGGACTTGCAGTGGTAAGAATGTTGATGTCTAGCTTTTGACGAATACCCGACGTAAAGCAGCGGCAATAGCGAATGACCGCAGCTGTTGATAGAGCCTCTGCTAACGTAAGGTTGTCCGGTGCAGGTGTCATCTCCAGCAATTGCTCGATGCAGGCATGAGCCCCTGTCAGATCTACCAAGTACCCCATGAGATCAGCAAGGCAATGCGGTACTGGGGATACCCAATGGCGGTACGAAGCATGCGGAATTGTCATAACGCCTAACGTTTGAATTAAGGGACGCCGTTGGGCGTCCCGCTTGAATGATGGGTTAGGTGTATAGCTGCTTGGCGCTCTGAATGAGTTAGATATTGCGCACCAGACACGATGGGCTGACCATGTAGCACTTGAGTAAACCCACTTGAAGAAAATGATATGAAGCTTTGAGGCGGCCAGTTTATTTCAACGTTCCAGTTAAATGAAGAATAACCGTTTGGAAGAGTTTCAATTTCTTTATGAATCTCATGAATTGTCATAGGTTGAACACAAGCTATTGCTTTTGCGTAATTAACTGAAATAACTAAATCACTGACACCATGAAAAGTGAGAGTGGCTGGGGTTAAACGAAAACTAAAGCTGTTATTTTCAGGGCTGAGCCACTCAAGAATGTAATCAATATCAAAATCTAATTCGCCACCATAACCATCCTCGCCCTCGCGAATGCGAAAAGCATGAATAGCATTGTCGTGCCAATTCATTTTTTCAAAGTCGTTCATGGTTGTCATGGTTTTATTGCACCTAACGTAGAGCTAACCATCGCTGCACGGCTTTATTGCGCAGCGTCCAGCGACCAAAGGGAGCGAGGTTGAGCGCCATGTTATGCCTTTACTTTGGATAGCCAGTCTTGGAACCACTCAACGGGAAGACACTCATCTTCGAATGAACGTGAGCGCAATTCTTCGATTTTATAAACGTTGGCTAGGTACAAATCCCATTGGGTTTCAACGTCCGTGAGGATGGGGAGAAAACGTTCAATTTCGGGTGTTGCGTCAACATCAATGTACTGACACCAGAATCGGTCGCACCACTCCGCAATTTGTTTATGGGAGTGCGGTGACCGTTCAGGATCCGCGCCCCACTCAAGCACCTGAATCACGGCCTCGGGTGTGAATGGCAGCGTGACAGGCTTGATGCTCGGAGTCGGTGACGGCGCAGAGTTCATAAGGCATAACGTGATTTAATTTTCATTTTGCAAAATTAACCGACGCCCAAAAACTAGGCAGTCGGTTTCTTTTCTCGGGAAACCCTTATGGTGCCGAGTTCAAATCGCTTATACCTAGGAAGCAGGCGGTATCAGCAAATCGACAAAAGGGGCGTAGAGAATAATTTTCATTCTACCAATGAAGTTAGCAAGATTAAAATTTATTACGACTGCCAGCTTGCACCCCCATTGCGGCCAGTCAAGTCGCGACACATAGTTTGCGGTACGAAGAGGATAGGCCAGCGCCATGTAACTTAGGCTTGACGCCTTTATTCAACGGTTGACGGCTAGATTGAGCAGGAATACCTAAGCTGAAAAAATCTGGGGGCGTGCTGGGGAATCATTTATGATTTGCGTTGTTTACTGTCTAACCGCCATCGTCGTCCGCACACAAAAATACATCACTGATTTAATGAAAAAAATAAAACTCACTTCCCCCGTATCGATGGCCCTGATCGCGCTTAGCGGCGTGATCGCGCTGATTTCTAATCTGGGGTCATCACAGGCGGCGTTGCAGCTGCTCTACATTGCCAATCCGCAGCACGCCGGTTTGCAAGACATTGTCTCGGGTCAGGTGTGGCGCTTGATCACGCCGATTTTCATCCACTTTGGGATCATGCATTTTGTCTTTAACATGATGTGGGTGTGGGATCTGGGCAAGCTGATAGAAAGCAAAAAAGGGCCGGGGTTTTATATCGGTTTTATCTTGCTGGTCGGCGCGCTGTCGAATCTGGCGCAATATCTGCTAACCCGCTCTCCATTTTTTGGCGGCATGTCTGGCGTGGTGTACGGCCTGTTTGGTTACGTCTGGATACGCGGGCGCTTTGACCCGACATTCAGCGATGGCCTGCACAAGACGACGGTGAATATGATGCTGGCCTGGTTTGTGCTGTGCTGGACCGGATTGCTCGGGCCGATTGCCAACTGGGCGCATACGCTAGGCTTGCTGGCGGGTGTGGTGTGGGCCTACCTCGAAAACAAATCGCTTGGTCCTCTGGAAATGATTGCGGCAGAAAGCCTGCCAAAGAAGCAAAAACTAGAATATCTCTCCACCTCCGACATGCTGCAAATTGAGCAGCAAAGACAATGGGTAAGAGAACACTATCTGCCAGAAGCACGCGGCAAATATGCCAGCGTCGAGGGCAAACTGAACATCATCAGCGCCATTCTCAGTCAGGGGCCGACTACCGGGCAAGGTGAAAAACAGGAGCAAGAACAGCGCGCGCTGGAAATTGTCTTTGGCGACGCCTTGGTGCAAGAAACCGGCCTGCAATGGGCGATATGGAACGACGACACTGTCAGAACGCCGGTACTTATCACACCAGGCAGCCCGACGATTATTTTCCCACTGGTGACGCTGCCCAGACTGGCGGCGCATAACAAGGCGCTCGACGTGCAACACCTATTCACTGCTTCGGTGGCATCTATTCGCCAGCAAATGCAGGGCAGCAGCTAAAAGAAATACGCTTAGCGCTAGGCGCGCAAGCGCTTGCGGATACGGCTCAGGGCTTCGGGGGTCACCCCCAGATAATGCGCCACATCGCGCAGCTGTATGCGCGCCGACAATAAGGGATACGTGTCAAGGAAGGATAGGTAGCGCTCTTCTGGCGTCATGGTGAGCAATTCGCGTTCGCGCTGCTCTTTACGCACGATATGCCACTCCAGCAATTGGCGTATCGCTTTTTGCCAGTCTGGATGGCGCTCTGTCAATTGCCTGAGGCTGGCGTAGTCCACTTGCTCGATGCAGCAATCTTCCAGCGCACTGGCAAAATAATCCGTCTTTAAACCTGCGGTCAGCACATTCGGGCAGGCAAAAAAATCGCCATCGACGATAAAGGATTTGATCCACTCCTGGCCATCTTCACTAAGATAGCTGAGTTTAACGCTGCCGCTGCGCACGACATACACATAAGGTTGCCATTCGCCGACGCTAAAAACATCGGCACCCTTGTCGATATGACGCAACTGGAAAGTCGCTTTCAACACGTCCCATTCCGGCAAGGCAACACCGGCGGCTTTCTCCAATAATAGTTGGGTCTGCTGCATAGTGTTCAGGCGTCCACTGCCACTACAGCACTTGGCAGCAAGATGCTTTGCAAGGGCTGCCAGACCAGTTCGCTAGTCAATTTTTGCATGCAATCCTGATGTCCTAGCGGGCACTCGCGCTGCTTGCAGGGCGCGCAGGCCAGTCGCAGCGAGAGCGAGTGGGCGATGTCAGAAAAAGGCGGTGCGTGGTCGGGATCGGTCGGGCCGTAAATGGCGATCACCGGACGATTCAGCGCCGAGGCGATATGCAGCAGGCCGGAATCATTGCTGACCATGGCACTGGCGCTGGCGATTAAGGCGACCGCCTGATCCAGCGTGGTTTTGCCGGCCAGGTGATGCACTGCAGGGCACAGGGTTTTGATCTCGTCGCAGACCGCATTATCTTTGGGCGAGCCCAGCAAGACGATCTGGGCCTTGGGGTGGGCTTGCAAAATGCTGTCGGCGAGTTGGGCAAAATGTGTCGTCGGCCAGCGTTTTGCATTGCCAAACTCAGCCCCGGGGGCGAAGGCGATGAGCGGGTCTGTGCCGGACAAATCCAGCGCAGTGAGCACCTGCTCTCTGTTTGCCAAAGCGACCTGCAAACGCGGCCGCGCCAGATGCGCCGGCACCTGTGCTGCCGGTGCGGCAGCCAGTGCGGCATAAAACGGCACCATCGCCCGCGGTGCCAGCGGATCATCGTGATGCATGACATTAATCAGGCCGTAGCGGCTCTCGCCCTTGTAGCCGATGCGTTTTTTGATGCCCGCCATCCATGGCAGCAAGGCAAACTTCAGGGTATTCGGCAAGACATAGGCAGCGCTATAGCCGCGCTGGCGCAACAGGCGCGCATAGCGCCAGCGCTCGCGCAATTGCAAGGCACCATGCTTGAACGGCGTTTCCAGCACGGTATCGACTTCGGCCATGGCGCGCCATACCGGTGCCACCCAACTTGGGGCCAACACGTCAATGGGCTGGTCTGGGTATTGCTGTTTGATCAGTTTCAGCAGCGGCTGCGCCATCACGCAATCCCCTATCCAATTCGGGGCAATCACCAGGATGCGGCTTGTTGTTACGCTCATTGTCAAATGCGTCTCATCAGAAAAATTAGCTGTTTATGCGTGTTGGCGTGTTACGCGTGTTAGGTGTGTTATGCGGCAAACTGCAAGCGGTACAAATTGGCATACACGCCTTCTTTTTCCAGCAATTGTGCATGCGTGCCGATCTCGACGATGCGGCCATCGACCAGCACGGCAATGCGACTGGCGCGCTCGATGGTAGAGAGCCGGTGCGCGATCACCAGCGTGGTCCGGCCCAGCATCAATTCATCCAGCGCAGCCTGCACTGCGCGCTCTGATTCGCTGTCGAGCGCCGAGGTGGCTTCATCCAGTATCAGGATAGGGGCGTTTTTATAGATGGCCCTGGCAATCGCCAGACGCTGGCGCTGGCCACCGGACAGGCGCATGCCGTTGTCGCCGATCATAGTATTGAGGCCTTCCGGCATATCGCGCACGACTGCGCCCAGATGCGCGGCCTGCACTGCGGCGGCGACCCGGACGGGATCGGGCTGGGCATCGCCATAGGCGATATTTGCCGCCATGGTGTCGTCGAACAAGACCACGTTCTGGCTGACCATGGCGATTTGCTCGCGCAGGCTGGCCAGCGAGATGTCTTGCAGCGAGCGGCCATCGAGCAAGATACTGCCGGAATCGGGCGTGTAAAAACGCGGCACCAGATTCACCAGCGACGTCTTGCCGCCGCCCGACATGCCGACCAGCGCAATGGTTTCGCCGGGCTCGATGCACAGGTTAATATCGGACAGCGCCTGTTGCTCTTGCCCTGGATAAGTAAAATTGGTGTGGACGAATTCCAGCTTGCCGCTGGCCCTGGCTGCCAGGTGCTGGCCGCTATCGACCTCGGATTCTGCATCGATCATGCCGAACACCGATTCAGACGCCGCCATGCCGCGTTGCATCGGGCCGTTTAAATCGGCCAGGCGTTTTAGCGGGGTCAGCAACATCAGCATGGCGGTAATAAATTCAACGAAATTACCCACAGAAGTCGTCCCCGTCCTGGCCTGGACGACAGCCAGCATGATGACGATGGCGACCGCAATGGCGGCCAATACTTGCGTGATCGGGGTGGTGGAGGCCACCGCCACCGTGGTTTTCATCGAATAGCCGCGCAGCTTTTCGTTTTTGGCATCGAAGCGTTTTTGCTCATACTGCTGGCCGCCAAAAATGCGGATAACCTGATGCGCACGCGTGCTTTCTTCTATTACCTGGGTCAGTTCGCCATTCACTTCGAGCTGGTTTTTATTCAAGGCCCGCAGGCGCTTGCTGACGCGGCGCACCAGATAGGCCATGGCCGGTATCAGTACGATAGTCACCAGCGTGAGCTTCCAGTTCACCCACAACAGATACGACATCAGCACGATGACCGTGAGCGAATCGCGCACCAGCGTGGTGATCGAGGCTTGCACCATATCAACGATTTGCTGCGCCTCAAACATGATGGTGTTGATGATGCGGCCGCTCGATTCGGAATGGTAAAAGCGGATCGGCACGCTCATGATTTTGGCAAAGATCTTGGCCCGCAGATCATTCAGTAAACTGGTCGCCACCGACGTCATCAGATAACTGGTGATGAAAGTGCAGATTCCGCGCAAGACAAAAATGCCGATGATGGCGGCAGGTATTTTCCACAAGGGTAAATTGGTTTGCTCCCCCTTAAAGCCGTGATCGAGCAAATAGCCAAACACGCGCGGGAACATGACTTCGGTTAATGCCGTACCCAACATGGTCAGCAGGCTTAACAGTAAAGGGCCGCGGTACTGCTGTATCGATACCCACAAGCGCTGGAATACGGCTAAAGTAATTTTATTCATTTCATCCAATTTGCATTGCGCAGTATCCATGCGGGTTTCCAGGCATTTTCGTGCTGGAAGGCGCATGGATACTGCACATTCTATTTTAATTTATTTTTTACCGTTACCAGCACCCTCTCCCGCCAGCGGGAGAGGGTATTTTTACAACCCCTGCCAGCGGTATCGCCAGCAAAATCATGAATGCCATGCCGAACACGCCATCGCGCAAGATCGCATTGAACATGCCGCCGACCATCATGGTCACGCCCAGCATCGCCAGCAACATCGCACGCTCTTGCTGGTCGCTCCCCAGCATCTGGCGGGCGACCAGCAATTGCTTGCCCCATATCCACAACAGGGCGAACAAGCCAAACACACCCAGCTCGGTGCAGTACAGCAGATAGTCATTGTGCGGCGTGGTCATGGTGCCGCTCACCAGGCCTTTGGCCTTGGCCTGATACACCGGCATCCAGTTGGCGATGCCGTGCCCGCTCCAGGGCTTTTCTGCAATGATCTGGCCCGTGATTTTGTATATCTCCAGCCGCATGCCATCATCGCTGACTTTTTTGCCGTCACCGAAATCACGGATCTGCTGCACCGTGCAGATGCCGCGCGTCAGCAAGATACTGGCCGGATTCATCTGCTGTACGCCACTCATCTCATTGGCCAGGCAGGTGGCAGGCGGGGGCAAACCGGCGACATATTTCACCGCGCCCAGCAACACGATAGCCAGCCCTATCAAGGGCAAGCTGCGGCGCCATGAAAACGACCAATTCCGGAACAGCATCAGGCCGCACAGCAAAATAAAAATCAGGCTGGCGGTACGGGTTTTAGCCAGCAGCAGTAAGGCGGTGACGACATACAGCAGTGCCAGCGCGCGCCACACGGCATGATTTTTCTGCCAGCGCCAGGCGTGCAGCATCCAGCCTGCCGCCAGCGCCAGCAAGATGCCGAGCAAAATCGATTTATTCCCTTCGTACAGCACATAACTGCGGAACAAGGTGGTATTTGGCAGCAGATGCAGCGCGTTCAGGTAGTACAGCGTCGCGGCGTACATCGCACCGGCAAAAAATAGTTGCTGGGCACGCGCTTGCCAATTTTTTTCCGCCGCGCCCTGCCCGACCGAGAGAAACGGAAACAGGAACAGGTAGGTCTGGTAATGCCAGAAGCCCGACCAGAATTCGCCGGCGGGCCGCTGCTGCGTCAGGCCGATAACGACGCTAACCGCGCTTAAGCCCAGCACCGGCACCAGCATCGGGCTGGCTTTGATGCGCTGCCACTTTTGCGCATAATCGCCCGAGATGAGCAGGCTGATATAAAACAGCAAGACGCCGCCATACATCACCCCGACCGGAAAAAACAGGCTCAGAGGCAGCCATGCCAACACTTGCTGCGGCAGCGTAGCGCGCCAGGACATGGCCGGCGCGGCGGCGGGGACTGGGGTTGGGGCCATCCAGGCTTGCTCAAGCATATTCAATCTGCACATTGGTACGGCCCAGCCATTGCCCCAGCTTCAGGCGCAACTCATCGTCTGGATTGACTCGCCACTGGTCGGACAAATACAGCTCGGCACTGGCATCGGAGTTTTGATAGCGGACCAATACCGGGCAACCGTCCTGGTTCAGGTGCGCCTTGAGGATTTCAGCCAGCTTGGCGGTATCGGCGGCGGCGTTTAAGCTGATCCGCAAGCCCTGGGAAAACTGTACCCGCGCCCTGCCGATGTCCATGACTTTTTCTGCCGTAATGCGCAAGCCGCCGGAGAAACGGTCTTCCGATACCTTGCCCATCACCGCTAAAAATTCATCTTCCTTGAAAATCTTTTTAAACTCTTCCGCCAGTTCGCTATACACCGTGACGTCGACCGTGGCGGTGCCATCGTCCAAGGTCACGATCAGGATTTTGCCGCGCTGGGTCATCTGCGTGCGCAAACCCGAGATGACACCGCCGAGCAGGCGCAAATCGCGCGACGGGTCGAGCTTGGCCAGCGTGGTTTTGACAAACTGCCTGACTTCCGGCGCATACGCGTCGAACAAATGGCCAGAGAAATAAAAGCCCAGCGCCAGTTTTTCTTCCAGCAGGCGCTGGCGGTCGGACCAGACCTCGGCCTTGACGTATTCTGGCGGCGGGATCATGTCATCGTCGTCGCCAAACAGGCTCACCTGATTTGCTGCCGCCTCAAACTGCACGGCCGCCTCCATCGCATAATCGACGGTCGCCAGCAACACCGCCCGGTCTTGTTTCAGGCTATCCATGGCACCGGCGCGTATCAAGGATTCAATGGTACGCCGGTTGACCTGGCGCTTGTCGACGCGCTTGCAAAAATCAAACAAGTCCTTGAACGGGCCGCCCGTCTTGCGCGCCGCGACGATATTCTCGATCGCGTTTTGTCCCGAGCCTTTTACCGCCCCCAGGCCATAACGGATTTGCATCGCCTTCTTGCCCAGCGCATTGGCGTCATTCGCAACCGGCATGAAGCGGTAATCGGATTGATTGATATCCGGCGCCAGCATTTTGAGCTTGCAGATATCGATCGCATCCTCGACCAGAATCTTGACCTTTTCGGTATCATCCATCGCCAGCGACATATTCGCCGCCATAAACGCGGCCGGATGATGCGCTTTTAGATACGCGGTGTGATACGACAATAAGGCATACGCCGCCGCATGCGATTTATTAAACCCGTAGCCGGCGAATTTTTCCATCAAATCGAAAATCTCGTCGGCCTTTTGCTCGCTGAGGCCGTCTTTGGCGGCACCGTCGCGGAAAATCTGGCGGTGCTCGGCCATCTCTTCGGCCTTCTTTTTACCCATGGCACGGCGCAGCATATCGGCGCCGCCGAGTGAGTAACCACCGACTACCTGCGCCATCTGCATAACCTGCTCCTGATACACCATGATGCCGTAGGTTTCAGACAAAATGCCTTCGGTGCGCGGATCGGGGTAATCGAATTTTTCGCCGTGCTTGCGTTTGCAAAAATCCGGGATCAGATCCATCGGGCCAGGGCGATACAAGGCCACCAGCGCAATAATGTCTTCAAAGCGATCGGGCCGTGCATCTTTCAGCATGCCCTGCATGCCGCGGCTTTCCAGCTGGAACACGGCGACGGTTTTGGCCTTGGTCAGCAGTTCGTACGAAGGCCGGTCGTCGAGCGGGAGTTTGGCCAGATCGAAATCGGCCTGCGATGGATCGAGCATCTTGATATAGCGCACCGCCCTGTCGAGGATGGTCAGCGTGGTCAGGCCCAAAAAATCGAACTTCACCAGGCCCACGGCTTCCACGTCATCTTTATCGTATTGCGACACCACGCCAGAATCACCGCCCTGGGTATACAGGGGGCAAAAATCGGTCAGCTTGCCCGGGGCGATGATCACACCGCCGGCATGCATGCCGATGTTACGGGTAATGCCTTCGACCTGTTGCGCCAGATCGAGCAGGGTTTTGACTTCTTCTTCGTTTTCCTGCCGTTCGCCCAATAAGGGCTCTTCGATGATCGCCTCGGCGATCGTGACTTGCTTACCCGGTTTAAACGGGATCAGTTTCGAGACGCCATCGCAAAACATATAGCCGAAATCAAGCACGCGGCCGACGTCGCGGATCGCGCCCTTGGCCGCCATGGTACCGAAGGTGGCGATCTGCGACACCGCTTCTTTACCGTATCTATCCTTGACGTACTGGATCACGCGGTCGCGCCCTTCCTGGCAAAAATCGATATCGAAATCGGGCATGGAAACGCGTTCAGGATTCAAGAAACGCTCGAACAGCAAGTTGTATTGCAGCGGATCGAGATCGGTAATCAGCAGCGAATACGCCACCAGCGAACCGGCTCCTGAACCCCGCCCCGGGCCGACCGGCACGCCATTGTTTTTGGCCCACTGGATAAAATCGGCCACGATCAAAAAGTAACCGGGAAAGCCCATCTTGATAATCGTGTCGGTCTCAAACTTCAGGCGCGCCTCGTAACGCGGGCGCGCCTGTTCGCGCTTTTCTTCATTCAGGAAAATCTGCGTAAGGCGGTATTCCAGCCCTTTTTTCGATTCGGCCACCAGAAAATCATTGATGCTCATGCCGTCCGGGGTAGGGAAATCCGGCAACTGAGGCTTACCCAGCACCAGCGTCAGATTGCAGCGTTTGGCAATCTCGACCGCGTTTTGCAGGGCACCGGGCAAGTCGCTAAACAAGGCCGCCATCTCGTCCTGCGTCTTGAAACATTGCTGATCATTAAAGCGCCGCGCGCGCCGGCCATTGGCCAGCATCTCGCCTTCAGAGATACAGGTGCGCGCTTCGTGCGCCATAAAATCTTCTTTATGGATGAACTGGATCGGGTGCGTCGCCACCACGGGCAGGCGCAGCTTATGCGCCAGCGCCACCGCTTGCCGCACATGCGCCTCCATATTCGGCTGGCCGGCGCGCTGGATCTCGATGTAAAAATGGCCGGGGAAAATACTCGCCCAGCGCAATGCATTGCGTTCGGCCTGCTCCGCTGCGCCGTTATCGATGGCGGTACCGACATCGCCAAAATGCGCGCCCGACAAGGCGATCAAGCCCGGCTCTGCGCCTTTTTCAAAGATTGCCTGCAGCCATTCAAATTTAAGTTCGGCGCGGCCACGGTGCTGGTTTTCCAGCCAGGCCTGCGCCAGCAATTCGCAGAGTTGCAAATAACCCAAACGGTTTTTTACCAGCAACAATAAGCGCGTCGGCTTGTCGCGGTCGAGATCATTGCTAATCCAGACATCGCAACCGGCAATCGCCTTGATGCCCTTGCCGCGCGCCGCCTTGTAAAATTTAATCAGGCCAAACAGGTTCGCCAGATCGGTCATGGCCAGCGCCGGCTGCCGGTCTTTGACGGCCGCCTTGACGACATCGTCAATCCGCACCAGACCATCGACGATAGAATATTCGGAATGCAGGCGCAGATGGACAAACTGCGGTTGTAGCGTTGCTGGAGCGGTGGATTCGGCGCTGTTGGCAGCCGCAGCGGAAGAAAGTGTTGGTTCAATAGCGAGTTCAGTATTCATCCCGCTATTTTACCGTGTTGAAAGAAAAAACAGCGATAGTCTTGCTGCCCTTAAGCCGATTTGCCGCACAGGCAAGATCAATCGTGCCAAGCCATCGCCCAGCCAGCACCTAAGCACGAGACTGCACCGAAGCGCCTCAATTTACCTTATAATGCTGTCAAATCAAAGACTTAACTATTTTACTGAATTTTTCCATGCCCGCTACTGCCCTGACCTCTCCCGCCGCAAAAAATAAGCAATACGTCAACATCTCTGCCTATAAATTCATCACCTTCAACGACACGGCGGAAAAACGCCCTGAATTTATCGCCAAGTGCGAAGAATTGAACCTGAAAGGCACGGTATTGCTGACGCCTGAAGGCATCAACATGTTTCTCGCTGGCCTGCGCCATGAGATCGATGCGTATATGGACTGGCTGCACGCCGACCCGCGCTTTGCCGATGTCGTGGCCAAAGAGAGCCTGTCGGATCATCAGCCGTTTACTAAATTGCTGATCAAGCTGAAAGCCGAAATCATCACCATGCGCATGCCTTTGATCAAGCCGGAAGACGGCCGCGCGCCCTCGGTCGATGCGCATACACTCAAGCGCTGGCTCGATCAAGGTCATGATGACAACGGCAAAGCCATCGTCATGGTCGACACACGCAATGATTTTGAAGTCGATGTAGGCAGTTTTGACAATACTATCGATTACCGCATCAGCAAGTTCACCGAGTTTCCCGCTGTCATTGCAGCCAATCGCGATGTCTTGAATGACAAGACCGTCGTCACTTTTTGCACCGGCGGCATCCGCTGCGAAAAAGCCGCGATCCACATGCAAAATGTCGGCTACGACAGCGTGTATCAGCTCGAAGGCGGCATCCTGAAATATTTTGAAGAAATCGGCGGCGCGCATTATCACGGCGACTGTTTTGTGTTCGATTACCGCACCGCGCTCAATCCGCAACTGCAAGCCACCGACACTACCCAGTGCTATGCCTGCCGCGCCGTGGTCACGCCGCGCGAGCAGATATCGCCCTGGTATGTCGAAGGCAAATCTTGCCCGCATTGCCAAAAGATGATGGCCCCGGCGGGCATTGAATCGCTTGCTGCAAGCGCTCCTGAAGCTAACTGAAGCTAGTTGATACTCCCCTCCAGTATCGATGATCATAGCCTCAATGCGCACATAACATATGCGCATTGAGGCTATTTTTACGGATACTCCCCATAAATGACTCAAAACCTGTGATTGAATAAGCCCGCGTGAAGAAAATCGAAACGAGCGCAGCGGATCTTGCCTTCCGCGCCACTACGGAAGAGACCTGCCAATGGCTGGCGCAGCAAACCGGTACGCCCTGGACTCTGGCGCGCCTGATAGAAAGCGGCTTGACGCCGTATGTCTGGCTCGATTACTGCGCCGACTATCCCGCGCTTTTTGGCCAGGCGACCGGCGGCTATCCGGCACCGATCTTCTTCGCCGACGACACCGCAAGATTGGCCGCCGGCAGCGCAGATGTCCTGATCACCCTCACCAAAGATGCCGACAAAATCGTGGTCCAGCTCGACCCGCCCGGGATACGGCGGCCGCTGGAGGCGCTGCGTTTCTTGCAAAGAGATATTGCGAGGCTGGCCGACGAGATCAGGAAGGCCAATGAACCGGCCAAGGTGGTCGTGGTGACACCGAAAGAATCGCAAAACGGCATCAGTAAAGAGCAGGTACTGAGCGCTTTTGCCCATCTGCTCAAAATCGATCTGGAAAAAGCGCTGGCCAGCGGCAGCGGGATCTTTGGCGATGAGGGTGCCAGGGTCAAGGGCAGCGCCAGAAAAGCGAAGAATAAAGCCGTGTGGAATCCGGTAACCTTGGCGCTAGGCTTGAACGACGTGTATCGCGTGCCGATGGCGCATCTAAAAAGAGCTTTCAACGAGCAGGCTTGTTTAGCCGAATGGCGCGAAAACTGGCGCGTCACTTTAGACCTATTGGGCGAATAAAGCGCTGCGCAAGTGGCGCCCCTGGAAAGGCACGCCACTGACGCATGGCAGAGCGATTACTTCTTATTACCCATCACGAGAAGAAAGCCGCCGACCAGGATAGCGCCGATACCGGCCCACACTGGCACATTGACTGTCTCTGTTTCTTTGACGGAGAGTTCGAGCGGGCCAAGTTTAACTGCGGTCGTGTCTTTGGTATAGCTAAAGCCGCCGTAGAGCAGGCCGAGTGCGCCGGCAACGATGAGGACGATGGCAACGATCTTGATGGAATTCATTTTTGCTCTCTCTTTGTGTAAATTGGTAGGTAACGCCGTGATGATCACGCTGCACAGAACAAGCGGGACTCACCGCTTAAGGCGATGTGGCCGCTTGATTCGATTACTTATACCATACTGAAAGAAGAGATTGCAAAATACACAAAGCGCTCATCAGGAACATTTTCCTCATCAAATTTTGCCCTCTTGGTACACGCCACATCACATCGCGGCACGCAGCCCGACAAACCAGCGCCGTCCCGGTGCAGCTTCAAAATAGCGGCTATTGCCGTCATTCACGATCACCGATCCGGCGTATTGCTTGTCCAGCAGATTATCGACGCGGCCATACACCAGCATCTTCACGCTGCCAAGGTGGAACGCATAACTGGCGCGGGCATTGAATAGCCCGTAACCGGCGGCGACATCACTATTGATATCGTTGACATAGACCTTGCTCTCGGCCTTGAACTCCAGGCCAGTGCTGATAGCGTCGTTGACTTGATATTGCAGTTCCGAAAACAAGCTATGTTCGGGCGCGCCGGGCAGGCGATTGCCGGCGGCGATCGTGACATTTTGCGCATTGGCAAATGATTTTTGGAAACTGGCATCGAGCCAGGTATACGCCAGGCGCGTGCTCCATTTATTTGCCTGATCCCATTTGGCTTGCCAGGAGACTTCGGTGCCGCGCCGTTCTACGCGATCGACATTCTGGAAGATGGAGCGGCCATTGAGCACCGATGAGGGCACGATTTCATTCTTGCTGCGGGCATCGAACAGGGCCAGATCGAGCGTATGGCGGCCGCTTTTAATCTTCGCGCCCAGCTCGGCTTGCACGCTGGTCGATGGCAGCAGGCTCAGGTTAGGCCCGGTGCCGCCGCTGCGATAGGCCGATTCGGCCAGCGTCGGGGTTTCAAATCCCTTGCCCAGATTGGCATACAGGTTGACGTCATCCGTCGCGCGCCAGACTAGGCCGGCGACCGGACTGGTGTTGTGATACTCGACACTGCCGCTGTCGTTCGGGCTGGCGGCCGTGATGTAATGGTCGTCCACTTCCAGCCGCACGCGGCTGGTACGGGCGCCGGCCGTAAAACGCCATTGCGGCGCAAAGCTCCAGTCGAGTTGGGCAAAAAAATCCGTGTCTTTCGCCCTATCGTCTTCGTTGCGCCGCAAGGCTCCCGCCACGCCGGCGTTATTGACAAAGCCGCGCCGCAATTCATGCAGGTGATCGGTTTCCACCCCGACGACCCAGCTCAGCGGCAGCGCGTTGACGCGGGTTTTGTGCGTCCAGTTCAATCCGATACCGCCATAATCGCGATCCAGATCGACCACGCCACCGGCAGAATTGAGGGCACTGCCGCTGAGCGCCAGATATTGTGTCAGCTCGCGCTGCCCGCCATACACACGCGCATTGACGCTGTCGCGCTCGGACAACTGATGCTCCAGCAGCAGGCCAGCCTGCTGCTGGCTAATATTTTTGCGCGTATCAAAAAACAGCGCGCCGGGCGTGACCTGACGCGGATTCTGCAAAAAATCGGCGTGCGTCAGCCCCAGCGGATCTTGTGCCTTGGGCTGATCAAACTGATTGAAGATCGCCGTCAGTGTGGTGGCGCTGGAGGCGTGCAGCACGGCTTTCGCCTCGATCTGTGTACGCTCGGCGGCGCTATGATCGCGGTAACCGTCGGTGCGATAGCGCGAGACATCCAGCATGCCGCCGATGAGATCATTACCGACCCCGAGCGAAGCGCCAAGCTGGCGCTGGCCATCCGCACCGGCGCCAAAGCTGGCCGTGCCGACCGGCGACTGCTTTGCCATCGGCGGATTTTTTGTAAAGACCTGCACCACGCCACCGGCCGCATTGCCATATAGCTGCGCCAGCGGGCCGCGCAACACTTCTATCCGCGTAACCGCGGTGAGACTGGCGGTCGCCGCCTGCCCTTGGCCGTCCGGCATGGTGGCAGGGATACCGTCGACCAAGATCCGCACGCCGCGCACGCCAAAGGTAGAACGGGTGCCGAAGCCACGTACCGAGACTTGCAAATCTTGCGCATAGTTTTGCCGCTCCCTGACCTGCACCCCGGGTACGCTAGAAAGCAGCTCGGATAAATTCACCAGCGGTGAGCTGGCAGTAAAACTGTCCACCGACACCACGTCGATCGCCGCCGCCGCATCAAAGCGGCTTTGCGCCGAGCGGCTGGCGCTGATGACCACCGAATCGGGCTCCTTGGCAACACCGGCCTTGGTGTCGGTAACAGTTTGCGCCTGCGCCAGCGGCATCGCCAGCGTGGCGGCCAGGGCGATGGCGCAAGGCAGGGCTAATTTAGTCGGATCTGGATACTGCTTCATGGGGTCTCATTTCTATTTTTGTTTTTAGGGCTTACGCAAAACCGCCCCAGCGTCGTTGCACTCGCCTCGCCGTACTAAAGTGCTGTCTTCGGCGGTACGCCTAGCTGGAACAATTTTGCGTAAGTCCTAATTTTGGGTGAAAATTTTGCTGCGTTTTTTTGCTGCGGCTTTTTACTGACATTTATTTAATTTATGACCACGCCCCAAGGCAATTTACCCACCGCGACATCGCGCAGCTTCAGGTTGTGTACGGTGTCGATTACCGACACGCTATTGGAGCGGCCATTGGCGACATACAGTTTTTTCCCATCCGGCGTCAGCGCCATATTCCACGGGCGCTGGCCGACCGGGACCGTGGCGATGATGGTATTGCTAGCGCTATCAATCACCGAGACACTGGCGTCGCCGCCGTTCGAGATATATACGCGGCTACCGTCCGGATGCACCGCCACGCCATTGGCGCGCTTGCCGGCCTTGATGCGCGCCACGATGGCAAAACCGCGCGTCTCGATCACATACACTTCGCTGCTGTTTTCGGTCGCGACATAGGCACGGCTGCTATCGGGTAAAAAGCCGATACCGCGCGGGCGCGCGCCGACCGGCACCTGCGCCACCTGCTTGCGGCTGGCAAAATCGATGATATCGACCGCATCGCCTTCTTCGGCACTGACAAAAATAAGCCGGCCGTCCGGGCTAAACACGGCATGCTCAGGATTTTTGCCCTTGACGGTAATCGAAAACGCCAGCGCATTGGTGCTGGTGTCGGTGATGGCGATTTCATTTTTCTCTTCGATTGCGGCCACCACCCAACGCCCGTCAGCAGAAATGGCCACACCTTCCGGCGACTCGCCCAGCGGGATGGTGCCGCCTGGCGTGCGCAGCCGCATGTCGATCAGTTGCAGGCAGTTATTCGGCTGGTCGCTGACATACAGCCAATGCCGGTCAGCACCGGCGGCCAGGCCGCGCGGCTTCTTGCCTGCGGGTATCTCGGCGACGGCCTGGTCATTGCCGGTATCAATCACCGTCACGGTGCCGGACCCTTCATTGGGCACATAGGCAAACGGGGCCGCGAAGGACCATACCGGCAGCACGGCCACAATGACAGCAGCGCAGTAAAGCGACATGGTGTGATGGGACGCGGATAACTGAGTACGCATGAAAATTCCATTCAAAGAAAAGAAAAAGTACCACATTGAGTGCTTCATTGATTACGTCATTGAGTACGCCATTGAATACGTCACTGAATACATCATTGACGTGCACCACTGAGTGCGTAAGCTACCAAAAAATAAAAATCGTACTGTCCGCTTACGCAATACCCATGCGGCTTTTATATGAACGCCTTCCATTTGCCAAGGTTTTTTTGTGTTTTTTAAAAATAGGTAAAGCTGCAGTTTTATATCCGGCCTTATCGCAGGGGAAATATTCTGCGGGCCCCGATGGAAT
>NZ_JAUSFI010000088.1 GCF_030651495.1 Undibacterium sp.
ATTCCATCGGGGCCCGCAGAATATTTCCCCTGCGATAAGGCCGGATATAAAACTGCAGCTTTACCTATTTTTAAAAAACACAAAAAAACCTTGGCAAATGGAAGGCGTTCATATAAAAGCCGCATGGGTATTGCGTAAGCGAGGAGGGGTATTTTTCAACTCTCAACAAGTTTGTGCGCACTGGCGAGTTCCGGCGGCGACAAAAATGCGTCGATTCTGGCCCGCGCCATCACGGGCCATCCGCAAGCTTTCACTTATCACTCATTCATAGATGCCATCCGGACGTACGCATGGCAATTCAGCGCAATCGTCCGATATACGTTTGATCCACAATCGAATTCTGATCCAGATGCGCCAATGCAGTGGCATCAACATCCGCCAGCGATCCCTTAGCCGATTCCACCTTCACTGCCGTCGCGATTGGCTTGCTGTATGAGGCCACTGGCTCCCGCCTACTCAGCAAGGGCGCGGCGGCTGCCGGCCGGACAAATAAACCCTGCTCGCCAAAAAATACCTGCTCCAGCTTGGCGCAAATTTCCTGCAGATCCGGGTTCGGCAGTTGGCGCGCAAAATCGAGTATGTAACGGCAATACTGGGGATCGATACGCATGTATTCGATATCCGTCACCCTCTCATTCTGCCGTCGCAAAATAACGTGCAGGCGCGCCATCAACGAAAATGCCAGATTGTCTGAATGCGCGTTATGGATACTAGTGCTGACGCTCATACTATATGCTCCCCGTGCAATTCAAGATCAAGGCCTTCCCGTTCCTGTTCCTCGCTGACCCGCAGCCCGAGCAGGATATTAACCAGCCACAAAATAAGCGCCGTCATCACGCCCGAATAGAGCACCGTCACGATCACGCCAAATGCCTGCGTCGCCAGACTACCGTCTACCCCGCCGATACTTTTTAAGGCAAATACCCCCGTCAGCAAGGCCCCGACAATACCACCCACCGCATGCACCCCAAACACATCTAGTGAATCATCGTACCGCCCCATGGATTTCAACGAAGTTGCGCCCCAATAACAGGCGACCCCGGCCACCGCACCAATGACCAAGGCACCGCTGACATCGACAAACCCAGAGGCGGGAGTGATCGCCACCAAGCCGGCGACCGCGCCCGAGACCATGCCCAACACGGAAGGTTTGCCGCGGCGCAGCCATTCGGCAAACATCCATGCCATGGCCGACATCGCCGCTGCCACTTGCGTGACCAGCATCGCCATACCGGCACGACCATCGGCAGCACCTGCCGAACCGGCATTAAAGCCGAACCAGCCGACCCACAACAGTGAAGCGCCGATAACGGTCAATAACAGATTGTGTGGCGGCATCGGCTCTTTACCAAACCCCAGGCGTGGCCCGATAAT
This sequence comes from Undibacterium sp., assembly GCF_030651495.1. Classification (GTDB taxonomy): domain Bacteria; phylum Pseudomonadota; class Gammaproteobacteria; order Burkholderiales; family Burkholderiaceae_D; genus Undibacterium. Next base: position 1,375 of record NZ_JAUSFI010000088.1, read on the forward strand.
GATGGCAGCGACCAGGCCCGATACACCGGCATTAATATGCACGACAGTACCACCGGCAAAATCAAGCACGCCACGTGCCGCCAGCCACCCCGTTGGCTCCCACACCCAATGCGCAACAGGGACATACACCGCCAGCGACCATAAGGCGATGAATAGCAGCAATGCAGAAAATTTCATGCGTTCGGCGAATGCGCCGGTAATCAGTGCCGGAGTGATAATCGCAAACGTCATCTGAAACATCATGAAGACACTTTCCGGTATGGTCGGCGCGACCTGATGTACGGTTAATTGCCCCGCCTCTTTGAAGAACGCCATGCCATGTAACAGGAAGCGGTCCAGGCCGCCCAGGTAAGGCGAATTTTCGGTAAAAACCAGGCTATAGCCAAGCACGACCCATAAAATGGTCACCAGACAGGTGGTCGCCACGCTATGCGCCATCGTGCCAAGGGCATTTTTCTTGCGCACCATTCCTGTATAGAACAAGGCCAGACCGGGGATAGTCATCAGCAAGACCAGGACCGTCGAAGTCAGCATCCATGCAGTATCACCGGAATTAATTTTGCCGGCATCTACCAGCGTTGGTTTTGTCAGTGGCGCAGCGATTTCCACGGCGCCGGCCAACACGGGCGCCGCCTGCTCTACCGTTGCCGCTGAAGCGGATGCGGGTGCCGAGGCAAGCGCGACCGCGACTTGCTCAGGCGCTTGAACGCCTTGCGCGATGGCTGGCGCAACCCAGCATCCAGTCATCATCACGAGCAAGAATACACATTGTGAAAGAGTACGTATTTTCATTAAAGATCCCATTATTTTGAAAAATCATCACGCTTTGCCGTTACCTTAGTGCAATGCAGCATGAATCATGCCAAGTTCATTTCAGGAAAATTGACTCTCTTTTGAAAATATTTTGATTTATTCAGCGCAAATTTTGATGTATTGCACCAAATCAACCCATGGCGATTCGACATGAGTTACCAATGCACCAATGCAACTCACTAGAAGTTTTTTTGCAAAAACGAAACAGATTTGCATCGCGCGCAGTGATTTATTGCAGGAATGAGTGGCGTAGCGAGAAAATTCATCAAAACAAACATCGCCGACAAAATTTCTGCGCAATCAATGTGAGAATTTTTTTAGATAGGCGAGAGGAATGCAATGAGATGGTAGTGACGAAAAAAAAGCCGCATATAGCGGCTTTTTTAACTTTTTTGTTTTACCTTGCTGTTGCATACGGTACGATTTACACTGTACAGCTATCTCAACAACACCGGCTAAACTGGCGTCCCCAAGGGGATTCGAACCCCTGTACTCACCGTGAAAGGGTGATGTCCTAGGCCTCTAGACGATGGGGACAATGATCTGTCCGTACTGACCTTTTTACTGCTACTTACTATAAACACCCGGTTAAATTAATTAACCAAACTATTTATTTTCGCTTATTTCGCAATCAAGCAAGACCAAGATTATATACTGCTTTTCTTGATATTGGCAAGAGGTTTTTATCAACCTAAGCACATCAACTACTGCTTTGAACTGGTGGAGGTGAGCGGAATCGAACCGCTGACCTCTTGCATGCCATGCAAGCGCTCTACCAACTGAGCTACACCCCCAGCGCAAAACAGAAACGAGATTATAGCAAAATTATTTCCGCTTTGTAAAGTCCCTGCCCTGCGTATTCCTGAATTTATTCTGTGATCTTGTTTAAACGCGCCTGCACCACATCACGCCCAAACAATTCAACCACCGCATCGATCGATGGTGTTTGCAATTGCCCGGTAAGCAGTAAACGCAATGGCATCGCTAGTTGCGGCATTTTTAATGAAAATTTCGCCAGAATTTCTTTCAGCATCAGCGACAGGGCGGCCTTGTTCCATTCGACGGTTTTACACGCTTCTGCATACTGCATCAGAGCGGGAATCACCGCATCCGTGATGTGCTGCTTGCGCAGTTCGGCATCGGCCATAGGCTGGCGATAAAACAACATCGCTGCCTGTGCCAGTTCAAGGGTGGTGTTGACGCGCTCTTTCATCAGGGCGATCACTGCGGCCAGGTCAGGGGCATTGTCAAACTCTGCACCCTGCGCCAGCATGGCTGGGCGCACCAGAGCGGCCAGACGCTGATTGTCTGCGGCTTTAATGTAATGGTTATTAATCCAGGCGAGTTTTTCGGGATTAAATTGGGCCGGCGAACTCGACAAGTGACTCAGGTCGAACCAGCTGCACATCTGCTCCATGGAAAACACTTCATCGTCACCGTGACTCCAGCCCAGACGCGCCAGATAGTTCAGCATCGCCTCAGGCAAAAAACCCTTATCGAAGTAATCCATGACGCTGACCGCATCGCGCCGCTTGGAAAGCTTTTGACCGTCAGTGCCCAGTATCATCGGCACATGGCCATAATATGGCAGGCTGGCACCCAGCGCATTGAGGATATTGATCTGGCGCGGCGTGTTATTGACATGATCATCACCGCGAATGACGTGGGTAATTTGCATATCCCAGTCATCGACGGCGACGCAAAAATTATACGTCGGCGTGCCATCGGGGCGGGCGATCACCAGATCGTCGAGTTCGCGATTGCCTATCGTGATCTGGCCTTTGACGACGTCGACCCAGCTGACATCGCCATCCAGCGGGTTTTTAAAACGGATTACTGGCTTGCGCTCGGCAGGAATAGCCGGCAACACTTTATCGGCTTCCGGACGCCAGGTGCCGTCATAGCGCGGCTTGTCGCCGCTGGCACGTTGACGTTCACGCATCGCCTCGACTTCTTCCGGCGACGAATAGCAGTGATACGCGGTGCCGTCAGCCAGCATCTTTGCCAGCACTTCACGGTAGCGCTGCATGCGCTGCATTTGGTAAAAAGGGCCTTCGTCATGCTGCAAACCCAGCCAGCTCATGCCGTCCAAAATCGCCTGCACAGCCTCGGGTGTCGAGCGCTCTAAATCGGTGTCTTCGATACGCAAAACAAAGGTGCCGCCGAAGTGACGCGCATAAGCCCAGCTAAATAAGGCAGTACGTGCGCCGCCGACGTGCAGGTAGCCGGTAGGACTAGGCGCAAAACGGGTACGGACGGAAGTGCTAGGGATAGGCGCTGAAACAGTCATGGCATGGAGCGTTTGTCACGCACGGCAAGCCGCAGGACAATACGATAAAGTTAAAACCAGCATTTTACCGCCTTCAGCCGCAGGATGATACTTGCGCGCAGAGGGCGAGGTCGCCGTTCAGACTTTCAGAAAATCCTGATTTGGCGTTAAATCAGGCATATCGAGTTCGAATTCCAGTCTCTGCGGATGCGTGAGCAACAAAAAATGCCGTCCTGTGCAGCGCGAAAACAAGCTCATCCCGACCTGCTCCGCCACTTGCAAACCCATCTCGGTAGTGCCGGAGCGCGACAGTAAAATAGGAATGCCCATTTGCGCGCCTTTGATGACCATCTCGGAAGTCAGGCGACCGGTAGTATAAAAAATTTTATCGCCACCGCTAATGCCGTCCAGCCACATCTTCCCAGCGATGGCATCCACCGCATTATGCCGGCCGACATCTTCGACAAAATACAGTAAATCACCGCCAGCTGAAAACAGCGCGCAAGCATGCACCGAACCTGCTTTTTTATAAATCGAGGGATGGGTGCGAATCGTATCGACGACACGATAAACGGCAGTTTGTTTGATTTTAGCGTCGACCGGCAAATGAATCTGATCGACTTCATCCATCAGGCCGCCAAATACCGTACCCTGGCCGCAACCCGTGGTCACCACCCGTTTAGCGGTGCGTTCCTCAATATCGGTAACGCCGTGATGGGTGGTAACCGCGACCGCGTTCACTTCCCAATCGACCTGCACCGCCACGATCTCGGCCAGCGAGCGTATCAGGCGCTGGTTGCGCAGGTAACCCAGCACCAGCATCTCTGGATTGCCGCCCATGGTCATCAAGGTGAGCAACTCCCGCTTATCGAGATAGACAGTCAGCGAGCGCTCAACCGGAATAGAAATAATTGACACACGACCGCGCTCATCAAGTACCTGGACTTCTTTGGTGAGCGCTACCTGAGACTGCGTAAGCTGCGGAAGTAAAGACATAGGAGCTTGATTACCCTGACCATATTCTGACTAAATAAGCCTATGCAAAAGCATACTCCTACCCAGTATTATTTAATGGCGCAATAAAGATATGCGCAACGGGGATGTTTTTTAAAAAATAAAGGGGAGTATAGGTAAATCATCGCCTAGATTCATCTATTTTTATTTATTTTTTTGGCAACGCTACATCAGCAGGCACTGGCATTGGCACTGGCGGCGCGACGGCAGCCGTCAGCGGCGAGACATAAGGCCCCGGATCGGCACACGCTGGCATAGTCACGGGTATAGCCACGGCAGTACTTGCAGGACTGGAGCTGGCGGTACTATTCTTGGTTTTCAAGTAAGCAGCGGCGGCTTTGTCTTGCGCTTTGCATAGTTGGTAGGACGCGACTTTATCCGACCAAGCCGCTTTTGCCTTGGTTTCATCCGCCTTGGTTTTTTCCTGATCGCTCAGCGCGGGCAATTTGGCAAAACTAGTGGCAGTGATCAGCATGCCGCAAACCAATAAGATCTTTTTCACGATATTGTCTCCATCAGGTGTTCAGAGAGCCTGCATTACCGGCCTGCCTCAGTGTTGACTCGCTGCGCGCACTATTCTCGCTACGGATACGCGGAATGTGGCCATTTTCGATCTCGGCATACCATAAGTCATGATGCTCCTTGGCCCAGGTATCATCGACATACCCGGTACGCATAGAGGCATACGCGCCTTCCATTCCCACTGTACCAAGATAAATATGTCCCATCACCATGGCGGCGGCCAGTAACGCGGCAACGATGTGAATGATGTTGGCGATCTGCATAGTAGCGCGACTGTATTCTATCGCGGGCATTAACATATCCAGCACCAAGCCTGAAGCACTGATGATCAGGCCAAGCCCAACCACGCCCCCCCAAAACACGACCTTTTCGCCAGCATTAAAACGTCCTGAACTAACATGCTCACCGCTCAGTAAGCCGCCAAACTTGGTCATCCATTTCATATCGGATGCGCTGGGCAAATTGTCTTTCACAAATTTCACAAAAAATAAGATGATGGAAATGGTAAATACGGGACCGATAAAATTATGGATGTTTTTACACAAAAATCCCAGCCAGCCAAAGAGTGTCAATCCGAATAGCGGCATGAGCACGTGCTTGCCAAACAGTATCGTAATACCCGACAGCGCCAGCATTACAAAACTCAGTGCCATACTCCAATGCAAGGCCCGCTCGCCAGGGGTAAAACGCTCTATCATGCGCCCCGTCAGCGGCGCATGCAGCTTAATCTTGCCGATAAAAAAATACATGGCTCCTATCGCCGCCAAGGTAATCAGTAACAGCCAGCCGCCCAGCAAGGTCAGCGGCCCATTCCGATACTCGCGCCATGCTTCACCTGCCGTGGTGGCTCGGGTCTGACCGGGAAATTGCGCCTTACCCTGAATCAATACCCCGGCTTCCAATGCTGGCAAGCTAGAGTAATGTTTAGTTCCATCGTTAACGATGCGGAAAGTGGGCGCCGCATTACCAGGCTGATCGCGCGTTCTCTCAGCCTGATTTTGTTTCAGGATATCGATCGACTCCACCCCGGGCAGCTTATCGGGTAGTGGCGCAATGGCCGCCGTTGACGTTGCGGCCATTGCGGGCGGCGGGCTTTGCACTTCCACCGCGTTCGCTGTGGTTGTGGCAATGAGCAAGCTCAGCATGGCAAATAAACTTTTCATGTCGACTCCCAATTGATCGTTATCCTAGTTGGTTTTGACATACTCGTTTTGATACTGTCCACGGCTGCGAATCTGCGCTCGCCAACTTTCTTCATTACCCACGGTCCAGTTTTTGGCGACATACGCATTTTTCGCTCCAGCCCACGGCTTTTCATCACGCTGGCCAGTCTTGTTTGCCAGCGATTGATCGCGCTCAGCGCAAGCTGCCAAGACCACACTCAAGACAAGCAAAGTCAAGTATCTGGATGGTGCTTTCATGATTTACGCTCATTTTCAGATTTTATTTCAGGCGTTGCCTCTGGATGAGGTGCTTTGCCATAGGCAGTGCCCCACCCCCAGACTTCGCTGCCCTTGCCGCGTCGCACTACGCGGTTACGGAAAATATCAGAAATAACATCGCCATCACCGCCTAACAAGGCCTTGGTTGAACACATTTCAGCACACAGAGGCAACTTACCTTCGGATAGACGATTCCGCCCGTATTTCTCAAATTCAGCCTCGGAACCATCTTCCTCCGGCCCACCGGCACAAAACGTGCATTTATCCATCTTGCCGCGCAACCCAAAAGTGCCGTTGGACGGAAATTGGGGTGCGCCAAACGGGCAGGCGTAAGAGCAGTAACCGCAGCCGATGCAGATATCTTTATTGTGCAATACCACGCCTTCGTCGGTGCGATAAAAACAATCGACCGGACAAACCGCCATGCAAGGTGCATCAGAGCAGTGCATACAGGCCACCGACATGGATTTTTCTTGCCCGATCACACCATCATTCACCGTCACCACACGGCGGCGATTCACCCCCCATGGCACCTCATGCTCATTTTTACATGCGGTCACACAGCCATTACATTCAATGCAACGCTCTGAATCGCAGATAAATTTCATTCTTGCCATTTTATTCTCCTGTGCCCAGTCGTCAGACGGGGCGCTTAAGCCGTGAATTTTTCGATGTTGCAGATGGTCGTCTTGGTTTCCTGCATCATGGTGACCGAATCGTAACCATAGGTTGTTGCAGTATTCACGGCTTCACCGCGCACGATAGGCATGGCGCCTTCCGGGTAAAACTCTTTCATATCCTTGCCCTGCCACCAGCCAGAAAAATGGAAAGGAATAAATGCCGTGCCCGCATCCACCCTCGGCGTCACCATTGCCTTGACCTTGATACGCGCACCGGTCGGTGTTGAAACGATGACAAATTCACCGTCACGGATACCGCGGTCTGATGCTGCTTTCGGATTAATCTCAACGAAGTTTTCTTGCTGCAACTCAGCCAGCCAAGGGTTGGAGCGCGTTTCTTCGCCGCCCCCCTCGTATTCGACTAAACGGCCGGAGGTCAGAATAATCGGGAATTTCTCATACAGTTTGGCTTCGACGTTTTTCTGCTGTACCGATTTATACAAGGTCGGCAAGCGCCAAAACGATTTCTTATCGTCATGAGTCGGATATTTAGCGACCAGATCAGGCCGCGTACCAAACAAGGGTTCACGATGCAAAGGTACCGGATCAGGGAAGTTCCAGACCACTGCACGTGCCTTGGCGTTACCGAACGGATAACAGCCATGCACTTTCAACACCACGCGCTGTATGCCCCCCGACAAATCGGTCTTCCAATTCTTCCCTTCTGCCGCCTTTTGCTCCGCCTCGGTCAAATCGCTCCACCAGCCGAGTTTTTTCAATAAAACATGATCGAACTCTGGATAACCCGTGGTGATTTCTGCACCGGCAGAATGCGATCCATCCTCGGCCAGCAGGCTAACGCCATCCCTCTCCACGCCAAAGTTGGCGCGGAAATTGCCGCCGCCATCCATCACATGCTTGGACGTGTCATACAGATTCGGCGTACCGGGGTGCTTGAGTTCCGGCGTGCCGTAACAAGGCCACGGCAAGCCAAAATAATCACCCGTCATATCGTAACCAGTCACGGCATCTTTACCGCCCTTGCATTTGAGCGTTTTCACGTCAAACAAATGCATATTGCGCATGTGCGACTTCAGGCGATCAGGCGATTGCCCGGTGTAACCGATAGTCCAGCTGCCACGATTAATTTCTTGCAACATCGATTCAGGTTCAGGCTCCATCATGCCGCCCTTGCCTGCTACCATCTTGAGCCTGGCCACCAACTCTTTGGCGAAGCCCAGTTTTTCGGCCAACTGATACATGATCATATGATCAGTGCGGGATTCAAATAAGGGATCAATGACTTTCTCGCGCCACTGGATTGAGCGATTGGATGCAGTGACCGAACCAGAAGTTTCAAACTGTGTAGCGGCAGGCAGCAGATAAACCTGGCGCTTGGCATTCAGCTCTTGCCCTTCAGTGGTCATCGCCGCCATCGCCGCTGTCGCTGATGGGTAAGGATCAATCACCACCAATAAATCAAGCTTATCGAAAGCCTTTTTCATTTCCAGACCGCGTGTTTGGGAGTTTGGCGCATGCCCCCAGAACACCATGGCCTTGACGTTATTTTCCTGATCAATCAGTTCATTTTTTTCCAGCACCGCATCAATCCAGCGTGACACCGTAGTACCGGACTTTTCCATCATGGTTTGTGAAGCAAACTGACTTTTCACCCATTCGTAATCGACACCCCAGACCGTACACCAATGCTTCCAGGCACCGGTCGCCAGCCCATAATAACCGGGCAGCGAATCAGGATTCGGGCCGACATCGGTGGCCCCTTGCACATTATCGTGACCACGAAAAATATTCGTACCGCCACCGGATTTGCCGACATTACCCAGCGCCAGTTGCAACAAGCAGGAGGCGCGCACAATCGCATTGCCGATGGTGTGCTGGGTTTGCCCCATACACCAGACCAGTGTGGAAGGACGATTTTTCGCCATGGTTTCGGCCGCCTTGAACACTTCGGCTTCTGGCACGCCACAAGCTTCTTCGACTTTTTCCGGGGTCCACTTCATGACTTCTTCTCTGACCTTATCCATGCCATACACGCGGTCATTGATGTACTGCGTATCTTCCCAGCCATTTTTAAAAATGTGGTACATCATGCCGTACAAATAAGGGATGTCAGAACCCGAACGGATGCGGACGTACTGATCCGATTTAGCCGCGGTGCGGGTATACCTCGGGTCGACCACGATCACCTTGCAGCCGTTTTCTTTCGCATGCAGTAAATGCAGCATCGAAACCGGGTGCGCCTCAGCCGCATTCGAGCCTATATACATCGCCGCTTTGGCGTTTTGCATATCGTTGTAGCTATTGGTCATCGCACCATAACCCCAGGTGTTCGATACCCCGGCGACCGTGGTTGAATGGCAAATACGTGCCTGATGATCAGTATTATTGGTGCCGTAAAACGAGACAAACTTACGCAGCAAGGCAGCTTGCTCGTTATTGTGCTTGGATGAACCGACAAAGAAAGTGGAGTCTGGACCGGACGTCTTTTTGATGTCCAGCAATTTAACAGCAATTTCTGTCAACGCCAGCTCCCAGCTAATGCGCTGGTATTTCCCATTGACCAGTTTCATCGGATATTTAAGACGATATTCGCCATGGCCATGCTCACGTAACGCAGCACCTTTGGCACAATGCGCGCCGAGGTTAATCGGAGAATCAAACACGGGCTCTTGTCGTATCCAGACTCCATTCTCCACCACCGCATCGACGGCACAACCGACTGAACAATGCGTACACACTGTACGGCGCACTTCGATCTTACTCTTGGCATCATTGCTGCCAACGGCGGCTTTGGCTTTTTGTATCAAGCCCAACTGAGAAGCGGCGATACCTGCGCCAACCCCGATACCAGAACGCTTCAGAAATCCACGCCTGTCCATCGTCGGCAAAGCGCGCGCCAAGCTGTCTGCAAGACTGGAAGAAAAACGATTTTGTGCGCGTGTAGCCGCGTCACCCTTACGAGTTAACAACATGGCTTACCCCATATTCAGAGTTCAAATGGTTGTAGTGCGGTAGTATTTTTTGATGTGCTCAGTCAAACGATAACCATCGCCATCAGGCTCGGCTGAAGCAGTCACATCAAGATTTTGTTTTTGTGTCGCAGTCGTCGCTTTCGCTACCACCAAGGCAGCGGCAGCAATACCCAAGCCGCCCAACAGACTGCGACGTTTTAATTTATTGTCCATATTTTCCTCTCTGAATTTACCCACTAAGCTTACTGCTCTATAAAGCAGTAAAGACGCAGTAGAAACGCAGGAGGAAGCGGGCGATCAAAAAATGAATGATTGGGCCTGCTTACGGCATACCCCACGTCTGCGCCATTGAGCATTTACTACTTCACACTGCGCTAAGAATTTAACATAAAGCAATAAATTTACGGTGGCGATTTTACAAAAACATCGCCCATTTTGATGTAATTATAGTGAAACATTTTCATCAAATAAAAGCCATAAGTAGAAACACTTATAAAAAATGATAATTAGTCCATATCAAATGCCTGCATTTCGACTTCAAAAAAAACTTTACTCAAGCTAGCGACAGACGTATAAAACTTGGCGGCAGGATGAGCCATGATCGCATCGGATAAATTTAACGCCCAGGCTTGCATATGCGTACCAAAGAATTTTTTTTGTGTCGCAACATTTGCCTCCAACACGTCGGTGGAAGCAATGAGGTAACGCATTACTTCACATAGTGATGCAATATGATCTTCGCTCTCCATGACTGTCTCTACTCTTTGCAAACCCATTTGCGCCAGATCTGTGCGCAAGGCGGCTAAAGGCTTTTCCATCAAAAAACCGCTCAAATAATAAGAGCCGTAAAGCATCACTTCAGGTTTCCCGATACCAATAAATAAATGCTCATATTCTTCTCGCACGGCTTCCGCATCCGTCGCACGCGCGGCTTCGACCAGCCTGGTCCAGGCATGACCGAGCACTCCCTCACCTTCCGTTTGCGCTGAAGCCAAAGTCGCTAGCAAAGCGGCCGAAGGCGGTGCATAAAACAAGGTAGCCAGCAATCCGTACAAATCGGCTCTGGCAGTTTCTTCCCCTTGGTCTGGAGTTTCAAATCTGATAGTTTGTGCGGATATCATGTGTTTTTTCTTATTGAGGTCGGCTAAGTTCATTGGTTTTCATCATGTCGATGACACGACAATCTGAGCACATTTTAATTCTATCGAGATGACCGGCAAAGGCCCCGTGCGTCGCCAATTTACCTAACATGGCCGTGATCATTTGCGCGGTAGCAAACGGCTTTTGACAGCGTACGCAATGGTATGCCTGCGCCTCATTGAGTACTCGCGCCTGGCTGGCAGCCTCGGTCAATAACAACCGTGGGGTTAATTGAATCGCACTTTCAGGGCAAGTCTGCTCACACAAACCGCACTGCACACAGTTACGCTCAATAAATCGCAACTGCGGTGCAGTCGGATTATCCATCAATGCAGATGATGGACAAGCACCGACACAAGACATGCATAAGGTGCATGCATCTCTATTAATTTGCACCGTTCCATATAAGGCACCTTTTGGCAAAGCTATTTCATCCGCTTTTACTGGCGCATATTTAGATAGATGCTCTATCGCAAAATCCAAGCTGACACGCTTATCTTGTGCGACATTAAACGCAGCGGCGATGGATGGCACTTGTGCCGCTGGCATGCTATGTAGTGCAGATTCCAATTGTGCCGCAGTGCCGACTTGTATTAATTGCAGATGCTGCCCTGCGTACCCAAGCCCAGTCAATATTGCCTGAGCAATGGTGATTTGTTTTTGCACCGCCTCGCAATATTCGGGCGCCTCTTCCTCCGTCATCAAGATCGCTATATTGCTCGCACCATAAGCAATCGCGCTCATCCATAGCTCGATACCCAGCGATGCAGTGTGATGTAAATCGAGAGGAATCACACGCGCCGGCAAACCGCGCGCGCCCTTCATCGCATTTTGCCCTAGCTGCAGCAACAAATCGGCACCGCATTCTTTACTATGAAATAGTAAAGCCGGGTCTTTACCACCGGCTTTTGCGTAAGTCGATAGCACTGTTTTTAAGCGCAACCCCTGATCTGCGGGCCGCAAATAAGCGTAGCTCATAGCGCCAGTCGGACACACCGTAGTGCACGCGCCACAGCCAGCGCAGAGATTAGGATTGACCTGCACTTTATCACCAGCAGAACTAATTGCGGCGGTTGAACAAACATCGACACAAGCGTTGCAACCCCTTTTACCGCTGCGGCTATGGGCACATAATTTTTCTTTGTAGGTGAAAAATTTCGGCTTCTCAAATTCACCAACCATCTGCGTCATACGCAATACGGCATCAAACTGATCAGAAAAATCTTTCCCGGGTGCAAAATACCCTTGCGGCACTTGCGACATCATCAGTATTGGCCGCGGTGACAAATCGAGCACCAGATCAAACTCCGCCGACCGCTTAGTCGCCATGCGATTAAAATCAATCGCAGCAACAGAACCACAGGCTTTTACACAATCCAAATGCGTGCGGCACTTACTTAGATCAATTTGGTAATTAAAATCAATCGCATTTTCTGGACACACTTCTATACAGGCATTGCAGCGAGTACAGGTTTCCAGATCAATCGGATTGGATTGCTGCCACGTGACTTTGAACGCACCCAGATAACCAGAAATGGCAAGCTTATCGCCAGAAAAAACCGGAAAATTCCGCTCTCCCAAACGCTCACTGTTTTTAACTTGATTGTCAGCGTCAGTCAGCAATACGTTGACGTCCAACTGCGAGGCCAGGCGTTTTGCCCAAGGCAAGGCGTGCTGTGCCGCACCGACAATCAATACATTGCCCTGAGACTGATAACTAACCACAGGCACAGGTTCAGGATCAGGCAAGGCTGCGGCGGCAAGCAGTGCCGCCATTTTCGGCAAGACTTGTCTCGATTCATTGGCCCAACCAGCGTGCTCTCTGATGTTAACGAATCGCAGGGGAGCGACCGCCTGTTGCGCCAACTCAGAAAACAAGGCACGCTCCTGCGTGCATGCCACAACGACATTATCAACCCCCTTGATGGCATCAAGGTAAGTGCTTACCTCACGCCGGCACAAGCTATCGCTGACGGTAAGAGCCTCGGCACCCAATGCCTGCTTCAATACGACCCCTGCACTAGCATCCAACGACATGGTTTTATTGCAACTACAAATTTTGAATTGAGTACTCATACTTGATCTTTATGGTTTTGCGTTGCGTCTTTACACTGCAGGGCTTCCGACTCTACATCTGGGACAGGTAGCGGCTCAGCCACGACGAGGGATTCTTGTTTACTGATTAGCTCCGGCAACTCACTTGCAGCAGGCAGATCTGACTCAAGCACAGGTTCCAGCAGCAGTTGTATGGGATGTTCAAGATGCCGCAAGGGATCGAGCAGGGTTTCGGCATGCCGCAGCAAAGCTAACATGCCTGGCGGCAAGGGATCAGGTTTACTGTAATCATCAATATAAATATCCAAACCATCCATGACATTAAAATGCGGATTGGAAAATAATTTTTTCATTGCAGAGCGTTTAACCGATTCATCCACGTCTTGATTCATATAGATAGAAAAATCGGATTCATCATGCAATTGAGCGATATCTTCCATGCAGGGCAAAGCTTGTGCCACAGGCTCATCGGCAGTTACAGTGATGGCCGATTCTTCTGACGACATAGTCGAATTTTGGCGCGGCTCTTTGCTTTTAGACCAACGGCTAAAAAAATCTTCTGCCGCCATCCCTAACTCCTGTCCCATTCAGCGCGCGCCATTTTATCCACGCCTTCGCCACCCTCAAAAGAAGGGCGCTTGCGTTTTTTCTTGCTTTCTGGCTGAAAATATTCTTGCGTATACGTCGCCAGCCAGGCCGCCACTTCTTCTGACAACTCCAAAGTATCGACCTGCTCCCCCGCATCCATCCAGCGCGCCGCTTCGTTATACGAGAGCGTGATCGATTTGGGAATCGCCAACTCCAGCCCATCCACCTCATCGAATCGCCACATCACAAACCAGCAGGGAGTGTCGGCACTCAGATTCAAAAAATAACCAGGCGTTTCATCGACAAACAGATCTACTGAAAAACCAGAAAACAACCACCGCGCGTCATGCTCATGCATGAGTAAAGCGCGCACCGTCGCTACCGACACCCCTGACGACTCGGGTAATACTTCAAGCAACTTCCACTGAAAGGATTGCCAGCGGTTATGCAACATGACACGCTGCATAACGATGCTGACAGAAAAAGGCAATGAGGTTGATTTATCCATAGATGCTAGTATTGCAGAGTCCAGAAAGATCCGTCCAGAGAATTAAAATCATCTATGCAAGTCAAGCCTCCCCTTCCCATTCGCGATGGCGTCGCCCCCAGCTATCTCTGGTTACCAGAAGGACAATGGGAAAATATACTCGTTTTTTTATTAGTGCAATTCCCCGATGTCAGTGAAGCCACCTGGCGCGCACGCATGGAAAAACGTGAACTGCTAGATGCCAATGGCACGGCACTACGAGCCGAAAGCCCGGCAAGACGCGGAATGTGTATTTTTTACTATCGAGAACTAGAAGAAGAAACCCCCATTCCTTTTGAGGAACATATCCTTCACCGGGATGAACATCTATTAGTGATAGATAAGCCCCATTTTTTACCCGTCACTCCTGGCGGTCGCTTTTTACATGAAACTTTATTGGTGCGCCTAAAAAAGAAACTAGGACTAGAACACCTTACCCCGATACACCGGCTAGACAGGGAAACAGCCGGAGTCATTTTATTTTCGCATTCCCTGGCAACACGCGGAAAATATCAGGCACTCTTCCAGCAGCGCACAATCAGCAAAACTTATCACGCTCTGGCAAAGCACTTGCCTGATTTACGTTTTCCATTAACGTATCAGAGTCGCATGCTTGAAGGAGAACGGTTTTTTGTCATGAAAGAAGTAGCAGGCACTCCAAATTCTGCAACAAAAATTAAGGTAATCGAACGGCGCGGCGATCTCAGCCTATATGAGTTACGCCCTAGTACAGGCAAAAAACATCAATTACGCGTACACCTTGCCAGTCTTGGCGCCCCCATCATCAACGATGCGTTTTACCCTGTCGCCCTGCCCTGCAAGGGAAACGACTTTTCTACTCCTTTAAAATTACTGGCAAAATCAATTGCTTTTGACGACCCGATTACCGAAGAAAAACGCTATTTTGAGAGCAAGAGAAGTCTTTAATGCAGGAGATTATCAACAAGGAATAATGACAAAGATGTTGACAGCGGGACGGCGCCAGAGTAATATCTTGCTCTTCGGAGTGTGGCGCAGTCCGGTAGCGCACCTGGTTTGGGACCAGGGGGTCCAAGGTTCGAATCCTTGTACTCCGACCAAATAAAAAGGATAGTCGAGTTTTTACTCTACTATCCTTTTTTCTTTGTCGAAATGAATTTAAGTCACCTAGTGGAAACGCACTAATATTCTCAAGGTCTCCCCTATTTGTGTCACTTCATGAAAAACCACTTTTTTAGCCTGATCCACCGTAGCTAATTCTGGTAAATCAAATAAACCAGCGCCATTCCCGAGCAGCTTGGGAGCCAGATAAATCAATAATTCATCCACGCATCCCTGCTCGATCAGCGCACCGTTTAATTTAGCGCCGGCTTCAACATGCAGTTCATTAATTTGTCTACGTCCAAGCTCCAGCATCAGCTCAGTCAAATTCACCTTCCCCGTACTATCCGGCAAGCAAAGGACCTCTGCCCCCGCTTGTTCAAGCAGATATTGCTTACCCACATCGGCACAGGCACAGACCACCGTCGCACCGCTTTCCTGAAGCAATCTTGCCGACGGAGAAATTCGTAAATGACTATCCAGTACAATTTTTTTAGGTTGGCGCGGCACATCGACACCTCGTACGCTCATCTGCGGATCATCGGCCAATACCGTCCCAATACCAGTCAAAATAGCATCCGCTCGGGCACGCCAGACGTGCCCATCCTGGCGCGCTTCTGGCGCAGTAATCCATTGACTATGACCGTTAGGCAAAGCGGTTCTACCATCCAGACTGGCCGCAACTTTCATGCGCACCCAAGGCTTACCGGTTTCCATGCGCTTAAAAAAACCGAGATTCATTTCTCTGGCTTGTTCAGCCAGCAGACCGCACTCAACGGCAATACCCGCATCGCTTAACATTGCCAAGCCACGGCCGGATACTTGTGGATTAGCGTCCTGCACGGCAGCAAGCACTCGCACTATCCCTGCATCGATCAAGGCATTCGCACAAGGCGGTGTACTACCATAATGGCTGCATGGCTCCAGCGTGACATAGGCGGTAGCACCAGACACCTCATGTCCTTGCGCTGCGGCATCGCGCAACGCCTGTACTTCGGCATGCGCCTGCCCTACCGGTTGCGTCCATCCACGACCGATGACAATGCCATTGTTAACGATGACACAGCCAACCTTGGGATTGGGTGAAGTAGCGATGGTGGCGCGGGAAGCAAGTTCCAGCGCCATTTGCATAAAGCTGAGATCAGATTGCCGACTCTGCATATTATGCATGCTTAAGTATTTTGAATAGTAATACTCGGAAATTTGCTGCTCATATCTTTAGCTTTTTCGGCTACTTTGATCGCCAACTTGCGCGCAATTTCTTTATAAATAAGCGCAATTTTACCATCGGGATCAGCGACAACAGTGGGCTTGCCGGAATCTGCCTGCTCACGTATTGCCATCGTCAGAGGCAAGCCACCAAGGAAATCCACGCCATATTCTTGACACATTTTTTGCCCGCCGCCTTCGCCGAAAATTGCTTCCGCGTGGCCACAATTTGAACAAATATGGGTGCTCATGTTTTCGATAATGCCGAGAATAGGAATGCCGACCTTCTCGAACATTTTCAAACCCTTGCGCGCATCCAGCAAAGCAATATCTTGCGGCGTGGTC
Organism: Undibacterium sp.; assembly: GCF_030651495.1. GTDB lineage: Bacteria > Pseudomonadota > Gammaproteobacteria > Burkholderiales > Burkholderiaceae_D > Undibacterium. The sequence goes on from NZ_JAUSFI010000088.1 coordinate 17,991, forward strand.
ACGATGACAGCACCGGTAACCGGTACTTTTTGCGACAGCGTCAGCTGTACATCACCAGTACCAGGAGGCATATCGACGATCAGGTAGTCCAGATCGCGCCAGTTGGTTTGCTCCAGCAATTGTTGTAAAGCCTGGGTCACTATCGGGCCGCGCCAGACCATAGGCTCATCAGGGTCGATCATAAAACCGATCGAAGACACTTGCAACCCGTGGTTCTCCAAGGGTTCCATGGTCTTGCCATCGACGGTTTCCGGACGCCCGGAAATACCCATCATCATTGGCTGCGACGGCCCATAAATATCGGCATCAAGTATGCCTACTGCAGCACCTTCAGCGGCCAATGCCAATGCCAGATTAACTGCAGTAGTCGATTTACCGACGCCGCCCTTACCTGATGCGACAGCAATGATATTTTTCACATTCGGCATCAGCTTAATGCCTCGCTGGACCGAATGTGCCACGATTTTCGACGACACATTGACACTGACATTGCCTATACCAGACAGATTACGCAAAGCTAAAATCACACTCTTGCGTATCAAGTCAAACTGGCTCTTGGCAGGATAGCCCAATTCAACATCCAGCGTCACATCGACACCATCAAGTTTGATATTTTTGGCTGATTTAGATGAAATCAGATCTTTGTTAGTATTTGGGTCTATGACCAGGGATAAAGCGGCCTTAATATCTTCTACTGTAACAGTCATGCAATTCTCCATTGAACTGCCGCCAGTCTAGCGCAAAATAGTAAAAATAGTCGCATAGCCTTGCGAAGTGTAGGCGTTTTACGCTATCCAAGCCTAACATTCCGATCATTTTATGCCAACATTGGCTAATAATGAGTAGCAATAAAAATACATCCGCTTACATCACAGTTAATTTAGAAGTGCTAAATTACACTGCCATAAATTAAAGCCCCACCTCTTCAATAGCAGGTAGGGCTTGTGCAGTACGGGCATGAAACAAAATTCAAATTACATCTGAATACTGCTACTCGAAGAAAGTCTTGACCTTATCCATCCAACTCTTACTTTGCGGATTATGTTTGGAACCACCTTCCACCGTCAATTGCTCAAAGCTACGTAATAGATCTTTTTGCTTTTCAGTTAACTTAACAGGTGTTTCAATAACGACATGACAGAACAGGTCACCAGCATAACCTGAGCGCACCCCTTTAACGCCTTTGCTGCGCAAGCGGAAAGTTTTACCTGACTGAGTTCCCTCCGGAATTGTGAATGATGCTTTACCGCTCAATGTCGGTACCTCAATATCTCCACCCAACGCCGCTTTGACAAAAGAAATAGGAATTTCACAATGCAGATCGTCGCCTTCACGTTGAAACACCGTATGTTGTTTGATATGGATTTCTACATACAAATCACCTGGAGGTCCCCCATTCACACCTGGTTCACCATTGCCTGATGAGCGTATACGCATGCCATCATCAATACCGGCTGGAATTTTAACTTCCAGTGTCTTATTGCGCTTGATACGTCCCGCACCAGCACAAGTAGTGCAAGGTTCAGGAATCATCTTACCTGTCCCATGACATTTCGGACACGCCTGCTGAATGCTAAACAAACCTTGCTGCATGCGTACCTGACCATGCCCACCGCAGGTAGTACAAGTAACCGGCGAAGTACCCGGTTTCGCCCCAGAGCCATGACAGGTATCACAGGAATCCCAACTCGGCACACGGATCGTCGTATCAAAACCGTTGGCCGCCTGCTCCAGGGAAATTTCGAGGTTGTAGCGTAAATCCGCACCACGATACACTTGCGGACCAGCACTCCGACCACGCCCCCCCCCAAAAATATCGCCGAATATATCGCCAAAAGCATCAGCAAATCCTGCTCCACCGCCACCACCACCACCGCCCATATTCGGGTCTACACCTGCATGACCATAACGGTCATAAGCATCGCGTTTTTGCGGGTCGGAAAGCATCTCGTAAGCTTCTTTGACCTCTTTAAATTTATCTTCAGAGGTTTTGCTATCGGGATTACGATCCGGATGGTATTTCATCGCCAACTTGCGATAAGATTTTTTAATTTCTTCTTCTGAGGCATTCTTGGCTACACCCAGAATCTCGTAAAAATCACGCTTCGCCATCTCGATTACACCTTGTTATCATCTGCACAAATTAAACAAAAACGCCGAGCAGAGCGTCGTATACACGATCACACTGCCCGGCGAGTCATAGCGGAGGAAATCCGCCGGACAAATCATTTACCGTCTTTAACCTCTTTAAAATCGGCATCAACGACATCATCATCTTTACTATTTGCTTCTGCCGCACCAGTGCCAGCGGCACCTGCTGCGCCAGTCGCAGCTTGCTGAGCCTGCATGTCAGCATAAACTTTCTCGCCCAATTTTTGCGACGCAGTAGACAATGCTGCCAATTTAGTATCGATTTCAACCTTGTCGCCAGACTTTAGAACATCTTCCAATTCCTTAATTGCGACTTCGATTTTTTCTTTCTCACCAGCATCGAGCTTATCACCATGTTCAGTTAATGCTTTTTTGGTGGAATGTACCAATGCATCGCCCTGGTTACGGGATTCAGCCAGCTCTTTGACTTTTTTATCTTCATCCGCATTGAGCTCTGCATCTTTCACCATTTTTTGAATTTCTTCTTCGGTCAAGCCAGAGTTTGCCTTGATGGTGATTTTGTTTTCTTTACCAGTTGCCTTGTCTTTGGCGCCCACATGCAAAATACCATTCGCATCAATATCGAAAGTCACTTCAATTTGCGGGGTTCCACGTGCTGACGGTGGAATCCCTTCTAAGTTAAACTCACCCAAGCCTTTATTACCGGAAGCGATTTCACGCTCACCTTGATAAACTTTAATAGTCACGGCTGGCTGATTATCATCTGCTGTCGAAAACACTTGGCTAAACTTGGTCGGAACGGTAGTATTTTTCTGTATCATCTTGGTCATCACGCCGCCCAGAGTCTCAATACCGAGTGACAATGGCGTTACGTCCAGTAGCAACAGATCTTTACGATCGCCAGACAAAACAGAACCCTGAATCGCAGCACCAACAGCAACCGCTTCATCCGGATTGACGTCTTTACGTGGTTCTTTACCAAAGAATTCTTTGACCAGTTCCTGTACCTTAGGCATGCGAGTCATACCGCCGACCAGGATGATGTCATCAATATCCGAAACTTTAACACCGGCATCTTTAATCGCTGTGCGGCATGGCTCGATAGTCTTCTTGATCAACTCTTCTACCAATGCTTCCAATTTGGCACGCGTGATTTTCAAATTCAAATGCACAGGTGCACCATTGGCCATAGCAATGTAAGGCTCATTGATTTCTGTTTGCTGCGCGCTGGACAATTCGATTTTTGCCCGTTCAGCAGAAGCTTTAATCCGTTGTAAAGCAATCGGGTCTTTAGACAAATCCAGACCGTTAATCTTCTTGAATTCATCAATGATAAAATCAATAATACGTTGATCAAAATCTTCACCGCCAAGGAAAGTGTCGCCATTGGTGGATAAGACTTCAAACTGCATTTCGCCATCAACGTCTGCGATTTCAATAATCGATACGTCGAAGGTACCGCCGCCTAAATCATACACAGCAATCTTACGATCGCCTTTTTCTCTCTTGTCCAGACCGAAAGCAAGCGCAGCCGCAGTCGGTTCGTTAATGATGCGTTTAACATCCAAACCAGCAATACGACCCGCATCTTTAGTAGCCTGACGCTGTGCATCATTAAAATAGGCAGGTACGGTAATAACCGCCTCTGTCACTTCTTCACCGAGATAATCTTCGGCTGTTTTTTTCATTTTACGTAAAACTTCTGCTGAAATTTGTGGTGGAGCCAAACGCTTATCACGCACACTAACCCAAGCATCGCCATTGTCTGCTTTAGAAATACTGAAAGGCATCATGCCTATGTCTTTTTGTACTTCTTTTTCATCAAACTTGCGACCGATCAAACGCTTGACAGCATACAAAGTGTTCTTAGGATTGGTGACAGCCTGGCGCTTTGCAGAAGCACCGACCAGAATCTCGCCGTCTTCTTGATACGCAATGATAGACGGAGTTGTGCGGGCGCCCTCTGCGTTCTCAATCACTTTAGGCTGGCCGTTTTCCATAATGGCCACACAAGAATTGGTTGTGCCTAAATCGATACCGATCATTTTTCCCATGATATTTTCCTCTATATTTAAATTTTATTTTTTGAAGTTTTGGCGAGCTCAATTGGCTCGTTTGTTTCTAATGTTAGGCAAAAAAAGCCATTTTCAAGCTTCTTTCATCTGTTTTATTGTTTTTCTTACTTTGCTTGAGCGACAGTCACCAACGCAGGACGTAACAGACGGTCGGCAATCGTATAACCTTTTTGTAATACTGTGACGATCGTATTCGCGTCTTGTTCAGCTGGCACCATTGAAATAGCTTGATGTTTCATAGGGTCAAGTTTTTCACCCTGAGAAGGATTGATTTCCACCAAACGATTTTTTTCAAAAGCAGAATTAAGTTGCTTTAGTGTCATTTCAACACCTTCCTTAATCGACTCCAGCGATGGCGTTTCAATTTTTAGTGCCATTTCCAAACTATCTTTGACAGGAACCATCGCCTCAGCAAAACTCTCAATAGCAAATTTGTGCGCCTTAGAAATATCCTCCTGAGCACGACGGCGAATATTTTCACCATCCGCTTTGGCGCGCATAAAGGCATCCTGCAACTCCAATACCTTAGCCTCCAACTGCGCCAAAGCATCTACTGGAACATCAGAAGTATCAGTTACCTGTTCTGCCTCGCCAACAATAGCTTCGACTGAATTAGTTTTATCCATTGGGTTTTCTTGCTCTTGCATCAACGATCTCCGAAATTAATGACATATTAGATAGAGAAATGGGGTGTACCCATGTCATTTCAAGGGGTATTTACGAACTTTTTAAAAGAGTAGATGCCTTTAATCCAATCTTCAAGTTGAAATAAACGGGCGTCAATTAAAATTGTGTATTTTTATAAATTACCTGGTTATGGAATATGTGAATGCCATCGTCCCCAATTAATATTCGAAAAAATACTTGGACAACAACTCTTTTCGAGCTAATGCTGTTTCTGCTGGGACATTGATTGTCGTTACTTGAATTATTTAACTGACGCAGTCTGACAACCGGGGCACGAGCGTTAAAATTAACCAACAACAATTCACACTTTCAATCGCTACAAAGGCAATTTTCCAAACTCCATCTATTTTTAGATTGCTTTTATATTAATATTCAGTATTCCATTCAACGATACCAACTCCTTCTCGCGTAAAATTATAATTTTTCAGCCTTAATTTTCTCAAAAAGGATGCGAGCATGATTTTTGTCACAGGCGGAGCAGGTTTTATCGGAGCCAATTTTGTATTGGACTGGCTAGCACAGAGTCAGGAAGGCGTCATCAATTATGACAAACTGACCTACGCAGGCAATCTGAATAATCTTGTCAGCCTGCAAAATGATCAACGTTACATTTTTGTACAGGGCGATATTAACGACGGCGATAAGGTCGCCGAATTGCTCGAAAAATATAAACCACGCGCGATTGTGCATTTCGCGGCAGAAAGTCACGTCGATCGCTCTATTCATGGGCCAGCAGATTTCGTCGCCACTAATATCAACGGTACTTTTAGCCTACTTGAGGCAACGCGTGCCTATTGGAAAAATTTACCAGAGGATGAAAAAGCAACTTTCCGTTTCCTCCACATTTCCACCGATGAAGTGTATGGCACGCTGAGCGATGAAGACCCGCCGTTCAGCGAAACTACAGCTTATGCTCCCAATAGCCCCTACTCGGCCTCGAAAGCAGCATCTGACCATTTAGTCCGTGCTTATCATCATACTTATGGGTTGCCGGTACTTACCACGAATTGCTCGAATAATTACGGACCTTACCACTTTCCTGAAAAACTCATTCCGCTCATCATTACTAATGCGCGCGCAGGTAAGGACCTGCCGGTCTATGGCGATGGTAAGCAAATACGTGACTGGTTATATGTCACTGATCACTGCGCCGCCATTCGCCGGGTACTGGAAAGTGGTCGTCTGGGCGAGACTTATAATGTCGGTGGCTGGAACGAGCAAACCAATATGAGTGTAGTGCATACCTTATGTGACTTACTGGATCAATTACAACCTAAAACCAGCGGCAGTTATCGCGATCAGATCAGACACATTACCGATAGACCCGGGCATGACCGCCGTTACGCGATTGATGCCCGTAAAATAGAAAAAGAATTAGGCTGGAAGCCCGCCGAGACCTTCGAGACCGGCTTACGAAAAACCGTCGCATGGTATCTGGCTAACGATACCTGGGTTAGCCAAGTGCAATCCGGCAATTATCTAAAATGGGTCGATTTGCAGTATCAAGGCAAAACGCAAGACCAAAAGCCAGCAACCAAGGAAGTAGCATGAGTATCTCAGCAACCGCACCCATCGCGCGTAAAGGTATTATTTTAGCCGGCGGTTCCGGCACACGCCTGTATCCGGTAACAAAATCTGTTTCTAAGCAACTGTTGCCGGTTTACGACAAACCAATGATCTACTACCCGCTCACAACATTGATGCTCGCAGGTATACGGGATATTTTAATTATCTCGACGCCGCAGGACACGCCGCGCTTTGAAGAACTGTTAGGTAATGGTTCGCAATGGGGCATCAACCTGCAGTATGCAGTACAACCGACCCCTGATGGTTTGGCACAAGCGTTCATCATTGGTCGTGAATTTGTCGGCAATGCACCATCTGCGCTGATACTTGGGGATAATATTTACTACGGTACCGATTTTGAAGCCAAACTAGCAACTGCGAACCTCAATCAGCATGGTGCAACGGTCTTTGCTTACCATGTACATGATCCAGAACGCTATGGCGTGGTCGAATTTAATAACAAACGACAAGCCATTAGCATCGAAGAAAAACCACAGAATCCAAAATCCAACTATGCCGTTACTGGACTCTATTTTTATGACCAACAAGTACTCGATATTGCAGCAGAGATCAGACCTTCACACCGTGGCGAACTGGAAATCACCGACGTCAACAATGTCTACCTAAATCAGGGACAATTGAAGGTAGAGTTGATGGGGCGCGGTATGGCATGGCTAGATACTGGTACACATGAATCCCTGTTGGAAGCGAGTCAATTTATCGCTACCATAGAAAAGCGTCAAGGTCTGAAAGTCGCCTGCCCTGAAGAGATAGCTTACCACCGTGGTTACATTAATGATGAGCAATTAGAACAATTGGCACAGCCGCTAAAAAAGAATGCGTACGGCCAATATTTATTGCAGCTATTGAACAAAAAAATTTACTGAATATGAAAGTCATTTCCACTAATCTCCCCGAAGTACTGCTATTAGAACCGAAGGTTTTCGGCGATGAAAGAGGTTTTTTTTATGAAAGTTTCAATGCAATAAATTTTGCTGAACTGACTGGGCTAGATGTGCAATTTGTCCAAGACAACCATTCAAAATCTACCAAGAATGTATTACGCGGTATGCACTACCAAATTCAACAAGCGCAAGGGAAATTGGTCCGGGTCACTTCAGGAGAAGTGTTTGACGTGGCGGTAGATCTACGTAAGAGCTCACCCCGCTTTGGGTTATGGACTGGCACCACCTTGTCGGCAGACAATCATAGGCAGATGTGGATACCTCCCGGTTTCGCACACGGCTTTGTGGTCACCAGCAACGCAGCCGAATTTTTATACAAGACCACGGATTACTGGGCCCCAGAATATGAACGCTGCTTGCAATGGAATGACCCTGCTGTCGGCATACAATGGCCAATATTAGATAAACCCATCATGTCAGCAAAAGATCAGCAAGGAAAACTACTGACAGATGCAGAGATATTTGCATGAGAATTTTGCTTTCAGGCAGTACAGGACAGGTTGGTCATGCAATGCTCAGCGCGTTGCAAGGTTTAGGTGAAATTATCATCCTGCCACGTGACCAGATGGACTTGAGTAATCCAGATCTTCTGCGATCCAGCATCCGTGAGATACAGCCCAATTTGATCATCAATCCTGCCGCCTACACAGCCGTCGACAAGGCGGAAAGTGAGTCCGAGTTGGCGCACATGATCAACGCCGTTGCACCAGGCATCATGGCGGAAGAAGCAAGCAAACTCGGCGCAGCCCTAATCCATTATTCGACTGATTATGTGTTTGATGGCAGTAAATGCGATGCAAATGGCGACTTAATTCCATATACCGAACAAGATACGCCTTGCCCAATCAACGTCTATGGAAGAACCAAGCTGGAAGGCGAACAAGCCGTTCGTTCCAGCGGCTGCAACCATTTAATTTTCCGTACCAGTTGGGTATATTCCACGTTTGGAAAAAATTTCTTATTAACCATGTTGCGTCTGGCAAATGAACGAGACGAACTCAAAGTCGTTAACGACCAATGGGGTGCCCCAAGTTCGGCAGAATGGATTGCCAAAACAACGGCGGATATTATCATACAGCTACAGAATTCAAAGTCAGCTCAGGACTGGTGGCGACATAATAGCGGTCTTTACAATTTAACTCCCGCTGGAGTTACCAGTTGGTGTGGTTTTACTGAAGTTATTATGCATCAGGCAGATACATTTGGTTTACTGAAAAAAATTATGCCAAACGTAATCGGTATTTCTACAAAAGAGTATCAAGTACAAGCAACCCGTCCTATGAACTCTCTATTATCAACAAGTTTATTATCCGATCGTTTTGGTATTCAAATACCAACCTGGCAGAAACCTGTGTTAGATTGCTTAAATGCAATTTCAAAGCAGCAGCAATCTGGAAGTTAAATTAATTGAAACCGAAAATTATTCCTTTACCTATGGCGAGCGATCCGCGCGGCAGCCTTGGTGCAACTGAAACACAACAAGACCTTCCGTTTGAACATAATCGTTTGTACCAGATATTTGGCACTAAAGAGGACGTGGAACGTGGTTTTCACGCACATAAAAATTTGCAGAAAATCGTCGTTGTCGCGCAAAAATATTACACAAAAACAATGAAATATTTTATAGAAAACTGCGTATTACTGATATTTTCCGATAAGTGTTACACCAAGAGTGACTACATATACAACTATAATGAATTTTTAAATGAGTTCAAACAACCATGATACATACCACTGCGATCATTTCTGCTAAAGCAAAAATTGGTAAAAACGTTGTCATCGGTGCGTTCACGATTATCCACGATAATGTAGAAATTGGTGATTTCACTGAGATTGGGACGCACTGCGAGATTGGCATAAGCACACCATTATCAGATGGTTCGCCATTACAGTTTGGCGCACATACACAGATACGTTCGCACTCCATTTTTTACGAAGGTTCAAGCTTTGGCGACCGCCTTGTCACTGGGCATAGAGTTACCGTAAGAGAAGGAACTCGGGCTGGCATTAACCTGCAAATTGGCACGCTTAGCGATCTGCAAGGCGATTGCCAGATTGGTGACTATGTGAGATTTCACTCGAATGTTCACATAGGAAAAAAATCGACTATCGGCAATTTTGTATGGATTTTCCCTTACGTAGTGCTCACCAACGACCCTACGCCGCCAAGTTCGTCCTTGCTTGGTTGTGAAATTGGCGATTACAGTGCGATCGCCACCATGTCAGTTATCCTGCCGGGCGTCAAGATTGGCCAGCACTGCCTGATAGGGGCGCATGCCTGCGTCGGTAAGGATGTCGCCGATGGCATGATCGCTGCGGGCGTTCCGGCAAAAACGCTAGGCCCGACCAGCAATATTAAACTGCGCGATGGCAGCGGACTGAGCGCCTATCCGTGGACTAAACATTTCAACCGTGGCTATCCTACAGAGATAGTGGAAACATGGACCAAGGAAGCACATGACTATCCCGTTTCTTGACCTAAAAATACAACATCAAGACCTGCGAAGCGAACTGACTCAGGCCTTCAACGAGGTGCTCGATAGCGGCTGGTTCATTCAAGGCAATCAGCTTGCCTTGTTTGAACAGGAATACGCCAGCTACTGCAACACCAAACATTGCATAGGCGTTGGCAATGGTCTGGATGCCCTGCATCTGATCTTGCGTGCCTACGGTATTGGTGCGGGTGACGAGGTCATCGTGCCATCCAATACTTACATCGCGACCTGGCTTGCCGCATCTTATGCCGGTGCCACTCCTGTCCCGGTTGAACCGGACCTGTTGACCTACAATATTTCGGCCGAGCTGATTGAGGCGGCGATTACCCCGCGTACCAAGGCGATCATGGCGGTACATCTGTACGGCCAAGTTGCTGACATGGATGCCATCAACAGCATTGCAGGTAAATATGGCTTGAAAGTCATTGAGGACGCAGCGCAGTCACAGGGTGCCTTATATAAAGGTCGATTGTCCGGTGGCCTTGCTGATGCGGCGGGGCACAGCTTTTATCCAGGCAAGAATCTGGGCGCACTCGGTGATGGCGGTGCCATTACCACTAACGATGATGCACTGGCAGACAAGCTGCGAATGTTGCGCAACTATGGCTCTCAAATCAAATACAAAAATGAAGTAAAGGGGTTTAACTCACGGCTTGATGAATTGCAAGCCGCATTCCTGAGAATCAAACTTAAAAAACTTGATCAATGGAATCAACAACGCAAAGCACTCGCTTCTATTTATCAGCAAGGGTTGCAGGGGCTTACGTCGCTAACACTTCCAAGTGTCCCCGAATGGGCTGACCCAGTCTGGCATTTATATGTCGTGCGCAGCGCCCGCCGCGACGATTTGCAGCAGCATTTGCAATCACTGGGTATCGGGACGGTGATCCATTATCCGATTCCACCCCACCTGCAAGGTGCGTACACAGAACTTAATCTGAGCCCAGGTTCCCTGCCTATATCAGAAAAAATTCATGCTGAAGTGATCAGTTTACCGCTTGATCCTTATTTATCGATAGCCGATGCAGGGCGCGTGGTTGCCGCCATCCGTCAGTTTTACGCCTGAACTGATGTCCTTGTTGCACACCAGCTTCTTGAATGCCATTGCCGTTGCCGTGCGTATGCTGGCAATGCTGGGATTGAACAAGTTGCTAGCGCTTTACGTCGGGCCTGCCGGATATGCCGCGATAGGCCAGTTTCAAAATGCCATTACCATGATCACCTCATTTGCCAGTGGTGCGATCAACACGGGAGTCACTAAATACACGGCAGAATATCATTCTGACATCAGTGCGCAGCAACGGGTCTGGCGCACTGCCGGAACAATTTCAATTTCCTGTGCGGTGTTGGCGTCATTTTTGATTGCCATATTCAATCAGCAATTGGCTATCGCGGTATTAAAGGATGAACACCAGGGCGGCGTATTTTTATGGTTGGCAGCAACCCTGCTATTGTTTGTCCTGAATGCCTTATTAATGGCAATATTGAACGGTAAAAAAGAGGTGCCACTGTATATTAGCGCCAATATCGCTACCAGCATCGTCACCCTGCTAGCGACCTGGGGTCTGGCAAGAGTATGGGGTCTATATGGCGCACTGGTGGCATTGTCGATCAATCAATCTATCGTTTTTTTTGTCACACTCATTTTATGCCTGCGCACCAATTGGTTCCGTGTCAACCTCTTGTTTGGGCGCATGGATAGGGTGATCGCACGCAAACTGGCAAGTTACGCCTTGATGGCGACCGTCACAGCAGTCGCCATCCCCTTAAGCCAATTATTGATACGCAATCACCTGGTCAATGCTTTTGGCTGGGACAATGCAGGCTTATGGCAAGCAGTTACCAGGGTCAGTGATATGTACCTGATGCTGATCACCACGACGCTCACGGTGTATTACTTGCCACGACTCTCAGAAATCAATGACAATGCCCAGTTGCGCAAAGAAATTGCACAGGTTTACCGCTTTATCCTCCCGATCACGATCCTTGGGGCAATTGCAGTATACTTGCTGCGAAATTGGCTGATTATCACGCTGTTTACCCCTGCATTTGCACCGATGCTAGACTTATTGGCCTGGCAGTTAGCCGGCGATGTCATTAAAATTGGCAGTTGGGTATTGGGCTTTGTGATGCTGGCTCGCGCCATGACGAAAGCTTATATTGCGACCGAAGTGATCTTCAGCGCGTCCTTAGTCGTCATCACCTACGCATTAACACCTTGGTTTGGCTTAAAAGCGGCTGTCATCGCCTTTTTTATCAATTATTTGCTCTATTGGCTAAGCATTGCCATCATCTTAAATAAAACGGATTATCGGTAAACTCGGCATGCCAACAACATTTATCAAAAAATCGCTTGCCGCTATACATCACGCTAAAGACTTCAACCAAGCGATCCAGATGTCCCGTTTTTTGGGTGAGATTTTATGGAAAAATAGTACCGGCCAATATGAACTCATGTCGCTGGAAAATGCACTCGTTGAAAAATACGCGTCACAGTTTGATACCGAGCTTGATACAAGTGATCAATATCCCTTCTTGCACATACTGACAAAAGCGTATGGAACTGGCGGCCACACCCGTATCGTCGAGCGCCTGATACATTCGGATGCGTTGCGGGCTTCGGCTGTTTTGGTCACAGAAGCGATAGATCCACATGCATTAAAAAAACTGTCAACGGCAAAACATGGCTGTACCAAGATAGCAAAACAGCCAGATAGCAAAAAAAAGATTCAAGCCATTATCTTCGAACTGGCAAAATGCCGCACCGTCGTACTGCATTTGCATCCGCACGATATCGAGTCAGTCATAGCGGTAGCGATTGCAAAAAAACATTTTGGCATTCATGTTTTGATGTACAACCATGCTGATCACGTGTTTTCTTACGGACACGGAGTCGCCGACAGAGTGCTGGAAATTAGCTACTTTGGCTGGGCCTTGCGCAACAAGAGGCTGACGCAAAATAAATCCCTATTTACCGGCATTCCCCTTACGCTTCCAAGCCTCGTTACCGAGCCACAGCTGCGGACTGATCATGGCTATCTTGCCGCCGCTGGTTCTGCCTATAAATTTAAGCCAGGGCAAGGGTATTCTTTCCCTGATTTTGTGTCACGTCTGATAAAAAAAATTGACATCCCCTTTATTCTGGTTGGGGCAAAACCTTTGCGCAGTTGGTGGTGGTGGCCAATCTTCGCACGAGAAAAACTAAAGACAAAACCTCGGGTCCAATTCGCACCCCAGATGCCACACGAAAAATATATCCAGTATCTGGGCAATGCGACCGCCTACATCGATAGTTTTCCAATGACAGGTGGCACTGCCTTTCCCGAAATACTCAGTCTGGGCGTGCCCTGTTTTGGCGTATTGACCGGAGCGCACGGCTACACGCCGGCGGATCAGCTTAAGTCTGTGGATATCAAACATTTATCGCACGATTTACGTCATTTTCTAAAAACCCGAGAACGACCGGACATCAATCTCGATAAAATAATTGAGCAAGTCTATGAGGCGCATGACACCGAAAAAGTCGCAAAAAGAGTCAGCACTGCAATGAATACCGATGCCATCGATATGCCTCCAATGTGGGTCAACCCGGCTGTCATCGACACTCGTTTTTATGAGAAAATCTGGCGGGAGCAAAAGATATTCACGTTCCCTATCCATACTTTACCTAACATCCGGCTACTCATTTTCTTTATCGCCGAATGGCGCAACAGAAACAGGCTGGCCTGATTTTTGGCAAAAAAAATTGCGCCGCTAGCCACCACTTACCCCGTTCATTTATTTACTATGTCGATTCAAATTTTTGTATGATTCACGTCGCTATCATTAGTCACGGCCACGAAGACTTGCTGATCTCTAGCCAACTCGGTGGCTTGCAAAACGTGCAAGCGCCATTGCGGCTTTGGATCAAGGATAACAAGCCGTCCGCCAGGCTGAAAACCTATTGCCAGCAACACGGCGTTGCATATACAGACAGCAAACCCGGTTTGGGCTTCGGCGAGAACAATAATTTTTTGTTTGAACAGATCAGGCAGACCGAAGGATACCAATCAGGCGACAGCTTTGTCGTCATGAATCCAGACATCACGATCGAGGCAGAAACGCTCCTGACGCTGATTGCGCAAATGCGCGAAGATCACGCTGCGCTGGCGAGTATCAATCTGTATCGCGATACAGAACACAGCACCCCTGATCTGAATATCCGACGCTTCCCGGATATTTATTCCGTCTTGCGCATGATGGCCAGCCGCTCCCTGACGCAGACCTATGACAAGTCCCAGATCAAGGTGGCATGTGAAATCGACTGGGCATCCGGCGCTTTGCTGGCCTTTGATGCCGCGCATTACGCCAGATTGCAAGGTTTTGATAGGCATTATTTCATGTACTTTGAAGACGTCGATCTTTGCTATCGATCGAAAAAACTATTCGGTGCCGGGGTACGCTATTATCCGCAACTCAAGGCCACACATCTGGCGGCACGCCAAAGCAGAAACCTCGTGTCACCCCATGCATCCTGGTTCATCAAGAGTTTTTTGACGTTTTTATCGCGCAGATATTTTATTTATGACAGGCAAGCCACGCTGTCTTGCGGTCATTAGTACAGCATGAATCTACCTCATAAAAATGCCTCCGTCTTATTGACCGGCGCAACTGGTTTTGTCGGACTAGGCATACTCAAGCAAGCGCTACAGCAGGCTGCCACCGTCACTTGCGTGAGCCGTAAAGAAATGACGCGCATCACGGGCACAGCCGGTGTGATGCACAATATCGTGATGCCAGAACTGAGACCTGACACCGATTGGTCAGCCAGCCTATCTGGAATCGACACGGTCATTCATTGTGCGGCGCGGGTGCATGTAATGCAGGAAACCAGCGCCGATCCGCTGGCGCTATTTCGGCAAATGAATGTCGATACCACGATAAATTTGGCACGCCAGGCCGCGCAGGCAGGCGTCCGGCAATTTATTTTCATCAGCTCGGTCAAGGTCAATGGCGAGCAGACGGCACCCGGCCAGCCGTACACCGAAGACAGTTTGGCCAAACCCGAAGACGCCTACGGAATTTCTAAGCACGAAGCTGAAATCGCATTGCAAGAACTGGGGCACAGCACGGGCATGGCAATCACGATCATCCGTCCGCCGCTGGTGTATGGCCCGGGAGTACGCGCGAATTTTTTGAGCATGCTGCAAAGTGTTAGACGCGGTTTACCGTTGCCCTTAGGTAGTATCAAGAACAAACGCAGTTTCGTATTCCTGGATAACCTGGTGAGCCTGGTCCTGTGCTGCCTGGATAACCCGAAGGCATACAATCAGCTGTTCTTGGTATCGGATGGCAACGATCTCTCTACCACCGAACTATTGCGGGCCTGCGCAACAGCGCTGGGTGTACCATCCCGGCTAATGCCATTTCCTTCCTCGTTGCTGACTTTACTGGCTACGCTGGCAGGCAAAAAATCCATCGCTGATCGGCTGTGCCAGTCCCTGCAAGTCGACATTGGCAAAACCAAACGGGTGCTCAATTGGACCCCGCCTTACAAGGTAGCGCAGGGATTACTGGCTACGGCAAAAGACATAAAGAATACATAAAGAACTCATGATGCTAAAACGATTATTTGACCTGATCATCGCGCTGATCGCTACCAGCCTGCTGCTAGTGCCTATCTTGCTGGTGGCAATATGTGTGAAACTGACGTCGCGCGGCCCTGCCGTGTACTGGTCGGATCGGGTTGGCCGCAACAATGCCATTTTTCGCATGCCCAAGTTTCGCAGCATGCGTATCGATACGCCGGCAGTAGCGACCCATTTGCTCGGCAATCCGGATCAGTATCTAACCCCCATAGGTTCTTTTTTGAGGAAATCCAGTCTGGATGAATTGCCGCAATTGTGGAGCATACTCAAAGGCGACATGAGTCTGGTCGGGCCCAGACCGGCGCTCTACAATCAGGATGACCTGATCGCCTTACGCACGGAAAAAAAAGTCCATTTACTGGTTCCCGGCTTAACCGGCTGGGCGCAAATTAACGGCCGTGACGAATTGCCCATCCCTGACAAGGTTTTGCTGGATGTTTACTATCTCGAACATCAGTCTTTTTTCTTAGACATGAAAATCTTGTTTCTGACGTTTTTTAAAGTCATTCGGCGTGACGGCATTACGCATTGATAGCGCAATGCCGGACGAATGATGATCAAACATCGGTATGGCAGATTGAAAATGTATAATTATTAGAATAATTGGAACGATACGCATGGAATTTCTTCTCGCACTGCCACGTCTTAAAAAGCAGGTAATTACTGCGCTGGTAGATGCCGTCTGCTTACCGATCACCTTCATCCTCGCCATATGGATGCGCTATGACACCTTCAATCTTGCCTTATTCTCGCAATATTTTTGGCTGATCATTGCCGTGCCCTTGGTAGCGATTCCGATTTTTATCCGGATCGGTTTGTATCATGCGGTCATCCGTTATATCGATCAAAAAATAATCGGCGTGGTATTGCTGGGAGTGACGCTATCGGTGCTGTCATTGGCCTTTATCGGCATCATGACCCACGTCATTGCACCTTCACGTGCGGTGTTCGGGATTTACTGGGCCGGCGCACTTCTGTACGTCGGTGCCAGCCGTTTCCTGGCGCGCGCCTATCTGGTCGGCGTCGATCGCAATGAAGTCGCCATCAAGATTGCGATTTACGGCGCCGGTAAGGCCGGGGCACAACTGGCTACGGCATTGCGTGGCAGCGATGAATATGCCTGCGTGGCGTTTATCGATGACAACAAGAGCTTGCATGGTTCCTCGATTGCGGGCATCAGGGTGAGCGCAGCGGATTCACTGCATGAGCTGATACAGCGCCATGACATCAAGGAAATAATGCTGGCAATGCCGGCTATTTCCAAGGTCCGCCAAAAACAAGTGCTGGACCAACTTGAAGCGTACAAACTCAGAATCAAGGTCATGCCGTCGATCAAAAGCCTGGTCAACGGTGAGTTGCGCGTACAGGACATCCGCGACGTAGAAATTGAGGATTTATTGGGCCGGGATGCGGTAGAACCGGACGCGCGCCTGCTCACTATCTGCATCACCGGCAAGCGGGTCATGGTCACCGGTGCCGGCGGCTCGATCGGATCTGAACTATGCCGCCAGATCTTAAGCCAGCGACCGGATCAGCTGGTCTTACTCGAAATGTCAGAATATGCCTTATATGCGATAGAACAAGAACTGAGCGCATTACGCCAGTCCTGGCAAATCAACTGCGACATTATCCCTTTTCTTGGCAGCATCCATGATGCCGCCAAGCTCGACAAGATATTTCGCAGCTATCAGATCAATACCGTGTACCACGCGGCGGCATATAAACATGTGCCACTGGTCGAGCATAATCCGATTGAAGGCATACGCAACAACGTCTTTGGTACCTTGCAATTGGCGCAAGCGGCGATGGCGGCACAGGTCAATCATTTTGTCCTCATCTCTACCGATAAGGCCGTGCGTCCCACCAACGTCATGGGCGCCACCAAACGACTGGCTGAACTGATATTACAGGCCTGTGCGCGGCGCCAGAATGCCACCCGTTTTTGTATGGTGCGCTTCGGTAACGTGCTCGGCTCTTCCGGTTCGGTAGTGCCGCTATTTCGCAAGCAAATCATGCAAGGTGGGCCGATTACCCTGACTCACCCTGAAATCACACGCTACTTCATGACCATACCGGAAGCGGCCCAACTGGTGCTGCAAGCCGGTGCCATGGGAGAAGGCGGCGACGTGTTTGTGCTCGACATGGGCGAACCGGTGCGCATCATCGATCTGGCGCGGCGCATGGTGCATCTGTGCGGGCTGGAAGTAAAATCCGAAACCAGCCCTGAGGGCACGATAGAAATTCATCACGTAGGCTTACGTCCCGGCGAAAAACTGTATGAAGAATTGCTGATCGGCGACAATGTCGAAGGCACCAGCCATCCGCTCATCATGCGCGCACAGGAAGCCGAAATTGCCTGGGATGTGTTGCAGCACTCCCTGCAGCAGCTGGATGCCGCCTGTAGCGCATTCGACCATCAGCAGGTGCGCACTTTATTGCAGCAACTGGTCACCGAATATGAACCGCAATGCGGCATTGAAGACTTTATCTGGCAAGCCGATTCGAGCGCAGCGCGGCCGGCACCGGCACCAGCTAGCGTCTTACATTAACCGGTGACATTGATGTCTTGCCTTCAAGCCTGTTTAAACCCTGTTTCAACCCTATTAATCACTTGTTAAAAAACTATGTCCCTACTCTCCCCCAGCATTTTTAAAGCCTACGATATCCGCGGCATTGTCGGTAAAACGCTTGATGAAGAAGTTGCGCACCTGATCGGCCAGGCCTTTGGTTCTGCCGCACTGGCCAAAGGTGAACAAACCGTGGTGATAGGCCGTGATGGACGTTTGTCTGGTCCAGCGCTGACAGCCGCTTTGGCACGGGGCTTGCAATCGACAGGCGTGAATGTGATTGATCTGGGTATCGTCGCCACACCGATGGTCTACTTCGGTACCCATACGCTGGGCACGGCTTCCGGCGTCATGGTGACCGGCAGCCATAACCCGCCGGACTACAATGGTTTCAAGATGGTGTTGGCAGGCGAGGCAATTTATGGCGAGGCGATTCAGGCGCTGTACCAGTGCATCTTGCAGCGCGCGTTCAAGAACGGCGCAGGCAGTTACCGCACGCATGACATCAAAGCCGCCTATCTCGAGCGCATCGTTGGCGACGTCAAGCTGGCGCGTCCCCTGAAAATCGCGATTGATTGCGGCAATGGCGTCGCCGGTGCGTTTGCCGGCGAAATGTATCGCGCCATGGGTTGCGAAGTGACAGAACTGTTTTGCGAAGTCGATGGCACTTTCCCGAATCACCATCCTGATCCGGCCCACCCCGAGAATCTGCAAGACCTGATCCGCTGCCTGCAAAGCGGCGATGCCGAAATCGGCCTGGCGTTTGACGGCGACGGCGACCGTCTCGGTGTAGTGACGAAAGACGGACAAATCATTTATCCGGATCGCCAGTTGATGCTGTTTGCCGAAGACGTCTTGACACGCCATCCCGGCGCGCAAATTTTGTATGACGTCAAGTGCACGCGGCATATTTCGGCCTGGGTCAAGGCGCGTGGCGGTGTCCCTTTGATGTGGAAAACCGGTCACTCGCTGGTCAAGGCCAAATTGCGCGAAACCGGCTCGCCGCTGGGTGGCGAAATGAGCGGACACATCTTCTTCAAAGACCGTTGGTATGGTTTTGACGATGGCATGTACGCCGGCGCCCGCCTGATGGAAATCTTGAGCAAGGTGGCCGACATGACTGCCACCTTAAACGCGCTGCCACAATCGGCCAGCACGCCGGAATTGCAATTGCAGCTGAACGAAGGCGAGAATTTTTCCATCATCGCCCAAATGCAGACCAATGCGCACTTTCCGGGGGCCGATGAAGTCATCACGATCGACGGCTTGCGCGTCGAATACCCGGATGGCTTCGGTCTGGCGCGCTCTTCGAATACCACACCGGTCATCGTGATGCGTTTTGAAGCCGAGACACCGGCCGCATTGGCGCGTATACAAGACGCGATCAAGCAGGCGGTACTGGCAGTTAAGCCGGATGCGCAACTGCCTTATTAAGCTAGGCTAAGCCATACTCCCCACCAGTATTTTTTTATTGCGCACATTCTATATGCGCAATGGAGTAGTTTTAAAATATTTTTGGGGGAGTATATTAAAACTCCTCTAACCAGACCAAGCCTCGTATTTTGAAAATTCTTCTTGTCCGCGTTTCTTCGCTAGGCGATGTGTTGCACAATATGCCGATTGTGGATGACCTGCTGCGTCACTTTCCGGATGCCCAAATTGATTGGGTGGTAGAGGAAGCCTATGTCAACCTGGTCAGGCTCCATCCCGGCGTGCGACGGATTTTCCCTTTTGCGCTGCGGCGCTGGCGCAAAAACTTACTGGCGGCTGGCAGCTGGCAAGAGATTCGCCATTTTCTGGCTGAACTGCACCGCGAGCAATATGATGTCGTGCTCGACACCCAAGGCTTGTTAAAAACCGGTCTGATTATGGGTCTGGCGCGCATCAAACCCGGCGGAAAAAAAGTAGGCCTCGCCAATGGCACCGAAGGCTCTGGCTATGAAGGCATCTCACGCGTATTTCACACCGAAAGCGTCGCGGTCGATAGCCGTACCCATGCCGTCTTGCGTGGCCGGCTGGTGGCGGCGCAAGCCTGCGGCTATCGGGTCGACACACCAGCCAGTTTTGGCCTGAGTAAGGTGCCACTCTCACCCGCCTGGTTACCCGCTTCAAAGTATGCCGTATTCTTCCACGGCACAGCGGGCGCGTCAAAAAAATGGTCCCAAGCCAACTGGGTACACATCGCCCGCACTCTGGCGCAGCAATCCTTACCGATTTTACTTCCCTGGGGCAATCCCACAGAAAAAGCCGAAGCCGAACAGATGGCCGCACAGATGCCTAATGCCAGGGTATTGCCGCAACTCTCTATGCAAGAAGCCATCGTGCTGGCCCAACGCGCGGCGCTGGCGATAGGCGTAGACACGGGTCTGACCCACATCGCCGCCGCCTATGAAACCCCGACCATAGAAATTTATTGCGACTCACCGCGCTGGAAAACCGAGGGCAACTGGTCGCCAAAAATTATCAATTTGGGCGACCAGGGACGCGCTGCAACGGTCGAAGAAGTCGAGCGCGCCATCCGCAGCTTGCTCACATCCAGTGACTGACAATGAACTAGCCGCGCGCCCCTTGTCCGCGGATGAGCAAGGGTTACGCAATATTGCGGTTTTATTTGGCGTTGTCGCTCAGCATCATTTAGTTATTCAATGAGTTCTTCATGCTGATGAGTTATTCACTAAGCAGCAGATGCTTGAGTTTTTCATCGGCAGGGTTAGGGCCCAGCCAAATTTTCAGCAAGGCATTGTAAAAGTTCGGGTCTTGTATGGTTTCTCCCAGTTTTTTGCCATTATATTGACTGACCACGCCGGTACCGGGTATCCAGTCGACGGTAAGTACATCGCCTTTTTTCATTTCCGGAATCATGGAAAACATTTGTCCAAACGTCAGCATAGAATTAACTAATTTTGCTCGTTCGGACATTTCGGCGTTCTTCCTGATCCCTTCCATAAATCGCTGGCCGAGATCGTCGCTGCTTAAGTCCCGGAGTATGACCAGAGACACGCGCTTGGCACCTGGCAGCGCCAGCACCTCTGGCGTAGTGGTTTTCTTTTCAGCCAAATAGAGCGCCGCTGTATACACTTTAAAAATGACTTTATAACGGATACCGGCACCGTTTAATTTTAATTGCTGATTAGCCACCTGGGCTGTCTCATCGATTTTGACGCCGGCGATCTCGACTGCAGCTGCGGGGATAGAAAACAGCATTGCAGAAACAGCGCTAAGCATAACCAATCGATTATTCATACGAAGTCCAAAATTCATATTGCCTCCAAGATTTGTCATGCGATGTAAGATAAAAAATATAAAAAGAGATTCATTCCATTTTTATAACGGGAAATAAATATAAAAATGCCTAGATGCAAGTATAAAGTCTTTAAGGAAACTATTCCAAGCTGGCTTTAAAAAAATAAACTTAACATCACCGAAATTTTATTTTGAATAATGCAGTTTTTTATGCCATTTCGCAAAAATAGACCCTTCAGCTGGTAAAACCAACTCCTTTTTTATGACTTAATGTATAGCTTAAAATGCCTCATGATTAAAGTAATTTTATCTCGCCGACAAGTGAAAAGTAACGAGGTTTTAGGGTATATTCCACGCTTATTCAGAATTTCTTATGAGGAAGTTTTTCCTCGGTGCATCATGATCCCCACTCATAAAAACTGTACTGCCGTTGCCATTTCACCCATGCTTTTGTCGTCCCTTTGCCGGGAACTGCAACCAGTCTTACCCTGCGCACCGGGGGCTAAGCTGATCCATCGATTAAGTCGCACCAACATAGCTCGTCATTAATGCCAACCATGCGCCTACTCTACTCCATCGTCTGGTACTTAGCCTTGCCGGTCGTGTTACTGCGACTCTGGATCAGGGGCCGGCAAGAACCCGGTTACCGTCAGCACATCGGCGAGCGACTCGGCTTTTATCCGCCCAGCGCGGCGCAAAAACGCATCTGGGTGCATGCCGTATCGGCCGGAGAAACCCGCGCTGCCGAACCCTTGATACGGGCCCTACTCCAGCGTTATCCAGAATATTCTATTTTGCTGACGCACATGACACCGATCGGCCGCAGCACCGGCCAGCTCTTGTTCGCCGATGTGGCCAGCCGCATCACGCAAACTTTTTTGCCTTACGACATCAACTGGATGATACGGCGCTTCCTGCGCCATTACTCGCCACGTCTGTGTGTGCTGATCGAAACCGAGGTCTGGCCTAATTTGATTGCACAATGTAAGCAAGCCAACCTGCCGGTGACCCTGGTGAATGCCAGGCTGTCAGAAAAATCCCTAAAAAAAGCGTTGCGTCTCTCGTCTGTCATCCTGCCCGCGGCACAGGCCATCTCCTGCGTCGCGGCACAATCAGGGCCAGATGCCGAGCGCCTGAAAACACTGGGGGTCAAACAGCTCTGCATCACCGGGAATATGAAGTTTGATGTCTCGCCGCCACCGCAGATGGCACAGCGTGGAGCACTCTTGCGCCAAATTGTAAACGCGTCTTTAGGGCCGCGCCCGGTCTTCATCTGCGCCAGCACGCGCGATGGCGAAGAAGAGCTCATTCTCAATGCCTTTGTCGCGTTGCGCCAGCCGCAAGCCTTGCTGATTATTACGCCACGCCATCCGCAACGCTTTGACCAGGTCGCCGCCATGCTGAGCGCGCATAAGCTCTCGTATATCCGCCGTTCCAGCTTAGATTTAGCGCAAGCAAGCAGCCAGATCCCCGCAGAAACGCAAGTTCTGCTGGGCGACAGCATGGGTGAAATGTATATGTATTATGCCGCTGCGGATGTGGCCTTCGTCGGCGGCAGCCTGGTGCCGCTGGGTGGCCACAATCTGATCGAAGCTTGCGCCATGGGCAAGCCGGTACTCACCGGCCCGCACACCTTCAATTTCTCCGAGATCACCGAACAGGCGATTGCCGCCCATGCCGCCCTGCGCGCCAGCGATGCGCAGCAGCTGATGACACTGGCACAGCAACTGATCGATGACGATGCCAGGCGTAGCGCCATGGGCAACAATGCCCATGCCTTCTTCATGCAACATCAGGGTGCGACCGCCAGAACCATGCAGATGCTGGAACAGTTGATGTAAACCCGGCGCCAGCGTGGCTTGGCAGACTCAAACCAAAATTCCACCAGCACCCCGGGGATGACTCTTTACATTCCGCTTCGCTAGCGGTTAAGAGAACTGCAACAATTCCCCCGCCTGATTAAAGGCAAGATACTGGCCGATATTGCCGTTACGTAGCGATTCCACCATCATATCGAGTGGCCGGCTTGCTTCTTCGCTACTCGGCGCATGTCCGCCCCGCCCCGCCATCGTGGAGACAAAAACGATATCCCAGGCTTTGCCCGTATACTTGGATTCTGCTGCCAGATGCGCAAAATCGCTCAATTCTTCCGTCAGTTTATCCACGCACATCACGGCAGCGAGTGCACCACCCTGTTGATTTTCAAATTGCTGCTGCTCCGCCGGATTAACGCCCGGTGGCAGCTCGGCTTTGGCAAACATAAATAACAACCGTTGCGGTTGCGGCTGCGCTGCGGCAGCGCTTAACAGATCGGCAAAACTAGAAATTTCCACTATCATCTTCCCATAAATATAAGCACATACATAAGCACATGCGATGAAATAAGCTTACGCCAAGATATCTTGCAGGCATACCAAGTGTCCAGAATTTCTTGAGTCGGGTCAAGGAAAAACGGGGGCCTAGGGTTATAATGCAAGATACGCTATCGCCTTGGCAGAAGCATTTTATCAACTTTTATTCTGCAGCAATTGCCCTAAGCACATACACTTAACTATTCAACAATGCCATTCGTTGATATCGACTTACTTTCCCGTTATTTACTTGTTATTTGCCCGATATACTTAATTTATTAGTGCACCACACAACCATATACCCATCAAGATGAACGCAAACGAAAAAATGCTAGGACTGGCTGAAATGTCGCCACAAGAAATCTCTCTCGATGTATTGCTAGAAAAATATGCCAAGGGCGACGAATCGAGCATACAAGACGTGCAGGCACGCGTTGCCAGCGCCTTAGCCAGCGTCGAGCAGCCAGATTTTCAGGCTTACTACGAAGAAAAATTCTTGTGGGCGCAAAAAAATGGTTTCGTCCCCGCTGGCCGGATTAATTCCGCCGCCGGGATGGACTTGCACGCGACATTGATCAATTGCTTCGTACAACCGGTCGGCGATTCCGTTTCTTCCACCACCAACGGCAAGCCTGGCATCTACACTGCCCTGTCCGATGCGGCCGAAACCATGCGCCGCGGCGGCGGTGTCGGCTACGATTTTTCGACGATCCGTCCAAAAGACGCCCTGGTACGCGGCACCCGCTCGCGCGCGTCCGGCCCGGTCTCGTTCATGCAAGTGTTCAACGCCTCTTGTTCCACCGTAGAATCGGCCGGTGCACGCCGTGGTGCGCAAATGGGCGTCTTGCGTGGCGACCATCCGGATATTTTAGAATTCATCCGCTCCAAGGATCAAGGCGGCCTGACCAATTTCAATATCTCCATCGGCGTTACCGATGAATTCATGAATGCAGTCGCCAACGACACCGATTTCAGTCTGGTACATAAAGCAGAACCAGGCGACGAGAAAAAAGAAGCCGGCGCCTATTTGCGCGAAGATGGCCTGTGGGTACACCAGACCGTTCGCGCGCGCGCGTTGTGGGATGAAGTCATGAAATCGACTTACGATCACGCCGAGCCGGGTATCTTGTTCTTGTCGCGCATGAACGCAGAAAACAATCTGTACTACTGCGAAACCATCGAGGCGACCAACCCTTGCGCCGAACAGCCTTTGCCTGACTACGGCTGCTGCTGCCTCGGCTCCGTCAACCTGACACGCTTTGTCAAATCAGCATTTGGCAATACTGCCAGTTTCGATTTTGAACCATTTAAAGAAGTCGTGACGCTGGCGATCCGCATGTTAGATAACGTGCTGGAAGCGACTGCCTGGCCATTGCCGCAGCAAAAAGCCGAAGCCATGTCCAAGCGCCGTATCGGCCTGGGCTTCTTGGGTCTGGGCAGTACGCTGGTGATGATGGGCCTGCGCTACGATTCCGACGAAGGCCGTGCCCTGGCACAAAAAATCTCTGAAGTCATGCGTGACACCTCGTATCTGGCATCGATAGAACTGGCCAAAGAAAAAGGCGCGTTCCCGCTGTTTCACAACACCAAATACCTGGCCGGCGTATTCGCCAAGCGTTTGCCGAAAGCCATCCGCAGCGCCATGTCGAAGCACGGCTTGCGCAATTCGCACCTGTTGTCGATCGCCCCTACCGGCACCATCACGCTGGCTTTTGCCGACAATGCCTCGAACGGTATCGAACCGGCGTTCTCCTGGGTGTATAACCGTAAAAAACGCATGGCCGTTGGCGACAGCAAAATCTACGAAGTCGCCGATCACGCCTGGCGCCTGTACCGCCACCTCGGCAATGACGTCTCGGATGACAGCAAGCTGCCAACCCCGTTTGTCACCGCGCTGAATATGTCGGCCAGCGATCACATGAAGATGCTGGAAGTGGTTCAGCCCTTCATCGACTCGGCGATTTCAAAAACCGTCAACGTGCCTGCTGATTACCCGTATGCAGATTTCCAAAACCTGTACATGGACGCCTGGCGCGCCGGCCTCAAGGGTCTGGCGACTTACCGCCCCAACAGCATTTTAGGAAGCGTCTTGTCAGTTGCGACGGCAACGCCTGATGTCGCCGTGGTCGCCAACGGCGTGCCAGACGATGACTTGCTGCGCAAGCAATTCGACGGTCGCCCGTTTGGCGATCTCGAATCGGTCACTTCCAAAGTCCAGTACATGACGTATGAAGGCAAAAAAACCGTCTATCTGACCGTCAGCTTCATCCACATCCAGGGTACTGTCGGCGGCGAGCGCGCCACCATAGAACGTCCGTTTGAATTCTTCATGCCAGCCGGCCAAAAGAACGACGGCCAGCAATGGATCTCGGCCAGTATGCGCCTGTTGTCGATGGCGGCCCGCTCGGGCGGCTCGATCGCCAAGGCGCTGGCCGATATGCGCGAAGTGGTGTGGGACAAGGGCACGGTCCGCTGCGGCATGATCACCAAAGAAGACGGCTCACAAGCGCCGATGTTCCATGAATCAGAAGTCGCCGCGATCGGCTACTCGCTGCAACGCATCTTGATGAAACGCGGCTTTTTGGATGCGGCAGGCAATCAGGTGCCGATCACGGTACTGGCAGAGAAATTCAAAAACAAAAACCTGGCGTATGGCATGGATGATCTGGCCTACGAGGCAGATGCGGCGCCGATCACCTACGTGGCGACCGGCAAAAAATGTCCGGATTGCGGCGCCTATGCCTTGCAAAAGATAGACGGCTGCAGCCGCTGTGTCTCTTGCGGATATGTCGGGGCTTGCGGTTAATTCCATAGCAGCCTGTTGTTGATTTAAGCTAAAAAGGGCCAGTGAAATTCACTGGCCCTTTTTCTTTACTGTTCAGTCCCCTATGAAACAAAGTTTTTCGAGTTACGTCATAGGTAAAAATCGTCGTTCCCGCGAAGGGTGAAGTGGGGAATTCGAGCAACATGTTGCTAGCCCACGTAATGGAATGCGCATATTTGCGCATTTGCGCCCGGCAAGGGGAAATCTAGAATTGACAGGCACGAGGGCAATAATAAACCCCAAAGAAATATTTCTGCTTTCAAAGAAGACTACGATTGCCTAGTCATTTTTGCAGGAGTCATCGAAAGTCGGCTTCCAGTCGACTTTCGCCCCGCGTTTGCTGATAATATTTACAATAAACTGTATTTAAGGTCAACCGCAACACTCACCAGCACAGCGAAGGAAATCCATCTATGGCTATTCTGCATGCCCATCCCGGACAGGCAATCGACATCCATCCGCTAGGTGCCGAGTTACCGCATGCGCGTTCGACGGCATTATTTAAGACTGCCGAACTCGAAGTGATGCGCATGATACTGCCGGCAGGTAAATCGGTCCCGCCACATAGCGTCCCCGGAGAAATCACACTTCAGGCGATTGAAGGAAGCATAGAGATCGCCTACGACAATACCGTTCAGCGCCTGGAAGCCGGACAGCTCATATTCTTGCCTGGCGGCGTAGTACACAGTTTAAAAGGACTCATAGACGCGTCTGTGCTGGTGACCATCGTATTAAAACCCCGGTAACCCGGCATCCCTCAGATCGTATGGTGGTAGTAATAATAACAATAAGCGCACCGTTGATGCGCTTATTGTCCCGTCACGTCTATTTCAGATTGCAGGCCGAAGGTAGGCCGACTTGATTCTACGAAGTACAAGCACCTTACCACCCAGCCATTTCAAAACACGGCAACGCCAGCGCGCATATCCCATGCGGCCTACAGGCCAGACCGGCTGGAAACCCGCATGGGATATGCGCGTCGGGCAAGGCTCATTTTTATCGCCTGTCTGTAATGTGCCGGCAACTAAGGCCGCAGTTCATAGGCCAGCAGTGACGTGTAATCCTGTTCACCGAACCGCTTCCCCATTACCCGCAATTGACCCCGTGTTTGGGAGCTGTAATTGAGCGAGAACTGCTGCTCTTGCTTCTCCATCTCTACCCATTGCTCGCTTTGCACCAAGGCGATTTTTTCAAACATTTCAGTCTGGATTTTGAACTGATACGGATGATCTAATTTTAGATGAAACTCTAATGGGGCCTGCTGGATAGACGCGGCGTGATACGGCAAATCAAAGGTTTGCACAAAACTGCCTGAAAAATCCGCTTTTTTAGACGTTTCCCATGCCTCACTGGCGGAAATATTATTGTAAAAAAAGGTCGACTGTATCAGCGGCAAGGATTCAAATTCCTGTTGCGAAAGATGCGGCGTATGCTGCAATTGCCAGCTGTCTTCTGCCGGCAAATGGCTGAACACAAATTGTTCTGGCGGAACCAGGAAAAATGCTTCCGACAAGGCCTTGCTGTATTTGCCATCTTTGACATAGCCGGCACCCCAGGTAGCGTCGATCATGCGCCACTCGCCATCAATTTTAATCGCATTCCAAACATGGTTGGGCTTGTCAAAATGCGTCCCCTGGACACTGCCGTAAGCTTTCGCATAACCAGAGATGCTCTTGACCTCCAGCCCTGCGTTCGTAGCCAATTCTTCAAATAATGAAGCAAATCCACCGCAGACGCTTAGCCGTTTTTTCAATACTTCTTCGACATTCATCGCCACTTCACGGCCACTCAGAAAAGCCTCAACGTCGTACTCTATGCGGTCGCTGATCCAGCGATAGATGGCGCGAATTTTTTCGCTATCGGTGTGCAAATCTTGCGCCAGATAAGTGGCGAGTGACTTGCTAGTGTTTTCTAAATCGGGTGTTGCGGCCAGGGCATGCGCATCGATGGCGACGCGCTGCTGCACGTTAATGTCATGTGCGTACAGCGCAGAACTACTAGTCACACTCGCCAGCATCAGCATTCCGGTCAAGACGCTAGAAAGGCTGTTTAATAAGCGCATGATCACACCTTGTTTGGCGAGGGTTAGAAATAGATGACGTACGGCAAGTATCTCTGTTTCTTGGGCTCACAGTCAATCGAAGAATCGATGCAAGTCCGTCATTTGACTAAGAATGACTAATTCACCATATGTGTGTTGGCGTACAGACTCAGATTGAATCAAACACTAGCCTGTACTTACCGCATCGTCTTGCCGTGATGCGCAATACGCAATACAAACGATCATCAATCAGTGAATTTTCAAATAAAGAGGTACTAACATGAACACGATAAAAAAATTGGCCAGCCATGCTGCGGCCATTACCATCGTCATTAGCTTGACTGCTTGTGCCGGGATGTCGAATCAAGACAAAAATACCGCGATCGGTGCTGGTGTCGGTGCGGTTGCCGGTTCTGTCTTGACGGGTGGCGGTACAGCTGGCACCGTAGGTGGTGCGGTGGTGGGTGGCGTGATTGGAAATCAGGTCAAACCAAAAAATTAAATCGCGAGTAAAGCAGCGTCCGCCCAAGGGAGGACAAAGCAAAAGCAAAAACAAAGTAAAAGCCAAAGAAAGCGTCAGGTATCTCAGGTACCGGTGCTTTCTTTGGCTTTTTTCTCAACGGTGCCGTTCAGACGATATTGCTATCCTGATAGTCCCCGACTGAATCCTGGATGATTTCTCTGGCGATCGCCGTCTCTTGTTCGGTGTTAGTTTGTACTACCAGCACAAACTGCCCGCTGGTAATGGCGTCACCGATCAGTGTCCCTAACCAGCCCTCTTTTTTCTCTGGCTTGCCTGGGATGCCCACGCCGGCATCGGTTGCAGGCTCTTTTACTGCACCGGTAGCGGCACCAATCAGCGCACCAATGCTGGCACCCCACCCCATCATCACAAGCGGAGCGACCAAGGGGCTGGCGATGAACAGGCTGACATTGGCGGCGACCAGAGCTACTTCAGCAAGTGCGCCGACACCAGTACCGATGGCGGTGCCAATGGTGCCGTCTACCAAAATATCTTTCAATACGGCATCGCTGCCCGCTTCCGGCGCGGGCACGGATGGCGGTGGTGGCGGCGGCGTAACTGAATTAGTGTCAAAAATTTGTAACTGTCCGCGCGGTAGCCCGCGCGCTACTAATTTGGCTAGCGTAATTTCAGCTTCGCTGCGGTAAGCATAAAAGCCTGATACGTGGTGACGATGTTGGTCCATGTTGATTCTCCTTTGGATGAGCCGTCCAGGACGGCTAAAATTTAATACGGTGACCGCCGCAGCGTTTTTGGGCGAATAGGCGAAATGTTGGCACTAGTATGAGCACTTCGCTTATTTACTCTATGCATTGCGCTACGTTAGTTACTTTGGCCGCGGGCGTGCCAGCGTAGGCTGCACCGCCTGAAGCCGCCCTGCACGCAACTCGACCACGGCTTTTGCCACGGCGCGGGCTACATTGCGCGCTTCCTCTTGCACCGCGTCATCGCGATCGAGCGCCTCGTGGCTGCTGGCATAAGGCTGGTAATAGCCGATAAAACGGTCCAGTCGCGCTTGTACACCCGCATCGATAAATCCCATCCAATCTAGCCAATCCGACAGCGCGCGGCGTGCATCCTCAATACCGGCCACATCACCGTGGATAATCAGCCCGTAGGCACGCCCGGCCAGATGTTGTGGATAATCCCAGCCGGCCATTTCGAGCTCTTTTGCCTTGCCGGCTTTTTTACCTGAAGTTGAAGTCGGATCGGGGTTGCCGCCATCGGCGCATACCAGACGGTCTATCATCAGTTTTAAGGGGCTGGGGCTTTGGTACCAGTACACCGGTGAAGCAATGATCACGGCGTGGGCGGCAGTCCAGCGCTGGTAAATGTCGGCCATCCAGTCATTGGTCTGATTCAAAGCATGATTCGGGTAACAACTACAGGGCCAGTGACACAGCGGCATCGCCGTTGACGCACAAGCTTTGCACGGATAAATATGGCGACCATAGTCAGAGGTGAGTAAGCTCAGATCGAGCACATCAGGCAAGATGTCGGCTTGTTCCAGCGTTTCTTTAGCGATTTGCAGCAGCCGGAAAGTCTTCGACATCTCACCCGGGCAAGTGCCGTCATTGCGTGCCGAACCACAGATCAATAACACCCGCGATGGGCTGGCAGGCTCAGCCCATTGCCGTTGCGCTTCGGCGATACGTTGCTTGGTCGCAATCCACTCAGAGGATAAGTCGTAATCCGGATCGGCATACCCTGGCCCCGCCTTTTGCGTAAAAGGCGCCTTGCGGCCCTCGTCGTAGGCGACCCAGGCAATTTCCTCTAGCAGCGCGATCGATCCCTCTTCGGCACGGAAGGCCGGATCAATGAAGCTGGCGCGAAAACGCTCACTGAACTCGGCACGTACCAGTTGCTTTGGTGCCTGGCCTTTGCGGATGACTATCATGCTTGGCTCCACTGAATGTCTAGGAGGTGACACTGGGACTGGCAAGTATTCATGGCGGCTTCCTTAGCGTGATGAGTAAAATGAACCCACTCGGCAAACGCGACCTTCATGGGTATTGGACATTGCCGTAACGCTAATTGAATGCGCGAATACGGTCGGTGCGGTGTCGAACACAGCGCAAGTTTTCGCATGCCGGCAGCGCTCTGACTATCTTGATCTGCAGGTACAATTGAGAAATGAACATTACTATTCTTTTTCCGACTCAGACCGAGGCAAGTCTGTTCCAACGCGATGATGTCTCGACCGTTATCTCTGGCGTCGGGCTGACTGCCACGGCTCTAGCAAGCATCAAGGCGATCCAGCAGCAACCCGATGTGTTAATTCTCGCCGGCATTGCCGGCGTGTATCCGCATGCGCGATTAAAAATGGGCGATGTAGTGCTGGTAGAAAGCGAAGTGGAAGGTGACTTGGGATTTTTTACCCCTGACGGCTTTGTCCATCTGGCGCATCTGCCACTGGAGATGGATTTTGCACGACGCCATACCTTATTCTGTCCACATTTACCGGTAAATGCCCCTTTCCAACTGGCGCGCAGTATGTCGCTCAATGCGGCGATGGCACCGTTTGTCGATACACAACAGGTCGACATCGAGAATATGGAAGGCGCGGCTTTTTTCCATACTTGCCTGCAAGAGCAGCAACGTTTTCTGGAAATTCGTGCCATCTCCAATCTGGTAAAAATCGGCGATGACAACTGGGATATGCAAGGTTCGGTGCGCGCACTGACGGAGGGATTGCATCAGTTAATTACGCTGTTGCATGCGTCAACCTAAGTTTTTTAAATCCCAGCAGGCAGGCTCAGCGCGCATAGTCCATGCGCCTTGCAGGCCATGCTGCCCGCAAACCCGCATGGAATATGCGTCTGCGGGGTGGTGCCAGTTGAGAAAATGAGCAGCTTACCCAAACGAGGGCAATGCATGAGAAATAAGGTGGCAATAGGCCATCAACAGCAAGAAGAAAAGTCAGCTTGCTGCTGACTGGCATTAAAAATTTAACGTGTGACGACAAAACGCATGGCAAATTTCTTGAAGTGGCGATAGCTTTCGCCCAATTGCATGACCGAATCAAAAGCGCTATTTAAGGACTCGCCTTGTTCAGCAAAATTTTCTTTAAATTCGGCAAAGGCTGCCTCTAAAACCAAACTGAGTTGGTGATTGTAGACACAACGATAGTTGTGGTGACGTCTTTTGGTGCGCATTTTCATAATCAATCCTTTTATTTAGACGCGCATTATAACTTTTTCGCCCGTTCAGGTTCACTACTGCGCGGTAATGGGCACATTTTCTTCGGTTACCGCCACACTCATCCAGGCAAACGCTCAGCACGCTGTCATTGATATGCACTCATCGCCTGCGGACGCTATTTGATATGCGTAAATAAGCCCCTACTAAAAAAACAAAAAGCCCGCATTTGCGAGCTTTTTTACATTCCATAACGAGTCAACAATGATCAGTGATCCAATAAGGCATTCACTTCGTCAAGGTCCTGCTCTTTCAGGATGCCAGCGGCCGATTTTAAGCGCAAACCATTCATGATGGTGTCATAACGCGCTTTCGATAGATTTTGATAGGTGGTAAACAATTGCTGCTGGGCATTGAGTACATCGATGTTGATGCGGACTCCGACTTGATAACCCAGCTTATTAGAATCAAGCGCAGACCGGCTAGAAATTTCGGCCGCTTCATAAGCCTTGATTTGTGCCAACCCGCTAATCACGCCAATATATGCCTGGCGTGCACCTTGTGCGGCGCTGCGACGGGTATTTTCCAGATCGTTTCTGGCCTTGTCTTCCAGCGCAATCGATTCGCGCACACGGCTATCGACAGCAAAACCAGAAAAAATAGGAATATTCCACTGCACGCCTATCGAAGTCGGCTTGATGACCCCTGTTGAGCCATTCGAATAATACCCACCATTTGCCGTACGTCCAGTACTGGCCACCAGATCGAGCGTAGGATAATGCCCGGCACGGTTCTTGGCTATATCACGTTTGGCGATCTCCAGCGCCATTTCAGATGCCTGCACACCAAAATTCTGCTTCTCCGCCGAAGTAACCCAGTCTGCCATACGTTCGGGTTGTGGTGCATTCACTTTAATACCCTTTTTAAGAGTCGCCAGTGCACCCGAGTCTTTTCCGATAATTTGTTGCAAGGCAGCGAGTTTAATCTCTACATCACCTTGACCAGCAAATTCCTGGGCCGTCACCAGATCAAAACGCGCCTGCGCTTCATGGCTATCCGTAATGGTCTGCGTACCCACTTCAAAATTGCGTTTGGCAGACTCAAGTTGTTCTGAAATAGATACTTTCTGCACCTGCAAGGTCTGCAAGACATCTTGCGCTGCCAGCACATCAAAATAGGCCTGACTGACGCGGATGATCAGATCTTGCTGTGCCTGGGCAAATTGCGCATCGCTGATAATCACGGCTAATTTACCTTGTTCGTATTGCTGCCAATTCGCCCAGCGGAACAGCGGTTGCGACAGCGCCAGCGTGTAAGCGTTAGTTGTGCTGGTAAAGTTGCCACCGGGACCTCTATCCGGCGTTGATTCTGCTGTGGTTCGTACGTCACTCCCGCTCAATGCGATCAGAGGTAACAAGCCTGCGCGCCCCTGCACTACTTTTTCCTGACCAGCTAACTGTGACGCGCGAGCACTGCCGAATTGCGCATCATTGCTCAGTGCATCTTTATAAATTTGCACCAGATCGCTTGCCCCAGCGTTCAGTGACAGGAAGGCACTGGCAATCAATGTGGCAAGGATGGAATTTCGCAAAGTTGGTCGCAAGGTTAGCTGCATAAGATGCTCCGAAAGAGTAATGAATCAAAATAGGAAAACAGTTCAAATTTAATAGGTCGGCATGCTCTGGTCGACCTGCTGTGACCAAGCATGCACGCCGCCAGTCAAATTAATCAGCTGAGTAAAGCCACTGCGTTCAAGAAAATTAGCCACCTGCATGCTACGACCGCCGTGATGGCAAATACAAACAATAACGGCATCAGGATCAAGCTCGTTCAAACGTGCTGGCACGGTCTGCATCGGCATCAACACCACACCGGGAATATGACAGGTTTCGTACTCCCGGGGTTCCCGAACATCGAGCAAAAAAGGCGGTGTTTTTGTCTCATCGGCCAGCCAGCTAGCTAGTTCGGGAGCGGTAATATGTTGCATGTGTTTTTCCCTGTCCAATCCAGTACAACTTACAGTTTTATCTTCAGAAACTAAATGTCGACACAGGTACGGCCTGTGACAGGCGCGGTACGGAAGTCTCGAACAATTGTTTGGTATTGAAAAACAATTCGGATTCACGCGTGATAATCTGGGCAGTCATGACGGGCGCTTTTCCGATGATGACAAACATTCTGCCGTTCACTGCCAGTTGTTTCTGCAAATCGTCCGGGATGGTTTCCAGTGAACCACTCACGACGATCACATCAAACGTCGCTGCATGTTTGCCCTGCAGAGCATCGCCCCAGACCACATCGACGTTGGTGATACCGTTCTGGCTCAGATTTTTTTCAGCCAGCGCTTTGATTTCAGGAATAGTCTCCATGACAGTGACATGCCTGGCTTTGTATGCCAACAGCGCTGCCAGATAACCGGTACCAGCGCCAACCAACAGCACTGTTTCGTGTTTCTTAACAGCGACTTCCTGCACAATACGCGCTTCCAGCTTCGGGCTCAGCGCATAAACGCCATCTGCCAATGGCAATTCCGTATCAAAAAAGGCCAGGCTCTTTTGATTTTCAGGGAAATAGTTCTCACGTTTAACCACCATCAGCATATCCAGTACATCTTGGGCTAATACGTTCCAAGGGCGGATTTGCTGTTCTATCATGTTAAAGCGGGCTTGTTCGATATTCATTTTGGCTACTCGGTTGGTGATCGCGTTGGGATTGAATGTGGTAAATAACCTGCATTTTATCAAAGCCCGTCCTGAGTTTGACTATTTCCAGCCCACTTTCGCTTAAACCACTGAGCCAGATCATCCAGATAGGTATAAATTACAGGAACGACGACCAGCGTCAGTAAGGATGAAGTAATAATTCCGCCGATCACTGCCTGCCCCATCGGTGCACGCTGTTCAGAACCTTCAGTGAGCGCAAATGCCAGCGGCACCATACCAAACACCATTGCCAGCGTGGTCATCAAAATAGGCCGTAAGCGTACATGCGCCGCTTCTAACAGCGCCTCGGTTCTTTGCATGCCGGCAATTCTGCATTGATTGGCAAAATCCACCAGCAAAATCGCATTTTTGGTAACCAGCCCCATCAACATGATGAAGCCGATGATAGAAAACATGTTCAGCGTCGAGCGGAAGAACATCAACGCCAGAAAGACGCCGATCAGTGTCATCGGCAAGGCGGACATGATGGCGATCGGTTGCAGGAAACTGGCAAATTGCGATGCAAGAATCATGTAAATAAAAATCACCGCTAATGCCAGCGCTGACAAGGCATAACCGAAGGATTCGGTCATACTTTTGGTGGCGCCGCCCATCTTATAACGATAGCCAGGTTGCCACTGGATGGAGTCCAATACTTTTTTCACTTCGGCACTGACTTCACCGCCAGACCGACCGACCACATTGGCCGACAATTCGACTTCACGCGTTAAGTCACGGCGATTAATCTGATTAGCACCGGTAGCCGCCTTGATGTCGGCCACCTGACGCAAAGGCACCATCTTCGGTGAACCATCGGCATTGGTTTGCGTACTGGCCAGCATCAGTCGCGACAAATCTTCCGCATTATTTCTGTCATTGGGTGACAGACGCACTGAAACGTCGTAGTTTTCATCATCGGGCGCACGCCAGGTAGTCGCCGCCTCGCCTGCCAGCAAGGGGCGTAAAGTCGCACCGATTTGCGCTACCCCGACGCCAAGGTCAGCGCCAATGTCACGTTTTGGCGTAATAGAAATAGTTGGTTTCTGCGCCTTCATGCTGGAATCCAGATCGACCAGGCCAGGAATCGTCAATAGGCGACGTTGCACATCTTCAGATAATTTGGCCAGTTGTTCCAGATCCGCACCTTGCAGGCTAAACCGGATATTTTTATTGTCGCCACCAACACCATCCAGTGCGCCGATATGGGTAACCGTGATGCCAGCAATCTGCACCAAACGGTTACGCAGCGGAATTGACATCTGTGTAGTGCTACGCGCTCTGTCTTTGCGTGGCACCAGACGGATGAAGGTAGACACATAATTTTTACCCTGTGTCGAACCTGTGTTAACGGTGCTGTAAGTATCGATCACTTCGGGAAATTCTTTGAGCACGGCCTCGACCTGATGCACTTTCGATTCAGTCAACTCCAGCGAAGAACCGACGGGCGTATAAAAAGTGACGCCAGTTTCAGAATAATCTGCTTGCGGCACAAATTCCGTCCCGATCAAACCGGTAACAGGAATCATCAGACCAGCGACGAAGGTCAACAAAGCAATCAGCAAGGTTTTGATGCGATGCGTGAGTGACCAGCGCAGCATCACCTGATACACCGTTGAAAACCATTGCACCCCACGTTCAAATTGCGCCAAAACACGACCAATCGTGTTGGCATAAATGCCTTTACGTTCGGTAGTCTTAGCATGACCATGCGCATCCGGATCAGGCCAAATTGAAGACAACATAGGATCAAGCGTAAATGAGACGAACATCGAAATCAATACCGCTGCCGTTACCGTAATACCAAACTGATGGAAGAAGCGACCAATAATCCCGCCCATAAAACCGACTGGCAAAAACACCGCAACGATAGAAAGTGTCGTGGCTAGCACGGCCAAACCAATTTCGGCCGTGCCTTCCAGTGCAGCGGTATGATGATCCTTATACTGCCCATTGACCTTCATGCCGGCATGCCGCACGATGTTTTCACGCACCACAATCGCATCATCGATCAGCAAGCCCACGCATAAGGACAAGGCCATCAGCGTGATCATGTTGATGGTAAAGCCGAACATATCCATGAACAGGAAGGTACCGATCAAGGCCACCGGCAAGGTCAGGCCGGTGATCACGGTGGAACGCCAGGAATTGAGGAACAAGAACACAATCAGGATGGTCAAGCCGGCACCTTCAATCAGCGTCTTGCGCACATTTTCGACGCCGACACGGATCTGGCGCGAACCATCTTTGATGATCTGCACCCTCAAACCAGGATACTGCGCTTTTAATTGCGGCTCCAAGGTTTTCAGGGCCTCAGTCAGGCCATCGGCCACTTCGATAGTGTTCTGTCCCTGCGCCTTCAAGATATCCAAAGCGACGGTACGCTGGCCGTTGTGCAGGGCCAGACTTTCCTGCTCTTCCTGACCATCGACGATGCTGGCCACTTGTGACAACAACACTGGCTGGCCGCCTCGTTTGGCAACGATGATAAGACCGAAATCTTCAGGATTTTTAATACGACCTTGAATTTGAACCACTTTTTCATTGTCAAGTGAGCGGATCGCGCCAGTGGGCAATTCCTGATTTTCATTGCGCAGGGCGTTGATCACCTGATCAACACTCATACCAAGCGCTTCCATTTCGTTCGGTTTCAAATAAATCTTGATCTCGCGCTTGACACCGCCGACCAAGGTGACCGAGCCCACTCCGCGCACATTTTCCAAGCGTTTTTTGACCAGTTGATCGGCGATGGTAGTCATCTCGCGAAAACCGCGCGCCTGGATTTTATCGTCATTAGTGACAGAGACTGAAAAAATCGGTTTATCTGCGGGATCATATCGTGACACCCTTGGCTCTTTCACTTCTTTGCGAAATTTCGACTTGATCAGCGCAACTTTTTCACGCACGTCTTGCGCTGCCTGCGCAGGGTCAATGTTCAGGTCAAACTCCATGACAACCACTGAAGTGCCTTCATACGAACGCGATGTCAGGGCACTGATACCGTTGATGGTATTGACAGCTTCCTCCACCTTACGGGTGATATCTGACTCTATGGTCTCGGGGGCGGCACCTGGATACTCAGTTTGAATCACCACAACCGGAAAGGTAATATCCGGAAACTGATCGACGCGCAGTCGCTTATAAGAAAACAGGCCCAGCACCACGAAGGCCACCATCATCATGGTCGCCAAAACAGGATTACCAATACTAATACGTGTGAACCACATGGCTTACACCTTACCAGCTGGCTGGATCATCTTGACTGGAATGCCAGCACGCAAATTTCCCAAATTATTCTTGATCACAACAGCGTCCTTGCTCAGGCCCGACACCAGTTCTACGCTAGCAATTCCGTTACTGTCACCCTGCAAACCAAGACTTACCTGCTTCTGTTGTAAAACACTATTTTCAATTGTATAGACGAAGGTTTTACCGTCCTCGTTGCGCACTGCCGTCTGTGGAACGCTTAACACGCCCGTTTTCTGCTCTACCACCAATTCTGCCTCGCCGAACATACCAGCGCGCAGGACACCATCCTGATTGACGATTTGGATATATGCCATGATAGAACGCGAACCAACCGTGGTGGCTGGATTGATGCGAATCACCTTGCCACTCACCGGAGTTGACACACCTTCTATCTTTAGCTGTACCTGCTGGCCGATTTTGATACTGCCGATATCCTGAGTCGGGACCGGCGCTTCCATCTCCAATACGCGCAAATCGACGACTTCAAAAAGACGGTTATCCGGCGAAACCTTCTCCCCCGGCTGTACGCTACGACTACTGATTAAGCCGGCAATGGGAGCTCGAATCACGGTATCGGCCAGTGCTTTTTGTGTCACAGCGACTGCGCCCTTGGCAGTAGCAACATTGGCGAACGCAATAGCATATTGATTACTAGCGTTATCGTAAGCATTTTTAGAAATGAAGGCCTTGTCCAGCAAGGCCTTATTGTTATCGCGGGTCTGGCGCGCGATCTCCAGTTGCCCTTGAACGGCGGCAAGACTGCCGCGCGCCTGCTCCAAGCGCGAATCGTAATCAGCGGTATCCATTTTCACCAATATTTGGCCTGGCTGTACGGCCTCACCTTCACGCACCAGAACCTCAAGCACGTCACCGGCCACTTTGGCTTTCACTACGGCCTGGCTGTAAGGACGCAAAGCGCCGGATAAACTGAGTAATTTGCGCACGTCGCTGTTGGCAACGATGACCACATCGGTCGGCAAAAATTCGAGTACTTGCGCCACCATCGTTGCTGGCTGCTTACTGGCGGACTGCGTCCCGTTACCTGCCGTTTTTTTCTTCATGACGACAATACCGGTGCCGATGGCGAGTATAAGGGCAACAATCCAAATTCCACGACGCTTGAACATGCTTATCCATTCGAAAAAAAGCCCGACTTTTCCGGGCTGAAACCATATTATTAAATCTTGCCCACAACCCCTACCTCATGCAGTATTAAGCAGTCGGAGTCGGCTTAACGAACAATCCGTGTGTGGCCATTTCTATACATTGCTCTAGATACGCATCCAATTTATTCGGGTCAATCTGGCACACCCCCTGCGAATGCTTCCATACCATCATCATAATGATTGGTGCAATCAGGATACGCGGCGCAATTTCCAGATCTAACTGGCGGATTTCACCGCGTGCCATGCCGCGTTCCAACATTGATGCGACCAATTTATCGCCCCGATCGATCACTTCTTCCTGATAAAACCGTGCCAAATCAGGAAAGTTGCCCGCCTCGGCGATCATTAACTTGGTCAGTCCAGACAATTTGGTATTGCCGATTCTGTCCCACCAGGTAGTCATCAGCAAGCGCAGCAATTCTTCACTGGTACCGGTGAACTGCCCCATCATTCCCTCGGCTTCACCTATCATCGGCACCACGGATTCGCGTACTACCGCCTTAAATAGCTCTTCTTTACTAGAAAAATACAGGTACAAAGTACCTTTTGACACGCCTGCCGCACGTGCCACATCATCCAGACGCGTAGCGGCAAAACCGCGCTCGACAAAATGATCGAGGGCAGCAGCAAGCAGCTCTTGTGGCCGAGCGTCTTTACGGCGTTCCCAACGGGGTTTAAATGGGCATGACATCATAGCAATAAACAATTAACTTACTCTTGGGTCAGTAATATATCATGTATGCTGGTAGCGTCAAGTAACACCTATTCCTATACGGTTACCCAGTCTGGCCAACTTAAAGCGTACCCACTACAGAATTGCGACAAACCGGCGATAAATGGGCGCGAAATGAATATTTAGGCAGGACGCAGCAAGGCTCGCCTTCTTTGAGGCTCTTCGCAAACGCTATGGATTTATATATAAATACGCCGATTAGCGGAACCGGCGCGTGGTTTCTCTGACGATCAACTCCAATGAAGGTAAGATAACATCCACATTTTTACCGCTAATCAAACCGAGCAAAGCGGCAGTAGCAACTCGCCCCATATCGTAAAGTGGTTGATGAATGGTGGTTAATGGCGGCGTAGTGTAAAGCGATCCTGGCAAATCATCGAAACCTATCAATGACACATCTTCGGGTACGCGGATTCCCTTGCGATAAAAACTAAGCCTGACGCCGTATGCAATCTGATCATTGGCGGCAAAAACGGCACTAAATTGTTGCTGAGTATCGAACAAGCGATTGACTGCCACTAAACCACTGGCTTCATGAAAATCTCCCTCAACAACTAAATTGGCATCAAACTCAATATTAGCGCTTTGCAATGCCCGACGATATCCGGCCAAACGTTCGCTAGCATCGGTGTTATTAGCAGGACCAGTCACAAAAGCGATGCGCCTATGTCCCAATTCAATCAGATGACGAACCGCCAGATAAGCTCCGTTCTCATTGTCCAGTTTAAAACCGATCGCAGTCTTACTTTGCAACGAACGGCCAGTCGCCACAATAGGACGCTGATTAGAAAAATGTAGCACATCCTTATCAGCGATACGCCCAGACAACAAAATGATGCCATCTACTTTACGCGCCAGCAGTAACTTGATACGAGCAGCTTCTTCCTGTGCATTCCAATGGCCACTGACAATTACCGATGCGTAACCGGTGTCTTTAAGCCCATCATCCACGCCTCGTAAAGTTTCATCAAAGAACGGGCTAGAAATATCCTGTACCACAATACCGATGGTCATCGATCGTCCGCTTTTAAGACTCTGCGCCAGCTGATTCGGCTCAAAATGCATCTGCTCAATCGCTGTCTCGACCGCTTTGCGTTTATCTGCGGAGACTTTAGCGGTGCCATTCAAGATACGCGATACCGTGCTAGGAGACACGCCTGCTGCGCGCGCCACATCTAATAAAGTCACTGGACTGTTATTCATTTCATTATCGACCACTTCGTGCATTCCTCATTTTGTGCGGCTTTACAGAATATTATGAAATCCTTTTCAATAGCAGAATAGCATAAATTGCTTTTTCTCTCTTATAAAATAGCCAAAATATCAGAAGCTGATCTTACTTTCACTGAAGTCACATGGCAACTCATGGCTTTATAAAAAATAATGCGATAAATACTCTTAGTCACCATGTTAAACCCCAAAGCGCGCAACTTGAGCGATGTTCAGATGCAAAATACTTTCAAACTTGTATCAACTTCATAAAACGAAAAATTATTTTATTAGCGATGATTTTCCTATGAGTAAATACTAAGAGTAGTGAAGGCAGAGCAAAAAAATGTTTTGCTGATTGACAGCAGTTAATCTCAATGTTAAATTTCAGTAAATTATGAAAACGTTTTCAAGATAAAAATAATACCTTTACTTTGATCAACTCATGGACCAATTCCATCACACCATTAGTAGTCATGCGCTCAGTTGAAAACTACCCCATCCCATTGGCATTACTCATGATGCCAATGCCCAACGATACAGAATGGCCGCGTTGATGCCAGGTCCAGAGATTGCACTTAGATGCCTTATATAACGCAACGGAACAAGGTGTCGATATACGCGAATATTTCTATTCGAGCCTGATAGATAACTTTACATCGGTCCCCGGTGATATCCAAGTTGGTGAATCAGATGTCTCTCACCGCCCCTGCGTAGCAACGGAGTTACAGCTCGATCAAACCAGCATCATTCGTCGAGGGCAATTGGGAGATCCCCAGATTGTGCTTGCCGATCTAAACGAATATGGACAAAGGTCAATAAAAACCATTGCAATAAAACAACACGCTGAGGGTGAGCTACGTTTGGCATGAGCGCCCTCTTCACTGGTATTTATGCTGAGTTAAAACGAGCTTTAAATGAATTTCAACCTACGACAAGCTAACGCGTCATCACTCACTATTTTTTTTAATTACTCCTATGCACAATAAAAATTCCACGATAAATTTCCCTTCTTCATTTACCTGGGGTGTAGCGACCAGCGCCTATCAAATAGAAGGCGCCTCGGCAATTGATGGCCGTGGTCCGTCGATCTGGGATACTTTTACCCATACGCCTGACAAGATCATCGATGGCAGCACTGGCGACGTTGCCTGCGACCACTACCATCATTGGGTTGAAGATGTCGAGATCATCGCTGCGCTGAATGTGAATGCCTACCGTTTTTCCATTTCCTGGTCACGTGTGCAGCCACTCGGTTATGGACCATGGAATGAAAAAGGGTTTGAATTTTACGCAAAACTACTGGACAAACTGGCAGAAAAAAACATCGCGGCGCATGTCACGCTCTACCACTGGGATTTGCCACAGGGTTTACAAGATCGGGGGGGCTGGCTTAATCGAGAGACAGCCACCCGCTTCGCCGACTATGCCGCCGAAGTGGCGCGTCGTTTTGGCGATCGAATTACCACCATCGCCACCCATAATGAACCATGGTGCAGCGCCAATCTAGGCTATGGCAATGGGCAATTTGCTCCAGGCATCGCCGATACTGCGCTGTCGATTCAGGTATCACACCACTTGCTATTGTCACACGGACTGGCAATACAGGCGATGCGCGCCGTCTTGCGCAATCTCAACAGCTCGACCAAACTCGGGATCGTATTAAACCAGTGGACCGCTATGCCGGCTACGGATAGTCCGCAAGATAGGGCCGAGGCAGAGTGGGAATACGCACGCTCAGTACAATGGTATATGGACCCGATTTTCAAACTAAAATATCCTCAAAAGGCGCTCGATAGAATGGATTTAAACAAATTTTTGGTGCATGAAAATGATATGAACGATATCGGGCAAGCGATTGATTTTTTGGGCGTAAATTATTACACCCGCGCTTACGTCAGCACCGAAAATCCGCCGAAAAAACCAGAAGGAAAATTAGGTTTTAGCGATATGGGCTGGGAAATTTATCCGGATGGGCTGACTGATCTGCTACTTCGGCTGCAGCGCGAATACCCTCGTTTACCACCAATCTACATCACAGAAAATGGCATGGCAGCGGCAGACAAAATTGAGGGTGGCAAAATCAGTGACGAGACACGCATTGAGTACGTGCGCCTGCATCTGCACGCGCTGCACCAAGCGATCGCGCAAGGGGTTGACGTGCAAGGTTATTTTTACTGGAGCCTGCTGGATAACTTTGAATGGAATTCAGGCTATGCCAAACGCTTCGGCTTGGTTTATGTAGATTACGACACGCAAGAACGCATACTAAAAGACAGCGCACTCTGGTACCGAGATTTTATCGCAGCTCAAATGCAGGCGGCACGAAGTAAAATCCAATAACACATCAACCACGCCGGCAACTGAAACATCAATACAGTGCAAAGAAAAAGACAAAACTCGGCATGATTGAAAATTTTTAATCATGCCGCCTTGAATACGCAATGTCCATGCGGATTTCCGAGCATAATGACTGTAAATCCACATGGTGATTGCATGTCGCTGTTTGAAATTTGAATCTTAGTCACTTCTTACATTCATCCAAGCATGACAGACCTCGCTGGCCACTTTCGCCCCAGAATGACACTGCAAACCTTGGGGCGTGGCGACGGCTTGTTTGGCATGAAGCCGTCCGGCGCTTTTGGCCCGCGCGGCGGCAATGTCACCGTGGTGCAAATCGACTGGCTATACCACAGCAGCGATGGGCTCCATTGGCAGACTCCGGCCCCTACCGTCTTGCTCAATCGCCGCCCGCAATCGAGCCAGATGCTGCTCGATGCACAGGGCCAGCCGGTGACGCTGCTGCGCGATCTGGGTGCCGAAGCCGACGCACTCGATA
Source organism: Undibacterium sp. (assembly GCF_030651495.1). GTDB lineage: Bacteria > Pseudomonadota > Gammaproteobacteria > Burkholderiales > Burkholderiaceae_D > Undibacterium. The sequence goes on from NZ_JAUSFI010000088.1 coordinate 62,100, forward strand.
AAGTCTGGGATCTCGATCTGCATCCCTTGCCCGCCAACAGCCTGCAATGGCGCAGCAAGGAAGCGGCGACGCAATTCGGTCCGCTCTGGAGCTTATTGCAGGAAGACTTTTTCGCCGATTTTTGGGCCGAACAATTGCCCCAGTTGCAGGCGCTGGGCTGGTCTATCGTGGTCGCGCCCGGCTTTGCGCACGAGAGCGTGACAGTCGATACCTGGCACCTGATCATCGACCAGGATAGCGGCGAAATCAGCGGCAAAGAGGTGGCCTCGCGCTTGCACGGCCGCCCGGCAGAAATCGGCCGCCTCGGCCTACCGGCACGTGAAGGCTCTTGGCTGCTCAGCCTGGGCATAGAGATCGATGGCCAGCTCATCGATCTGGTGCCCTTGCTGGCCAATCTGTTACAGCGCGACGCCCGCTGGCTTAATGCCCGGCAAATTGCGGCGATTGACGATCTGGCGCTGATACGCTTGCGCGCGCCCGGCGGCAAGCGCATCGACGCCCAGGCGGCACCGCTGAAAGCCATCGTCACACACATGCTGGAACTGCTCGGCGACGAGCGCCGCCAGCACAGCCCCTTGCCGGTTTCGGCTTGGGATAGCCAACGGCTGGACGCCTTGCGCCTGAGCCTGCAGGAAAGCCAGCCGGCGCGTGCCGGCAGCCACGGCGGCTGGCAGCTGCAAGGCGAAGCCGGCCTGCGCGATCTGGCCAGACGCCTGCAAGATAGCGGCGGCTTACCAGTCATTAGCGCACCGGCCGGATTGGGCATCCGCTTGCGCCCGTATCAGTTGCATGGCGTCGCCTGGCTGCAATACCTGCGCCAGCAGCATCTGGCCGGCATCCTCGCCGACGATATGGGGCTGGGAAAAACCGCGCAAGCGCTGGCCCATCTTTTAATCGAAAAACAGGCCGGCCGGCTAGATTGCCCGGCCCTGATCGTGCTGCCGACTTCGCTGGTATTTAACTGGCAGGCCGAAGCGCAGCGCATGGCCCCCGATTTACGCGTGCTGAGCCTGCAAGGCGCGCAAAGAGCAGCATCGTTCGGCCAACTGAGCCAGGTCGATGTGGTGCTGACGACTTATCCGCTGATCTGGCGCGACCTGGAAGTATTGGAACAACAGCAATTTCACCTGCTGATACTGGACGAAGCGCAAACCGTCAAGAATGCCGCCAGCCGCAGCGCCGATGCGGTGCGGCGCATCCGTGCCAGGCATCGCCTGTGCATCACCGGCACCCCGCTGGAAAATAATCTGGGCGAACTCTGGACCCAGTTTGATTTTTTGATGCCAGGCTTTCTCGGCGATGCGCGCAGTTTTACCCGGCTGTGGCGCAAGCCGATCGAAGTCAATGGCGAAACCCTGCGTGCACAATTACTGGCACAACGGGTACGCCCGTTTATCTTGCGTCGCCGCAAAGAGGAGGTCGCCAGCGAACTGGCGCCAAAAACCGAAATCATCAAGCGCCTGAAACTTCAGGGCCAGCAGCGTGACCTGTACGAGAGCGTGCGCGTGGCAGCCGATGAGCAAGTGCGGCGGGTATTGCAGCGCAAAGGCTTTGCCGGCGCACAGATCAGCATCCTCGACGCCTTGCTAAAACTGCGCCAGGTGTGCTGTGACCCGTATCTATTAAAGGGCAATCAACTGTCTGAGACCATGGAGCGCGCCAAGCTGGAGATGCTGGGCGATATGTTACCCGGCCTGGTGGCGGAAGGTCGCCGCGTGCTGGTGTTTTCCCAGTTCACCGAGATGCTTGACCTGATCGCAGCGCAACTGGCGGCACTCGCCCTGCCGTATTTATCGCTGACCGGACTAACCCCGCCGGCACAACGCGGCAAGCTGGTGGCACGTTTTCAAAACAAGGAAGCGCCTATTTTGCTGATCAGCCTGAAAGCCGGTGGCGTCGGCCTCAACCTGACCGCCGCCGACACCGTGATCCATATGGACCCATGGTGGAACCCGGCGGTGGAGGAACAGGCCACCGCCCGCGCCCACCGCATAGGCCAGGAGCAAGCCGTGTTTGTGTATAAATTGGTGGTAGAAGGCAGCATAGAAGAGCGCATTCTAGAACTGCAAGCGCGCAAGGCGGCACTGGCAGAAGGCGTGCTGGGCAGCGACGCCGCACTGGCGCCCAAATTTAACGCCGCTGATTTGCAGGCGCTGCTGGCGCCGCTGGGTGTGTAGGGTACGCCGTGCGCCCCCTACCCGCCGGCTGTTATTTTTTGCGAAACACCAAATCCCAAACCCCATGCCCGAGCTTCAGGCCACGGTTTTCAAACTTGGTCACGGGACGATAATCAGGCCGTGGCGCATAGGCCTCGGCCGTGTTTTCCAGTGTCGCTTCAGCGCCTAATACTTCCAGCATCTGCACTGCATACTCTTCCCAATCGGTAGCGCAATGCAGGTAGCCGCCAGCCGCGATCCGCGATGCCAGCAAGGCCACCAGCGGCCCCTGGATCAGGCGGCGTTTATTATGCCGCGCCTTGTGCCATGGATCAGGAAAAAACACATGCACGCCGGCCAGCGAACCGGGCGCAATCATATGCGTCAGCACTTCAAATGCATCGTGCTGGATAATGCGCTGGTTTTGCAAGCCCATCGCATCGGTCAGCTTTAGCAAGCTACCGACGCCCGGCGTATGCACCTCGACACCGATAAAATTTTTCTCCGGCATCAGGGCCGAAATTTTGGCGCTGGTCTCGCCCATGCCAAAACCGATCTCAAAAATCGTCGGCGCCGTACGGCCAAATGCCGCCGCCACATCGAGTTCGGCTTTTTGATACGGAATACAGTAACGCGGCCCCAGGGTTTCTATCGCCCTACCCTGCGCATCAGACAAGCGCCCGGCACGCGTCACGAAACTGCGGATGCGATGCTCAGTTGGATCATAAAAAAGCGGCTTGTTATTGCCATCGAGGGGTTTGGTATCAGACATGGAAGGAAGAAAGTAAGAAATGAGGTAAGGCCGATGAGGCGAAATGCGCTGGGGCGGGTGAAGGGAGTCGAACCCTTGTGCCAAGCTTGCGAAGCTATACTGGCTTTTCAATACTGGCGCGTGCTTCAAGCCGATTCCGGTTCCGCAAAAACCATATTCTAACAGATCGTCTAGACTCGAAAATTAAATTGAAACGCCATTTTTGGGAAGTATTTCTCACAACGCCATCTCGTCCAAATTAACCCAGCCGTCACTAACAACAGAAGTTTTTACTCTCTCTTTAGAACAGAAAAAAACCCGTTTGGAATATTTTCAGAAGCAATGAGCTCATCCTTCCGGCAATGCTTTATAAAATAAGAAAATTTTTTCACTCTTCATAATTTGCAATTTTCGCTTCACCAGTTGTCCATAAAAAAGTATCTCCATCTTTTAGCATGGAAAAATATTGCTTTTTTAGATCGCATTCCGAAAGCAGAATGACATCTCCATTTATCGTGTCTTTTGCGAATTCGCAAAGTCAGCATAAATAGGAAAACCATACTGAAATCATGCTTCGCCAATATCGTTTCGGTGGGAGCGACAAGTACGAAGCTAGGGGAAAATGTAAACAATTGAAGTAAATCTTGATGGCTATATCAGGACATAGAGGATGGCCCCAGACGTACCATGTTGACACACTGTCGGCATTCTTAGCATTCAGCCAGTTCTGAAAAGATGATGAATCTGTTTTGAGCTGACGCTATGGTTAGTTGAGAGGGATATCTCATTCAGATTACGCATTTTGCTTACCTTGCTAACTCTTCGCAGGCTCATGACGCCAATGCCAGACACATCAGAAACCAAGAAAATTAGCAAGCTGCCAGCCAGACTCCGGTTTTTACAAGAGACCTTATCTTATCGACAGCCGGATCAAGCGCTGACTTGTATTGAGACCCATATGTCCTGGGTATTTTTAATCGGCAACAGCGTGTTTAAGATGAAGAAGCCGGTACGTTTTCCCTTTCTTGATTTTTCTACCGTAAAGGCGCGCGAATTTTATTGCAGGGAAGAGGTCAGGCTCAATGCCCGGCTTGCGCCAGGAGTGTACCTGGGCCTAATGGCTTTGCAGCTGGTCAATGGCAATCTGATACTGGTGCCAGAGGCACAATTATCAGGCACAGGCGAGACACTGGACTGGCTGGTGGTAATGCGGCGCCTGCCTGCACAACGTATGCTGCACCAACTGGTTATTGATAATGCCGTCAGCGCCAGTGAGATTGACGGGTTGATCGAGATCCTGAGTCATTTTTATCGTTTCGCGAGGGTCGCTGAAATTACACCCGATGACTATCTGTCGCGCTTTGCGCATCAGCAGACTTTGGCTAGGGAGATCTTGTTACGCCCACAGTTCGATTTGCGTGGTGCGGCGCTGGTAGTAAACCGTTTCGATTTAATCTTGTCACAAGGTGCCGGCCGGTTGCGAAACCGCGTCTTGAAAAGGCGGGTGCTGGAGGGGCACGGAGACCTGCGACCGGAACACGTATGTTTGTTGCAACCACCATTAGTGATCGACTGCCTGGAGTTCAATCTGCAAATGCGCCAAGTCGACCCTTTTGATGAAATTGCCTTCCTTAGTCTGGAATGCGCAATGCTAGCTGATGAAACAGGTGCAGAGATGAAGACTGCTTGGATAGGTGAGCGCCTCGCCGCCGGCCTGGCTACCGCATTAGACGAAAAAGTCGACCCAGCACTGCTCCACCTGTATATGGCACACCGGGCCATTCTGCGTGCCCGCCTTGCCATGGCACATTTGCTTGATCCGCAACCACGTACGCCTGAAAAATGGCATCCCCTGGCGCAACGCTACCTTGATCGGGCATTAAGGTCGATGCACCATTTCAACGCAGCCATGCATAGTGACTCTCCCTGATAGCTTGAGCAAATAAGGAGGCGGCAGAGACAAAGTGCAACTTGTTGTGCAGCATGGCATCAGCAGGCACGCGAAATGGAGGGACGCTGTCAGTAACGATCAGTTTGGTAATACAGTCATTATTTAGCACCTCGCTGGCGGCTCCGGTAAAAAGGCCGTGCGCTGCGCATGCAACAACTTGCGTAGCACCGGCCGCCAGCAAAGCTCTAGCCGCCCGGATCATAGTATCACCGCTGGCAATCAGGTCATCGAGCAACAACACGCACATCTGCCTGACATCCCCTGCGACCAAATTCTCGCTGCTGACGATGTCGGCACTGCGGCGTTTGTCTACCATGGCAAAACCCACCGGTCGTTGCAGATGAATTTCCAGTGATTCGCGCCACAGTTGCGCACGTTTGACACCACCAGGATCGGGCGATGCCACAGCCAAAGGACTGTCGCCGGCCAGCTCAATCGCTAGCTGATCAAAAATCAGGTGCGCTTCAAGATGTACGTTAATGCAACGAAAGGCATTCTGGAATGCGGCAACATTATGCACTTCCAATGCCATGACTTGCGCGGTGCCGACCGCCTCAAGCAGCTGCGCCACATAGCGCATGCTGACCGGATCGAAAGGCTTGGTCTGCCGGTCCTTTCTGGCATACGCAAGATAGGGCAACACTGCTGTCACGCGTGCGGCACCATGCTCACGCAAGCTGGCAATAAACATCAACAGGCGAACCAGCTTGTCATCGGGACTTCGTTGCGCATCTCCGTGCAAGCTGCAGATGACATAGGCATCGGCGCCGCGCGGATCAGATAGCGAACGCAACTTATGTTCACCGTCGTCAAAATTGCGTTCTTCATGCGCCGCAATTGACCGATTCAGACAGGCGGCTAAGTTCTTTGCAAAGCTACTTTGAGGATCGAGGGAATATAACAGTTTCATTTAGTCGAGCCTTTCTATCCAAAAAGATGAAGTGGTCGAGTCAGTCCATGCCGCCTCTGAAAAGGCTTGGATGAACAATGGCAATTGCTGCGCCGGCAGATGATCGATGCCAGCCGATGCCGCTCGTCCATCACCGCCAAACAGGCGTGCAAAGTATGCGGCACCGTGTGGTGCATCCAAAGGTGCGCGCACGCTGACCTGAAGATCTCCCTTAGCCGTTTGTTTCAAAAGCGCATGCGCCTGGCCGGGATGACTGATGGCGAGCATATTTCCCAGACTTCCTATAATGCGCCGACTCCAGGGCGCGTCAGGTAGCAGGTATACCATGCTGCCGCCATCTTGCCAGTAAGGCGCAATATCTTGCGCCTGTCGTAAATCTTGCAGACGTTGCTTTTCAAGCTCTTGCCCCAGAGATTCTTGCGCCAGAAAGTCAAGTGGATCAGGGTAACCGATCAAGACCCTGTATAGATCCGCCGGAGCTATACAGGCATCCTGTTCACAGTCGCCATAAGCATTATAGTTAATTGATTCTCCCAGTATTCTGAGGCGCTGGCGGTCTGTCATGCTTAGCCCGAATTGAGTGGCGAGAGCATCGGCGACATCGATCAGATTATCACCATATGTGCCGACGATCGCCCAACCGCGAAACCGGCCACCTAGATACCGATCCATCAACAAACAAGTGCACACATCCGAAGCAAGATCAATGTGCGTCTTAAGCAAGGGATGGACGGGGATTTCTCCCGCTTCGTGATGGTCAAAATAGGTCACCTTGACTCCATTATCTAGCAGATGCATTAATGCCTGGCAATTGCGCCGCATCGACAAATCACATACCAGTACCTCGTCACCAGATATCGCAGACACCCGCTGGAGTAATTCTATATCGCGCTTGAGCCCCGTAACGAGGCGCGCGTCACGCGGCGCATGCAGACGCCACTGGATTACCGAACACAGGCCGTCGGCATCGCCGTTGCAGACATCAATATAGGTCTTCGTTGCAGTCAATTTCCGCTCCGGATTGTATTGCAGCCTTCCCGTTTGCATCGCCATTTTTTCTGATGCCTATTTTTCAGCAAAACGGATTCACTATCCTTGTGAAAACTCAAAAAAACACGCACAAGGTGGCTGGAAGAATCTGACCAGAGTGACACTTGAACGGTTTCCATCGGGAAAGCGAGCAGGCATTTTATGGCTTACTTATCTTTTTTAAATCGCCCTATTTTTCCGGCCCGCCGCATCAACTTTTTGAGGATGCTGTGACGATCCAACAAAATTGAGAAGTATATTGAAGTGGATTAAAGCCGTCAGTATCAGCTTTGATTGAGAGTTTTGGTCAGTTGCGATTCATTGATCGCTGTGCAATTTTAGATTTTTTGCAAGAAGCTCGCTGCTAGTGATTTTGCGAAACTACTTCATTAATCAATAACGTAAGTCATTGATTCTATGGAGCGGGTGAAGGGAATCGAACCCTCGTCGTAAGCTTGGGAAGCTTCTGCTCTACCATTGAGCTACACCCGCGAAGCCCTCATTTTACGCGGGTTTAGCAGGTGTTGGCAAACTTATCAAATGGCAACTGTGATGAAATATGGTAGACGCCCATTCTTGCCGAAGACGAGATCCGTCATTTCAATTGTCAGGCGTTTTCTTTTTCTTCGGAAAATAGATCCCAGGTTGCGATAAACATCGCTGCGATCACAGGACCAATGACGAAACCGTTAAGACCAAAGACAAAAATACCACCCATGGTCGCGAGTAGAACAATATAGTCTGGCATCTGCGTATCTTTGCCGACTAATATTGGCCGTAAAATATTGTCAATCAGGCCGATCACGAATATTCCATACAAAATCAATGTCACACCTTGCCAGGTGGCGCCTGTCACAAGAAAATACATTGCCACTGGTGCCCAGATGAGCCCAGAGCCTATCGCCGGCAACAAAGACATGACTGCCATCAAGACGCTCCATAGCAGCGGGCCCTGCACACCGAGAAACCAGAACATGGCACCACCCAATGCACCTTGCGTCGCAGCGACCATAATATTGCCTTTGATCGTGGCGCGAATCACGGCAACAAACTTGGTAAATAACTGCTGCGTATGCTCCTGCTTCAGCGGAAGCGTTTGTTGGAGTTTTTCCACCAGAGTTTCGCCATCACGCAACAGAAAAAATAACAGATAGAGCATGATGCCTATACTGATACCAAATCCTGCGGTGATTTGCCCAATGCTAAGTGCTTTAGCAGCAATAAACTGACTGCCTTGAGTCGCCGCAGTTGATAAAGTGCTTTTCAATGTGGAAATATCGCCCAGCCCGAATCGAGACAAGAGATTAGATATCCAGCTTGGCAGGGAGTTAATAATTTGCTGAAAGTAGGTACCAAAATCAAGTTGACCTGAACGTAATTTTTCATAGAAAGCGGTCCCCTCCTGCAATAGAGACGAAGCGATCAGTGCCAGTGGAAAAAATACGGCAATCAGAAATAGGAGTAATGTCATGAATGCAGCCAGATTTTGTCGCTGCCCTGTCCATTTAAGCAGGTGGCGATGAAGTGGTGCAAAAAGTATCGTTAAAACAATCCCCCAAAAGATCGCGCCATAAAATGGCAAAAGTATCCATGCGAATGCCAGCGAAACGGCGATCAATAAAAATATAAATGCTTGGTGCTGGGGTGCTCGGTGAGTCATAGGTAATCCGGTTGAACTTGCCAGGGCTTTTCCATCCAATTATTGTCTAGAAGCAGGCTTAGTGATGCAAGTATATGATGCGGAGATCCTGTTTAAGGTCCCACGAATCTCATCGTGACATTTGCACAGAGAATTTACCATGAACAATATATGGCAACGCTTATTTTCCATCAAGCTGAACTGGCATATAGCAACTGAAACTTGCTAATTTGAGCCAGGTCAAAAAATAGTGTGAACGCGTAGTTAATCTACGTAGTTAATCTACGTAGTTAAGCTAGGTAGTTAAGCTAGGTAGTTAAGCTACGAAGCTAAGTAAACATGGTATGTCGTTTATTCTCATGTCAAAATGACGCCAAAATTTGGTGGATGATGATGGGGATTTTTTCGGCGCCTGCGAAGGTCATTTAGTTTCACCGGCAAAATCTCATTCCACATTCAACAATAAAAATAGCTTCTTAAAAGAAATATCGAGTCAGCAAAGGCGACCCGGCAACTACTCAGTCACTCGGACACTGACAAAGTTCTATCTTTTACGTCCAAAAAGAAATAAAAAAAATGGGAATGGCCATTACTGGCCATTCCCATTTTGTCAAATTCGATCAAATCAGGCTTACGCCTGAGTTTGATTAGAATGCGTGACGAACACCAACGTTGAACAGTTTGTCTGTTGCGCCTTTTGCACCAGCATTAACAGCAACGTTTACATCATTCTTAGTTTGGGAGAATGAAGTGTACAAGTTTGTACGCTTAGACAGGCTGTATGTATAACCGATAGCGTATTGCTGAGCAGTTGTATCATTAAAATCTTTAACGCTTGAGTTAGTGTAGTCAGCCAAGAATGCGCCGGCACCAACAGGAACTGTTGCACCAATCATCCAAACATTAGCTTTGACTGAGCTACCAGCGAAACTAGTTTTGACTTGTTCGTAGGCTGCGTGAGCTTTTGCTACGTTGAAATCATAAGAACCACCAACCAATACTTTTTCTACGTCAGCACCAACAACAACTACATCTTTAGCTTTTTCGTATACCAAGCTAGCCAATACTGGGCCTGCATTGTATGTACCAGACAAAGAAACGATACCTTGCTTAGAAGTGCTACCAGCTTGCTCGCCGAAAGAATATTGAGCTGCGCCAACAAAACCACTCAAGCTATTAGTTGTGTAAGTAGCTGCATTGTCAAAACGTGTAACTGTACCGAACAAACGGTTCATGTTACCAGCCAAACCAACACCAAACGGATCGATAGACTCAGAAGCAACATAAGTCAAAGACTTTTGACGACCAAGATTGATCGAACCGAAATTAACAGAAGACAAACCAACGTAAGCTTGACGACCGAATGTAACGCCATCAGAAGCGCCTGTATCAGTTTTCAGACCCATTTCCAATACGAAATTAGCTTTCAAACCGTTACCGAGGTCTTCAGTACCTTTGAAACCTAAACGTGAACCAGATTGCAGGCCACTGTCCAAAGATGTTTTAGTAGCAACGCCGTTGTCATCGCGAGCCAAACCCATGTCTACGACGCCGTAGACAGTAACAGCGGATTGAGCCAAAGCGGCGCCGGAGAAAGCACTCATCAGAGCAAGTGCGAGGAATGATTTTTTCATAATGTAGTATCCAAAATATAAAATTTGATTTTTGCTGCAATACAATAATACACGCAGCAAAAACAGGATTGCAGGTCTTATTTAAAACATTAGCGTATTGATACACACTAATGACAACAAGCACTATACCTGCGGAAAGTGACAATTTGATGAATTCACAAAATGCCGCCAGTTACAAACAAACAACAACCAGTAACGCTTTTGTCTCTGTCACATAAAACACGCAGCGTTTTTATAAAAAAACAAAAAGCGCTTGTTTGATGCGGCTTTAACAAATTGGTTCACATTATAAACAAAAAAGTATCATGCTGCATAGCACCAATCAAATAGGGTAACTTGAAAGTATTTCAAGCCCATTGATGAAATATTTTTATCCTATTGTTGTTATTGCCTGATCATGCTGCCCCGTCATAGCGCGCCAATAGTTACGCCCGACATACCAGAGCACCATTCCAGCGGTTGCAAAGGCCAGTTGTCCACACGCCAGCAACAAAACAGAGTGATCTAATAAAGGGGCAATTACTCCGGCAACGATCGCCCCCAATAAGGTCAACATAGCAGACTGACATGACGCAACGATGCCACGTATATGAGGAAAAAGATCAAGTACCCGCAAGGTCGCTGGGGGTGCCACCAGCGACATGCCAAAGGTATAAAAAAATAAAGGAATCACTGACCACGGCAACATCGGTGGCCAAATCAGATGAAACAGCACATTGAATAAGGAAGCCCCCAGCAAAAAAACAAAACCTATACTGACCTGTGTCCAGGCAGATATTTTTCCCGCCAGCCGATTTGCGACCAGCGCGCCAAAAAAAATCCCCGCGACCGAGGGCACAAATTGCCAGCCAAACTGATCTAGCCCCAGTTTTAGATGTTGGGTGATAAATGCGGGAGCAGCCGACACATACAAGAACATGCCAGCAAAATTGCAGGCAATCGTCCCTGATTTCAAGTGAAACAAGGGCGATTTGAAGACGTTTTTATAACTTTCCCATAGGAATTTGGCGCTAAATGGCTGCCGTTTATTCGCTGGCAGAGATTCAGGCAACCATCGGTAGCATGCCCATAACAAGGCCAGCGTGTAGACAAATAACAACAAAAAAATGTTGCGCCAGCTCATGTAACTGACTATCCAGCCACCGATGATAGGCGCAATGGCAGGCGCAATCGAAAAAATCATGGTCACTAAAGAAAGTAACCGTTCGGCTGGTGCCCCCGCATACAAATCGCGAATAATGGCACGCCCGACCACCACTCCAGCTCCCGCAGAGACGCCTTGCAAAATACGGAAACCCCAGAGATAGTGAACGCTATGGGCTGATGCGCAACCAAAGGAGGCGACAGCAAAAATTGCCAGCGCTACTAAAATCACATTCCGGCGCCCAAATGCATCTGACAAGGCACCATGCCATAGCGTCATCGCAGCAAAAGACAACATGTACGCGGTCAGCGTTTGTTGCACTTCAATTGCACTGGCATGCAAACTCGACTGTATGGCCGGGAAAGCAGGAAGATAGGTATCGATGGAAAAAGGGCCAAGCATGGCGAGAGCCGCCAGCAAAGTGGCGAGTCCGGCGTTGCCGGACTTAATAGACATAGACATGAGAACACTTAATATTGAAGCAGCCAATCTGGCTTAGATTGGCTGCTAAGGAATGTCAAAACGGACATAAAGACCAACATTTACAGGCAGCGCTTAGATCCCGCCCATACACAGATACTTCATTTCAAGATATTCATCCATCCCGTATTTAGAACCTTCGCGCCCCAGGCCCGATTGCTTCACGCCACCAAATGGCGATACTTCATTCGAGATCAGACCGGTATTGATGCCGACCATGCCGTACTCAAGTTTTTCTGCCACGCGCCAGACGCGTCCGATATCACGCGAGTAAAAATACGATGCCAGGCCAAAATCAGTACTATTCGCCGCAGCAATGACTTCTTCCTCGGTTTTAAATCTAACCACCGCTGCCACCGGGCCGAAAGTTTCTTCGCGCATCACTTGCATATTCTCGGTGACATTCGACAGCACGGTCGGTTCATAAAACAGTGCCCCCGCTGTATGTTTTTTGCCGCCTGCCAATATTGTCGCACCTTTTGCCAGCGCATCGGCCACGTGCTCTTCAACTTTAGCCACGGCTTGCGCATCAATCATCGGACCTTGACTGACACCCGCTTCAGCACCATTTCCGACCTTGATTTTTTGTGCGCCCGCGGCCAGCTTTTCAACGAATGCATCATAGATGGATTCATGCGCGTAAAAGCGATTGGTGCAGACGCAGGTCTGGCCAGCATTGCGAAATTTAGACTGCAATGCGCCTTCTACTGCCGCATCCAGATCGGCATCGTCAAAAACGATAAATGGCGCATGCCCGCCCAATTCAAGCGCCAGTTTTTTGACTGTAGGCGCGCATTGCCGCATTAAAATCCGCCCCACCGGGGTTGATCCGGTAAACGATAAATGCCGCACGACAGAACTATCACACAACACGGACCCAACGGCGATGGACTGCTCGGCGTCTGCGGTAATCACGTTGATGACGCCTGCTGGCAAGCCCGCCCGGTGTGCCAACTCGACCAGCGCCAGCGCCGACAACGGGGTTTGTTCAGCCGGCTTGATCACGATCGTGCAACCGGCGGCAACCGCCGGGGCGACCTTGCGGGTAATCATCGCCAGCGGAAAATTCCATGGCGTAATCGCGGCACAGACGCCGATCGGCTGGCGCAATACCAAGGTACGCTTATCGCTCCAGGTAGAGGCCAGCACATCGCCGGAAACCCGCTTCGCTTCTTCGGCAAACCATTCGATAAAACTGGCGCCATACAGGACTTCGCCCTTGGCTTCTGCCAGCGGCTTGCCTTGCTCTGCCGTCATCAATGCGGCCAGATCATCGGCATGTGCCACGATCAGGTCAAACCACTTGCGCATCAGCGCCGCTCGCTCTTTACCGGTTTTGGCCGCCCAGGCAGGAAACGCCTGCTGCGCGGCATCAATTGCCATTTGAGTCTGTTGCACGCCCATATTCGGTACGCGCCCGATGATTGCACCACTAGCCGGATTGGTGACGTCAAAGCTCAGCTCGGCGCTTTGCCATTGGCCATTGATATAGGCTTGATGACGCAATAGCATCGCATCTTTGAGTATGACAGTAGGTGCATGGACGGGGGCTTGCGACATACGAATCTCCGGCGGAATAATTGAGCCGACTAGCTTACCGCAAACAAGTCGCCCGTGCAGAAGCATGCAAATTTTTCACCTGTGATCAATCGACAAAATCCATCCGCCATCCATTGAATGCCCGCGCGCTGATACACATTAATTTACCGGAGGGCGCAGCTTGGTCACATGGCGGACAAAATCGGGCAAGCGGCGTCCCGGTACATCCGGATACACTGCGCCGCTCTGCAGACCGGCAACTCTATCGACGCGAAAAGAACGAAAATCCTGGCGATTGGCGCACCACGCGGCGATCAGCCAGGTGCCGCCCCAAAAATACAGCGCCAATGGCCAGATCCAGCGCTGTGTGGTTTTTTGTGCCGCATCGGCATAATCTAGCTGCAACTGCACTCGCCCAGCGATGGCTTGCCGCACGCTCTCGAGTCGCTCGCCATGTTGCGGATCGAGATGAAAGGAAGGCGCAAATAAGGGTGTGGCTTCGACAAAATCACGCTGCTCTTTCGGCAAAGCCAGTGCCACTTTCGCCAGCACGGCGGCACCCGACGCCGCCAATTGCGGTCCGCCCCAGGCCTGTACCATACGCATGCCCGCCACCAGCGCATCGAGCTCATCGACAGAAAACATCAGCGGCGGCAACTCGTAGCCCTGCTTGACCCGATAGCCGACCCCGGCTTCGCCCTCGACCGGCACGCCGGACAAAGACAAGTCGCGGATATCGCGGTAAATCGTACGCTCCGAGACCTTGAGCCATACTGCCAATTGCTGCGCCGTGGTCAGCCGGCGGCCTCGTAGATACTGGGCGATCTGGAATAAGCGGTCAGCACGGCGCATGATTTGTTCCGGTAAGAAAATGAAAAGTGACCAGGCCCGGCGCGCATATCCCATGCGCTTCTCCAGCCATGCAGGCTGAAGAAGCGCATGGATAGTGCGTGTCGGGCCTGCTCACTATTCGGTTTTTGATGGAGCATGCACAATAAACAATGCAGGCTAACCCTAGTTCATTGCATGCAGCCCCAGGCGATTACCTTCGGTGTCATGAAAATAAGCGATATAGCCATGGTCTTGCGGCAATGCCATTTTAGCCATCTTGATCTGGCCACCGGCAGCTTCTATCCGGCCCAGCACTGCATCAATCGAAGGGCTGGCATCGAGATAGATGACGACGCCATCGGCGCCTGGTGTATACCCCTCACCGTGAATCACGCAACCGGCGCCGTCATCCGGCGTGTGCGAAAACACGCCCATCTGAAACGCTCCAAATGGCTGTATGCGTAATTGCGTATCAAACACGGCCTGATAAAAATCGACTGCACGCTGGAAGTTACTCGACGGGATTTCAAACCATTCTACTTTTTTCATGATGTGCTTTCGTTGTTTAGCCGGATTGGCATGGGCACATCATGATCCCCTGCTCCTGACAGCGTTATGTCAGGAGTCTTTATTTATTTTTTAAACTTAAGCGTCCGCTTTTGGCTTGGCTTCTTCACGGCGGTTAAAACCTGCCACCATATCAAAGCGAAACAAACGGCATTCCAGCGCGCCGTTAAAGAATGGCGTCTTGCGCGCTTCTTTCAGGCGCAGCATCTTCGGCAAACCTAAATCAGCGGTGAACAGGAAGACACTCCAGCCGGTAAAACGCTGCTTGAGTGCGGTGCTGAAGGCGCTGAAAAAATCCTTCGCCATGTCATCCGGTTCCATGCTGCTGTCGCCGCGTACGCCTATCCGTTCGCCATACGGAGGATTGGTCAGCAAGATGCCTGGGGTTTCGGTCGGCGCCTTAATTTCCTGCGCCTCGATTTGTTTCAGCGGCACTTCAAACTTGATGCCCGCCTTGTTCAGGTTATTGCGCGTCATGACGATCGCATCGCCGGAAATATCACTGCCAAAAATCGTCGGTTCGGCTGGCAATACATTCGGCTTGACCTGATCCTTGATGGCTTGCCATTCTTCCGGATTAAAGCTGCCAAATTTTTCAAAGGCAAATTCGCGATGAATGCCGGGAGGAATCCCGGCCAGCATTTGTGCCGCTTCAATCAGGATCGTGCCGGAACCGCACATCGGGTCGAGCAGAGGGATGCCTGGCTTCCAGCCGGCAGTGCGCAGCAAGCCCGCCGCCAGATTTTCGCGCAGCGGCGCGTCACCGGTTTCCAGGCGCCAGCCGCGCTTGAACAAAGCCTCGCCGGAAGTATCGAGATAGACCGTAAAATTGCGCGCATCGAGAAAACCGACGATACGCATGTCCGGCATCTTGGTATCGACCGAAGGACGTTGGGTGAACTGGTCACGGAAGCGGTCGCAGATCGCATCTTTAATCTTCAGCGTGGCAAATTCCAGACTCTTCAGCGGGCACTTAATGCCGGTCACGTCGACGCGGATGGTGTGGTGATAGCCGAACCAGTCTTCCCACGGCTGCTCCAAAGTCAAATCGTAAATATCGTTTTCATTGATATAGCCGGAATGCGCCATGCGCAGCAGGCAACGCGAGGCAATCCGTGAATACAGGTTGATGCGATAGGCATCGCCGATCTCGCCCGAACAATGGACACCGCCTGGCACTTGCGTGTGTACGTGCAGGGTGTTATTAAGCTGGCCGATTTCGGTCAGCTCTTCTGCCAAGGCAACTTCGAGGCCGCGTGGGCAGGGGCAAAAATAGGAATAACGTGTCATGGTGAACCTTTTGTCCGTGGTAATTCAGGGCACTTCTATAAATCCAATTGTCGGGCGCATACCTGCGTTACAAATCCTCGCAATACTGACGTATTGCTGTGGTTTGCGCCTTGCTCTGCATCCCGAAAATTGATTTTCTAGAAGTCCCTGGTAAATGAAACCTGACAGGCACCGTGTCTGCCAGGGGATTGCAAAAATCTTACTGCTGCTTAATTGCTGTTCTACTGCTGAAAAGCGCGTTCTAAAAAATCCAGCCGGTCTTGTCCCCAGTAACCGACGCCATTGAACACATACCAGGGCGCACCGAAGACATTGGCGGCAATCGCCTCATTGGTAAAGCGCTCGTACTCGGCCTGTACGCTGGCGGTTTCGGCCGACTTCAGCAAGGCTTTGCCATCGAGTTCGCAATCAAATGCGATGCCTGCCAGGGTATCGGCATCCGCGATATTTTTCTGCTCCGCCCAGACGCCGCGCAAGATCGCGCCGGTCAGATTGACGGCGGCATCGGTGCCGTTGGCTAATTGGGCCGCGATGATCAGCAAGGCAGCAGGGTCCGCCGCCACCGGAAAAAAAGTCGGCTGCAGGTGCATGGGCAAACCCAGATGTTCGCTCCAGCGTTGCATCTCAACCAGACGATAAGCCTGGCGTTGCGGCGTACGCTTGGCCAGCGGCAAGCCGCCGGAAGTGGCAAAGACTCTGCCCAGGTCGCAAGGTTTCAGTTCTATCTTGACCTCATACTGCTTAGCCAGATCGACAAAACGCTGATGTCCGAGATACGTCCAAGGAGACTGCGGCGCAAAAAAATATTCACAAACCTTGCTCATCCCTGCTCCTCTTTATTCAAAACGTTTTAATCAAAATGGCTTTACGACGACCAAAATCACTGCTGCCAACATCAAGATAACAGGTGCTTCATTAAACCAGCGAAACCATTTGTGGCTACGCTTGTTATGGCCTCGTTCAAATTTTTTCAGCAAGCTGCCGCAGGCGTGGTGATAGCCGATCAGCAAAACGACGATGCCCAGTTTGGCGTGCATCCAGCCATTACCGGGGCCGGGGCCGCGGCCAATCCCATAGACCAGCCATAACCAGATACCCAGAGCGATCGCAGGCACTGCCAGTATCGTCATGAAACGGTACAACTTGCGTGCCATCAGCAATAAGCGCTCGATGACCATCGGCTCGGTTTCCATCGCCAGATTAACAAAAATTCTGGGCAAATAAAACAAGCCGGCAAACCAGGAGGCGACAAATACAATGTGCAGCGCTTTAATCCAGAGCATATTCTTCCTTTACGAATTATTGACGGATTTCGCCATGGTGAAGCAGGGACTTCGCGGGGCATGCCCCGCGCCTGCGTAACGGTGTCGCCTTGCAAGGCGGCACGCCGTTTGCATGGCATTTATTCACGCACTTCTCCATGCCCGAACACCACATATTTCAGCGATGTCAAGCCTTCCAGTCCAACCGGGCCACGGGCGTGCAGCTTGTCGTTGGAAATGCCGATTTCGGCACCCAAACCATATTCAAATCCATCGGCAAAGCGGGTCGAGGCATTTACCATGACCGAAGCGGAATCGACCTCGCGCAAGAAACGCAGGGCGCGGCTATAGTCTTCGGTAACGATGGATTCGGTGTGCTTGGATGAATAATCGTTGATGTGCGTAATCGCCTCATCCATGTCGGCCACGACCTTGACCGCCAAAATCGCAGCCAGATACTCGGTGCTCCAGTCGTCTTCAGTGGCGGCCACCAAGTGCGGATAGCCGGCCAATAATTGTGCCGCAACCGGGTCGCAGCGCAGTTCGACTTGCTTGCTCGCATACAGTTGCGCCAGCGCCGGCAAGACTTGCGCCGCGATGCCTTGCGCCACCAGCAGGGTTTCCATGGTGTTGCAGGTCCCGTAGCGATGGCATTTGGCGTTGAAGGCAATATCCAGGGCTTTTTGCAGATCGGCTTTGTCGTCGATATACACATGGCAGATGCCGTCCAGATGCTTGATCATCGGCACCTTGGATTCGCGCATCAGGCGCTCAATCAAGCCCTTGCCGCCGCGCGGTACGATGACATCAACATACTGCGGCATGGTAATGAGTTCACCGACGGCGGCACGGTCAGTCGTTTCGACGATCTGCACCGCGTCTAGCGGCAAACCGGCGCCAACCAGGCCTTCTTTGACTAATTTGGCCAGCGCCTGATTGCATCGTATGGCTTCAGAGCCGCCGCGCAATATCGTCGCATTGCCGCTCTTGATGCACAGCCCCGCGGCATCGACCGTCACGTTCGGGCGGGCTTCGTAAATGATGCCGATCACACCCAGCGGCACACGCATCTGGCCGACCTGGATACCGCTGGGGCGATATTTCATGTTCGAGATTTCACCGATAGGGTCGGCCAGGCTGACGATTTGCTCCAGCCCTTCGGCCATGCTGGCGATCGCCTTATCCGACAAAGTTAAGCGATCGAGCATGGCGGCGTCCAGGCCGCTGGCTTTGGCCGCGGCCAGATCAAGTTCATTGGCGGCGCGCAAGTCAGCGGCGTCGCGCCGGATGGCGGCAGCGATCAGCGACAAGGCCTTGTTCTTGGCTGCCGTATCGGCTTTGGCCATGGCACGCGATGCAATGCGGGCGCGCGTGCCGAGGTCGTTCATGTAGTGTTTGATATCCATATTTACTTCCGTACTGATTTTTATCGAGACTGGCACGATGCAACATACTCCACCGTGTATATATTTTATGCGCAATAGCTATATGCGCTACAAGGGCATTTTTTACCTATACTCCCCTGATTATTAATCATAAGGGGGTGAGACATACCTACCCAGCTAAGCCTGTGCCACGCGTAAGCCCAACTGCAACATGGCATCCCAGGCGTCACCGGCAAAACCCTTGGCGCGCAAGCCCTTGACCATTTTATCGACTTGCGCCGCTTCTTGCAGCGCGGTTTCCAGCGTGGCCAAACTGAGGCGGCGTAATGCCGGCTCCATCATTTTTTCGCGCGGCCCCCAAATACGATATTCTTTTAACAGCACCCCTAGGGGCCGGCCTTGTGCCATGCCCGATTTGAGTTTCAGCAAGGTGCGCAATTCTTCCGCGACCGCCCATAGCACCAGCGGCAGGGCTTCGCCCTCGCCTTTCAAGCCGTCCAGCATGCGCACCAGCCGGGTGACATTACCGGCCAGCATCGCCTCGTTGAGCTTGAACACATCATAACGCGCGACATTGAGCACGGCATCGTGGATGACGTCAAAACTCAATTTACCCGGCGGGTGCAATAATGCCAATTTCTGGATTTCCTGATGGGCCGCCAGCAAGTTACCCTCGACCCGGTCGGCGATAAAATCCAGACTCTGCCGCTCAGTGCTCTGCCCTTGTGCCGACAGACGTTGCGAAATCCAGCCCGGCAATTGCGCCCGCTCTACCAGCGGGATATCAATATACACTGCCGCCTGTTGCAAGCTGCCGACCCAGGCCGCTTTTTGCGTGGCCCAATCGAGCTTGGGCAAGGTGATCAGCGTCATATTATCGGGCGACAGCTTGGCGATATATTCCTGGATGGCGGCGCCGCCATCCTTGCCCGGCTTACCGGTAGGAATGCGCAAATCGATCATTTTTTTGTCGCCAAACAGCGATTGCGACTGATTCGCGGCCAGCAATGCGCCCCATTTAAAGCTGCGCTCTACCGTTAAGATCTCGCGCTCGAAAAAACCCTGCGCCTTGGCAACGCGCCGGATCTTGTCGGCGGCTTCCAGCGCCAGCAAATGCTCATCACTGGTGATGACATACAGCGCTGCCAAGGTCTTGCCCAGATGGGCATCGAGGGCGTCAAAGCGCAGTTGCATAACACCTTTCTCCCGGCATGACAGTGTCATGCCCAGTTCTTTCCCGCGTGCAGGAGAGGCTAAGGGTAAGGGAATGCGTGCGCATCATCAATCCATTTTCAGCACAACAAGGCGACGCATGATCTGCTGTACCAGATCGCTTTGCATATCACGGTACAGCAAGACTTCTTCCGCCTCTTTCGCCAAGACCTGGGTTTCGTTGAAACTGATATTGCGTTTCAAGCTAATGTCGGTAGGAGACAAGACCTCTTTACCGGCCTGGTCACGGACCCGAAAACGCAAGGTGTAGAGCAAATCGTATTCACGTACCCGGCCCTGGCTATTGAGCGACAAGATACGTTTTTCACGCGTTTCCGCCAATACTTCCAGCACCACTTCGGCGGCCGTGATTTCTTTCGCCACAACGGTTTTGCCATTGGCGCGGATATTTCTTTTCAGCTCGCCGCCCAGGGGCGAGCTGTCGGGCAGGCCGATAAAAATACTCGCGAAAGGAAAGCTGACCGGACCGCGCAAGGCAAAGCCGCAAGCGGACAACATCAGTGCCAGCGTGATGACACAAAGGCCTAGCCATGAACGTCGCAATGTGAGTAAGCTCCGCATAATCAGGCGACGATATTGACCAGCTTGCCCGGTACGACGATGACTTTCTTCGGTGGGCCATCCAGGAACTTCTGCACACTTTCCGTCGCCAGCGCCGCCGCTTCTATGGTCGCCTTATCGGCATCTTTGACCACCTTGACGCTGCCGCGCAGCTTGCCATTGACTTGTATCATCAATTCAATTTCATCCTGCACCAGTGCCGCTTCATCGACTTGCGGCCAAGGCGCGGCAATGATCTCGCCCAGTTCTGCCGCCAAGCCCAGCTCTTGCCACAACACATGGGTAATGTGCGGACAGACCGGATACAAGCCACGCAGCAAAATACTGAAAGCTTCGCGCAAGGCGCTGGCATGGCCTTCGCCTTCCGGCTTGAAAGACTCGATCGCATTGAGCAATTTCATCGCGCCCGAGACGACGGTGTTGTATTGCAAGCGGTCGTAATCGGCATCGATCTGCTTCAGGGTGAGATGAACTTCACGGCGTAGATTTTTGACGTCGGCAGCATAACTGTCTGGCACCACGGCACCGGCCGCGACCGGCCCAGACAATTTCAGCGCTGACGCCCACAGGCGGCGCAAGTAGCGCGAGGCCCCCTCTACACCGCTGTTATTCCATGCCGCGCTTTGATCTGGCGGGCCGGCAAACATCGTGAACAGACGCGCCGTGTCGGCACCAAACTGCTCGATGATGTCTTTTGGCTCGACCACATTGTTCTTCGACTTGGACATTTTTTCAATGCCGCCCATCTGCACTGGCTGGCCGTCGCTTTTCAGGATTGCGGCAACCGGGCGGCTTTTATCATCGTACTGGACTTCAATTTCATTCGGATAGAACCAGGTCTTCTTGCCGCTGTCTTCTTCGCGGTAATACGATTCGTTCAGCAACATCCCCTGCGTGAACAGGTTCTTGAACGGTTCATCAATCTTGACCAGGCCCATATCGCGCATCGCCTTGGTCCAGAAACGGGCGTACAGCAAATGCAAAACCGCATGCTCGACACCTCCGATGTACTGGTCCATCCCCATCCCACCCATCCAATAGTCATTGCGTTCATCCACCATGGTCGTGGCATCAGGGCAGGTATAGCGCATGAAATACCAGCTCGAATCGACGAAAGTATCCATGGTGTCGGTCTCGCGCTTGGCAGGCTTGCCACAGGTCGGGCACGCGACATTCAGGAAATCGGCACGCTGCTTGAGCGGATTGCCTGAGCCATCAGGGATGCAATCGGTCGGCAATACCACCGGCAAATCTTCGTAAGGCACCGGCACGTCACCGCAACATTCGCAGTGGATGATAGGGATAGGCGTCCCCCAATAGCGCTGGCGTGAGATACCCCAGTCGCGCAAGCGCCAGGTAGTTTTCTTTTCGCCCAGATCTTTTTGTATCAGATCGGCGGCAACGGCATCGACCGTCGCCTTGAAATTGAGCCCATCGTATTTACCGGAATTAACCGTCACACCGCGTTGCTTATCGGCATACGACTCGGCCCAGGCATCAGTAGTAAACGTCTCGCCTTCGACCGCACTGACTTGCTTGATCGCGATGTTGTACTTCTTGGCAAAGGTAAAATCGCGCTCGTCATGCGCTGGCACACCCATAACTGCACCGTCGCCATACGTCATCAAGACATAATTGCCGACCCAGACTTCAACCTGTGCGCCGCTCAAAGGATGCGTGACGAACAAGCCGGTAGGCATCCCCTCTTTTTCCTTGGTCGCCATCTCGGCTTCGGTGGTGCCACCGGCCTTGCAGACGTCAATAAACGCTGCCAGCGCAGGATTATTTTTCGCCGCCAGGGTCGCAATCGGGTGCTCGGCCGCTACGGCGCAGAAAGTCACGCCCATAATCGTGTCGGGCCGCGTGGTGAACACGTACATTTTACCGTCTTGCAACAAGGCGCCTGTTTCATCGGCGATCTGATGCGGAAAGGCAAAACGCACGCCTTCGCTCTTGCCTATCCAGTTGCGCTGCATGGTGCGCACCTGATCGGGCCAGCCGTCCAGCGCATCTATGCTGCTGAGCAACTCTTCGGCGTACTGGGTAATCGCGAAATAATAACCAGGAATTTCACGCTTCTCGACCAGGGCGCCGGAGCGCCAGCCACGGCCGTCTATCACTTGCTCGTTGGCGAGCACGGTCTGGTCCACCGGGTCCCAGTTGACGACTTGCGTTTTCTTGTAAGCGATGCCTTTTTCCAGCATCTTCAGGAACAGCCACTGGTTCCAGCGATAATAATCAGGATCACAGGTCGCGACTTCACGGCTCCAGTCAAATGCCAGACCCAGCGGCTGCATCTGCGACTTCATGTCTTCGATATTCGCGTAAGTCCATTCTGACGGGGATTTCTTGTAAGCGATTGCGGCGTTTTCTGCCGGCAAGCCAAACGCATCCCATCCCATCGGCATCAGAACGTTATAGCCCTTCATGCGCAACTGGCGCGCCAGCATGTCGTTGATCGTGTAATTGCGTACATGCCCCATGTGCAGCTTACCGGAAGGGTAAGGCAACATTGAGCAGGCGTAGTACTTGCCTTTCGGGTAACGAGGATCGTTTTCTACCGTGGTATAGGCATCAATTTGCTTCCAATGGCTTTGCGCCGATTGTTCGACGTCGGATGGGGTATATTTTTCTTGCATGAGGGCTCAATAGTGGCAAATACAAATGAAGGTGCGGGGTTTGGTTCAACCCTTACTGCGAACCTTGGATTATAACTGGTTCAAGAGGATTCCAGAAAATCTGGAGAACAGCAGAGCAAGGCTATTTTTTTGCAGAATGAGACAAGCTGCGACTGAGTTACTGCTATAAATTGAGCAAGTCAAGTTGACTGGCCTGATGAAGTAGTGGTGCAGTGGCAATAAAATTTTCAGCAAAACCAGCATGACATCACCCATAGACAGGACATTCATGCGCGTCTACGGTTGATGTCATTCGGTTGCTTTAGTGGGGCTAGTTTAATCCCAGCACATCAAACATATCGTACAAGCCGGTCGTTTTATCGGCCAAAAAACGTGCCGCACGCAAACTGCCATGCGCATACGTGACTCGGCTGGAAGACTTATGCGTGATTTCGACCCGTTCACCTATCCCTGCGAACAGGACAGTGTGGTCACCGACGATATCACCGCCACGGATAGTGGCAAAACCTATCGAAGATGGATCGCGCTCGCCAGTCACGCCTTCACGTGAAAACACCCCGACTTCATTCAAATCACGCCCCAGGGCATCGGCAATCACTTCACCCATTTTCAGCGCGGTACCAGAAGGCGCATCTACTTTGTGCCGGTGATGCGCTTCGATAATTTCAATGTCGTAACCATGAGCAAAACTCTTTGCTGCCATCTCAAGCAATTTCAGCGTGACGTTCACGCCGACGCTCATGTTTGGCGCAAACACGATCGCCGTTTTTTGTGCGGCGGCAGCAATCGCGGCCTTACCGGCCTCATCAAACCCGGTGGTGCCGATAATCATCTTAATACCATGCGCGGCACAGTATTCCACATGCTTGAGCGTGCCTTCGGGACGCGTAAAGTCAATCAGGTAATCCGCGCCGGCCAATCCCTTGGCCAAATCAGATTCAATGAACACTCCGGCTGGCTTGCCTAGCATCGCCGCTGCATCGGTGCCAATAAATGGCGACTCAACCACATCCAGCGCACCCGCCAAGACCGCATCTTCTGCGGCGTCTATTGTTTCAATTAACATCCGGCCCATGCGACCAGACGCACCGGCTACTGCAATTTTTAATAATGTCATATTAGCCCTTATTCTTTTTTCTTTGGCGTATCAACCGTCAAAGAAGACTCTGCTTTCGAACCGATCGCCGAAGTAGTGATATGCGCCAGATAATCTTTTTCGTTAGGCAGATTGCCGCCCTCAAAGCGGGCTACGGTATTATTTTTAAAAAACACCGTGACCCGACTGGTGATTAACTCGCCATTGGTCTTCAGCAAGCGAAACGGATAGTCCCAGCGATCCTCATGAAACATGTCCGTCAACAAGGCGGTGCCCAGTAAAAAACGCACTTGCTCGCGGGTCATGCCTTCTTTTAGTTGGGAAACCATTTCCTGAGAAACAAAATTTCCTTGCTGAATCGTCATGCGATACGGTGAGATATAACCAAACAGTTTATTCAAACCGGTGGGCGCGACCACCTGAGTGCCGCTGGCATCAGTACTCACCGCAGGTGAATTCGTCAACAGCGGATTTTTTGAGGCACAGCCAGACAACAAAACAGCCAAGGCAACGCCAACCAGTGTGCCAAACTTGCTGTGGGATGTTTTACTAAACAACAATCGCATAGAGAACCTCAAAATATGGAGCAACAGTGTAGAGTCTGCAAAATTCATATAAGATGGCAACTTCAATATGAGCAGACGCCAAAACCCTATATCATAAAGCAGATAGCATTTATTTTACCGAAAACATGACGAATACCACTCCCAATCTCAAAGCAAGCGGCCTGAAGGCAACCTTGCCACGTTTAAAGATACTGGAAATTTTCCAAAGCAGTACGGTACGTCATTTGACCGCAGAAGATGTCTATAAGATCCTGCTCAATGAAAATATGGATGTTGGCTTAGCGACGGTGTATCGCGTACTCACACAATTTGAGCAAGCAGGTTTACTGCATCGCAATCATTTTGAATCCGGCAAGGCTATTTTTGAACTAAATGAAGGCACACACCACGATCACCTGGTTTGCCTCAATTGCGGCATGGTAGAAGAATTTTACGATGAAGAAATTGAACGCAGGCAACAGGCCATTGCGGACGAAAAGGGTTTCACCATCTCTGACCATGCGCTAGCGCTGTACGGCTACTGCTCCAAACCAGGATGCAGTCCTAAAACCCGTAAAATTTAAGCTATTTATAAAACGTCGCAACCGCTAGGCCGATGCCTGGCGCTTTAAACGAATTTTACCGCCCACTTGCTCCACAGCATCCAACACTTTTTTTGCATTAAATGGCTTGATAATGTAGCCGCTAATGCCAGCCTGTACCGCCTCTGCAACCGTACCCTGATCCGTATTCGCAGTCACCATCATGATCAATACTTCGGGCATGACCAGTTTAATATTTTTCAACGCCTCCAAACCGCTTACCTTAGGCATAACGACATCAAGCAGGATGATATTCGGCCTGAGCTTGATCGCCATCTCGTACGCCGCATCACCGTCGGCAGCCTCGCCGATCACGTTGTAATGCTCGCTTCTCAAAATGACCCGCAAGGTTTCGCGGGTCATTTCATTGTCATCAACGATCAAAATAGAAATATCTTTATTGTCTGCCATAAGATTCAATTAGTAACTAAGTGCATTAGATAAAAGTTTGGCGGTGATATCGACAATAGGAATCACACGCTCGTAGGCCATGCGGGTCGGGCCGATCACGCCTAAAGTTCCGACAATTTTACCATTGACTTCGTAGGGCGCGGTGACGACACTCATCTCGTCCATAGGGACAAGATTCGATTCTCCGCCAATAAAAATCTGCACCCCGGTTGCCTTGCTGGATACATCCAACAATTGCATCAACCCGGTTTTTTGTTCAAACATGTCAAATAACTTGCGCAATGACGTCATATTTGACGACAGGTCAGCCACATTCAACAAATTACGCTCTCCGGAGATCACTACGTCATCCGTTTTTTCCGACATGGCATCGCTACCGGCTTCTACTGCGACCTGCATCAGGCGCGTCATATCATCGCGCAATTGACGCAATTCGTTATTGATATGAAGGCGGGCATCGTCAAAATTTAGCCCGCCGAAATGTTGATTTAAGTAGTTCGCAGCCTGTACCAACTGCGAAGAATTGTAATCAACATCGGTCAGCAATAAGCGATTGTGCACTTCGCCTGACGGTGTCACCACCACCAGCAAAATACGCTTTTCCGACAGGCGCAAAAACTCGACTTGCTGAAAAATGGACTCCTGCCGCGCCGTCATCACCACACCAGCAAACTGCGATAGTGACGACAGCACTTGTGCTGCATTGGCGATAATTTTTTGTGGCGGCGTAGAAAAAATTCGCGATTGCAAGCGAGACTCCAGCGCAGCTTCATCAATGACCTGTACGGTCAGTAATTGATCGACAAACACGCGATAACCGCGCGGGGTTGGCACCCGTCCGGCAGAGGTATGCGGGCTAGCGACAAATCCCATTTGCTCCAGATCGGCCATGACATTACGTATCGTAGCGGGCGACAAATCCAAACCTGAAATTTGAGACAAGGCACGCGAACCAACAGGCTGACCATCGGCAATATACCGTTCGACCAGCGCTTTCAACAAAGTTTGTGCGCGAATATCAAGTTGCATAGAAGTATTTTAGTCCAGTATTACAATAAAAAACATGCGCTTTTTACAAATAAGCCGTTAGATTGATCTGCTTCAATCTGCGCTTACAAAAAACCCGTGACCTCATGCAAGCTGGTAATGATGGCATCTGGCTTGACGTGTTTATGCGAACTGTCTTTCAGCTCCAGCTGATGCCGGTTAATCCAGACCCCCTGCATTCCGACCTGCTGTGCCGCGTGCACATCTCGCATCAAGTCATCACCTACATACATCACTTGTTGCGGCAGTAAATTGAGGGCGGCGCACGCCGCCCGAAAAATACGCGGATCGGGCTTAGCACAACCAAAACTATGCGCCGCCAACGACACTTGAAAATGGCATGACAAGCCTATCGCTTGCAGATCAGCAAAACCGTTTGACACCGTACCCAAGCCAACTCGCTCACCCAAACTTGTCAAGGCAGGAACCACATCCTCATACAAAGTCACCTGATTGCGCGCATCAGCAAACACCGCCATCGCCTGATCTGCTTTACTGGTATCTTCGCCCAACTCATGAAACACCTTACTCAACAAAGCATGTCTGAGCGCCCATAAGTCATATTCAAAACGCGGGTCAGTTTTGACCAGCGCACCTCTGTGTTTGCGCAACTGTTCAATGGAATATCGCTGCACTACTCTCGGCGTGTGAATTGCCATCCACTGATACAAGCTCATTTCCGCATGCAAGATGACGGGAATCACTGGCCACAAAGTGTCATCCAGATCGAACAGCACTGCCTTAATGCTCATACTTGCTCACTTTTGATGTTCAAAACAGGGATAATTATGTTCTAATCTGGCTCATCCATGCGACCTATCCTAGTACTTTATGACTTCTTCTGCAAAAATTATCGCACTAGTCGGTAAGTACAATGCGCCAGGCATTACCGAATCCTTAATAGAACTGGCCAATTTTCTGGATCACGCCGGGCATACCGTCGTGCTCGAATCAGAAACCGCCCTTAACATGGAGCTGAAAAATTTCAGCCTGATGACGGCGCCTGAAATCGGCAAATACGCCGACGCCGCCATTGTACTGGGTGGCGATGGCACCATGCTCGGCATCGCGCGTCAGCTCGCGCCTTACAATGTGCCGCTGATCGGCATCAATCAAGGGCGTCTGGGATTTATCACAGATATTCCACTCGAACGCATGATTCCTGTCATCACCGAAATGCTGGAAGGGAAATGCGTCTCTGAGCGCCGCAGCTTATTACAAGCCATCGTCATCCGCGATGGCAACCAGATCTTTAGCGGCATGGCCTTCAATGACATCGTGGTATCGCGCGGCGCGGGATCCGGCATGGTCGAGTTGCGCGTCGACGTTGATAAGCATTTCATGTACAACCAGCGCTCTGACGGTCTCATCGTTTCGACACCAACCGGCTCCACCGCTTACGCCTTATCCGCTGGCGGCCCTTTATTACATCCCAGTTTATCCGGTATTGCCATGGTACCGATTGCGCCGCATGCGCTATCCAACCGGCCGATAGTTTTACCGGACTCCAGCGAAATCAGCATTGAAATTGTGGCGGGGCGCGACATCAGCGTTAATTTCGATATGCAATCCTTTGCCAGCTTGCTCTACAAAGATCGCATTATCATCAATCGCTCTGCACATACAGTGACTTTTTTACATCCAAAAGGCTGGAACTATTACGACACTTTGCGAGAAAAACTGCATTGGAATGAGTATCCCTCGGTAGAAGGCGCTTTACGTTAAAATAGGGACAGTTTTTCTGATCCCTCACTCCTCAATTCCCGACTCCTTATGCTGCGCACGCTTGCTATCCGTGATTTTGTTATCGTTGACGCGATAGAACTAGAATTTTCCAATGGATTTACTGTTTTTACCGGAGAAACCGGTGCCGGAAAATCGATCTTGATCGACGCGCTGGCACTGGCGCTGGGTGGACGAGGCGATGCCAGCATGGTGCGCGAAGGTGCCGCCAAAGCCGATATCTCAGCCGAATTTTCAGTCAATGAAAAGACCGCACTATGGCTGTCTGAGAATGATTTTTCGGAACCGGATAGCGGGCTACTATTACGGCGCGTGATTGACAATGCCGGCCGCTCGAAAGCCTACATCAACGGCATCAGTGCCACGGCAACACAATTGCGCGAGCTCGGTGATTTACTGGTGGATATACATGGACAGCATGCGCACCAGTCATTGTTAAAAACTGATGCACAACGCGCCTTGCTCGATATGCAAGGAGGACTACAGCCCGCCGCCCAAGAAGTCGCTGCACTCTTTAGACAATGGCGCCAGCTCAGCAAACAGCGCGAAGAATTTGCCAACAACACCAAAAACATTCTGCTAGAAAAAGAACGTCTGGAATGGCAAGTCGGAGAACTAGAAAAATTACAAATTAAGCCCGGTGAATGGGAAGCCATCACGCACGAACACAGCAGGCTGGCGCACGCTGCCAGTCTGCTAGAGGGTGCGCAAGAGGCGGCTGACGTCATTTCAGAGGCAGAACACCCGATACTGTCTCAACTAAGCGCGTTACAGCAAAAATTAATCAAGTTACAGAGCTTCGATGCAGCATTAAAACCGGTCACCGATGCGCTTGATTCCGCCCGCATCAATTTACAGGAAAGCGCTTACGCCTTAAATGATTATCTTGGCCGTGTCGAGCTCGATCCGGCGCGCTTGCGTGAAGTGGAAACCAGAGTCGACATCATCCACACTACTGCGCGCCGCTTTCATGTGGCTCCTGAAATACTGCATCAGGAATACACCAATCTATCGGCGCAGTTACAGCAATTGTCAGGCGTGTCGGATATCGATGAACTGAGAGTACAAGAAGAAGCCGCACAAAAGGCCTATATGACGGTAGCGCAAAAACTCAGTATCGCGCGGGCAAAAAATGCCAAGGATCTCGGCAGCGCGGTAAGCATCGCCATGCAAGATCTGAGCATGACCGGAGGCGCTTTTGTGATCGCGCTGCATCCTTGCGAAGCGGCATCCAGCGGTCTTGAACAAGTTGAATTTCTGGTGGCGGGTCATGCCGGTGTACAGGCAAAGCCTTTGGCTAAGGTGGCATCCGGTGGTGAACTGGCGCGTATTTCATTGGCAATTTCCGTCATCACGTCTTGCGCTACCGCCACTCCCACTTTAATCTTTGATGAAGTCGATAGCGGTATCGGTGGCGGCGTAGCAGAAGTAGTCGGGCGCTTATTA
The DNA here is from genome assembly GCF_030651495.1 of Undibacterium sp. Classification (GTDB taxonomy): domain Bacteria; phylum Pseudomonadota; class Gammaproteobacteria; order Burkholderiales; family Burkholderiaceae_D; genus Undibacterium. Next base: position 91,991 of record NZ_JAUSFI010000088.1, read on the forward strand.
AAACGGCTGGGGCACGATCGTCAGGTTTTATGTGTCACCCATCTGCCACAAGTGGCCAGCCAGGCAAATTATCATTTTCAAGTCAGCAAGACCCAACTTGCTGACAAAACCGTGTCGCACATTGATGGACTAGATAACAAGCAGAGGGTGGAAGAAATCGCCCGCATGCTGGGCGGCATAGAAATTACGCCGACCACACGCAAGCACGCGAGAGAATTACTTGCCTCATAAAAATGCGGCAATCTGCGTGGTACTTAGCTATTCATGCAGCAAAGAATTATCCATAAATAACCAATAAAAATATCACTATGCCCTTTCTTAAAGAACCTGACTACGCGCACGGAAAAATATCCAAAACTGCGGTGGTACTGATTAATCTCGGTACGCCTGATGCACCGACCACGTCGGCCGTGCGGCGTTATCTGAAGGAATTCTTATCCGATCATCGCGTCGTTGAAATCCCCAGGGCTATTTGGTGGCTGATACTTAACCTGGTCATTCTGCCGTTTCGGTCGAGTAAATCTGCGGCAAAATATGCTTCAATCTGGAGTAAGGATGGTTCACCGCTGAAGGTACATACGGAAAAACAGGCCTTGCTGCTGCAAGGCTATCTGGGTGAACGCGGACATGAGTTGCGTGTGGTCTACGCGATGCGCTACGGCGCCACCAGCATCCCCGAAGTATTGACCAAACTCAAGGCCGAAGGGTATGAGCGCCTGCTGATTTTACCCGCCTATCCGCAGTATTCAGCCACCACGACAGCATCTAATTTTGATGCGGTTTTCCGCCACTACCAGCAGGTCAGAAATATACCTGAGCTGCGTTTCATCAAGCATTATCATGATCATGATGCCTATATTCAGGCACTCAAACATTCGATTCTCCAGTACTGGCAAAGCAATGGCCAGCCAGAAAAACTGGTCATGAGCTTTCATGGGTTGCCCAAGGCTTTTCTGTTGCGCGGCGACCCCTATCATTGTGAATGCTATAAAACTGCCAGACTGCTGGCCGAACAACTGGGCTTAAGCAAAGACCAATATATGGTCACGTTTCAGTCGCGTCTGGGCCGCGCCGAATGGCTGCAGCCGTATACGGCACCAAGCGTAGAGGCACTGGCGCAACAAGGGATTAAGCGGATTGATGTAGTTTGCCCTGGCTTTATCGCCGATTGCCTGGAAACACTGGAAGAAATCGCGATAGAAGTGAAAGTCGATTTCCTCAACGCAGGGGGCAAAGAGTTCCACTATATCCCCTGCCTGAATGAATCGCCGCAATGGCTGCGCGCGCTGGCAGAAATCACCGAGCAACATCTGATCGGCTGGCCGACCATGATGACAGGCAGCCTGCGCGAGCAAGCAAAACAGCAAGCCCTGATCAGCCGCTCAGAAGCCAAACGTCTGGGCGCAGAACATTGAATACCCAGGTCACTACCTACGTCATCGGCGATATTCAGGGTTGCTGTGATCAGCTGGAGCAACTGTTGCAAAAAATCGCAGTCGTTGCACCGCAAGCCAGAATTCTCTTTGCCGGCGACCTGGTGAACCGCGGACCAAGATCACTGGAAACGCTGCGTCTGGTAAAAGGCATGGGCTCGCGGGCCGACACGGTGCTGGGCAACCACGATCTACATTTGCTCGCCGTTGCCTACGGCATACGTGCGGCGCATCGCGCCGATACCATTGATGCCATTTTGCAAGCGCCCGACCGGGAAGAGTTGCTAGACTGGTTGCGTCACCGCCCGCTAGCCATTTTTGAGCAGGCACATTTGCTCATACATGCAGGATTATTTCCCCAATGGACAGTCAAACAGACACTTGCCCTGGCACAGGAAGTGCAAGACATACTGCGCGGCCCCGACTGGCTGGATTTTTTACGCCAGATGTATGGCAATACCCCGGAGCGCTGGAGCGATGATTTACATGGAGCGGATCGCTGGCGTTGCATCATCAATGCATTCACCCGCATGCGTTTTTGCAGTGCAGATGGATTCATGGATTTCAATAATAAAGATGGGACGAAAGAAGCGCCGGATGGCCTTCTGCCCTGGTTTGATGTGCCGGACAGAAAAAGTAGTGACTGCACAGTGGTGTTTGGTCACTGGTCTACCCTGGGCTTGGTATTGCGCCCCAATTTAATCAGTCTCGATACTGGCTGCGTCTGGGGCGGCAAATTAAGCGCCGTCTCGCTGCAGGATCACAGCGTCATTCAGGTAGCATGTCCGCAGCAACAGCGCCCCGCAAAAACTTAAGCCAGGTATGCCTGCTTAAGTTTTTTCGTCGATGCCCAGGCTGCGCGCTACCGCCAGCCGCACCGCCTGTGCCACGTCGCGCCGGTGGGCGCCGGCGGTGCTGATCGGCGGTAACTGACATAATTCCACCGTAAGTTTCCCCGCCTTCAAGATAACGCTCATGCTTTCCACGAAAGTCATGTCGCCGATAAAGTCAGCCGCAGGATCCAGTACGCCATGGGCGTTCAGATAGCGGATGGAAAAAGGTTGGACCGGTACTTTGGCCTCTATCGCCGCTTCAAACAAGTTCGCGTGAAATGGCAACAGTGTTCCTTGCGCTGCGGTGGTGCCTTCAGGGAAAAATGCAATACGCTTACCCGCCTGAATTTGATGTACCAGCCCCTCATAAATCCGCCGCACTTCACGCTGCTTACCTCGTGCCAAAAAAATGGTGCCGGCTTTTTCGCTCAACCAACCGATCAGAGGCCAGCTGCGGATATCCGATTTGGCGACGAAGTGGCAGGGCTGCAAAGAATTCAACACCAGAATATCCAACCAAGACACATGGTTGGCGGCGATCAAGGTCTGCTCCTCGATCACATCTTGCCGCTGATCCAGAACACGCACTTCCACCCCGCAAATCGCCAGCATTTTTCTCGACCAGACGCGTATCAAGCGCTCGTGCGTCGCGATTTTAGTTAAGGGGAAAATGACTGCGCAGATGAACAAACCAACCCACAAATGGACCATTACACGTACAAAATGCCAAGCAACCATGCGTCTTCCATATTCATATACTCCCTGGGGGTATATATAGTTATTATTAAAATACGCACATTAACATTGCGCAACGAAGGAGCATATCAGGATACTCCCCCTTAATCGATATTAAATGAATTAATGGCGCGTTCTACAGCGCATCAAATGCGACATGCCCAGCGACGATGGTGACTTTAACGACGCCCGGCAATTCATAGCCCATGAACAGGGTGTGCTTGCCCTGGCTAACAATCGCACTCGCTTCCACCTTCCAACGCGCCAGCGGATCAAACAGGCAAAGATCAGCGACTTGCCCGACACCCAATTGGCCACAAGGCAACTTGGCAACCCGCGCCGGTTCGCTGGTAATTCTGGCGAGCGCCTGCGGCAGCGTTACCGTACCGCGGCTATCTTCGGCCCACTTCAGCGACAGGGACAACAATAATTCCAGACCGGTAGCGCCAGGCGAAGCTTCGGCAAACGGCAGCATTTTCTCATCATCATCAACCGGCGTATGGTCCGAGCAAATCGCATCGATGGTGCCATCGAGCAAGGCTGCTTGAATGGCATCACGGTCACGCTGGCTGCGCAATGGTGGAGTCATGCGCGCATTGGAATCGAAGTACCCGATATCAGCATCAGTCAGGTGCACGTGATGGACGCCGACATCACAACTGATCGCCAAACCTTCTTTCTTGGCCTGACGCACCAGGTTTAGCCCTGCAGCAGAAGAAATTCGGCAGATATGCACTCTGACATCGGTGCCTCGCATCAACTCAAACAAGGTGTTCAGGGCGATGGTTTCTGCCATCACCGGCACGCCGGACAGACCCAGCCGCGAAGCCAGTGGCCCGCTATGCGCCACTCCGCCCTTGCCGATAAAAGCATCCTGCGGGCGCAACCAGACAGTGTAGCCAAAAGTGCCGGCATATTGCAGCGCACGTTGCAATACGTTGGTATCGGCAATCGGCTCTTCGGCTTGCGAGAAACCGACACATCCGGCTTCGGTCAAGGCGGCCATTTCAGTCAGCGACTCGCCTTTTAGCCCGACCGTCAATGCGCCCAAGGGATAGACATGCGCCTTGTTTTGATTTCGGGCTCTTTGCTTGAGCATTTCGACCAAGCCAGCCTCATCCAAAACCGGGTCGGTATCTGGCGGACAGACCAGACTGGTTACGCCACCGCGCATTGCCGCTTGCAATTCAGACTCCAGGGTCGCCTTGTATTCAAAACCTGGTTCACGCAAACGCGCGCTCAAATCAACCAGGCCGGGTGACACCACCAGACCCGTTGCATCGATGACCTTATTGGCAACAAAGCCAGCGGGTTGCGACCCGATGGCGACAATTTTTCCGGCCGTGATAAACACATCCTGCAGCGCATCGACACCGTTAGCCGGATCGATCACGCGGCCATTTTTAATATGAAGTTTCATCTTTTTATTTTCCTTACTCGCCGCTGGTGCCGGCGACGATACTCATGACCGCCATCCGTACCGCAATTCCAAAAGTCACCTGTGGCAAGATCACTGCTTGCGGCCCATCGGCCACGGCAGAATCAATCTCGACACCGCGATTCATCGGCCCCGGATGCATCACTATCGCATCTGGCTTGGCCAGTGCCAGGCGTTCAGGGGTGAGTCCGTAATTTTTGTAATATTCTTGCGCCGACGGCAACAAGGCACCGCTCATGCGCTCGTTTTGCAAGCGCAACATGATGATCACATCCACGCCTTTGAGGCCCTCGTTCATGTTACTAAACACCCTGACGCCCATCTGCTCGAGGCCACTCGGCAACAAGGTGCGCGGACCAATCACGCGCACTTCTGGCACGCCGAGTGTCGTCAGCGCATGAATATCAGAACGCGCCACACGGCTATGCAGTACGTCGCCAACGATCGCCACGGTAAGATGATTGAAATCCTTCTTGTAGTGACGGATCGTGTACATGTCGAGCAAGCCCTGGGTCGGATGGGCATGGCGTCCATCTCCGGCATTGACGACGTGAACATGATGTTGCCTGGTGTCATTGAGATGCTTGGCGATCAGAAACGGCGCACCGGATGTCGCGTGTCGTACCACAAACATATCGGCATGCATGGCCGCCAGGTTATCGATGGTATCGAGCAAGGATTCACCTTTGCTGGCACTGGAGGCGGCAATATTGAGATTAATCACATCCGCCGAGAGTCGCTTGGAGGCAATTTCAAAAGTGGTACGGGTGCGGGTAGAGTTTTCAAAAAACAGATTGAACACGCTTTTACCACGCATCAGCGGGACTTTTTTCAACTCTCTGTCACCGATACTGACAAAGGACGATGCAGTATCGAGAATATGATTAACGATGGATTTTGGCAAACCATCAATGGTCAGCAAATGCCGGAGCTCGCCGTGTTTATTGAGTTGTGGATTATGCATGATTTATAGAGAGGCTCAGTTTTCCATCGGTTGCACGTTGCAGATGAACGGAAGATGTTTTGTCAAAGTTCGCAGAATAAGCGACAAAATCAGCGGCGATCGGCAATTCACGGCCGCCACGATCGACTAATGCGGCCAGCATAATTCTGGCCGGACGACCATAATCAAATAGCTCATTGATTGCGGCGCGGGTAGTTCGGCCGGTATACAAGACATCATCCACCAGGATGATGTTGGCATTATCAACTTCAAACGGTATCTGGGTCGGCTTGACATCGGCATGCAAACCTATTTTGGCGTAATCATCACGGTAAAAAGAGACATCAATAAAACCGGCCTTATGTTCGAGCCCGAGATCGGTAGCGAGTCGCTGTGCCAGCCATGCACCGCCGGAATAGATGCCGACAACAGCTAAATTTTCTATCGCAGCAGTTTGCGCTTTTATTTGCGTCAACAACTGAAGATAAAGCGCTTCCGCATCTAAAAAAGAGGTGATTGAATTCATGAGAGTTGATCAAAATATTGTTGCAAAATAAGCGCCGCGGACTGGTCATCAATCCGTTCTCCACGCTTTGCGCTGAATACAGCAGAAGAGTAGCGCTCGTCCACCAGTACCGTTGGCACACCGTAGCGGCCCTGCAATTGATTGGCAAAGCGCTGGCAACGTTGCGTCATCTCATGAGATGCGCCATCAGGATGCATAGGTAAACCGACTACGCACAATACGGGCTGCCAAGACTGAATCAGTTTGGCAAGCTCAGCAAATTTAGCGTCATTGGTAGCGGCACTGATAATCTCTAGCGCTTGTGCTTGCTTTAATAGCGTGTTGCCAACCGCAACGCCTATATGTTTCAAACCAAAATCAAAAGCCAGCAAAGTCCCTGACAGTTCAGCCATCAGGCATGTCCCGCTTCAGATATCAACATCAAGGGATCAATGCCAAGCAATTTCATGGCCGCGTCGAAGCGTTCTTCCATCGGCAAATCAAACAAGATATGCACATCAGCAGCAACGGTCAACCAGCCATTGGCAAAAATTTCTTGCTCCAACTGGCCCGCACTCCAGCCTGCATAACCTATGCTTATCATCAGGCGCTCTGGCGTATCGCCGGCCGCTACCGCTTCGAGAATATCGCGCGAAGTAGTAAAAGCAATCTCGTCTGTCACCTTCAGGGAAGAAGAAAATTCACCGATGGGTGCATGCAAAACAAAACCTCGGTCATCCTGCACCGGGCCGCCAAACATCACCAATCGTTTACCAATAGGATGAGAATCTGGAATATTTTCCAGCTTCAGATCAATACGATCAAACAGTCCGGAAACCGTCATATCCGTTGGTTTATTGATAATAATACCCATCGCTCCGCGCGCATTGTGTTCGCAGATATAAATGACAGCACCACCAAAAATAGGGTCAAGCACGGAGGGCATGGCAATCAAAAATTGATTGGCCAGACTCATCTGGTTTGATTGATCGATTTCCAAAGTCATATTAGCCTCGTCCAAGGTTTTGGATTCTGACACGGATATTTCCCCAAATAAATTTGAGTGCATAGATGTAATTTGCTTCGCCATGGTCACATTTTAGCATTTTTCGCGTGTTTTTTCGATGTGTGCTATGGTGCCGCACATCCTTAAAAATACATTTTTCACCTACTCGCAGTATTCTTTTTTGAATTCATGACTGACAAATGCCCTGCACCCTCTCACGCCAGTCTAGTCTGGTTCAGACGAGATTTACGTTGCTTTGATCATGCTGCACTGTATGCGGCGCTGAAACAAAGTCAAACTGTGTTTTGTGTCTTTATATTCGACAAAACCATACTTGATCATTTGCCGGAGCATGACCGACGGGTACAGTTTATTCATCAAAGTATTGTCGAACTGGCGCATGAATTAGAAAAACTGGGAGGAAGCCTGATCGTACGGTATGGTCACGCCGAGCAGGAAATTCCGCGACTTGCCGCTCAATTGCAAGTTGATACAGTATTCGTCAATCATGATTATGAACCCCAGGCAGTGTTGCGCGACGACGCAATTCGGCATCATCTGGGACAATTGAATTGCCATTTTCTGAGCTTCAAAGATCAGGTCATCTTTGAAAAAGATGAAGTATTGACACTCTCCAACACGCCTTTTTCAATTTTCACTCCTTACAAAAATGCCTGGTTAAAAAAATTCCTGGCTGAAGGCAGTGATTTTTACGCTACACCGTATCCGATTGAGCGGTACGCCAAACATCTGTCCGCACACACTGACAGGCAGATACCAGATGTGCAGCAAATGGGTTTTACAACGTCGGAACATTCTGCGCTGCCATTGCAAGGCGGCATGTCTGCTGGTAATGAATTATTCAAGGATTTTTTGTCACGCATCCATCATTATGAGGTGGCACGCAATTTCCCGGCCATCAAAGGCCCCTCCTATCTCTCGGTACACTTACGTTTTGGCACCGTATCCATTCGGCACCTGGTGCGTGAGGCGATTAACTGTACGCGTACCTCTGCTTCGATGCAAGGTGCACAGATATGGCTGTCAGAGCTGATCTGGCGTGATTTTTATTTCATGATTTTGCATCACCATCCACGTGTGGTTGGGCATTCTTTCAAACCAGATTATGATGCGATTCAATGGGAAAGTGGCACTTCAGCGGAAACCTCGTTTGCAGCGTGGTGCCAGGGGCGCACCGGTTACCCGCTGGTTGATGCTGCCATGCTGCAATTGAATCAAACGGGCTATATGCACAATCGTTTGCGCATGGTCACTGCATGTTTTCTCATCAAAGATCTTGGCATAGACTGGCGTTGGGGTGAGCGCTATTTTGCTTTGCACTTAAATGATTTTGACCTCTCTGCAAATAATGGCGGATGGCAATGGGCGGCATCGACAGGATGTGATGCGCAACCTTACTTTCGTATCTTCAACCCCGTAACGCAATCTGAAAAATTTGATCCGGATGGCAAATTCATTCGACGTTATCTGCCTCAGTTATCACGTTTGGATAACAAACAAATTCATGCGCCCTGGAAGTTAAGCAGCACTATCCTGAAACAGGCAGAAATTAGTTTGGGACACAATTATCCGGCGCCCATCGTCGACCATGATACAGCGCGTAAGCGGACACTGGAACGCTATGCCGTAGTCAAAAAGCCGAGCAAAAAAATGGCACCTTGACGTATTTTTTCGTCAAGGTGCCATTTAAATTGCATTGCCGTGGGTTAGACTTAAATCAGATCATGACTGATTCCGGCCCGACAAAACGGGTAATCGCTCCCAACAAATCATCTTCACGGTAAGGTTTGCCAAAATATTCGTTGACGCCCAACTCTGCAGCATAATTTCTATGTTTATCTGCCGTACGTGAAGTGATCATAATGATGGGGATGTGACTGGTACGTGCGTCACTACGGACATTACGAGTCAAGTCAAATCCATCCATGCGTGGCATCTCGATATCGACCAACATGATATCTGGCGTAACCGACTGCAACTGCTCCAGCGCATCGATACCATCTTTGGCTAACACCACGTGATACCCCTCACGCAACAATAAACGCTGGGTAACGCGACGCACGGTGAGCGAATCATCGACTACCATCACGGTTTGCTGAGTACGCAGGCCTTGTACCGGCACGACTTGTACATTGGCGGCATCCACATCCAGATTAGCGATGGCTCCCATCTCTACGCCAACGCCGGCAAGTTGTACATCGCCATGAGGCGCATGCTTATGCTCGCGCTCATGTTCCATTTTTTGTGCAAAAGGGACAGGATTGAGAATTAAAACGATATCCCCAGAACCCAATACGGTAGCACCGGCAATCCCTGCCATCCTTGCTAACTGTGGACCTACATTTTTAACAACAACCTCACGATTGCCAACAATGTCATCCACATGAATCGCTACGCGATCATTGCCGCTCTTCATGATCAGCAACGGTGAGTATTGCTGAGCCACCGGCGCAACATCATGTTCACCAAGTATGCTCGACAAATAATACATAGGCACACGACTTCCTTGCCACATGATTGCGCCATCATTATAGGCATTCGCCAGCACGGCCGCCTTCAGTTGCTGAACCTGCTCAACCAGTACGGAAGGGACTGCAAAAGTCTTGCCGCCGGCAGAAAGAATAACCACCTGTGTTACCGCCAAAGTCAAAGGCAAGTGGATCGTAAAATGCGCACCTTTACCCTCGATCGAATTGACCGCAACACGGCCACCCAAAGATGCCGCTTCAGACCGCACGACGTCCATACCGACACCACGCCCAGCCAATTCGGTCACTTCACTGGCGGTCGAGAAACCGGGTTCAAAAATCAGATTCACAACTTCGGCATCACTGACGCTATCTTCATAACCAAGTAAGCCTACCGTTTTTGCTTTGTCACGAATCCGCCCCAGGTTCAAACCCTGCCCATCGTCAGTGAAGTGGATAACCACCTCATTTCCTTCCTGACGAATTTCAATCAGAAGTTCACCAACCTCTTGCTTGCCCTGCTCGCGACGCTGCTCGCGTGACTCAATGCCATGCACAATCGCGTTACGCAGCAAATGTTCAAAAGGACCGGCCATTTTTTCCAGAACGCTACGATCAATCTCTATCGAGGTGCCACGAATATCGAGATTGACGCGCTTATCTACCTCTTTTGAAGTTTGCCGTGTCACCCTATATAAACGCTCGGAAATACTGGCAAATGGAATCATCCTGACCCGCATCAGATCCTGTTGCAATTCACGTGTCAAACGTGCCTGTACATGCAAATCATTAGAGGCACCATCAATAGTGCGATGTAGATTTTGCTGAACGGTGGCCACGTCACTGACACTTTCGGCCATCATGCGAGTCAATTCTTGCAAACGGGTGAAACGATCAAATTCCAGAGGATCAAATTCCCGGTCTGCCGAATGTGCCATACGCGACGTGATTTGTGTTTCCGCCTGTATTTCAACTTCACGCAATTGATCACGCAAACGATTCACGTTTTCGGTCAATTCGGCCAGTGACGATTTCAAGGTACCAACCTCATTCTCAAGCTTGGAGCGTGAAATTGACACTTCACCAGCCTGGTTCACCAAACGATCCAAAATATCAGCGCGGACACGAACAAGGGGAACGGGTACCGTTGGAGCTAATGGCGCTGCCATCTGGGCTGTTGGCATTTTTGCTGCCCTGATCGATTGCAACGGCATCAATGGTGAAAGACTCACCAGTTCTCGAACCGGCTCCACCTCAGCATGAGGCTCGGATCCCATTGAGGTCTGGAATTGATCTATTTCCTGTGCAGTGCTTAGTTCTTGCTCGGGGCTATCACTGGCTGGTGCCAAGGGATTTTGCAATCGATCGAATAACTGCATACTGTAATCATGTCTGGACAACAAATCGTCCAGCAATGGCTGCCGCACTGCGCTGCCTGTATGCATGAGGCTTTCGATACGCGCTTCCATGTCATGCGTATGTTGCCCCAATTGCATGGCTCCCGCCATACGAGCACTACCTTTAATCGTGTGCATCAAACGCAGAATAGCTTGCGGTATAGAGGTGTCCTCAGGATGCTGCTGCCATGAGCGCAGTAATTGCCCCACCATAGGCAGCAAATCATTACCTTCTTCGATAAAGACTGGCAACAAATCAATATCCAGGTCATCTTTAAGGCGTACTTCAAATCCCGCAGAAGGTGTTGCAGTATCATAGACCGGAGCAGGAATCATCACTTGCTGCAATGTCTGAACATCAGAAAACGACTCTTCAGACCCAGCGTCATCCAATAAAACGGCGTCGTCATGCGCCGACAGTGTTACGTCTTCCACCTCAGATGAATCAGCGATTACTGTAGTAGCAACTTCAGGTTCAAATAAGTCTGATGTTGCATCGCCATCACCTTGCATATCATTTATTAATGATATTTCATCTGATGGTACATTTTTTTCAGTTGCATCAATTACATCAGATAGATCTGTCGAATCAAGTATCTCGTTGGTTGATGTAATGAACTCATCATCATAAATACCAGCGCCAGAACGTACAATGATCACTTGTAGCAATTTTTCCAGATGACGAATTTCAGCCGGGGCATGATCTGCCATTTCAGAAAGCGCAAATTTCTGCAACATCCGCTTAATGCACTCAACTGAGCGGTCAAGCGTATCAAATTCATTGAGATCCAGATTAACCGGATGCCTCTCTAATCGTTGCAATACCAACTCCAGACTGTGAGCTAGTTCTTGCGCAGCGGTTAATCCTACCGTAGCCGAACTACCGGCAAGAGAGTGCGCTGCGTGCACTGCGTGCCGAGAAACATGACGCGACGGTTCATGACGCCACTCTGAAAAATCCTGCGATAAAAAGCGCACGATCTCATCAGTCTCAGCCATATAAATAGTGTGCAAGGGCAAGCTAATTTCAATATCACCGATCCGTTTGATATTGTCATCCTGCGCAAATACTGGCTCGGACAAATCAGGAAATTCAATGATTTGAGCACTGCCTTGATCTATTTCTGGTGCTGCTTCAGCCTCAATCTGAACTTGAATCACGGCTTCAGTCGGACTTGACACGGGTGCTGCGACAGGAATTTCTTCGAAAAAACTCAGAGCTTCCTCTGCCAATGTGGGTTCAGGTTCATGAGCGGAGAGGTCAGTCATTACAGCAGGCCCCACCGCCTCCTCGCCGAACATTTCATCAGTAAAAATTAATTCTTGCACATCAGATTCTGATGAATCCAAAACTACCGGTTCTTCGATGAGAGGTGCATATTCATCGACAGGTTTGTTATCGACAATTTCCTCAAAAGGCAAAGTCGCTACAATTTCCTCACTCAATTGCTCATTAACAAACTCAGCAGGTTGCTCATCAAGTTTTTCATTCAGCAATTTAACCTGATCATCCATCACGGCATCTGAATCGGACTCTGATATCGCCGGCAAAATGACGTCAACATCTTCAGCAACAATAGCCGCAGACTCAAAAGAGACATGCGCATCATGCTCGGCAGCAAACACAAAATCTTGTCCGGACTTGACACATTCTGCGGCTGCGATAATCGCTGCGCCGGTTCTTTCAGAATGCCCGGTATGCTTCAAATCCTCCACCCAGGCAGACAACTCTGGCTCGGTCAAATCCAGCAATGTGTATAGTTGCTCTGCGCCATCACGTGATTCAGACAACCACAAATTCATGACTTGCTCAATATTCCAGGCCGCTTCACCAAACGCCATCAGACCGACCATGCGGCCACTTCCTTTTAGCGTATGAAAAGATCTACGCAAACTGATTAGATGTTCTTGATTACTAGGGTCAAGTCGAGATAATGGAACAGTGTCACGAACAAAACTGAGCACTTCATCCGCTTCCTGCAAGAATATTTCCAGTAATTCAGCATCGATAGCATCATCACTGACAGGTAAATCCGATACATGAGCGATTTCCTGAGTATTGTTTACCTGCGTCGTGGCAACCACAATCTCGTTCAAAGCTTCAGGAGACGTACTGAAATTAGATTTATCCAACAAATCAATCGCCGCCCGCGCTCTGGCGCTGGCATCCGTATCATCAAGCAAGGTCGCCACTGAACGTTCAGATTCAAGTGAGTCTTTAAGCTGCGCCTGTAATTTTGAATTGTTTGGCTCATCTACGAGTGAAACAGCAAGTCTGGCGGATTCATTCTGCTGGTTAGCCAACTCCTGCTCTGCAGTGACTACATCCAGTTGCTGGGTTGCGGTCTCCATCTGTATTGATGGCAGCAACTCTTTCTCGGCGGTTTTTTCTAATAAATTGGAGCGAAACAGTCCAACCGAGGGATCAAAAATAAACTTCTTCTTCGCCAACTCAGGTTGGTTTTGTAGTGTTTCAATAAAAAATGATAATGCGCCTATGTTTTGTGCGACATTCCGATAAGCATCTGCATCAGCACTTGCGTCTCCCACATCAGTCACGTTAGCGAACTGGCTCACCATCACGCGCGTGTGCTCAACCGCGAGCATTGCATCATCCTGATCAAGAATTGCCAGTGCGCCAGCAATCTGGTGCAAAATAGCATCAACCGGAATTAATACTTCCTTGTTAGCTGAGTCACGGAAATATTCATCTAGTGTTTTTTCGACTTGCCTTAGACTTGATTGCATTTCTGCAACCAGCACCGCTATAGTTTTTCTTTGCTGCGCTTCTTTTGAGATATCCCCCATCCAACCTGCCTGCGTAGGCGGTTCGTCACCTGAAACCACTGCGAGCAATCTCGCCGCAATTTCGTCGGCTCTCTCGGAAAAATGTGCTGGAAGATGCGTAAGTTGATCTAGGGTATTCTCAACAAATAACAAACTGGTTGCCAGTTCCAATCCTATCTTGCTTCTGTCTGATGAACTTTCTGCATGACGGGCAATGCCACTAAGTTCACGCAAAAGTTTGGATAAAGGAGGAGAATTTAAATTGGATCCCGAATCAGCCAGATCCTTCATTTTTTGCGAAAACTTATCACCAAGACCAGTATCACCGTTAGTAATTCGGCTCCATAAATTTTTAACGCCAGACAGTTGTTCTTTAGCTGTTGCTAATACACCAGCAGAAATCTGTCCGTAATTTTTTTGTTCATAATTAAAAGGAACCTGATTATTCAAGCGATATGCCGTGCGTATTTGCGCGACAAAAGGAGATGGATGCTCAACTTGCGCAATAAAGAACAAGGCGTCTCGCAACAAGCGCTCGGGAATATTTGAAACTCCCTCAACCAAGCGTCTGATTTGTAGATTAATGCGGCCAAAAATTTGTTTCACATACTGCTTGTTTTCAATCGCCCCCTGCGCGACAGCCTCTGCAAAACCACGCATCACCAGCCAGAATGCCTTGGATTGAGAAGTATTTTGTGCTTGTTCGATCTCCCTGATCAAGTCATGCATTGACTGCACTGCATTAAGTTGCTGCGCATCGTCCTTGCTTGTCAATACGGTGAGTAAAAGTTTTTCGAAACGCTGTCTCAAACTTAAATAATTGATTGGTGCTACATTTTGCACTAGTGTCAATTCAGGAATTTTTTCATGCACTGACAGCGAGGGGAAAAACAAATCTGCAGGGTGAATTCTTTCTGCGCCCTTAATTTCCAATAACGCTCGGTAATAAGGAAATAATCGCACTGGTTGGTGCGCACTACCTGACAACAGGTCTTCCAAATAACGCAAAACAGCATGAAAAGCATCGACAATAATATCAATGTGGGCGCGATTAATTTCGAGTTGCCCAGATTGCAAACGGTCAATTAAATCTTCAATGGTTTCCGTAACAATAGATACACCATCAACATCAACGATCTGCAAAGCGCCATGCGCCTGATGCAAATAGCTCTTGGCGTGCAACAGGGTCGTCGACCGTGCCTCGGCGTCCTGATCGATTGCATCCGATAACAATTTCCCCGCATTGGTAATTGTTTCGCGTACTTCGGCCATTACCCAGGATAAGGGGCCAATATCAAACTGCTCATGGGAAGTTTCTGGAGAATTAGAAAAACCGGATGTCATGCGTGTACCCCGCAAACTCAAAGGGCGACAGACCGGAGTCTATCGCCGTGCATTTATGATCAGGCTGCAATCACTCTCAGCCCGTGACTGAAATATCAGGCAGTAACCCGGAAACGGGAAACTGAGTTCTTAAGCTCTTCAGCCAACATCGACAACTCCATAATCGATTGCGCAGTTTGTTGTGTACCGCTCTGGGTTTGTTCGGTAATGGTCAAAATATGCTGAATGTTTTGTGCCACGCCATTTGCGGAAGTTGCCTGCTGCTCGGTCGCTAGGGATATACCCTGAATCAGTTCTGCCAAGCGATTAGAAACACTACGAATCTCAGACAAGGCCGTACCGGCCGCGTCAGACAACTTCGCCCCCTCAACCACACCCTGCGTTGATTTTTCCATCGCAGCAACTGCATCGTGGGTATCAGTCTGAATCGTACGTACCAGCGCACCGATCTGCTTGGTTGCTTCAGCCGAACGCTCGGCTAATCGCTGCACCTCTTCTGCAACCACTGAGAAACCGCGACCGGCTTCGCCTGCGGATGCGGCCTGAATCGCAGCGTTCAACGCCAAAACGTTGGTCTGTTCAGTAATATCGGAAATCAGCTCAGTAATTTCACCAATTTCTTGAGACGATTCGCCGAGTCGTTTAATACGCTTGGAGGTTTCCTGAATTTGCTCACGAATTTCATTCATACCCTTGATCGCGTTCTCCACCGCATTTGCACCCTGTTCTGCCGCAACAACCGATTGCCGCGCAACCTCTGCGGATTCATTGGCTGAGCGTGAAACTTCAGTAATATCATTCGCCATAGTCGTTACCGCCTGACCAGCGTCAGCAATTTCTCTAGACTGCTGATGCGATGCTTCGAGCAAGTCATTAGAAACACTTTGCGCCTGAGAAGAGGCTGAAGTAACCTGAACTGCCGTATTAGTTACACGACCAACCAAACCGCGTAATTCTTCTACAGTGTAATTAACCGAGTCAGCGATCGCGCCAGTAATATCCTCTGACACTGTCGCCTGCACCGTCAAGTCGCCATCGGCCACTTCCTGCAATTCGTTCATCAATCGCAAAATCGCGGCCTGATTCTGATCGTTAGCAGCCTTCGCTTCTTCTTCCTGCTTCTGGGCTTGCAACATTTGCGCATCGGCCTCTTGTCGTCGTGCATCCGCTTCCTTGGCACGATTGCGGCTATCTTGTAACAGTACCAGCGCAATTCCCGTCGCAGCGGCCAATGTCATTAATGCACTGAGCAAAATCAACCAGAATGAAAAATTGCTAGAATCCTGTTGTCCGGTGTATGTTTTTTGCAATTTAGTGATTTTTTGCTTCAAATCCTCATTTTCATTAAACAGTAATTGTTCTGATTGTTTCGCAGCAATAAAGTTTTGCAGATTACCCAGAATACTGGAAACCGATAACTGATATTCAGCAAAAGCTTTTTGCAATTCGGTTAATTTTTCACGTGTATCCGCATCCTTGGTGGGGCTGAGTCGCAAAATTTCGCTACCATTAAGGAAACCATCAACAAGATCACGGAAAGTATTAGTATCTTTGCCCAATAAAAATGCAGTTTCGGGATTAACACCCTCTGAAGTCAAAAATTCATTCGCACTTCGGCCCAAACGCTGAGTCAACATAACCAACTGACTTGAAGCAGAAATTTCACGAGCGGAACCGCCGCTTTGTACCTTTAATGTAGAAATTTGTTCAGTCAATTCCAACAATACTGGCGACAAGGTATTTAGCTTTTGCAAAGTCTCTCCGAACCCCGTCAATTCCTTACGTAATTTCAAAATTGTTTCAGCAGCCTTGTCGGAATTTTTCCATGCCTTTTGTGTATCTTTTAATACTGGCTCTAGATTGGAATCAGGCCCGTCAACATCGCGACCCAGATATGCGCCTCCGTTCAGCAGTACGTTCAAATCATTATTGAGCTCCTTGCGACTTTCCTCGAGTTGCTTAAACGCAGCAGGATTACCCTGAATCGCATTTGGCGCCGCCTTACCGATACGCTGGGAATGCATCAGTGCATCACCTGAAATCTGCGCTTGCGTAGAAATCAAAGTAGATTGTTTTGCATTCAGCCACACGAAGAATAGACTTAGCGACAAAGCCACGCCCATTGCAATCAACAGAACACGGATCTGTCGTTGCAAAGGTAAATGACCGATTAGTGGAAGTCGGATGTCTCCGCCTTTTTCAAGGGCATCACCAATAAAAGTCGCATCGGCATGGCTAGTAACATGTTTCTTGATCGGTGCTTCAACTTGAATTCCGTCATGCTGTTCCGACATCGGAGACAGCATTTTTACATTACTTGCCTCTTCGAAAGAATCAGCAGCATTATTGAACTCCCGTGTACCAACTTCTGCTAGGTCAAGTTCTTGATCTTGTTTATTTTTTGACAAAAACGGTAGTTTAAACGCCATTACTAGGTCTCCTAATCGATTGAAATGCTGTACTATTTTTATTGTAAATCATAAGCCCACGTGCAAAAATTCCTGATTTTGCACCAGCAATGACAAACTGAGTTCAGACCAGAGATTGCCATCAAGGTCACGATACTGTTTAACTACCCAAGGCTTATTACCATAACTACCAGAGTCAATCTCGACTATCGTCTGCGCGTCCATCTCACTTGAGTTACGCAACCCAAGCACCTGCGTAACCAGCAGACCGCTATTAAAAGCCAAACCAGGCGCAAAGGCGACAACCCGACAAGACGACTCCAACTTAGTTGGCTGACGGCCATCAAATCGCTCCAGATCGACCACACTAGTCAAATTGCCACGTATATTTGACACGCCAAGATACCAATCTTTAGTCAGCGGCACTTTTACCATACTGCCGGCTGTGACAATTTCACCAGCCTCGCGCAAATCAAGCAAATACCGAGACTGCCCAATCAGAATACCCAACTGATTAACACGAACCTGCGAGCCACTCTGCGCAGCCTGCATGCGCGCCATCAACTGTGACTGAAACTCCCGCAATCGGGTTCGACGCACCGCAGGATCAGGCTTGGCTATTTCTGACCCCGTCGCCATGGGCTCGCGCAAAGTTTGGTTCATAACATAGTCCGATTAAGCAAGAGCGGAGATTTTTGCCAGCAATTCCTGTGGATCAATAGGCTTAACCAAATAGTCACGGGCACCTTGACGCAAGCCCCATATACGGTCAGTTTCTTGATTTTTACTGGTGCAAATTATCACCGGAATATCTTGAGTCTCAGGGTCACGGGCTATGGCTCGAGTGATCTGGAACCCGTTTTGTCCAGGCATAACAACATCCATTAGTATCAATTGTGGTTTGTCTGCCTTAATTTTGGTTAAAGCTTCTTCACCATTTTCTGCAGTGGAAACCGAGAAACCATTCTTAATCAGAATATCTGTCAAAAAGTATCGTTCAGTGGGGGAATCATCGACCACTAAAATTTTTTGTATGCCCATTTTTTTACCTTAATCTAAAATTACTTTAAAATTATTTGGATGGAGCCACTGACGTGTAGTTGCGAACGGTTCTGAGTAAACTATCTTTGGTGAATGGCTTGGTCAAATATTCATCCGAACCCACCATCGCTCCCCGTGCCCGATCAAATAAGCCATCTTTTGATGACAACATAATCACAGGCGTATTACGGAATTTGGCACTTTTCTTGATCAGGGCGCAAGTCTGATAACCATCCAGCCTAGGCATGAGAATGTCGCAAAAAATCAGATCCGGATGAGAATCATTGATTTTAGCTAACGCATCAAAACCATCTTCCGCCAAAACCACTTTGTAGCCCACTTGCCCTAAAAATATCTCGGCTGATCGGCGTATGGTGCTGCTATCGTCTATCACCATGATTTTTAAATTTTCGTTACCGTTCAGCGATGACATAAGATTAGATCTCAGATTAGCTAGGTTAAAAGTCAAACAGCACTTTAACAAAATTTATCAATCTTGCGCCATTTTTTTCCATGAATAAACATTTAGTACAACACGACACCTAACTTTCGGTACGCAACACGCTGAACATAGCGCACACAAGACCCCCAAAGACTAAAAAACTGAGGTTTACATCTACTCCATTTATTGCAATTATTAAATCGCCAGCATTTCAAAATCTTCCTTGCGAGCACCACATTCCGGACAAGTCCAGTTCATGGGCACATCCTCCCAACGCGTACCTGGAAGTATCCCATCATCTGGCAAACCCAACTTTTCGTCATAGACCCAACCACAGATCAGGCACATCCACGTTTTAAATTCACTAGTTTCCATTACATTAACATTCACGACTAAAATCCTTCAATAAAGTAAAATGCCGAAAATGCTGCAAAACTTCAGTGGGCCGACAAATATTTGTTTCACTGTTGACAAAAAATTACTCGGTCCAAAAAGTACTAACAATAATTCCAGCGAAGTCTGCTATAGTAATCTATCAACAGTGCAAAACCAAACCTCCCTCATCCTGACTTTCGACGCATCGGATACTGTTGCGACTACGGGCACACAAAGTGATCTGGCATCATTTGCAGCAATAGGTTGCAACGGATTATCTGTACTGACTGGCAATACATTTCTGATTGATGAAATTCATCCTCTAGATGCGAATCTAGTCAACAATCAGGCACACACGATATTAGAAGATATGGAGATCGTGACGGTCAAAGTTGTCCAAGTCGGAAGCGTAGAAAATGCGATTGCGGAAATCGTGTCAGATTATCCTACCATGTCATTGCTTCTTGATCCCTTTAAAAGCTCATTACCTGATTTTGAATCAGAGAATGGGGATAGGTTATTGGCGATACGTGAATTAATCATTTCACAAGCAACATTGCTGCTTATTTCGGCAGTCGATTTGATACGACTTGCCGAAACGGGGAAAGAGCCTGAAGCATCTGACGCAACGATTGAATCTGACTGTGAATACGTTTTGGTCACCGGAATACCCGAACAAGGTATTGATGTGACCAATACCCTGTTTAATGACGCTGGCATCGTGCGCCACGATCAACGGCAACGGATTCCCAGCTTACATACCGATACTGGCGACACATTATCAACAGGAATTACTGCCGCATTGGCAAATGGACTGGCGATGTCAGATATCGTCCCCGAAGCCCAAGAATTTACATTAGCATCCATGCGTCACGCCCACACTTGGAATGGGAAGGCGCATCCTGGATCACCGTTTTTGGGTCAAAGAGCCTGAATAATTCATCAATTTAGTATTTTATCCAAACAATCCCCATTTATTCCTCAACCTACTTCTAATTGGCATTGATCATGACAGATAAAAATGAAAGCTTGTTTCTTCGGGCACAAAAAACTACCCCTGGTGGTGTGAACTCCCCTGTGCGCGCATTCCGTTCTGTAGGAGGTACTCCGCGTTTTATCACACATGCTGAGGGTCCTTACTTTTGGGATGCGGAAGATCGGCGCTATATAGACTATATAGGTTCATGGGGACCTGCCATCGTTGGACATGCACATCCGACAGTGGTGAAGGCCGTACAAGAAGCCGCGGCACGCGGATTAGGCTTCGGCGCGCCAACCGAAGGTGAAATCGAAATGGCAGAGGAGATCTGTAAACTAGTGCCATCTATTGAGCAAGTTCGGCTGGTGTCGAGCGGAACAGAAGCGACCATGAGCGCATTACGACTGGCTCGTGGCGCGACCAAGCGTGACAAAATCATCAAATTTGAAGGTTGTTATCACGGTCATGCCGACTCTTTGCTGGTAAAAGCAGGTAGTGGTTTGCTCACGTTTGGCAATCCTACATCTGCCGGAGTTCCTGAAGATTTCATACAACATACGCTGGTGCTTGATTACAACAACTGCCAACAACTGGAAGACACTTTCAAAGCTTGTGGTAAAGACATCGCCTGCGTCATTGTGGAACCCGTCGCAGGCAATATGAATCTGATTAAGGCATCACCGGAGTTCTTGCAAACCATGCGCCGTCTTTGTACTGAGCATGGTAGCGTGTTGATTTTTGATGAAGTCATGTGCGGATTCCGGGTTGCCTTGGGCGGTGCTCAGGCCTTATATAATATACAACCAGATATTACCGCGCTAGGCAAAGTCATAGGCGGTGGATTACCCGTAGCAGCATTTGGTGGTCGCGCAGATTTAATGGCCAATATGGCACCGCTAGGCAAGGTCTATCAGGCTGGTACTTTATCTGGCAATCCTGTCGCTGTTGCAGCTGGGCTTAGTACTTTAAAATTAATTCAAGAACCCAATTTTTATACCCAGCTGTCGGACCAAACCAGTAAGCTTGTTACAGGTCTGATCGCAGCAGCCAATAAAGCTGGCGTCACTTTTTGTGCGGACTCTGTCGGCGGCATGTTTGGCTTGTATTTCTCAAAAGAAGTACCATCGTCCTACGCGCAGATGATGGCATCAGACACAGAAAAATTTAATCGCTTTTTTCATCTAATGTTAGATGCAGGGATCTATCTGGCACCGTCGGCATTTGAAGCAGGATTTGTATCAGCGCAACACGATGACAAAGTAATCGAAACAACAATCCTTGAAGCAGAAAAAGCTTTTTCTCAGATGCGAGCCTGATCCAATAAGCGAATCGGGAAATTCCCTAGCAACTTACAAACCACTTTATTTCCACGTGGAAATAAAGTGGTGTTTTTTTGTTAGTTTTTGTTATTTATGCACTTCATCCCTTGTCACTACCGGTTACACCCTGTTACGTTTCGGGTCAGGGAATTTCTCCAACTATTTGTGAAAAATGGCATGAAACTATTATTACGTAAAAAAAACTTGTGGCTAATCCTTGCATTTTTACCTTTTTATGCAAATGCACAAATACAAACGCTCAAAGACGCCGCACAACAGGCAATATTATCAAATCCTGAAGTATTGGCTCGATGGCACAATTTTCAAGCTGCCGCTTCAGAGCGTGAAGTAGCCTCCGGGGCATATTTGCCTAGCGTGAATCTCGGCGCTGGCGTCGGGCGAGATCAAAACGAAAACCGTCTAGGAAAAACTGACTTTAATCGTAACTCGACAATCTTAAGTCTGAATCAGATGCTTTACGATGGGTTTTCAACTCGCAACGAAGTCAAGCGTCTTGATCACACTAGGTTGGTGCGATTGTTTGAGCTATATGACTCAACTGAAAGCACCGCATTAGAAGTAGTTCGAGCCTACTCAGACATGTTGCGTTATCGCAAATTGACTTCGCTAGCGGAAGATAATTACGTACGGCACCGCACGGTATTTGAACAAGTGCAACGCAAAGCTCAAGCAGGTGTTGGTCGACGTGTGGATCTGGAACAAATTTCTGGCCGGGTAGCGTTAGCAGAAGCCAATTTACTGACCGAGACATCAAATTTACATGATGTCAGTGCACGATTTCAAAGACTCGTAGGAAACAAACCTAGTAAAGACTTTGAGAACCCCGCACTATTAATTAAGGATATGCCATCGGATATTAGTGCAGCACTCAGCGCCGCCAATAAAAGACATCCGACTCTTCTGGCCGCCATAGAAAATATTCGATCGGTAGAGAGTTCACTGAACGCAAAACGTTCGGCATATCAACCACGCGTAGATTTCAGAGCGCGTGCAGAACGCGGTAATAACATCGACAGTATCAGTGGCAGAACAAATAACAATACTGCTGAAGTAGTGATGTCATGGAACTTATTTAACGGCGGCAGCGACCACGCACGCGTTCGTCAGTCAGCCGATTTATTGAACCTTGCACGTGACCAACGGGATAAAGCTTGTCGCGATGTACGCCAAACTCTGGTGATTGCCTATAACGATACCCGTAAGTTAACCGAGCAATTAACTTATCTGGATCAACATCAGTTATCGATAGAGAAAGCGCGTGACGCTTATCGCCAGCAGTTTGATATTGGCCAACGTTCGTTACTCGATTTGTTAGATACCGAAAATGAACTGTTTCAAGCCAAACGTTCTTTCACCAATTCCGAATACGATTTGCTATTCGCCTACGCCAGAGCCCATGCCGGGATGGGTACGTTGTATAGCGCTCTTGGACTGACTCGCCAGGATGTTGGTAGCTTACCAAACATGAATTCACAAGACGATAAAGCAGACATCTCGCAAAACTGCCCGCTCGAAGCGCCAGACTTGTATTTAGTCGATAAAGAAATATTAAATGCCCGTGCGAATGAACAGATCGGTCAGCAGCCTGTTACCAATACTCCCTCTACACAAAAATCAATACCTGTTGCCAATGAGGCGTCAGGATCTTCACGCACTGCGGTTCTGAATGCATTAAAAACCTGGCGGGCAGCTTGGGTCAGCATGAATCCACAAGCTTATTTTGATTTATATGCTAAAAATTACACTTCCCGCGAATCTTGGAAAGCAGCGCGTAAAGCGCGGCTACTTGGCGCACAAAAAATTTCACTAGATCTGTCAGACATTAAGGTGAGCATGCAGGATGCCAAGCACTTCACCACTAGTTTTCATCAAGATTACCATTCTTCTACTTATCAGGATATTCTGGAGAAAACGCTACACTGGGAAGAAATTGGTGGCACCTGGTTAATCGTCAACGAAACGGTAGAGGGGCCGCCGCACGCCAAGCAGTGGTAGTCTAAAACAGACTTGAAATAGCCCGTGCTTCGTTAGGTCCACGGGCTATTTTTTCGGATTTAATTATGATGCAAGGATTGTTTTTCACCACGCGTATCCTCAAAAAAGTTGCATACAAGCAGTAGAATTAATAAGAGATTGATATATAGTGCGATAGTACGTCACATGCGCTTAGTTTAGTTAGATGCTGAACTTAACTTGTATTTCTCCCGCTTATTTTTGATCATTTTTCTAAAAATTCAACTTGATTACGTATCCACGCTTGCTACAAAATTTAGTTAAGTTGGCACTATTAGTGCTGGCCACTATCACATTTGTTCCAGGCAATGCGTTTGACTTGAATCGCTTGCAATCAACATTGCGCGGCCTTGGTGGAAATCAACAATCCTTTGTTGATTGGAACAACATGATGCAACGCTCTATGGGGTCGTCTGTCGACACGCGATTACAAAAGGTGAATGAGTTCTTCAATCATAAAATCAGCTATGCCGAAGATCAGGAAATATGGGGACAATCTGACTACTGGGCGACACCTATGGAAAGTTTATCCAAGGGTAAAGGTGATTGTGAGGATTATGTTATTGCAAAATATTTCACCTTGCGCAGCATGAATATTCCTGACAATCAAATGCGTTTAATTTACGTTAAAGCGCGTATCGGTGGACCAAGCAGTAGCTTGCAGCAAGCGCATATGGTATTGGCTTATTATCCTTCTGCAGATGCCGAGCCCTTAATTCTTGACAGCTTGATTTCGGATATTCGCCCAGCCTCACGTCGCCCGGATTTATTTCCTATTTTTAGTTTTAATAGCCAGGGTATTTTTGCAGGCGCAGCAGCAAACGCTGCACTCGGCCCGGGAGGTACCAGCAGACTATCTCGCTGGCAGGATCTATTAGAACGCGCGCGCCGCGAAGGTTTTGATTGATAAATTGCTACGCAACTGTAGTGACTGAATTGTTTTTTCGATCAAGCACATTCAACAATTTTTTATTTTTAAAGGAAGCATAATGTCGATGTACCGTCAACTTTGGCTTGCCATCATACTTAGCACTTTAGTCGCCCTCATTGGCGGCCTGCTAGCATCCACCCTAAGTTCACGATCCTATCTGAACGAACAGTTGCGGATGAAAAATGCTGACAATGCGACAGTACTGGCATTATCGTTAAGCCAGAAAAACATTGATCCTATTGAGCTTGAATTAGTCATTGCGGCGCTGTTTGACAGCGGCCACTATGCGTCAATACGCGTCACTGACCCGGCTGGTAAAAAAATCATCGAACGAGTGGCTGCGGTTGAAAAAAGCAATGTCCCGTCTTGGTTCATTAACAGCTTTCCGATTCATTCAACGCCAGGTCAGGCGCAAATCAGCAGCGGTTGGAAGCAACTCGGTACCGTTGCGCTGGTAACGCAAAGCGGATCGGCGTATCAAACCTTATGGAATTCAACGCGTGAAATGATTGCCACACTTGCGCTGTCTGGCTTAATTGCGGGCTATCTGGGTTCACTCATATTGCGTCGTTTAAAACAACCGTTGCGAACAGTAATTGAACAGGCGAATGGTATGAGTGAACGTCGTTTTATCGTGACACCTGAACCCAAAGTACCCGAATTGCGGCAACTATCAACCGCCATGAATTCTACGGTGATCTTATTAAAATCCATGTTTGCAGAAGAAGCTGAAAGGTTAGAAACGCTGCGCAAACAAGCGAATACCGATCCAGTGACAGGTCTGGCTAACCGTAGTCACTTTATGGCGCAGTTGCAGGTAACAGTAGAAGAAGAAGAGGCACCGCCGGGTAGCCTGATTATGGTGAGGCTGTCACGCTTAGCCGAAATTAATCGGCAACTTGGTCGCAACAAGGCCGATACGATACTCAAAAAAATCGGTACATTTCTTAGCACACAACAAAATCAACTACCTGATGGTTTTGCGGCAAGATTGAACGGCACTGACTTTGCCTTATTGTTCCGGCAAACAGACGCAGAATCTGTGGCGCAATCGCTGCTACATGACATTACGACAGAACTCTCGCAGATTACAGGGTCATCTGCGACATTTATTGGATTTGGCAAATTTGAGTATGGTATTTCACCAAGTACATTACTCTCACAAGTTGATGCTGCGTTAGCTAGCGCTGAGGTTAGTGGAGCAAGCGATATACGTATGGCCGCGCCCTTAAACATCGAACAGGCACCTAGAAGTACTGAAGAATGGTCAAAATTAATTCATCGTGCGCTAGAACAGCAATGGGTAAAACTGGCCTTATTCCCTGTGGCTGACTTCAATGGAAAACTCATTCACCGCGAATCTGCCTTGCGCTTGATGTTTGGTGGAGAGTGGTTCCCTGCCGGACGTTTCTTACCGATTGCTGAACGTCTTGCATTGACAGATAAACTTGATCTGGCCGCGGTGTCACTGGCACTAGATGAATTGAGTAGTAACAGCACAGCAGAGGATGTCGCGGTAAATTTGTCCGCTCAATCAATACAAGACGCAGGATTCAGAGTACGTTTGCGCGCCTTGCTTCTATCAAAACCAGCAGCAAGCAAACGTTTATGGTTAGAAATTCCGGAGAATGGCGCCTTTGCCAACGTCGATGCATTTCGTGCTTTCTACCAAGACATCAGTCCAAGCAATTGCAAACTTGGGTTAGAACACTTCGGCCGGCAATTTGAAAAAATTAACTTGATACATGATTTAAAATTAGATTATGTCAAAATCGATGGCGGCTTCATACGCAGTATCGACACGAATCATGGCAATCAGGCATTCGTTAAAGGGATAGGGGCCATCATCCATCGCATGGGCTTGCAAATATTTGCCGAGGGTGTCATTTCTGACTCTGAATTGATCACCTTAAAAAAATTGGACATCGATGGCGTGACCGGGCCGGCCGTGGGTAAAGCATTTAATCTTGAAAACAACTAATTTAGTTTCTTTCAGCCACCCTCCTCGCTCACGCATATTCCATGCGGGTTTCCAGCCACTCGGGCCTGCAGACCGCATGGAATATGCGCGCTGGCAGGGGCACTTTTAAAATTCAATATCGACCCCGCACACTGGCGAGGCAAGGCAATAAAAAAACCGGCATATCTCTGTGCCGGTTTTTTTATTTAATCTGATCAATTACGATCAATCTACAACTAAAGTCCCATTTTTGATGAGTGTTTGCAACAGTAGCGTTTCATTCCCTGCGGCAACACCCACCGTTGTATAAAGATTGACTCCCTGGAGAATAATACGTTCATCTTCGACCGCAGAGTTGAAGACTCCCCCTGTGAAACCACCAGTTTTGCTGATATGTAGAATAGTGTCACTTCCTGAGATGACGACATCAACGTAATTGAGAAGCGTAGAAATTTCAATACTGGCGGCGGCATTTGCCGTAACACCCGAACTGGTATGCTCACCTTGCAATAGATCGCGTAAATCTAAAACATCACCGCCACCAGTCGCAACCCCGGCACCTGTATCTATATTGCTATACCCCCCACCATAGGTGAAATCGGTGATGGTATCGATAGCTGGTGTACCTGCTATCCCGCTATCTGCAAGATGCCACGCAAAGGTATCAGACCCGGCACCGCCAGTGAGTGTATCGTTGCCGCCGCCGCCGGATAGGTAATCATTGCCCGCGCCACCAATAATGATGTTGGCAGAGCTATTGCCCTCGATACGGTTATTCAATGCATTACCGGTGAGATTAATTGCCGCGCCATCGTATGCCATCAGATTTTCCAGATTAGCACCCAAAGTATAAGTGGTGCCAACATTGCCTGCAACATAGGTGGCGTCGAGTTGCACTGTGTCATACCCTTCACCCGCATTCTCAACGATGGTAGATAGTTTATTAGATAACCGATAAGTATCATCACCAGTGCCGCCGGTGAGGGTATCCGTACCAGTGCCAGCAATCAACAAATCATTTCCAGCGCCTCCGGTCAGTGTGTCGTTACCAATACCGCCGTCTAGCGTATCAGCGCCGGCACCACCAATCAATATGTCATTTCCGGCACCGCCACTCAGATAGTCTCGACCGGCTCCGCCTGTGATGGTATTGTCGGCGGCATCGCCATCAAGCTTGGCACCAGTGCGTAATTGCCATGTTGTGGTAGCACCGTCATAAACTAGATCCTGGATTAGCGTATCGGTAATCGTTGGTGCTGACTCAGCCGTAAACATGGCGGTATTTGACAACGATAGAACCTGATAGCTGCCGACTGGATCATTGCTAGCCTTATATTCTATTTTCAGGTTTGCATTACCGCCCTGCTCCCAGTAAAGCAGCTCAAGCGTTTGTAATCCACCCTGTAAATTACCCAAAGGTACATTGGTGAAGATACGTGTTGTCGGTGCTTGATTTCCATCAAATTCAATCAAGGTTTGACCTGCGACTTGCAACCGGTATCCATCATCTCCGGTAACACGGAAATCATACAGGCCAGGTTGCGTGTAAATCTCACCGGACAGCCGGATTACAGCATCTGAGGTTTTTCCTAATCCAGATGTTCCGCCTGTATTGCCAGCACCAACTTGTGCAACGGCAGTAGGTCGATCTTGATCCAGGAAATTACTCAATGCACGCGTGGTTGAGTTTGCAACGCCATCACCGACAGGTAGGGCAACACCAGCGGCGACAGCACTGTTAGATCCTAACGATGAATTCACAACCGGGGTGGAGCCATAATCGATGCTGCGCGCATGAAAGGCGACATCGGCGACGTTAGTTGATGCTGAATTAGCGGTGCCAACGATATTACTTCCGCCACCTAAAATATTCCGTCCATCAATAATTTTATAAGCATCTTCGACCGAGTTTAAATTGCCAGCCACCCCACTATTACCGAAGGTGGCAGTACCGTCATCACTATGCGTACGATATCCGGCACCCGGCGCCGCCGCGTCATTATATCCATAGTACTCACCATTCAAACCAGTAGCAGTACCCAAAGGCGTTATGGTAGGAGTACCTGCCGTCAGATCCTGCGCACCAGTTACATTGATAGTTAAGGCAGCTTTATCAGTA
Source organism: Undibacterium sp. (assembly GCF_030651495.1). GTDB lineage: Bacteria > Pseudomonadota > Gammaproteobacteria > Burkholderiales > Burkholderiaceae_D > Undibacterium. The sequence goes on from NZ_JAUSFI010000088.1 coordinate 120,509, forward strand.
CCTCCGTGTCCATCGCTAATCGTATAGGTGAATATGTCTTGTACCACTTCGCCAGCGGTCAAGTTTTGCACGATCGGGCTAGTATTATTCAACACATAGGTGTAACTGCCATCTGCGTTAAGTGTCACCGTGCCATAAGTGCCCGTTAGAGCTACGCCTATCGATCCTGCGGTACCCGTCCCCGCTTCGGTACCAGTTCTCACAGCCGTTACTGTTAAGGCATCATTCTCGACATCCGTGTCGCGACCTGCAGGAGTGGCCGTACTTTGAATGACACCATTGACCGCACTCACAGTAAGAGTAGTGCTAGCCGCATCTTCGGTGACAGCATTCATGTCATCTTTTGCGACTGGGGCGTCGTTGGTGCCCAGGATCTTGACGGTGATGCTGCTGGTCGTGCCGTCGGCACTGGTGACGGTGACGCTGTCGGTGTAGGTGGTGCCGGCCACGAATTCATCGTGTGCGGTGTTGGCCGTGTAGGTCCAGACGCCGTTGGTGCCGACCGTGAACTTGCCGTAGCCGTTGCTGCCGGCGACGTTGGTCTGGGCGATAAAGCTTGCCGCGCTGTCGACATCGGTGATGCTGAGCGTGCCGCCGGTAGTGAGGGCGGCATTGGTTTCGGTCAGGTTGACTACCGGGGCGGAGAGTACGGCGGCGTCGTTGACCGCTACCACAGTGATTGTAGACGTAGCGGTGTTGGAAGTATTGACCCCATCGGTGACTGTCACGGTCACGTCACGCGCTATGGTGCTAGGATTTTCACTAGTGCTTGCAAACGTAATATCGTTAATTGCAGTCTGATAATTAGCTAGCGACGATGTACCGGTCAATGTGATTACGTTACCCACAATAGACGCGCTAATACCTGCAGGTAATCCACTGACCGCTAACACATCGCCTGCCTGCGCATTTGTTAATGTAATAGTCGCGCCCTTGATACTGGTTGAATCAACGTCAATGATTGATATATCAGTATCACCAATAGCGACCGGAACACCGTTTTCAGTATACGTTGTTGTGTAATTCGCGCCGATTGCACCACTTGAATTGTTCGCATCGAGATCTAGATTTGGAAGAGCCGTGTCAGTCGTGTAGGCATGCGCCGCGCTGGCCGTCGTGCTGTTGCCGGCACCGTCGGTGGCAGTGACACTGGCGTCGACGGTCTTGTCGCCGTCGGCCAGCAGGCCGGCGCCGGGAACGTTGATGCTGTAGCTGTTGCCGGCACTAACCAGGCCGGTGTAGGTGAGTCCGTTGACCGTGAGGGTCACGGTGTCGCCCGCTTTGGCGTCGCCGCCTACTGTGCCGCTGACCGCAACCGTGCCGTTGCTTTCGGCCGCATTGAGGATGTTGTCTGGCGTGATGCTGTCGACCGTGATGCTCGCGGTCGCGCTGGTGTCGGTCGTGTACAGATGTGCTGCCGTCGCGGTGGTGCTGTTGCCGGCACCGTCGGTGGCCGTGACGCTGGCGTCGACGGTCTTGTCGCTGTCGGCCAGCAGGCCGGCGCCGGGGACACTGATGCTGTAGCTGTTACCCGCTCCGACCAGGCCGGTGTAAGTGAGTCCGTTGACCGTCAGGGTGACGGTGTCGCCCGCTTTGGCGTCGCCGCCGACCGTGCCTGTGACCGTGACCGTGCCGTTGCTTTCGGCCGCATTGAGGATGTTGTCTGGCGTGATGCTGTCAACAGTAATGGACGCATTAGCATTTAAATTAACAGTATAGACATGCGCCGCGGTAGCCGTGGTGCTGTTGCCTGCACCGTCGGTGGCCGTGACGCTGGCGTCGACGGTCTTGTCGCTGTCGGCCAGCAGGCCG
>NZ_JAUSFI010000094.1 GCF_030651495.1 Undibacterium sp.
GCCCCCGATTCCGCCATCATTGGACTTGATAAAACCGCTGCCCATGAGATTCTGATCGGACCTTCACTTTTAAGGCCAACCATGCAACCTCTCTCACTCACCCTCAAGGGCTTTCGCGGCATCCGCGATGGCCTGGGTCTCGATGAACTCACGCTGGACTTTGAACGCTTGGCTGACGGCGCCGAATTGATCGCCATCGCCGGTGCAAACGGAAGCGGAAAAACCACGATCATGGACAACCTCTCGCCGTTTGCCACGCTGCCGAGCCGCGCAGCGATGGCGGGGTCGGGTGGTTTCTCCTACTACGACCATGTTTATCTACCCGAAAACGAGAAAGACCTGACCTGGGCGCACGAAGGCCGCAGCTACCGTTCGCAGGTGGTCATTCGGCTCAACGGCCGACGCAAGACCGAAGCCTTCCTGCACGTGCTCGACGACAGCGGACGCTGGCAGCCAATGCGCCTCGACGACGGCACGGTGTCCGATGGCAAGGTGGAGACCTATACGCGCTGCGTAGAAAACGTCTGCGGTAGCGCCGAGACGTTCTTCACTTCCGTGTTCTCGGCCCAAGGCAAGCGGCAGCTCAACACTTACCGGAACGCCGAAATCAAGACCTTGCTCGCCGACCTGCTCGGACAGGAGGAAATCCGTGCCCTGGGACAGAAAGCGTCGGAGACGGCTCGGCTGCTCAAGGCCGGTCTCATGGCAATCCGACAGGAAATGGCCGGATTGGACGTGGAGGGTGAGCAGCTGAGCGCCGAACAGTATCGGCTCGGCAGCGCGGCTGACCGGGTCACCCAGGGGCTGGCGGTGCGCCTGGAGGCGCAGCACGTGCTCGATACCGCCCAAGCAAGACATGCGCAGTTGATGGCCGGGCGCGAGCAATCGCGGGCCACCGAGGCGCGTCGCGCCCAACTTGTGGCCGAGCGCCAGTCCGTGACCGACGTTGGCTCTCAGGCCGAAAGCGCGCTCAAGGCGCAGGATAAGGGGGAGGGCCAGCGTCTCGAACGGCTGGACCAGCGTATCGCCAGCCGGGTGCAGCAAGAGCGCGCCCGGCGTCAGACTCTGGAGCAATCGCGGCGGCGATGTCTGGAAATACTCGCCGGGGCCGACGCGGTGCGGCGTGCGGGCAACCGCCTGCCGTTGGCCGAGCGGGTGCTGTCCCAGCGCAGCGTGCGTACCGGTGCGTGCCGCCTGCAAGCGCAACGGTTGACACAGAGCCAGGGGACTGAGCGCCTGATCCAACAGAAGGTGTCCAGCATCGAGCGGGATGCGGGCCAGGCCGTACTCAAGGCCGAAGAGCTTGCCCATCGGTTCGGACTGACCGGGGAGGTGCCTTGTGCTGGAACCGATTTGCAGGGCCGGTGCCGGTTGCTCGGCGATGCGCACGAGGCGCAGGCTCTGGTTCCCAGCGCCAGGGCCCAGATCGTCCACCTGACCCAGGAGAAGGCGCAGGCGCAACGTGACCTGGCAGCTGTCCGCCGACAGAGCGAGGCGCTGATGGGGGCACCACGGGCATTGGCATGGGCCGAGCACCTCGAAGCCATTGCGCGAGACCGCATTACCCGTCTGTCCGTGCTGGTCGCGAAGGCCGGAGAGTGTGCACAGGCGCAGATGACGTTGGCCGATATTGCACAGGAACTGGCTGCGCTGGGGCACAGCGACGTAGCAGCCAACGGCGCCGAGACACCTGAGGAACGGACCGAACGCCAGCAGATTGCTGCGTCGCGGCGAGCGATTGCGGAACAGTCGGAGCGGCAAGTTTGGCAATCGAGTGCGGCGCTGGCTCGCCTGGATGACGCCCTTGCGGCGCTGCCGACAGCGTATGACGAGCAACGGCTGGTCCAGGCCGCGAAATCATTGTCGGATGCCCGCGCTGAGGTGGCTTCAACCGAACAGTCACACCTGGCGGCCGTGCGGGACGCGCAGAATCTGGAAGCACTGTTGCAGCAGTCGGTCGCACTGGCCACCCGGCGAGAAAAGGTCGATGCGCGCAGCGCCCATGTTGAAAGCGAACTGGGCAACTGGAACCTCTTCGCGCGCTGCATGAGCAACGACGGCTTGATCGTGCTGGCGATCGATGACGCCGGCCCAGCGCTGTCGGTACTGGCCAACGACCTGCTGCTGGCGTGCTATGGGCCGCGCTTTACGGTGTCCATCCACACCCTGCTGGAAACTGCCAAGGGCGAACAGAAGGAAGGCTTCGACATTGTGGTACACGATGGAGAGACCGACGACAGCAAGAGCGTGGGCCTGATGAGCGGCGGCGAACGCACGTTCGTGGAGGTCTGCCTGACTCGCGCGATCGCACTGTACCTGGCGCAGAACACGGGGCGGCGGTATACGACGCTGTTCTCGGACGAGGCGGATGGCGCGCTCGATCCAGAGCGCAAGCGCATGTTCATGGCGATGAAACGCGAGGTATTGCGCCTGGGCGGTTACGAGCGGGAGTTCTTTGTCTCGCAAACGCCGCAACTGACGGCGATGGCGGATGCTGTGATCGATCTGGATACGTTGAAAGTCGGGGCCCGGGAGTCAGGATGTGTCGCCGCTGCAGTCTGAACCATTCCGGGCCTACGCGGGTCAACCGATACCCGCGCGTGTTGTGCTTCCCGTCTGTGTCGCCATCGGAGCGGTCTGTGCTGAATCGAGATCACCTGCGGTTTGATGTTGCGATGCACTTGGGCGATCTCGCGTTCACGTCGCTTCAGCTGCATCCGGCTTTCCTGCCAAGCGCGAAGTAGTGGTCGACCAGCGCAGTCAGGATTTGACAGGCTCCCAAGTCGTCGATCAGCGCATCTGATACCGGGCGACACCGGTCTCATCCAGCTCGATTTTTGCCTCGCCGCGATGTAGTAGATAGTTCAGACAGGCCAGGCTCTCGCCCGTGGCCAGGTTCAACAGGCTGCCGTCGGTCTCGCCGATACTGCGCCCAAACAGGGCGGCAAACACATCGATCGCGCGCCTGGGTTCTTTCAGGGTGTGGCGCAAACGGTCCAGTGTGCGCTCCTGCGATGCTGCCAGGTAGTGCAGCCGGGCGTGCAGGCCGCGAAAACAGTCGTTGTGAGATGGCAAGACAAGCACATCGTCGGGCACCTCGCGTTTGATCTTGGCCAATGACTCCAGCCACGCACGCATGGGGTTGGCGTCCGGTTCGGTGGGGTGGACGGATACATTGGAGGAGATGCGGGGCAACACTTGGTCACCCGAGATCAATAATTTCAGATCGACGCAGTACAGGCAGGCGTGCTCGGGCGAATGACCGGTGCCAACGATAACGCGCCAGGTGTTGGCGCCGATCCTGATCTCTTCGCCATCCTGGATGCGCCGATAGCTGTCAGGCAAGGCATGGATATATTTGCCAAAGTTACCAAAGCGGGCCTGGTAGTTTTCTATGGCACTGCTGCTCCAGCCAGCACTGTGGTAGAACGTGACACCATCCTCGGGCGCCTCGCGGCCCGTGTCGGCAGTTAACACGCGGCAGTTCAGGTATTCCAGCTGGGTCATCCACAGACGGCAGTTGAATTTTCGGGTCAGCCAGCCTGCCATTCCGATATGGTCCGGATGCATGTGGGTGCCAAAAACTCGCGTCAAGGGGCGCTGTTCGTTTGCATTGGCAAACAGATCGCGCCATGCCGCCACGGTTTCGTCGGTACGCATGCCGGTGTCAACAACGGCCCAGCCAGCGTCGTCTTCGAGCCCCCAGACAGTGATGTGATTGAGCGCCATGGGCAGTGGCATGCGCTTCCAGACCACGCCGGGCGCGATCTCGATCACTTTGCCAGCTTCAGGCGGCGATGCGAATGGATAAATGAGTGTCGGCTTCTCAAGCCTGTCGCGTTGAAGCGAGATGTCAGTCATAGGCGGCGACTTTCGCAAGAATCTATCAGAAGGGCAAATAGTACCTGTGTTGGTACGTCGGTGTCCTTGCATCCATTGCGAAGGGGGGCAGTGGTGGTTCAGCGAGTGCGCTCCCGCAGGAGAGAAGCGGTCCAAGGCCTTGGGTGACTCAGCATAACGAGTGTTTGACGCGGGCAGTGGCCTCAGTATCTGGTCCTAAACTCTGGGCGGCGCTATGCCACGCTATTCTCTGATGAGTCCGATGGACCATTGGATTCTGAGCGCAAACGCATGTTCATGGCGATGAAGCGGGAAGTCTTGCGTCTGGGCGGCTATTAACGGGAGTTTTTCGTGTCGCAGACGCCGGAGCTGACGGCCATGGCCGATGTAGTGATTGACCTGGGTGCGCAGATAGCGGTAACGCACTCAGCGGCGCGTGTGGCCGTTTGAAGCTGCATCCCCATATCAGACGAAGTTTCACTTTTGGCAAAATACCGCTAACAATTTCAACAATGTATCTTGGCGACAGAGGAGCCTGTTTGACACCCGAACGATTTCACACCCATTCCGTGGGGCCGGATGAAGCGGCCCTGCGCGCTGCATTCCTCCAATGCAGCGCGCTGATGCAGCAGCGCAATCGCGCGAACATGGGTTTGGCCGTCCACAACAAAAGCAATCTGGACGGCGTCGTGCGTACCGTCTTCGGCGACAGCGTGGTCAAGGTGCTGGACCGGGACAACAAACTGGACCTGAACGGGATCACGATCCACCTGCTGACCGAGAAAATCCAGCTCCGCAAGCTGGAAGGTCCGGTCGTGGCCGCCTTCGTCGACCCCCACAAGCTGGACAAGATCGTGTTCAGCGTTGGGGTTACCGACATTGTTTTCGTGCCTTGGGCGGCGGAAGCGCTTCCCATCTATCTGGCAGAGCATCCTTCGTCACGGGAAATTTTTCGCACACCACCACTCGACGAATCGGTACCCGCCATGGTGTGACCGATGGCGAGTGCCTTGTCGGGCATTGCCCAGCTCTTGCGTTACTGAAAGACCCGTGGCTCTATCGTTTCTCCTCGCATGAATGCGAGGTAAGCGCAAGCCTTGCCCATGTCTTTGAACCGGGCAATCACGTCATTGAGATGAATGACGGCCCAGGGGCGCTCTGGCGTGTCCGATGGCTGCAAACTGAGCTCTGGCTCCCGGTAGGCGGGATGACGGTACAGCGTCCGTCCCGACTTCCAGTCGATGATGTTCAGCATGCAAGCCGTGAGGATGGCTCCGCCGCCCGACTCACCTTCTTCCACCAGCAGCGGGACTTTGAGACTCCCGCCTGAGCGGCCAATCTTGCCGACCACGTCATATTCATTCAGCCAAGGTTCTCCGGTGCCGGTGTCGCCCAACACGAGTCGCACTTTGCCACCGGTTTGACGGCGGGATTCAAGCACGGCTGCGGCTTTGGGATCTGTTCCTGGGTCAAAGTAAGTCTGACGGGTCAGGGCTGACCGCGACCATGCCGAAACCGCTTCCTCGTACTTCTTGTACCCGGCAAGTGTCGCGTAGTCGTGCGGAGAGAAGAACAAGTCGGTCCGGTTTAGGTGCTGCGCCATCTGATTCGCATGGTCGCGGGCATTGTCGAAGCCAAAGCAGCTACAACCATACCCAGTGGCGATCACGTACAGTTTCTGCTCAGTGTTGAGGGTAACCTGCGGGACTGGGCGTTCCTTTCCCCGCAGGATGTTGTCAGTTTGCATATCTTGCTCCAAAAGAAACAGGGCGTCGGCCTTACAGCACGACGCCCTGAGGGACTTGAGACCACCTGGCGGTGGCCCAGAAAATTCATCCAGCCAGCAATACCTCGGGTGGCTGGTCGATGTGGTGTCGGACCATGCGGTTGCCGACATGGAACAACTGGTCCAGGTACACAGCTTCCAACAGGCTGTCCGGTACGGCGATGCCGAGTTCGGTCAGCTTGTCCGACACGGTGTTGATGTCGGTCCAGTCGCGCTGGGGCTCATGGAGGCTGCTGTAGAACACGTATTCCTCTGTGGCTTGAGGGGCGTCCTCATGACCCAGCACCTGCAAGAAAAGATCGTTCAGCGGTCGGTCATAGCCCGCAACCACCACCACTTCTCGGTCGCGGTAGCGTATGTGGACAGAATGCTGACTCACAACGTCTCTCCTGGGATGCCGAAGACCGGAAGCCCATCAATGACGGCCGAATCGGCATCGAACTTCAGCCAGACGATACCGGCCCGTTCTGCCACTTCAAAGACGGCCGCCAGGTCGGCTTCCGTCGGGATGTCGTAGCGCGGTGAACCGACATAGACAAAGCCGCCATGGGCGGTGGGATAGGCGTTGACCGACAAGTCATTGGCGATCAACTTCTGGCGTGTGGCTAGTGTCAGATGTGCACTCGACAGTGCGGCCAGCGGTTCGGCCTGCTGGTGCAGGCTGGTGACAGTGGATTCATCCATGGGGGACTCCTTGGGGTTGGTGTGATGGGCTCGCTGCCCGGCGGGCACGGGATGGGCGGTTGAAGTCCATGCCGCAGGCCCGGCAGCGAAACCAGCGCAATGGGCCGAGTTGGCCCAGCAAGACCCCGAAGCCCGAACAGACGGGACAATGGGGTGGTGTAGATGCAGTCATCGTTTCTCCTTCACGACATTGAAGGACTCACCCACCCTCAGGGGCGGTAAGCCCCTTGGGGTAAAAATTATTGGCAGGAACGCAAGCCAAGGCGTCAGATCAAGCCGCGTTCGGCAAAACTGAGCACCGTGCCGCCCGCCACAATCATGTGGTCGACCACGCGCACGTCCACCAAGTTCAGTGCTGTTTTCAGCGTCTGCGTCAGGAACTCATCCGCGCGACTGGGCTCCGCATGGCCGCTGGGATGATTGTGCGCAACGACCACGGCAGCGGCGTTGCGGGAAATCGCGCCCTTGACCAGCTCCCGGGGGTAAACGCTGGTCTGAGTCAAGGTGCCGCGGAACAGTTCCACGGCCTCGATCAACTGGAGTTGGGCGGTCAGGTACAGCACCAGAAACACTTCGTGCTCCAGGTTCGCACAGTGCAGGCATAGCCAATCCCGCAGCACCTTCGGCGTACTCATGACCGGACCAGTGCACATCTGCGCCTGCAGGTCACGCAAGAGCAATTCGCGGGCCACGCCGAGTTTGCGGCTGACGACGGAATCGTTGGCAGCTACTCCTTGGTAGTTTGATTCATGATCGCCCACATGGGGTGTGGCTGCAATGAAATCCCGGACCGGTGGCGCGAGCAACTCGCGAACCAGGTCGGCACGGGACAGAAAGGACGGATTCAAGGCGTTCTCCTCTATGGTTAAACAGAAAAGCGGAAACGCCGATCCTGAGCGGAACAAGGTTCCCGCTCGGGATGCGCAGGCAGGGGCATGCGCTGCTGATAAGGCAGGTGTCGACTGCGACGCCGGCCATAGACCGGATGGGCACTCCACGATGGAGTGCACAGGGATTACCTGCATAGTCTGGCGCAGTGATGGTCGGTGTTCAAGGGTGGGCGCCACGACACCACCCGTAAATGTCATCGAAGCCGGAGGGATTTGGGTGGCGTGTGCCAGGAGTCGACTGACTGGCGTCGGATGCGTTGCATGGGCGCGACGGGTTGTTCCAGATGGGGGCGCAACTCACAGTGGCGTGACACTGACCTGTGACTGTGGTCGCAGTGGAAATATCTTTAATGCCCACCCCGGAAAACCGGAGACATTTGGGTCAAATTCGGCCAAGATACCCGCCAAACCCATTGGCTGGGGCTTGACCATGATTCGACTCAACGACCAGATTCGACTGACCCGCAAGGAAATTGAAGTGTTTACCAAGATCACCGACATCGAACCGGTGGGCATCTGCACGCTGGGTGACCTGGACGCCTACGTCGCAAGGTGCAAAGCGCATTACTGGGGTGTTTCGGAGCAAACGGAGTTTGTCCACTGGCTGATCGACCGGGAATACCGGCAGTGCCGCCAGGTCGCATAGCGGCTACGGCGGGGCCGTGCTGCCAGACCCAGGATCCTTGGCGCACCAGAAAAATGAGCCTGCCCCACCCCAAAGGGCAAGGCAGGTTCCACGAGGCGTAACAGGGATACGCCGGGTACGGGACACCTTCAGGCAGCCTTGAGCATCAGGCCGAACAGCTGTTCAATGCGCGAGGCATCGCCCAATTGCAGTGCCTGGCAGACTTTGTTGACGATGGGGTCCACAGAAACTTCAACGACATCAGCCGCTTCGACGGTCGCCAGCGTGGCGCCCGAAGGCGTCAGCACTTTGAGGGCACCTCTGCCATTGGTCCAGCTGGCTTCGATCGCATGTCCGCGATGGGCATCCAAGCGATCAAGAACCAACTGGACGCCAGCGTCGAAGGCATCGAGCGTCACGACGTCTTCCAGATCACCGCACGCACGGCCATAGAAATGGACCTTGTACGCCACAGGCGCGAGCGCCTGAATGTCATCAATACGCAAGTCTGGCATCAGATAGACAGGCGTCTCAGTCACACTCACCGGTGCCACCGTCTGGTCTTGTGTAAGGCGGTCCAGCTTCAGCAACAGGGCATCAGCGTGGTTACGGTCTTGCAGCACGAGCAGGGTGCGCATGGCGAGAATCTCCTGCGTCATCAGTCGCAATTCCTGGACGATGGCGCGTTCGGCGCGTGCCTCGATGGCACGCAGGGTATCAGCAATGGATGTCATGGATGAATTCCTTTCATAAGGGATGCCGCCAAGCCCCAAGGCAAGTCGACGGGGCGGGCTGACGGGCAGCCCACAGGTGTTGACAAATCAGGCCGCCTTGCGGGCAGCCGGGGAGGGGGCCGAATCACCGGCCTGTGGGGTCTCAGCAGCAGGCTCTGCTGGCTCGACCGTTCTCTGCTGACGGAAGTCCGCCTGCGCCGTGGCGAAGGTGGGCTCCTGGGTCAATTGCCTGGCTTTGGCCATGGCAGGCTCTTTGCCGACATCTCTGGCGGTCTCGGGAAGGCACTCGGTGACGATGTCGCCGCCCTGGCGCAGACTTCGCCGCCATGCGTTCGGCCACTGGACGAACAACTGCGTGAACAGCCCGCTGCAGAACCAGCGGACAAACTGCCCGATCCGCTTGTTGCGCGCCTGTTTGGTTTTGTGTGTGCGCAAGGATTCCTTGCAACACAGGTACAAAGCCAGATGGACGCGCTTCATGTCGGGATCGGAATCCAGTTGGGCCAGTACTTCGGTGGCGAGGGCAAGATCATTGCCAACCCGCTTGTAAAAGCCGACCCAGGCTCTTTCTTCCTCGTGCTCGATGCTGGAGCGCTTCGTGCGAGGATGGGGTTTCTCAAGGGACATGGTGTTTCTCCAGATGAAAGAGGGAACACCTTTTCCCCGGTGGGGAGGTGGTGGACTCCCCGAGGGCTTGCGAAGATGCATGCCACTGATAAGCTCAATGACACGACACACAGGAAAGGCCCACACAATGCTTCGTGCAGGCAACGCGGTACGGTTCACGCCCAACGAAGTCGAGGACTACCGATCACTCGGTATCGACTTCGCAGGGACGCGAACACAGGACGACATCGAACAGGCACTGGGCCGGTGGGCCCAGACGCTGGCTGATGAACGTCCTGATCTGCTGGACAAGATCGTCCTGGAGATGGCCAAGGCCAAGGGCGTGCGACCGCCCGCATCGCTGGACCTGGTTGTCAGCGACGTGTCTTCTGCCGGTTCTCCCGGGCAATCCTGATCCAGCGGTCGGCAATCTGGTCCAGGTAGACCAGATCGTTGGACTCGATCTCGCCAGCCTTTCTGAGGCGGGCGATCACTTCCTTGACCAATTGAGGGTCATCCTTGGCGAGTTGGATCGCCATGGCTGCCACGCGCTTGCGGTAGAGACTGGCCAGCATGGTCAGGCCGCCGAAGTGCAGGCTTCTACAACCGATCCGTTCTGCTCGGAAACAGACGGGGACGGTCTCATCAATGCGGCCACCACTGGCTTGCGAACTGCGAGTATCCGGGCAAGGCCAGATCCTCCCAGCAGCACGCCAATGGGACGCGTTTCTCTCGTCACAGGGACTGCGAACATGGTGCTCTCCTTCAGGGTCAGAAGGGGAACACCCATCCCCGGCAGGGAACTTGGAGTTCCCCGTTCGGGAATGCTCGGGCCATAGATGGCCGAGCAGCTTGGTGGCGACACCTTTCGGTGTGCCATGAAAACGAAAACCCACGGTTCTCTCGAACGGGAGCCTTCTATCGATGTCGAACAGCAATGACATGCAGGATGTCACCGCGCACGGCATCCATGCCGTCAAACTCGAGGGTCTAGCGGCAAGCACAGTGGTCAGCTTGGGGCTGAACGGATCACGAGGCCATGTGCGAGAAGCACATGACCAGACCAGGCGAAAGCCCGGACTCTTTCAAAGGCAGGTAACGACTGCGACGCCAGGCAGGCTGGACTTCAGGAGGACAGGAATCCTCTGATGAAGGCTGTGCAGGCTCGATGCCCACGGATAGCCCTTGCAGTGTGGCTCGGGAGGCGGTGAGTGATCAAGGATGTTCCGCAACAGACAGGGTGATACCACCCCAAAGCGCCCGCAACATCAGGTGCTTTGGGGTGGAGCATGGCAAGCTCGGCAGTCCAATTGATGGGTATCCCTTTGCGACTGCACTGTTTTTTGGGCGATCATGTCCTGCTTTCTACGTGCCATGCATTGACCCCGATCCGAGATGGTCACGCGCAAGCGGGTAGAAAAATCCCAGGCGATCTGTTCACCCGAATGTGGATAGGTCGTAGCAACCAGATTGCGGTACACGCAATAGAAAAGGCCCCGAGGGGCCTTTCATATTGGGCGAAAGCGCCGCGTATCCAAATTACTTCTTTGCAGTCGGCTTTGCCTTTTTGGCGGGGGCAGCCGCTTTAGGTGCGGCCTTTGTTTTGGGCGCTGCAGGTGCTGCAACAGAAGGCGCAACCTTCAGCGCAGTGCGCTGATCACGCAGGGCGTTGATTTCAGCAGCGATCATATTTTTACGCTCGGTCAGCTTGGCGATGTTTGCCGTCAGTTTGGCAATGGTCTTGGCTGTCTTGGACACGGATGCTTTTTTGGCGGGGGCTTTCGCAGCGGGCTTTGCTGTCTTCGCGGAAGCCATTACCTTCTTTGTTGTCGTTGCAGCCTTGGGAGCCACTTTCTTTGCAGTTGCCATTTTGTATTCCTATTTTGTTATCTGGCCAAATGATTTCTGCCAGGCAAGTATTGTCCGCAATATTTTGATACTCCGGAATTGACGTGTCGTCTGAGCGAAGGGACTGACGTCGGCATTCGTTGATCATTGTTGAAAGTTTTGCACCTCATTCTCTGGATGTGCCCAATTTGCGGGCAGGCTACTTGTGCCGTTGCCAGACGCCGGTTTCGGGCTTGCCGTTGTCTGTTTATCCACAGGGTCTGTGGATAAATAAGAATAGAAAAAGACCCCCATCGCCTTTCAGCCATGGGGGTCCACTCACTCAAGCGGCCTGTCGCACCTCTTCGGCATCGACCTTCGCGCTGCCCATCTCATCCTTGTCCAGGTCAAGCTGCTTCAGCAGCTCTCTCTGACGGGCGAGCAGATTTACCAAACGACCCTCGTGCTCGAACGGTCGGGCCAGTTCCAGCCGGATGTCTTCTAGCCGCTTGCACCGCACCTCCAATTGCACAACTGCATCAGTGTGGTGTTTGGACACCGACTCCAGTGCTGCCAGCAAACCTGCCGCGAGGGCCGGTCCTGTCTGGTACGGTTCAGCGTTGTACAGGCAATGGCCTGACAAGTACAGGTTGGGCACTTCCTCGCCGCGAGCAGCCAGGATGCCCAAGTCAAACCCGCCAAAGCGGCCGACGACGCGCTCAATCATCCGGGTGCCGGTACGCACCTCTTCTTTCGCAGTCTTGACCAGACCTCGCAGGACTTCCCCCACGGCGTCCGGCCCGGTGACCGGGCGACCCGCCAGTTCCAGGGCAATGCCCTGCATGGTCTGTGGTTCAATCCTCGCCACGTCCTGGGCATACAGCGCAATCTTCGTCTCCAGCGCCTCGATCATCATGGGCAAGCGTCCCACTTCGCTTTCATTGGCGTAGCGCTGGTTGCGCCACACCGAGAACAGCGTTGAGAGTTTGGCCACTTCTGCGTCCACACCGGCTTTTTCGATTACGAGCGGATTGCCGGATGCAAGGGCTTTGACCTCGGCATACGACAGCGTCGCCAATTCCACATCTTCCAGCGACCGGAGGCCCTTGTCACCCTTCATCACCTGGGCAATGAATCGTGCCTTGGTTTCCAGTGTTTGCCAGAGGTAGGCATCGAAGCTTTGTTCCGTGACGTACCTGAATATCTCCACCTCCTCGCATTCATTGCCCTGGCGCAAAATGCGCCCCTCTCGTTGCTCGACGTCACAAGGACGCCAGGGCGCATCGAGGTGGTGTAGCGCACACAGCCGGGTCTGCACGTTGGTGCCGACTCCCATCTTCGCCGTGGACCCGAGCAGCACCCGGATCCGTCCCTCGCGCACCGCCTTGAACAGCGTGGCTTTCTGGACGTCGGTGTCGGCATCGTGCACAAATGCAATCTCCTTGTCAGGCAGACCCGCTTCCATCAGCCGTTGCCGTAAATCGTCGTAGACGCTGAAGCCTTTGTCCCCTTTGGGCGATGACAAATCGCAAAAAACCATCTGGGAACCCCGGAACGACGCGGTCCTGCGCCAGATGTCCATCACCTCACGTACGCAGACAGCCACCTTGCCCTTGGCGTCAAACTTGGCCAGCGGTGCCTCCAGTCGGAAATCCAGCGCAGCCTTGCGGCCGTCGGTGGTGATCGCCAGCATGTTGTCGTCCTGCGGCTTCACATTGCCATTGCGGATGGCTTCCGCCCGTAGCACCAGGGTCTGCACAAAGGCCTTGAGTGCCTTGCTGGCCGGGCAGGCCACGATGCGGGGCTTGCCGCCGCGCAGGGGAGGCACCGGCAAGTTCAGCATCTCCGCCGTGCGGATGTCGGCCACTTCGCCGAACACTGCCATCAGTTCGGGCACGTTGATGAACCGAGCAAACCGCGTGTGCATGCGGTAGCCGCTGCCGTCCGGTGCGATTTCCAGCGCTGTGACACTCTCCCCGAAGGTGGCCGCCCAGGCATCAAACTGCTGCAGCCCGAGTTCCTCCAGCCGATTGGGCTGCAAGTAGCGCATCATGGTGTGGATCTCCGCCATGGTGTTGGCCACCGGGGTTGCCGTTGCGAACACCACCCCACGCTGTGCATGCCCATGGATCTGCATGGTGTAGCGTGTCTTCAGGAACAGATCGAAGGCCCGTTCAGAGCTCGTCAAAGGCAGCCCCGCGACGCGCGTCATCTTGGTGAACCGGTACAGGTTCTTGTGCAGATGGGCTTCGTCCACGAACAGGCAGTCAATGCCCAGCAGTTCCCAGGTCAGCAGATCGTCCTTCTTTTGATCCGCCAGCAGTCGTTCTAGCCGGGCCTTCCAGTTCTTCTTCATTGCCTCCAGTTGCTTGACGATCCGGTTGGACCGATCGTTGCTCTTTTCGGCGCGTACCGCCATTTCTAGCTCATGAATGATCTCCTTGATAAAGCCTTCCGTGAATTGCGGCGACATCTTGATGCGCTCAAAGCTCGAGTGCGTGACGACCACTGCGTCCCAATCGCCTGTGGCGATGCGCGACACCAACTCCCGTCGACGGTCGCCCTCCAGGTCTTCCTTGCTGGCCATCAGCACCGACGCGTTCGGGTAGAGCCGGACAAACTCCGCGGTGTACTGCGAGAGCATGTGATTCGGTACCACGTGGCAGGGCTTGGTGATGAAACCCAGCCGACGCAGTTCCATGCTGGCGATCACGCACACTGCCGTCTTGCCCGCACCGACCACATGGAACAGCCCGGTGTTGCCAGACTGCACGATGCGCCAGACGGAATCCAACTGGTGCGGGTGCAGCACGAAGCATCGGGAGAACCCCGGCAGCTTCAGGTGGGAGCCATCGAACTGCCGTGGCCGGGTGGCGTTGAACAGCTCGTTGTAAATCCGGCACAGCTTTTCTCGCCGCACCGTGTCCTCAAAGGCCCAGGCAGCAAAGCGGTCTTTGATCAGGCCCAGTTTCTCGCGTGCGGCCAGCGTTTCATCAGAGTTGACGACATACCTGTCCGTCTCGGGGTCCGGGTCGCGTACCGTGGGCACCTGCACGTTCAGTGCGCATTGCACCAGTTCGATGCCGTTCATGCGCGAGGTGCCAAACTCCTGCGTCACCTTCACGTTCTGGCGTGCTTTCCAGTCGTCATAACGCACCGACCAGGCACCGGCCTCGGCCGAATAGCTGACCTGGCAGTCCTTGAGTTCAAGAACCTCCTGGACAAACGACTCGACGTCGATGGCCGGGATCCAGACCGCACCCAGGCGCGGCTCGATGGACGCTGGTGGCAGGTCTTCGGGTTGCACCTGCTCCAGCGCGTTGACGTTGCGCCGGTAGGCGCTGCCCGACATCACGGCTTGCTTGAGCTTGGCCTTCACGTTGCCTGACAGGTAGTCGTCGGCGGTTTTCCAATCGGCGTCCGCCGGGTCGAGAAAGACCTGACCGGCATCGGCCAGCGCCGTCAGAACCGCGGCTTCAGGCGCGGCGAGCAGTTCGGCCATGTAGGCTGGATCGACCCGACCGCGCCACTGAATGGATGCCGCCAGCGCTTCGACCGGTTCTCCCGCCGTGGCTGGTTCCACCACCCGTGTCAGCGTGCGCCGAGTGAACAGCGCCGCCTTCTTGGCGGTGTCCGATTCTTCATCGTAGTGTTCCAGCGACAGCAGCAAGGGGTAATCCGGGTCGCGCCGGAACGCCAGCGCATTGGCTCGGGTGCTCAGACAACCGTATTTGGCAACGAAGCGGTCATAGGTGCCGTTGAGCAGGGCCCGCAAGTGACCCAGCCGTCCGTCGTTACTTTCGGACAGCTGTGCGTCGAGCAAGGTCCGGGCGTAGTCGCGAATGGCACACATGCCAGTGATCCGGCCTCGCTGCGTCGCGTTGAGCCGGTCATGGACGTCCGTCATCTCACTGCCTTCGACCCGATGTACCCGCCCTTGGTGGAGGCGGTAGCTGCCGGGGTGGGCGACGGATTCGGCCGGCACCACGACGCGCAGCGCCATAGGTTTTCTGATCAGCGGCGCGTAGACATCAGAAGGGAGCAGGGCAACCCGTTCCGGCAATGCGACTTCCAGGTCACCGTCGAACACCGCGACCGGCACTTCCTCGTAGCCGTTGCTCTCCTGCCGAATCCGGCCAATGCAGAACTCAGGATGCTTGGCGTACCAGGCATTGATCTGCAGGTATTTCTGATAGCACTGCGGGTCGCGCAGTGTCTCGGGCACCATATTGAGGGTCAGCCACGTGTCATCGACCATCTCGGCCCGCTGCCGCTTGCGCAGAAACAGGATGTCGGTCTGCACGTCGGTGGACGCGATGCCTGAGAAAGCACCTTTGGGAAGCCGGATCGCGCCCAGCAACTGAGCTTGTGCGCCGAGGTAGTGGCGCACAGTCGCATCCTGTGCATCCAGCGTGTAACTGGTGGTGATCAGGCACACCAGCCCACCGGGCCGCACCAGATCCAGCGCGCGGCCAAAGAAGTAGTTGTGGATGCTGAACCGGGCGTAGGCCCGATTGCTCACGTCGGCGACGGGGTACTTGCCAAACGGCACGTTGCCGATCACCAGGTCGAACCAGTTGTCGGCCAGGGCGGTTTTTTCGAAGGGAGAAATCCGCACGTCCACGCCGCCCGACGCATACAGCGCGTGCAGCATGCGACCGGACAACTGGTCGATTTCTACCGCGGTGACGCTACTTTGCTCGGCGATGGCCGTTGGCATCGCGCCGATGAAGTGGCCGATTCCGGCAGCGGGCTCCAGAATGCGGCCGCCACTGAAACCAAAGCGCTGCACGGCCTGCCATATCGCCTCGATCACATGGACTTCGGTGTAGTGGCTGTTGTTGACCGAGGCGCGAGCGGATTCGTACTCATCCGCCGTCAGCAGTGCATTCAACTGACGCGCACGTTTAACCCAGGCCGCGTCTTTAGCTTCGAGGTTGAAGCTGGCGGGCAAGCCGCCCCAGCCGGTGTAGCGCAGCAAGGTGCTGCGTTCGTCCGGGGTAGCCGGGCGATCCTCAGCGTCAATTTGTCGTAGTACCTTGATGGCGGCCAGGTTGGCCTCGAACTTGGTGACGCTACCGTCCAGATTGTGCAAGTCGGTGCGGATCAACCGCGGCCACAAATTGCGGATGGCCGTTTCTGCGGTGCCGCTGACTACGCGCCAGTTGACACGCTGACGGGCGGGTTCGACCAGCTCGTCAGCAGAACTTTCCTCCATTGAAGAGGCCAGTTCAGACGTCGGCGGTTCGGTCTCGATGAAAAGAGCTGCGGGCTCGGATGGCTCCGGATTGAACCCGGGTAACCATAGGGACGGCGCGGTATAGCGTGCCATGGGTGTGTTCTCCAAAAAATAGGGGGAACACAGACACCCACTGGGGAGACGTGCTCCCCGAGTGGGAATGAATGAGAAGGGCAGAAATGCCCCCCCGTGTGTGAACGCGAGCCCGCCGGGCTTACGGAGAGGCGGGCGGGCTCTATGGACTAAACAGGAATGAAATGGTCGACCGTCAGACGACGGCAGACGAATAACTCAAGTGGGGTAAGAACCCAGGTGCGAATGACAGCCGCGGGGGGCAGCGCCAAACAGGGAAGGCGGGTAACGACCGCAACGCCTGAGCAGACCCAGGAACGCTCCGACGAGCGCGCTTTGGTTTAAGGCCAATATGCGTAATCAGTTTGCCTCTAAAGAATGGCGGAGAACCGCGATGGTTTGATTTGCCAGCCTGAATCCCGGCAAAGGCAGGGGATTTCGTGTGGAAATTACTTGTTCCCGGTGCCTTGAGGCGACAGCGCCTGAAAAAAGTCTTGGCCATCAATAGGGCTGATGGATAAGGCTCAGGAGCCTGCGGCGCAATGAAGCCTTGGCCATGACAATGCGGTAACACCGTACCCCTAAATTAGTCCTTGATAATGGAACAGTTTCAACGTAGCAACTGCCCCCGGCTCAGCGAACTGAACGTGAAGCCACCGTCACTACAAGTGCAGACCGACTCTGACACGCACGCTGCCATCCGAGCAGGCGACCAACTCTCGCATTGCCTGCTTGTCGGCACTTTCTTCAAGGATTAATCCCATGCCAATTTCCAACGCAACTGTCGCAGCCATTCAAAAAGCGGGCTCTGCTGTTTTCGATGCCGACATCGAACTCAAGGCGGCATTGCAGGCCTACTCTGAACGGGTCGCTACGGCGATGGGGCAGGATCCTTTCAATGTTGGCAATGATGCGTTGTTTGAAAACTGGAAATCGTTGGCGAGGTTTTCTCAAACGGTTTCCCAGATCGAGCTGGAGCTCAAGAAGGTGCACAGTTTCATCACGGCACTGGTCGCCGATGAGCCGCATTCTGTGACACCAGTTCTTGTCCTGACTGCATCGCCTGATTTGACGCCAATGGATTTGGTTGTCAAAAGTAAGGCACCGAAAGCCAGAGCAAAGTCTGCGCGCAAACAGTCCACCATCATCCTGTCTGGACCGGAGAGTACGGTTCCTGTGGGGACTGCACTGAAAGGGAATGCCGCCGCGCTGATGCAATATTTTGAGACATTCTTAAATTCAGACGAATTCACTGCAATCAGTCAGGGCGCAATTGCCTTGCAGATTGGGATTCCGCTGGGTTCGATGACTGCAGCCATCAGGCGACTGGTCGAAGGAGGTCGCATTGTGGCCGGCCCGGTGGGTACCTTCAAACTCCAGCGTATTGATTGACGAATTGCTTTGGGATTTTTTCGTGCGAGCTGGCTGGGAATTCACACGTCGGGCCAGTTGTTGTCAGTCGCCAATGACTGCTGTCCGGAAGCCAAATTACTCTGTCAATTAGCCGCATCAGTAATCCCTTTCAGCAGGGGACAGCTGGAATGTCAACGGATCACGGCTGGTTTTCACCACTCCTGATGCAACAAATCAAAGAGAAAAACTGCTCAGTAAGATGTCTGTCTGCTCGTAATAGCTCGGCGAATACCGTACTTGACGGTGTCGGCGATCAGGTGTTGATACCGTTCAATCGTTCCTGGGCTTGCATCGGATCAAACTCTTGGGGGTCGAATGCACCCCCACAGTGTTCGAGCATGACCTGATGTTCAGGGTGTTGCGGGTCACGAATGGCTTCAAGGAATTCTTCATAGCCAGGTGCGCCGCCATTGTGTTCCGGTGGACAGGGTTTGCACCGGTGATGCATATCGCAGTCTTTAGCGGCTCGCCCAGATCCACGATTCGTTCAAGTTTGACTTTGTGCGCCCAGTAGTCGCCAAAGTCATAGACCCAGGTGAATGAAGCCGAACCGGCAAGCGCCTTCACAAGAGACACACGGGACTCGTCTTCGACTTTGATTCTGGATCCTCGTACGTATCGCCATAAATGGCATCTGCAAAGTTGAATTCATGCAGATGCTCGCCTTGCCAACCCATCACCACCAGCAGGATGTGATGCAAGCGGGGGAGCTTGATGGTGCCGGGCACCGCAATGCGTCGCCACACGGCAGGCTTGATGCCTTTGAGTTCCACCCAAAGTTGATAGGACTTCGTGGACCTGACTCGGGACTTTGCAGGGAGTTTTAAAATCTGTGCAGTCATGCGAGTGATTTTCGCATTCGTGACAACATCACCGGCAACGTTTGGATTGCGTTCAGGCCGCCAACGGTATGGGCTCAACTACACCGCGCCCGAGATGCATGGCTACCGCCATCGGAGCCAAAGTGCAAATAGTTTTGCGCCCAAGGGCGCAGCCTCTGAGGGAGCGCTCGGCGATGTTGTTGTCTGCTTCGATGCGGCCGTCATCCAGGAACCGGATCAACGCCCGCCAGTTGCTCAGGCTGTAACCAATGGCCTGCGTAATGGGCGGCCATTGCGTCGAGGACGAAACTTCAATGCCTGCTGGACGCGTTAGTCAGCGAGACGAGTTAGCGTTTTGCAGCAGGTTGATCCGCGCCTTCTCAGCGTCCGAAAACGAGTCGATCTCGCTGCAGTCCCGCGTCAAGAGGTCGAGGGTGATTCGCCCTCTGGTGGGCGAGTTGGTCCAGTAGTAGCCCTCCAAGCGCTTGTCGCCCGACGTGAGCCGAAGGTCACCGTAGCCGGTAGTGATCTTATCCTCAGCGTCCTGCAGTCGCCGCATCTCGAAGACGTACTGAAGCTGGGCTATTGAGCTGCGCGGTTCAACCACCATGTTCTCGAGCGTCGAACGGGCCGGTATGCTGGGCGTATAGGACTGAATCGTGAGGAAAAAGTAGCTCTGCCTGACCACGAACGCAATGGGGATGGGCGGCAAAGGTTCGGCACATTCGGTTGGTTTGAACTCGGTCTTTAGCTCACCCCACCACAGCCCGTGGACCATACGCTTTCCCATGAGCCATGCGAGCCACCGGTATTTCCAACGCAACTTCGACAAGATCCAGATCAACAAAGGCAGCACAGCCAGGGCAGCGGAGACGCTTTGCCAGATGACGCTCAGCGGCTCGGACTGCAGTTCAGTTCGCCGAAAAAACACGAGGCCGACAGTCGCCACCAGGACGATGTACCCGCAGTACTTTATCAGCCGTACAAGGTCGGCGTAGGTCAGGCTGACGGGCAGCATCAGAGGGTATCCCTCACGGTGCGCAAACCGCCTTCGTAAACCGACACCTCACGCTCATGGGTCAGCAGCCCGATCGCCGCGATTCCTGCCACCCTCGAGGCCAGCAACGCCGTCATGTGTCGGGCGCCACTAGCTCGCGGCAGAGTTGCCAGCGCGGCCGGCAGCGGTGGCGCGATGAACTGGCACAGATGGGTGAGGGACGCCGAATCCGCATGAATGAAGTGGAAGCCGTCGTGCCACAGGGACGACCGGCGCGCGGTACGGACAATCACCTCGCAAATGGCCTCGAACCCTGTGACGGGCAGCTCGAAACGCTCGTCGCCCCCGACTTCGAGTGGCAAATGCGGCAGCGCCGTCAACGAATCGTAGAAGACGATGCCCAACCCGGCGAAGTCATTGGCGAGTCTTGGCGCAACTTGCCTAAGCAACTGTAGGGCGCTGAATGCTTGAGGTGAAAGCAATAGTAGTTTCTTTATGCAGGCTCCAGCCCGATTATGTCCAGTTCATTCGCGTAGTCTGTATCTTACCAATAGCTGATTAACTGGCAAGCACTGCTACTGGCTTTAGTTATTTTGTCCCTCTTTATAAACGTGACTGTTGAAATCGCTAACGTCGCCACCACATGCATGCATACCGAGGTTCTCAGGACGCTTTGGAGCAGTAGCCGGCTTGCTGGTTGAAGGGCGGAACGGGTGGCTCGGTGCCCGCAGGCGACGCGTCTAGCCACGCGTCGCGCCGACCATCACACGCCCGACTACCCATGCTAAATTTGAGTGCCCTTTTCTACACAGAAGTCGAATTTGAACCCTGCCTCTTCGTCAACCTGAACCTTCGAGAAGATGACCGAGCGGACATCGCCGAAGCGAAAAATGACGTTCGCATGGCGCTGCGGGATGGCATTCCACGCGTGTACGCTGATGAAGGGCACCCCGGCAAGGTCCCACAGCCGCGTTTCTTTACTCAGGGGTCCTGGGCCTACAAGACGCTAAACGCACCCGCGCAGAAGCCTCAACAGGCCGACGTTGACGATGGCTGCTACCTGCCGCTCAGCTTCTTGATTTTGACCGACAGCCCCAGCGTCGCGGCTGACGTCTTCTTCGACGTGGCGGAGAAGGCGCTCGCGTCGCTGGTGGAGGAGAAAGGCTGGAAGCTTTCCGGCAAGCCCACCTGCATCCGCGTGGAGATCAGCGACCTCGCGCACATAGACATCCCTCTGTACGCAATCCCGGACAAGGAGTTCGAGACCCTCGTCAAGGCGGAGAACGTCAGGCGCGCAGCCCTAGAGGGCATCCGCAACTTTGCGGAAGCAGCGGTGGACAGCTGGGATGAGCTGCCCACGACCAAGGTGCTACTGGCTCATCGCGAGGAAGGCTGGATGCATTCTGACCCACGCCCGGTGAAAGAGTGGTTCGTCGACCAGGTTGAGACCAAGGGCGAACAGCTTCGCCGCGTCGTCCGTTACATCAAGGCGTACCGCGACTGGACTTGGAAGGCCGGCGGCCCGAGCTCGATCCTGCTGATGGCGGCGGCGACGCCACTGTTCGTGAAGCAGGATCGTCGCGACGACCAGGCGCTGGTCGATGTCGTGAGGCAGCTGCCGACGGCGCTGCGCAAGGGCGTCAACAACCCTGTCAACCAGAAGGAGTCGCTGACGGACCGGCTCCGTGCGTCCAACGACGACATTGACATGGTCGAGCAGGCCGCGGCGCAGTTCGAGGATCTGGGCCGCAGGCTCCAGGCGACCCTGGACGCCGGCAACGCCGAACAGGCGTGCACATGGTTGCGGGGCCTGTTCGGTTCGCGACTTCCTGACCGCCCCGATCGCGTCAAGGTGGGGGCCGCCGTCTCCGCCGTCGCCGCTGCAATCGCCGCATCTCCGGCAATTGCAGGCCCGTCCGAGTTGGTCGGGCGGACACGCGCCGGATGAAGTTCGAGAAGGTCGCGATCCCAGACCTGACCGCCGCGCTGCACCAGCGCGGCTTTTCCTACGTGGGTCGCGGTTGGCACAACTGGATGATGTTCACGGGCGCGCTCAAGCTGCAGACGCAGAGCTACCCTTGTGAAATTGCCATTTCGTCGGAGCTGGACAAGTTCCCTCGCGTCTGGCTGACCCCTCTGCCCGCACGGCGAGTCGAGCTGCTCCCGCATCTCAGCGCCGACGGTTACTTATGCTACTTGGCGCTGGACTCGGTCATTTTCGACTACTTCGACCCGATTCGGCAAACGATGGCCTGCCTGGACCGGGCTGAGCAGGTGCTGGAAGACATCCTTGCCGGCAAGATGGTCGAGGATCTGGCAGAGGAATTTCACATCATCTGGGGCAGTATTTCGTGCATGCTGGACGTTAATGCGCGATGGCCGGGCAGCCTGGAGGCCTACACCTTCGGCGGAAAGACGAGCATCGTCACTGATGACAAGACCCGGACCCGTGCAAAGCTAGAAGCCATCGGCTTTGGCCTGCCCAAAGTCGAGTTGTCGGCGTTTCGCGTACGCACCAAGTCGAGGCCGATGCCAATGCAGGGAAGTTGGCCGCCAAAAACTGTCCAGGCGTTCCTGCAATGGCAGAACACCCTAGAGCCGAGATGCAGCAAGAAGATCGAGCAGAGGCTCATGGAAATGTTCCGGGATAAGGTGCGCCGGGTGCTGGTGCTCATCGATTCACCGGTGGTGCAGTACGGCATCGAGGTCGAGCTGAAGCGTGAATCGGCCGGGACGGGCAAGAAGTCGTCGATACGTGAGAACCTGTACCGCCTGCCGATCCACCGCATCTCGGTCTACCGCATCGACGACGAGTACCTTGCCGCGCGAAATCTCCCCGGCTCAAAGACGCTGGCTGGGCTCCGGGTAGGATTGATCGGGTGCGGGACCATCGGCGGCTATCTCGCAGAGATGCTCGCAAAGGCCGGCGCGGGCACGGTCGGCGGGAAGCTAACGCTGGTCGATATGGGCAAGCTCGAGCCCAACAACCTGGGACGCCACCGACTGGGCTTCAATGCCCTGACGACGAGCAAGGCAGAAGCGATGTGCGAAGAGCTTCGACGCATTGCGCCAGGCATCGACGCTATTCCCGTCGCCGAAAATGCCAAAGAGGTGGACCTGGGGCAACTGGACCTGCTGATCGACACCACGGGTGAGCAGGGCCTGACCGATTGGCTCACATGGAAGTATGCGGAGAAGGTGCCGTTCCTGTCGGCATGGGTCGAGGGCGCAGGCGTGGCCGTCCGCGCCCTCCTAAAGGCCAAGCCTGAGCACGCCTGCGCGCGTTGCGTGTCCCAGCCCCCTCTGATCGATCAATACCGCGTGTTCGACGTGCCGCCGAAGGTCGTCATGAAGGGGCACGGCTGCGAGGGCCTCTACGTCCCCTTCCCCGCTTCCGCTTCGGTGCAGGCGGCGGCGCTCGCGATGGAGATGGTGCAGGCCTGGCTGGACGGCGCCGAAACGCCCAGCTTCAGGACGCGCGTGCTTGACCAGTCGCGCGAGGTGCATTTCAGCGACTGCACACCACCCCGATACGAAAGTTGCCTTGCATGCGCCACGTGAGTGACTGGACGCTCGGCGACGGCAGCCTCCTGCTGAACTTCTCCGATGAGGTCCGCGGCGTGTTCGAGAAGAACGTCCAGGTGGGCGACCGTCCGGAAAGCGGCGGCGTGCTCCTGGGTACCGTGCACGAGCGCGGCCTGCTCGTTTCCCTGGCCACCACGCCCACACGCCTGGACAGGCAGTTCCGCTACCTCTTTGAACGGTTGCCTTTCGGGCACCGAGCGATTGCGCGACGCCTCTGGCGCTCCAGCGTCGGCACGACCCGCTACATCGGTGAATGGCACACACACCCGCAGGACATTCCAACGCCCTCAGGCATTGACCTCGATGAGTGGCGAAAGCTGGCCAAGGTGCGCGCCGACCAACGCCCGTTGTTGGCGGTGATCGTGGGACGCGAGGCACTTCACGTCGAGTTGGCGCACGGCAACGGCCGCCGAGAGCTGCTCCGGCCCTACTGAGTTCTGCGTGTTCAGCGCCTGCGCTTGATCCTCAGCCTGGTGTACGCGGGCAAAGCCGGGCTGTGCACATGATGCTGAACATCGCGAATGGTGACGGGGACACGCCGCGCGGCATAGACCTGCCCGTTGACCCGCACGATGCAGTCCATGTGGTGTGTACCAAGGTAGCGTGTCCGCTCTTCGGCCTGCAGCATCCGCATCCCCACCCTGCGGTGGCCGAGGTCGCTGCTCTCGTCCGCCTCAAATCCCTTGTTACGCACCGTCCATTCGACGGTGGCGAACGCTGGCACGACGTGAGGGTTGGCAATTGTGAAAACCAGCGTGCAGCCCTTGGCGACCCCATTCACCTGGTTGTGGTGATTGGCCACAAAACGACGCTGCTGACCACTGCCCGTGTAGACCGCAATGTCGATGTCGGGCAGTTGCATGAGCGCCCGTGAGGTCTGCTCATCGACCAACTCGACCTCGTCCACCTCCGGCAGTGGCATTAGGAAAGAAAACGCCTCGGTCCAGATCAGTGCCGCCGCACCTTCGTCTGCCGCTTCGGCCGCGCGCTCGGTGATGTCCATTAGCGCATCGAGCCGTGGCAGAAACGCGGACCACGCCTCATCGCTCATGCGATTGAGGTCTTCGTCAGCCTTGGTGGCCGAGTTCTGGACACGACGGCTCCCGTTCAGCCGGCCATGCATGGTCCGGATGGTGGAGATCAAGGCGTCGTCGTCAGTGACACCGAGCAGGAGGGCGAGGCCGATGTCGGGGTAGGCCTCGGTGGCCAGGACGGTGAGGAAGATCGAGGACGGGCGCGAATCGGGGATGTCGTCAAACGACAAGGCGGCCCAGGCCTTGAGGTAGCGGATCACCCTGCGAACCTGCTCGCGCTCGCCGCCGGTGAGGGCATCCCTGAACCACTTGTAGAAGGCCTTGGGGTCGCTGGCCTCCCAGCCCTTCGTCAGGCAGGCCAGCCGTCGCTTGTTGGTGTCACTGTTGAGGTGGTAAATCGGGGTGTCGATGTGGAACTGATGCTCGTAGGACGCCCGCGAGCAGCGCTCCTTGGGCGGCTCCACCACGGAGCGCATGTCCGCGCATTGATCGCGGTAGTCGACGAGCTCCTGTTGCACCCAACGACGCAACTGGTCGGCCGTGGGTTCGATGTTTTCGCCCTTGCCCCACTCGAAGTAGACGCCGAGATCGACGTCGTACTAATCCTCCGCGCGAACAGGCTTGATCATCGTGCCGTACTTGTAAGAGCCCTGAAGCCACGTCGAGATCGCATAGCCATGCTTGGCCTTGAGCGACACTTTGAGGTGCTCGGCCAAGTCATTCCAGCTGGTTTGCAGGAACTCGCGCTGCCGCGTTGTGGGGCTCACACGGCTGATCAGAGTCTGGTCGCGGGCGCCGTTAAACAGCGAGCTGGCGCGGCCCATATCAGATCTCCCGGACCAAGGTCATCTGGGGCTGGTGGTTCAGGAACGGCGCCAACTTGGTTTTGAGGATATCGCTGGCCGCCTTCTTGCCCAGGGCCGTCAACGTACGCCGCGCTGCCTCGGTCGCGATGTCCAGGCCGACGTCTTTGGCCTGCTCGTGCGACGGGAGCGCGTCGAGGCGGAAGTACCGATCCTTGAGCTTGTGCTGCATCAGCTGGTCGACCAGTTGCTGCTGCGACGAGATCGTGAGGGAAAAGAGGCGGTTGTCGTCCATCCAGCCCCCGACACCAAGCTGGCGGCCCGATTCAAAGGACAGGGAGTACATATTGGTCGTGGTACCAACGCTGAGGATGCGGACGGCCTCGCTGGGCACGCCGAAGAAGTGTTCGGCCTCGTGAAGTGCCAGCAGATCCGGCGCATTGGCATACAGGCCGCCGTCGGCGTAGCGCTGGCCGTCAAGCTCCGCCAACTCGAAGAACGTCGGTGCTGCCGAGGTGGCCAGCGCCACATCCACCACCTTGTACTTCCAGTCGCGCGTCCACTCCGGCTTGTGGCGCGTCTTGAAGACCTGTGGGCGTCCGCTGGTGACATTGACTGCGGGGATGCCCACGGCATGGATGGCGTCGTTGAGAGTGGCGTTCTCAGGGATGAGGCTCGTGATAACGTCGCGCAGGGCTTGCGACCGGTAGCGTGGCCGGTTCCAGTGCTTTGCGATATCCCAGCCCTTGGCGACGCGTGTCGTCGGCTTCTCGCGCGGGGGAAAGATCTTCTCGCCCGACTTCTCGAAGGCTTGCACCACTTTCTCCATCGGGACCTCAAAGGCCACCGCCAGCGCGATGATCCCGCCAATGGACGTGCCGTAGGACAGGTCAAACCGACGTCCGATGGGCTCGCCGATGTGATCCTCCATCTCCTGCAGAGCACGCGCCGTGAACAGGCCTCGATACCCTCCGCCGGTCAGCGCCAGCGCCTGAAAAGGCAAATCTTTTGTCCAAACCATGCCCACCCCCAATATTCATATGTGATGTGGAGGATATCTGAAGCGCACTTCTGCGATCTGCGAACTCTCGATCGCCGGTTGGGGATCCGAGCTGCAGCCTGAGAAGGCGCATGGCCACTGTGCCCTCGGCACCTGCCATTGCGCCCACCGAGTTCCAAGTTAGCCATTGACGGTTTCATGCCACGCACCGTGAACCGGGCTCCCGGCCGAGGCGGACGGCACTCGCTGCTTAGGGCGTACCAGATGTGTGAACAATTCGGAACGACTGCAATCTGGAAGCCATTCCCAGGACATCTATGCCCGCTTTGGGTCGCAGGACAATTCAATTTTTCCGAACTGCGTTTGAAAATCCCCACCGCATAACCACGACCCCCAGGAGCCTGACTTTCAACCAAAACGTACGTCGGCGCGATGAGCGTGTTTCAATCCAGATGCAGATTCACCAACGACTGCTGGGAACGAGTCAGGGTCTTCGACGTCTGCACCACCAGCAGTTCGGTCGGCCCGATGTTCCAACACAGTTCGCCCTGAGCATCATCAAACCACAGCTGCGCCTCTTTGAAGGTGCGGTATTGACGCGTAGAGATGGTCATGTCCACAAACTGTAGCGTGGTCACGGTCGCAGCATCAATCCATAACCATTGGAAAACACGGGACTTAGGTGCATCAGCAGGTTGATCCAGCCGCTTGATTTCTACAAGATACCCTCGCGGCGCGGAAAACAGGAACAGGACTTCGTACAGCGGTGGCATGGACAGGATGGCGAGGGTGGTGCGGAGCAAGGCGGAATTCAGGCTGAATTTGCGACACGATTTCCGCGCAACATGCAGCGATGCTATCGCACAGAAGGGTTTGAAGAACGCGCAGTGCATGAGATTCTGAATGCATGGACAGCATGTCGCTGGTCCTTTTTAACCCTTCAGGATTCTCCATGAAATTCTCTAAAGCCGAAATCGAAGCTGTCATCGAAGCGTCACCCCGCACCACCATCCCCTTCAACAAGTTGATCCTGTCGGAAACTTACCAGGCCCGCTCGGCTGGCAGCACGTCGAAGATGAGCATTGCCGAACTGGCGGCATCCATCAAGGAAAGCAATGTCCTGCAAAACCTGATCGTCGTGAAAGGAGCACGCGGTCTGTTCGAGGTTTGTGCAGGCGGTCGCCGTCTCGAAGCACTGGCCCTGTTGGTCATTAACGGCGACATTCCCGAAAACTACCCCGTTCCCGTGCTGATCGTGCCCGCCGACAAGGCCCTGATGGCCAGCCTTTCAGAAAATTTCTTCCACATCCCCATGCACCCGGCCGACGAATACACCGCCTTTGCCAGGCTGATCGGGCAGGGCAAGTCGATTGAGGACGTGGCAGCCGCCTTTGGTGTCACACCGCTGGTGGTCAAACGCCGCATGAAGCTGGCGACAGTGTCCCCGAAGTTGATGGCGCAGTTCCGGGAAGACAAGATCGGGCTGGACTGCCTCATGGTGCTGGCTTCGGTCGATGAGCACGACAAGCAGGAGCAGGCTTGGGCCGGTGTGCCGACCTGGAATCGCCGCCCTGACTACCTGCGTCAATGGCTCACGCTGGGCGAGATCGAATCTGATCGTGACCCGGTGGTCAAGTACGTGACTGTCAAGGCCTATGAGAAAGCCGGTGGCACACTGCGTCGCGACCTGTTCAGTGACGACGACAAGAAAGCCTATCTGCTGGATGCTCCGCTGCTGGAAAAGCTGGCGACCGACAAACTGCAGAAAAAGGCCAAGCAGGTCTTGCTGGAGGGCTGGAAGTGGGTTGATGTCCGCGTGCGGTACAACTACGACGAATTCGTCAAGTACGGTGAATTGCGCAAGACCCGGCGCGTGCCGACCGAGCAGGAAGCCGCCAGCATCGCTGAACTCGAAGCCAAAATGACAGCGCTGCATGACCAGATGGAAGCATTAGCCGAAGCAGACACAGATGAGGGCGATGAGGACCGCGAATATGAGAAGCTCGAAAGCGAGTCCGAGGGTCTGCAGGCGCAGTTCAAGGCTCTGGAAAACACTCTCAGTGTGTGGCCTGCTGACCTGATGGCCCAGGCCGGATGCGTGGTTTTTGTCGGCAACGACGGTGCAGTGGCCCTCAAGTGCGGCTTGGTCCGACCCGAAGATCGTAGCGAGATGGCGCAGGCGGTGCGGCTGGCAGGCGATGGCGGTGACGACGAATCGCTTGTGTCGCTGCCATCACCCAAGACCCGCCCCGTCCATTCCGACAAGCTGATGCGGCGACTTACCGCCCACCGTGTCATCGCCGTTCAGGCTGAACTGGTCGATCGTTCGGACGTGGCGCTGGCGGCGCTTTCCGCGCAACTGGCCCAGAAGATGTTCCTGGATAACGACCATCGCTACTACCGGGTGGAACCTGTCTTCGCGATCACCGCGACCGACAGCGAGTTCGAACTGCGATCCGCTGCCGATGACCTGGAAAGCTGCGCTGCCTGGGCGAAGGTGCAGGCCGAACGTGCCGCGTGGGCCAAACGCTTGCCGACCGATCTGGATGCGGTCTTCCCGTGGCTGCTGGCGCAGGATCAGACCACGGTGCTGCAACTGCTGACCTTCGTGGTCGCGGTCACCACCGTCGGCATTTGTGGTGTCGAACCCGAACGGCAGAGCAACGACGCGCTAGCCCACGCCTTGGGGTTGGACATGAGCAAATGGTGGACGGCCACCGGCCCTTCGTATTTCAACCACGTGTCCAAGGGGCGAATCCTGGAAGTCGTGACCGAAGCCGTCGATGCCAATGCAGCCAGCCCGCTGGCCGCACTCAAGAAGGATGCCGCCGTGACGGGGGCCGAGCAGACTGTGGCGGGCTCGGACTGGTTGCCCACCGTGCTGCGGGTCGGGATGCCTGAGAAAGTCAGCCCGTCCGGAGGTGCCGACGAACCGCCTGTGGGACCGGACGGCGCAACACAGCGGGTGCAGGAGCCCGCGTTGGCGGGGTAAACGGAAGTCGGCAGTACGCAACCGTGGAGAGGGTGGCCCAGGCGGCCTGACACGCTCTTCGTGTCAGGCCATGAGGTTTGAACTGTTGCAACGGAGGTTTCAAATCATGTTGAGAAAGTGGAACGTGTACGTGATCCGAGAAGGCCGGTCACAGTACATCGGCGAGGTGAACGAATCCAGCGAGGAAATGGCCCGTTGCGCGGCGCTGTCCCGGTTCGGCGTTGGCGCGGACGAGATCGATGTCGGGGAAGCTCTGCCGCGCTGCGTGGCGATTTACCCCGATGACAACTTCGAGGTATCGCCCACGACATAGGGGAACGACATCAATATTTATAGTGCGTTATTAGTGCAAAATTAGTGCATAATTTGGTTAATTATTCGTATGAGAGGAAAGTATGCACACCGCAACCCTTCAGGTTTCCCCAGCCTTGAGTCACGGTTTCGATGGCTTCATCGATTTCCTGCGT